>NZ_JAVDXI010000005.1:0-393807 GCF_031457805.1 Caulobacter sp. BE264 | reverse complement strand
ACCCTGACGCGGGGTGGAGCAGCCCGGTAGCTCGTCAGGCTCATAACCTGAAGGTCACAGGTTCAAATCCTGTCCCCGCACCCAAGGTCTGATTGTAAAGAAGCCGCCGTTAGGCGGCTTTTTTGCGTTCTCTGGCCTTCACCAGAAGGTCTCTGCTTCGACCAGGTCTTCGAGCGCCTCGTGAGCCCTGCGTAGCGGCTTCATCTCATCGCCTTGCAGGACAACGCTCGCCGCATCGTGTGCGAGAGCGATGTCGCCATGGGCGGCGGCGTCCACGACGCTTTGACGGACCGAGCGGTCGTTAAGCGCGCCCAGCGTGTCCTGCACCCGCTTGGCGGCGGCGAGGAAGCGTTCGGCGCGGCGCGGATGGTCGGGGAACAGCGCCGCAAGGTCCTCGACGGCGTAGCGGAGAGTCTTCCCCTTCAGGCGGAGCCGGTGGCGCTCATGGGCGTCGAGGTCGTCGAAGCGCTTGGCGGCCTTCTTCACGCGGCGGCGCAGGCGATCGAGCCGGCTTGCCGCGAAGGCGGCTGCGGGGCGTTCGCGAAGCGCGGCGAGGGCGGGATCGCTTGTCCAGGCGCCGGCTTCGAGCCAGGCGGCGGCTTCCAGCAACACATCGCGCGCGCGGGGGCTTTCGAGGGCGGCCTCCATGCGCAGGTAGGCGTTGGCGCGGGCGGCCTTGAGGCCCCGGTCGAAGGCGTCTCGGCCCTCGAAGGTCGCCGTCGTCGCCTCCCAGACCTCGCCGACGAAGACGTCGAGATCGCGAGCCGTGTCCAGTTCGCCGGCCAGCTCGCCGAGTTCGGCGTTGAGCGCCCGGGCGGCGGGGTCGCGCGACAGGGGCTTGAAGATCTTCAGCAAGGCCCGCAGCCGGCGCGCGGCGATGCGGGCCTGGTGGACGTTTTCCGGCTCGGGCCGCTCACGCAGGGCCTCGAGTGCGGCGCAGAGGTGGGCGAGGCCCGCCTGGCCGATCGCCTGCAAGGCTTCGCCGACGCTCGCGTCCGGCGACAGCGCCAGCGGCGGCCGGCGCACCGCCGCCGCCTCGCCGGCCGCCAGGCCGTAGCCGCGCTCGGCCTTGCTGACCAGCGACAGGCGCAGCGGCGCGTGGCGGGCCAGGGCGCGGGCCAGGTCGAACAGCGCCGCAGGCTCGCCCGACTTCAGTTCGAGCTCGAGCTCGCACACCGTCGCGTGGCGCTCGCCGGCGCTGAGCTGGCCGCGATCCAGCGCCACCTCGATCAGCGTCTCGCCGTTACGGACCATGCGGATCACCCGCTCGACCCGCGTGGTGAACACCGGCGAGAGCGCCGCCTCGGCCAGCATCTCCCCCACCGGCGTGCGGGCCAGAGCGTCGCGATCGGGCGCGGGCCCGGCGATCTTTTCTTCCCATTCGCCGCGCGAGAACACCCCGCCGGCCGAGGCCGATTTCAGAGTCTGCTTGCGGCCGCCCTCGCCGTCGCGCACCCGCAGGCCAAAGCCCGCCCGGCGCAGCGCATGGTCGGCGGTGTCGTAATAGGTGGCGTCGAGCTGGCGCACCGCGCCCTCGCCGTCCAGCGCGCCCAGGATCGCCTCGGCCGCCTCGGGCGGGATCAGGAACTTCAGCTCGATCTCGCGATCCATGAAAAGCGCGTCTCCCCGACCCGTCGCCTACTGCTCTAGCGGAACTCTTGCCAACCGTCATGTGTCGGTCCAAACGTCGCGGCCATGAGTCAGATCAATGCTTCCCCCCGCCACGACTGGACGCTTGCTGAGGTCGAGGCCCTGTTCGCCCTGCCGTTCATGGAGCTGATGTTCCAGGCGGCCAACGTTCACCGGGCGCACTTCGATCCCTCCGAGATCCAGCTGTCGCAGCTCTTGTCGGTCAAGACCGGCGGCTGCGCCGAGAACTGCGGCTATTGCAGCCAGTCGGCCCACTTCAAGACGGGGCTGAAGGCCGAGAAGCTGATGGCCGCCGACGACGTGGTGGCCAAGGCTCGCGCGGCCCGCGACGGCGGCGCCCAGCGCTTCTGCATGGGCGCGGCCTGGCGCGAGCTGAAGGACCGCGATCTGCCCAAGCTGACCGAGATGATCGGCGAGGTGAAGGCCCTAGGCCTGGAGACCTGCGCCACGCTGGGCATGCTGACCGCCGATCAGGCCAAAGCCCTGAAGGCCGCCGGCCTCGACTACTACAACCACAACCTCGACACCGGCCCCGACTACTACAAGGACGTGGTGACCACGCGCACCTATCAGGAGCGCCTCGACACCCTGGCCCATGTGCGCGACGCCGGCATGAGCACCTGCTGCGGCGGCATCGTCGGCATGGGCGAGCAGCGCCGCGACCGCGCGGGCCTGCTGCACCAGCTGGCCACCCTGCCGGCCCACCCCGACAGCCTGCCGATCAACGGCCTCGTTCCGGTCAGCGGCACGCCGCTGGGCGACAAGGTCCTGTCGGAAGGCAAGGCCATCGACGCCATCGAGTTCGTCCGCACCATCGCGGTCGCCCGCATCGTCTGCCCCAAATCCATGGTCCGCCTGTCGGCCGGCCGCGAGGGCATGAGTCGCGAGCTGCAGGCCCTGTGCTTCATGGCCGGCGCCAACTCGATCTTCGTCGGCGGCAAGCTGCTGACCACCCCGCTGCCCGGCCAGGACGAGGACAGCGCCCTGTTCCAGGACCTCGACTTGAAGCCCATGGGCGGCGCCGTCCGGGTCGAGGCCAAGGCCGACGCCGCGATGGTGGCGGCGGAGTAGGGGCTAACTGGCCATCCCGTCCAGAATATCGCGGCGCTGGCTTTCCAGCTCGCGCCGCGTTTCGGCCGCCCCGGCCAGGTACTCGGCCAGCACCTGAGGCGGATAGTCCCGCGCCGCAGCGCGCATCTCGCGCTCGGCGACGTCCAGCATGGCCAGGGTCCTGGCGATCAACTCCAACCAGATCGCGTCGCTGCTACGTACATGACGCGGTCGCCGCCGGCCCTTGCCGAGCACGCGGTCGTGCAAGGCGCGGATGCGGGATCGGGGTGGGGCTGACTGGGGCATGGTTGGGTGTCTCCTGAACATCGCCCTTCCTCCGATGGGGAAGGGCGGGGTGAACAATCCGCCCCCCAGTGGGGGAGGTGTCCGTGCAGCGGAGGGAGGGGGGAAGTGCTGCTGACCCGGCCTCTTCCCCCTCCGTCGTCTCTTCGAGCCGACACCTCCCCCGCTGGGGGGAGGATTTGGGGCGTGCGTCCGCCGCTTCACGCGGCGTGACCGCTGAAGGTGTTGGGGAGGCGACGGAGCGGCCGGGCGAACCCGGAGACCGTGAATGTGTTTTGCGTTTCGGCTCGCGCTTCCGCTCCGCCAGGTTGTTCTTGCCCGTGAGGATGGGGGGCGTGAGCGTCTTTCAGCTCGGGACCCCAGGAGCCCCCGGACGGGCGCGGACCAACTGGAGCGGCTACATCCGTGTCCAGCCCGACGATCCACGATAGGCGGCTTGTACGATCACCGCCCTGTCGCTCCGCCTCCGACGTGATCCCAAGCGGCCCGGCCCCTCGTGCGCGCTCCTAAAGAGTAAGCCGCACGACCAGACAAAGCCTCCCGGGCGCCGAACGCGGCCCCGCTCAACCTAGCCCCGCCGCCGTATTGGGCCGGATCCAAACGCCCTCCCCCGCGACGGGGATGCATTGAGTATGGAGCGAGTTTTGACGCCGGGGATAAGTTGGCGCGTAAAAGTTAGAAGTGGTTGATTTTGCTGGCTTCGGTTCCGCCAATTCCGAGCGTTCAAGCCCGCCAATCCCCGTAAAATCCTCCCCCCAGCGGGGGAGGTGTCCGCGCAGCGGACGGAGGGGGAAGTCCTGCCGACCCCGCCTCTCCCCCCTCCGTCGTCTCTTCGAGCCGACACCTCCCCCGCTGGGGGGGGATTTTTGAGCGCGCCCCCTGTCGGCTTTCGCCCGCGTCGTCCGTCCTTGGCCAAAACGGAGAGACCCACCGCATGCGCGACAAGATCATCCCCTGGGCCGGCTGGATGCTGACGAGCGCCTTTTCCCTGTTCATCGCCGGGGCGTCGATCGCGCCCAAGCTGCTGCATCACCCGGCGGCGACCAACACCCTGCAGGCCCTGGGCTGGGACCCGCGCCATACGCTGATGATCGGGCTGATCGAGCTTTCGTGCCTCGTGCTCTACCTCGTTCCGCCCACGCGCCTCTTGGGCGCGGTGCTGTTCACCGGCCTTCTGGGCGGGGCGATGGCGACCCAGATCCGCGCCGGCAGCCCGCTGTTCAGCCACACGCTGTTTAGCCTGTATCTGGGTGTCTTCCTGTGGGGCGGCCTGTGGCTGCGCGACCCGGCGCTGCGGGCGCTGTTCCCGGTGCGGCGGAGCCCGCGCCTCGACGGCTGAGGCGCGCGGCCCCCCTGGCCCCTGCGCCGTTTGCCGCTAACCTGCCGACCCAACAGAGAGAGACGGCGGGAGGGGCCGAACCGACATGGCGCGCTGGATTTTCAGGATCGCGGCGATCTATGGGCTGATCGCCCTGACGCCGCTCTATTTTCTGGAGGCCAAGGTCGCGGCCCCGGCCCCGCTGCTGGCCCATCCCGAGCACTTCTACGGCTTCATCGGCACCGCCCTGGCCGCCCAGGTGATGTTCCTGGTCATCGCCAGCGACCCGGTGCGCTACCGGCCGCTGATGCTGGCCGGCGTGCTGGAGAAGCTGGCCTTCGGGGTTCCGGTCTGGTGGCTGTGGACCCAGGGCCGCGTCATCGCCCCGACCCTGGTGTTCGCCAGCATCGACCTGACCCTGGCCGCCCTGTTCCTGTGGGCCTGGCGCCGCACGCCGACGGCGGCGGGGTAGGGGAGACGCGGACGGAGGGGACGTTCTGCTGGTCCGCCCCTTCCCGTCAGACCGGTTCCCTCTCCCAGCGGGAGAGGGTGGCCCCGGCGAAAGCCGGGGTCGGGAGAGGGGTTAGGTGGTCTGCCGCCCTGCCGCCCTTCCGGCGCCGTACCCCCCTCACCCCGACCCTCTCCCCATGGGAGAGGGGGGCTGGGCGGCGGCGCGAAGCGCCGTCCTAGAGCAACTCGGCCCGCCCGGCGGTCGTTTCGCCGGGGGATATAAGAGGGCTGCGGACCAGTGATTACGAACCCTTACCCAGACAGGCATGGGCTTCGATGGGGTAGCTCGTTAACGACAATCGGTTTAGGAGCTTGTTTGGTAGATTCGGAGCTGAAAATTGGGGACCTGGGAGTACAGGAATCCGCCGGTGTGGGAAGCCGCCGTTGGCGCGTCCCTGCAGCAGGCAACGCTCTACGACCACTACGAGGTGGCCGATGTTCACAAGCTATTTGAAAAGCAGTTTCCGCGCGCTGAAAGGCAGCCGCCAATACCTTCTCTTAATTTGTTTGAACTTTCTGTCGGAAACGACGAACAGGATAGCGTTCAAGAATATTCTGGTGCTCTGCCGGCGCGCTGGTGGTTTACTACCGAAGATAGCCGAAATCTTCTGCAAATCCAGGATGATTTCATCGGTAGAAATTGGCGACGCACGGACTCAAGTCCCGCGCCGAGTCAGGGCTATCCCGGATTTGATGGTCTTCTAGCGGATATTCAACTAGCTGTAGATGCTATTAATAATTTTAATAATTCGAGAGGCCGCTCGGTTCCCGAGCCCGATATATTTGATGTGGTATATGTAAATCATTTGTTTGCTAAGCGTGAAGATGGGACGAGCCGCAAATTTCGAGAGATGGTTCCGTGGCTTAACTTCACGGATGATGTTATGAAGGGTGGGATGGCAGTCAACTGGTTTGAGCGTGTAACCAGTTTTACTACAAATATTCAGGCTCACTTCGTTGGGGTTCGGTCCCACACCGAGAGGTCGGTTGCTCAGCCTGCCCTACGCTTGGTAATAAACGCCCGCGGAAGCTGCTCTTCTTGGCCGGAATTTTACGAAAGGTGTGAAGAGGCCCACGCCTATATGCGAGCACGCCTGCTAGCCTTGACGTCGGAGGAGGTGCAAGCCACATGGTCGTAGTGATGGAGCAGAATCTCCGCAATCGACGTCCAGAGGTAGCCGAAGTTCTCATTCGGGTGGCTGCCGCCACGTCGTTTGAGCGCAACTTCCAAGCCTATGATCAGCTCGACTCTCTTTTAAAGCTGAGGCCTGGGTGGGACGGCTATTCCGGACATGCTCCCAGCGAAGAGGCTGTGCATCAGGCTAAAGCCTTCCTGGCGAACCTGCCGATCGACCTCGCCATGCCGGCTATCGAGCCCTCCGGCGATGGGGAGATCAACTTTGTATGGAGATCTGACGCCGCTTACCTTGAGATCGGCTTTTGCGGCGACCACCACTTTAGTTTCTTTGGTAAGACAAAGACCTTACCAGAGAAGCGAGAGTTTGGGGATATACCTGTAACGGCGAATCGGCTTCCATTGTCCCTCCAATGGCTGCTCAATCACTTCCCTGATGTCGTGCCAGTGCGAAAAAACATCGCAGAGCGAGAATCCTTCGCCTGGGCCAGTTGATGATGGGGAGACGCTAGTGCGCCTAGCGTTTCTCCCAGAGATGATCGACGAAACGGGTCGGCTAAAGAATTCAGCGATTCCTAGCGCTGAGCTACAGCGGCAGGTCGACGGTGAGCCTCCGCTGCGCGGTTGCTCTGTATTCCGTAAGAGTCATACGACTGGCGAGCAGCTTCAAAGAGAAGCTATGGGTTTAGCGGCGAATAAGCTTCAACGCGCTGAAGCTTTCCAGTTTCACTGGTCTGCAGAAGAATTGCGCAAGCTATTTGCGGATGACGGCCATCGTAGCATGTGCGTTGTCGACCGCGCTGAGCCCCACAATTCCTCACATGCAGAATTGTGGGGAGCTAAGGCTGGAAGAAGTAAAGGGGCTTTGAAAAGCATACGGGATCAATTGATTTCCCTTTTGGTACCCGCTGGCGAAATTGCCTTATGGGGTGGCGGATAAATGCAAGGCCGAGAGTAAAGCCTTCCCCTCTCCGCCGCCATCCGCTACACCGCCCCCGCAATGACCCGCACGCCGCACCATCACGGCCACCACCACCATCCGACCTCGCCTCGCGGGATCGGCCGGGTCCGCGCGCTCTAAAGCCGAGCGTACCCAGCCAGAGCCCCGCCTAGCGGATGGGGCTTAAGTGCAAGCGCCATCCGTCGAAGCCTAGAAGACTTAGGACCGACGCATGACCACCGACACTTCCGACACCAACACCGACTTCCGCCCCGAGGCCCGCGCCCCCCGCGGCTTCGCTGACAAGCGCGCGCGCGACCTGCGGGCCGAGCGGGCGATCCTGGAGGCGGTGTCGGCGGTCTATGAGCGCTACGGCTTCGAGGCGCTGGACACCGGGGCGTTCGAATATGCCGACGCGCTGGGCAAGTTCCTGCCCGACAGCGACCGGCCCAATGAGGGCGTCTTTGCGCTGCAGGACGACGATGATCAGTGGATGGCGCTGCGCTATGACCTGACCGCGCCGCTGGCTCGCTTCGCCGCGCAGACTTGGGAGACCCTGCCCAAGCCCTTCCGCCGCTACGCCTACGGGCCGGTGTGGCGCAACGAGAAGCCGGGGCCGGGGCGCTTCCGCCAGTTCATCCAGTGCGACGCCGACACGGTGGGCTCGGCCCGTCCGGAGGCCGACGCCGAGATCATCGCCATGGCCGTCGAGGGGCTGGAGGCCGCAGGCCTGCCGCGCGGGACGGCGGTGCTGAAGATCAACAATCGCAAGCTCCTGAACGGCCTGCTGACCGCCGCCGGGGCCGACAGCGCCGGCCAGAAGCTGGCCGTACTGCGCGCGGTCGACAAGCTGGACCGCCTGGGTGTCGACGGCGTGCGCCTGCTCTTGGGCGAAGGGCGCCTGGACGAGAGCGGCGACTTCACCAAGGGCGCAGGGCTGAAGGGCAAGGCGGTCGACCAGGTGCTGGACTTCGTCCAGGCCGGCTCGAAAGGCGGCCGCGCGGCGACGCTGGACAATATCGCCCGCGTGGTGGCCGGCTCGGCCGAGGGCGACGAGGGCCTTCTGGAGTTGTCGCGGATCGACGCGGCCCTGACCAGCCTTGGCATCGCCGACGACCAGGCCTTCATCGATCCGTCGATCGTGCGAGGGCTGGAATACTACACCGGCGCGGTGTTCGAGGCCGAGCTGCTGCTCAGCACCACCGACGAGAAGGGGAACAAGGTCACCTTCGGCTCGATCGGCGGCGGCGGGCGCTATGACGATCTGGTGGCGCGGTTCACCGGTACTGTGACCCCGGCGACGGGCTTCTCGTTCGGCGTGTCGCGCCTGGCGGCGGCGCTGCGGGCGGCGGGGCGCGAGCCGGGCGGGCAGGCGCGCGGGCCGGTGGTGGTCATCGCCTTCGACGACGCGCACATGCCCGAGTACTTCAAGGTGGTGGGCGAGCTGCGCGCGGCGGGTATTCCGGCCGAGGTGTATCTGGGGACCTCGGGCATGCGGCCGCAGATGAAATACGCCGACCGTCGCCTGTCGCCGGCGGCCATCATGCTGGGCGGCGACGAGATCGCGGCCGGCACGGTGACGATCAAGGACCTCGACCTGGGCCGCGAGCTCGCCTCGGGCGTGGCCGACAACGCCGCCTGGAAGGCTGAGCGTCCGGGCCAGCAGACGATCCCGCGCGGCGAGCTCGTCGCCGCCGTCCGCAAGATCATCTCGAACTCCATGGGGGGCTGAGGATGAGGCTCGAGCGTTCCATTCCAGCCGACGCGCTGGACGCTATCCGTAGCCCCTTGCTGGACGCCGGCGCGGTGCTGACCGACGCCCCGGTGCTGCAACCGCTGGGCCTGCTGCTCGACTTGGCCGGCGAGGCCATGCGCTCGCGGCTGTTTGTGGTGTCGGGCGAGGCGGGCGAGGAGGCGTGCCTGCGTCCCGACTTCACCGTCGCCGTGGCCCGCCAGCACTTCGAGGGCGGGGGCGGGGCGGGGCGTCGCCGCTATGAGGGCAAGGCCTTCCGCGTGGCGCCGCGCGGCTCCGACCGCGCCGAAGAGTTCCTGCAGCTGGGCGTCGAGGCCTTCGAGGGGGGCGACCGCGTCGCCGCCGACGCCGAGATGGCGGCTCTCGCCTGGGCCTCGGCCACGGCGGGCGGACGCGAGGACCTGTCGCTGGTGCTGGGCGATGTCTCCCTGTTTTCGGCTTTCGTCGACAGCCTGGGCCTGGCCCCGCCGCTGGCCGCGCGCCTCAAGCGGTCGTTCGCCAAGCCGCGCCAGCTGAAGGCCGAGCTCGACGGCTCGTCTGAGCGCGGACTGGCGCTGGACGAGAACAAGAGCCGCATTGCGGCGCTGCTCGCGGGTCTGCCGGAGGCCGAAGCCGCTTCGGTGCTGCAGGAGCTGTGGTCGCTGGCCGGCATCGAGCCCGTCGGCGGTCGCCGTCCCGCCGAGATCGCCCGCCGCCTCGTCGAAAAGGCCGACGCCGCCAAGGCCGGGCGCCTGGATCCCGAGCCCGCCGCCAAGGTCCGCGCGTTCCTGGCGGTCTCGGACCGTCCGGACGCGGCCCTCTCGGCCATCGCGGCCCTGGCGGGGCCCAAGGCGGGCGCGCTGAACGCGGCGATCGACGGCTGGCGCGCGCGCCTGGCCGGCATGGGGGAGCGCGGCGTGGCCCTGGAGCGCGCGACGCTGGCCGCCGCCTTCGGCCGGGCGTTCGGCTACTATGACGGCTACCTGTTCGAGATCCGCTCGGCCGCGCTGGGCGACGAGCGCCCGGTGGCCGCCGGCGGCCGCTATGACGGCTTGCCGGCCAAGCTGGGCGTTGCGACCGACACCGGCGCGGTCGGCTTCATGATCCGCCCCGCGCGGGCCTATGCGGGAGGCGGCGAATGAGCTCCGCTCCAATGATCTTCGCCATCCCCTCCAAGGGGCGCCTCAAGGACCAGGTCGAGGCCTGGCTGGCCGACTGCGGCTTCAAGCTGGAGATGACCGGCGGCGCGCGCGGCTATTCGGCCGAGCTGTCGGGCCTGCCGGGCGTGTCGGTGCGTCTGCTCTCGGCCGGCGACATCGCCGCCGGGCTCGACTCGGGCGACCTGCACCTGGGCGTCACCGGCGAAGACCTGCTGCGCGAGCGCGGCGACGACATGGACAGCCGGGTCATGCTGCTGCGGGCCCTGGGCTTTGGCCGCGCCGACCTGGTGGTCACCGCGCCCAAGAACTGGCTCGACGTCGACACCATGGCCGATGTCGACGAGGTGGGTCACGCGCATCTGGCCAAGACCGGCCGGCGCCTGCGGGTGGCGACCAAGTACGTGACCCAGACCCGCGCCTTCTTCGCCCGTCACGGCGTGGCCGACTATCGCATCGTCGAGAGCAGCGGCGCCACCGAGGGGGCCCCGGCCGCCGGCGCCGCCGAGCTGGTGGTGGACATCACCACCACGGGCGCGACCCTGGCCGCCAACGGGCTGAAGATCCTGTCCGACGGGGTGATCCTGAAGAGCCAGGCCCAGCTGACCGCCTCCCTGAGCGCCGGCTGGAACGGCGAGCAGCTGGACGCCCTGCGCCGCCTGCTCTCGGTGGTCGAGGCCAAGGGCCGAGCGGGCAAGCTGGCCACCCTGGTCTGGCCGGCCGAGCAGGACCGCGCCGCCCAGGACGCCGTGGCCGCCTTCATCGCAAGGGGCGGCTCGCGCCGCGCCAACGGCGCCCTCCTGGCCACCGCAGACCTGTTCGACGCGGCTGCGGCGCTCGCCGAAGCCGGGGTCGAGCCGGTCACCGTCTCGCGTCCGGACTACGTCTTCGAGTCGCGCTCAGCGGTGCTGGACCGGTTCGCGGAGGCGTTGAAAAGTAAGATTTGACACCATCGTCAAAAAATAACCGCGTTTTCCGACGTAAATTCGACCCGAGCGTCCAAACAACATCCCGAATGTCAAAATTTCGGCGAACCCGTTGAGAAAAAGGCGGTCGCTGCGTTGACACCGTCACGAATTTGACGTTTCTACACACTGCAAGGACGAAACGAGCCCACCAGAGAGCTCCCGTTCTTCGGCGTTTCGGGGAGGAAACGCCCGCCTAGATCGAATGATCGAGAAAATAGCCAGCCCGTCGCGATTATCCCCCGCGGCGGGTTTGGTGTATCTGGGCTCCACCTCAAAAATTTGACGAAAGAGTCAAAAAGGCCAAATTGTCTCTCCGCGTCTACATCGCCCGCGCCTTGGTCGGCGCCCCGGCGGCCTGCGTGCGTTGGCGGTCCAGGGCCGACAGGATGTGGTCGGCCAGGCGCTCGGCGGCGGGCGGCGGCGCGCCGCGGGCCTTCAGCAATGCGATCTCGGCGTCTTCCAGACGCGGCAGGCCGTCCGAGAGGATGGTCAGGTCGTCGGGGGCCATCTCGCGCGGCAGGACGCTGAGGCCCAGACCCCCGCGCAGCGCCGCCAGCTGTCCGGCCAATGAGGGGCTGGTGTAGGTCGCCCGCCAGGCGCGTCCCGACGCCTCCAGCGCCGCGACCGCGCGCTTGCGATAGACGCAAGGGGCCGGGGCGGCCACCAGGGGGATCGGGCCGTCGCGTCGCGCGAGGTCGGGATCCAGCGCCACCCAGACCAGCGGCTCGCGCCAGACCCGCACGCCCAGATCCGGCCCCAGCGGCTCGCGCTTGACCAGCGCCAGGTCCAGCGCGCCCTCGCTCAGGCGATCCAGCAGGTTCAGGGTCAGGTCGCAGGTCACGGTGAGCGCGATGCGCGGATGGCTGCGGGCGAAGCTGCCCAGCACAGAGGGCAGATGCTGAGTGGCGAAGTCTTCCGGCGCGCCCAGCCGCACCTCGCCCTCGATCTCGTCGGCGCCGAGACTGGCCAGAATCTCGTCGTTCAGTCGCAGCAGGCGACGGGCCTGAGGCAGGAAGGCCGCGCCCTCTTCGGTCGGCGCCACATGGCGCGGATCGCGCGACAGCAGCGGTTGCCCCAGCTGCTCTTCCAGCCGCCGCACCTGCAGGCTGACCGCCGACTGCGAGCGCCCCAGACGCTCGCCCGCCCGGGTGAAACTGCGTTGCTCGCACACCACCAGAAAGGCGCGGACGAGATCGAGGTCCAGATTGGTGCGGCGCGGCATGGCGGCTCCATGATGAGCATTCCTCATCATGACTATATCAGAAATCAACAAGGGAAATCACTGGTCCTCCCGTAGAGGAGCCCCCGCGCCAAGCGGCGCTGTTTCTGAACGGGGCGTTTCGTGGATCTTCTCACTCAGACCGTGTCGGCGGCGGCCGGCAATCTCCTGCAGCCGGCGGTGCTGTTCTTCGCCCTGGGCCTGATCGCGGCCCTGGCGCGCTCGGACCTGGCCCTGCCGAGCGAGGCGGCCAAGACCCTGTCGCTGATCCTGATGCTCTGCATCGGCTTCAAGGGCGGCGTCGAGGCGCGCGCCCACGGGCTGGACGCCGGATTCCTGAAGGCGGCGGGACTGGGCCTGACCCTGAGCTTCCTGCTGCCGTTGCCGGCCTATTTTCTTCTCAAGCGCATGGGGCTGAACACCATCACCGCTGCGGCGACCGCCGCCCACTATGGATCGGTGTCGGTGGTGACCTTTGCGGCGGCGCAGAGCTATCTCGCCTCGATCGGCCAAGCGGCGGGCGGCTACATGTCGGCGGTGTTGGCCCTGATGGAGACGCCAGGCCTGCTGACCGCCATCGCCATCGCCGCGATCGCCACCCGCGACGGCGCGCATGGCAAGGATCCCGACCGGGTCTCGGCCGGCAAGCTGGCCCATGAGGTGCTGCTGAACGCGGCCAGCGTGGTGCTGATCGGCGGCTTCTTCATCGGCCTGATCACCGGTCACCCCGGCGGGGCCAAGCTGGCGACCTTCACCGGGCCGGTGTTCCAGGGCGTGCTCTGCGTGTTTCTGCTGGGCCTGGGGGTTCGGGCCGGCCAGCAGCTGGCCGCAGCGCGGGGCTTCAAGCTCGGCCTGCTGGCCATGGGGATCGTGCTGCCGATCCTGGGCGGTTCGGTCGCGCTCGTCCTGGGCTGGCTGGCCGGTCTGCCGGCCGGAGACCTCGCCGCCCTGGCGGTGCTGGCGGCCTCGGCCTCTTACATCGCCGCCCCGGCGGCGATGGGCATGGCCCTGCCCAAGGCCGACGCCGGGGTCTATCTGACCCTGTCGCTGGGCGTGACCTTCCCCTTCAACCTGATCCTCGGCATCCCGCTGCTGGCCCTGGCGGCCGCCCAACTGGCAGGGGGGTAGGATCGTCCCGGCGCCGCGCATCCGTACCCGGATTCAGACACCCGGCTGCGCGGCGCTCCATCGCAGCCTCTGGACTGTCGTCACAAACTCGTGGCCTATGGCGTTGGGATAACGGGGGTATGTCAGGCGCCCAGGCGCTTTGGGCCGCGCCCCTGTCAGGGGGGCGAACATGGATATGACGGCAAGCCCGGCGCCGACGCGCGACCGGGCGTTTTTCCGCACCACGATCACGGCCATGGCCGTGGTGCTGGTCGCAGGCTTTGTCCTGCAACTGGCCATGGGGCGCTCCAGCTTCGGCGCGCCGCTGGTCGTGCACCTGCATGCGGTGGTGTTCATGGGCTGGGTGGCGATCCTCGTCGCCCAGGCCTGGCTGGCGGCCGGCGGCGCGGTGAAGCTGCATCGGACGCTGGGCGCGGTGGCGGTGATCTGGTTGCTGGCCATGGTGGTGCTGGGGCCACTCGTCACCCTCGAGGCCGCGCGCACGGGCCGTGTGCCGTTCTTCTTCCAGCCGCAGCATTTCATCCTGGCCAACACCATCACCCTGCTGGGCGCGGTCGGCCTGGTCGCGGCGGCGCTCGTTCTGCGCAAGAACCGCGACTGGCATCCGCGCCTGCAGATCGGGGCGTTCACCCTGCTGATGGGGCCGGGCTTTGGCCGGATCCTGCCGATGCCGTTCCTCAAGCCCTATGCGTTCGAGATCGCCACGGGCGTGGCGGTGATCGTGCCGCTGATCGGGATGGTGCGCGACTGGCGCGTGCGGGGCCGGCCGCATCCGGCCTGGCTTTGGGCCATCGCCGTGCTGGTCGGGACCCTGGCGCTCGCGCGGGTCCTGGCGTTCTCACCCGTCGGCGCGGCGATCTTCGCCGTCGTCACCGCCGGCAGTCCGGCGGCCCATAGCGACGGCCTGATCTATCCCAAGCCGCCGTTCTGAGCGGCGGATGCAAAAAGGGCCGGTGATCGCTCACCGGCCCCTGATGTCGTGTGACGGCTCTGGCGACTACCAGATCTTTACGCGGTCTTCCGGCGCGACATAGAGCTTGTCGCCCGGCTTGATGTCATAGGCCTTGTACCAGCCTTCCATGTTCCGGATGGTGCCGTTGACGCGGTAGTAGCCCGGCGAGTGCGGGCCGGCGATGATCTGCTGCTTGAGAGCCTCGTCGCGCTGCTTGCCACGCCACACCTGGGCCCAGCCCAGATAGACGCGCTGGTCGCCGGTGAAGCCGTCCAGCACCGGGGCGGGCTGGCCCTTCAGCGAGGCGCGATAGGCGTCCAGCGCGAAGGCGAGGCCGCCCATGTCGCCGATGTTCTCACCCATGGTCAGGGGGCCGTTCAGCTTCATGCCCGGCAGGGGCTCGAAGGCGCCGTACTGGGCGCCGAGGCGGTCGGCCTGGGCCTTGAACTTGGCCGCGTCCTCGGCCGTCCACCAGTCGCGCAGCACGCCGTCGCCGTCGGACTTGCGGCCCTGGTCGTCGAAGCCGTGGCCGATCTCGTGACCGATCACGCCGCCGATGCCGCCATAGTTGATGGCCGGGTCAGCGTCCGGGTGGAAGAACGGCGCCTGCAGGATGGCGGCCGGGAATACGATCTCGTTGTTGACCGAGTTGTAGTAGGCGTTGACCGTCTGCGGGGTCATGCCCCACTCGGTCTTGTCGACCGGCTTGAACAGACGCTCGACGTCCTTGGCCCAGGCCCAGGCGCCGGCGCGCTGGACGTTGCCATAGGCGTCGTTGTCCTTGATCTCGAGCTTGGAGTAATCCTCCCAGACGTCGGGATAGCCGATCTTGACGGTGAACTTGGCCAGCTTGTCCTGGGCCTTGACCTTGGTCTCGGCGCTCATCCAGTCGAGATTGTCGATGCGGACCTTCATGGCGCCGCGGACATTGGCCACCAGCTCCAGCATCTTGGCCTTGGACTCCGGCGGGAAATAGGCCGCCACATAGTCCTTGCCGACCGCCTCGCCCAGCAGGCCGTTGACGGCGGCGACGCCGCGCTTCCAGCGCGGGCGCTGTTCAGGCTGGCCCGCCAGGGTCTTGGAGCGGAACTCGAAGTTGGCGTCGACGAAGCGCTTGGACAGCAGCGCGGCGCCGCCATCGGTGACCTTGAACGCCTGCCAGGCCTTCAGGGTGTCGAGCGGCGTCTCGGCGTAGATCTTGGCGTACTTCGGGAAGGTGGTGTTGGTGGTCACCACGAACCGGTCGACCTTGGGCAGGCCCGAGGCGGCGATATAGCGGTTCCAGTCATAGCCCGGCGACATCGCCTGCAGCTCGGCCAGGGTGGCGGGGTTGTAGGTCTTGTCGCGGTCGCGGCGCTCGGCGCGGGTCCAGGTGACTTCGGCCAGCTTGGTCTCGAAATCGACGACGGCCTTGGCGTGCTCGGCGGGCTTCTCCCAGCCGGCCATGGTCAGCATCTTCTCGACATAGGCCAGATAGGCGGCCTTCTTGTCGGCGAACTTGGCGTCCAGATAGTAGTCGCGGTCGGGCAGCGACAGGCCGCCGGCGCCGGCGTAAACGGCGTAAGCCTTGGGGTTCTTGGCGTCGGTCGAGATGCCCAGGCCCAAGAGGCTGGTGAACGGCGTGGTCGAGCTCTTGCCCATCAGGGTGGTGAACTCGTCCTTGGTCTTCACCTTGCGGATCTCGGCGAGGTACGGCGCGATCGGCTTGGCGTCCAGCTTCTCGATGCCGGCCTCGTCCATGAACGCGCGATAGGCCGCGCCAACCTTGGCGGTGTCGCCCGTGGCGGCCTTGTTGGCGGCGGCGGCTTCGATGATCGCCTTGGTGCGGGCTTCAGACAGCTCGGCCAGCTTGTCGAAATTGCCGTAGCGGGTGCGGTCCGACGGGATCTGCGTGCGCGCGTCCCAGGCGCCGTTGGCGAACTTGTAGAAGTCCTCGCCCGGCTTCACCGTGGTGTCCATGCCCGACAGGTCAAAGCCCCAGGTTCCGAAGCGCGGGGACTCCAGCGAGGCGACGTCGGCCGAAGCGCCGGCGGCGATGGAGGGCAGCAGCGATTGCATGACGCAAGCGTCATCGATGCAGGCGTGTTTTTCGTGGGCTTGCGCCCCGAACGCCGAGAGGGACAGGGCCGCGAACGCCGCAGCGCCGAACCAGACTTTTTTCATGGAATTCGCATCCGTTGGTGTGAGCCGGCGGCAATCTGCTACGGCGCGAAAACTTTACCCCCTTAAAAAAAGTTCATGTGACCCATTTTTTGAGACGGGCGGTCAGGCCTCGGCGCGAGGCGCGGCGCAAAAAGGCCGCCGACGTTGGGGAACGTGCGGCGGCCTTGCAGGCGATCCAAGCCGGGAAAGGATTTGCCTTGCGGCTCAGTTCACCAGGTCGCGCAGCTGGGCCAGGGCCCGATCCTGCGGCGCCTGGTAGGCGATCGGCGAGACGAACCGGCCCTTGGCGTCGAACAGATAGATCGCCGAGGAGTGGTCGATCGTGTAGCCGCCGCCGTCCAGCGGGACCTTCTGATAGTAGACGCGGTAGGCCCGGGCCGTCTTGGCGATGGCGTCGGGCGTGCCGGTGAACCCCTGGATGCGCGGGTCGAAGTTGGACAGATATTCCTTCAGCTGCGCGGGCGTGTCGCGTTCGGGGTCCACGGTGATCAAGACCACGTTCAGCTTGTCGGCGTCCTTGCCCAGCGCCTTCAGCCAGGCGCTCATCTCGGTCAGGGTGGTCGGGCAGACCTCCGGACAGTAGGTGAAGCCGAAGAACACGGCCGTGGGTTTACCCAGCAGCGACTTCTCCGTCACCGGCTGACCGTTCATGTCGGTCAGCTGGAACGGTCCGCCGATCTTGATGACCGAACCTGCGGCTTCTTGCGCGGCCTTCTCACCGCAACCGGCCAGCGGGGTGGCGGCCAGAAGGGCCAGGGTCAGAGCGAGGGCCCGCATCAGTGGTGCATCCCCGACATCGGCGGCTTCTTGACGACGGCCATCACCTTGACCGGCTTGGCCTTCTGGAACTTCAGCGTCAGCGGCGCCTGGGCGCCTTCGGTCAGGGCCATCTTGGGACCGATGATCATGATGTGGTCGGCGCCGGGCTTCAGCGCCACGGCCTTGCCGGCCGGCAGGGCCAGGCCGTCGGCCAGCTTGCGCATGCGCATCACGCCGCCGTCCATCGACATGGTGTGGATCTCGCCGCGGTCGGCGGCGGTGGTCTCGACTGAGACCAGGCGGTCATCGACGCTGGCGGTCAGGGTGACATAGCACCCACCGGCCATGGCGCCGGTGGGGGCGGGACGGCACCAGGCGTCGGCGGCGACGACCTTGGGCGCGGGGGCGGCCGCGGTCAGGGCCAGGGCGGCGGCGCAGACGCCGAGCAGGGGCAGGGTCTTCATCTTCAGGCTCCGGTCTGGGCGCGCGGCGTGATCAGCCGGCGCAGGGTAGGCGTGAGGGGCGCGGCTCGCTGCAGCGCCCCTTTGGGGAAAGACTATGGCCAGTCTTAGGGCGATCGCCAGCCGACCGGCCACACGCTGAGGATCAGAACGTGACGGTCACGCCGCCGAACACCGAGCGGCCGTCGCCCGGCCACAGCACGGCGCTGGCCGCCGTCCAGGCGATGGCGGCCTGGGTGTTGGAGACATAGGCCTTGTCGGTCAGGTTTCGCGCGTCGAGGAACAGCGACACCGTCTGATTGACCTTCCAGCCCGCGTTCAGGTTCAGGATCGCGTAGCTCGGCGCCGTCTGGGTGTTCTTGTAGTCGATCCACTGGTCGCTGGCCGACCACTCGACCGACGGGGCCACGAACCAGCCGCGCGGATCGTCATAGCGGACTTCCGAGCGGTAGAAGTTCTTGGGCACGATCGGCAGGCGGTTGTCGCCGTACTGGACGTCGTTCTTGAAGCGGAAGTCCGAATAGGTCCAGGTCTGGCGGATCCGCCACTGAGGTGTCACCGCCCAGTCCAGCGCCGCCTCGATCCCCTGATGCAGGGTCTTGTCGGCGTTGAAGGTCGAGGCCGGGATCGACGGATTGACCGTGTACTGCAGCATCTCGCCCTTGAGTTCGGCGCGGTACAGGGTGACGTCGTAGGTGAACGGCCCGCGATGGCCGCGCGCGCCCACCTCGCCCGTCCAGGCCTTTTGCGACTTCACCGGCGCAAAGCCCGTATTGGTCGGCGACATCGAACCGAAGTTCGGCGGTTCGACCGAGCGGGTCAGGTTGGCGAACAGCTGGTCGCCGGCGTCGTTCTGCCAGAGCAGGCCGATACGGGGAGAAACCCAGTCATAGGTCTTGTCGGCCTTCAGGTTGAAGGTCGAGGCGACGCCGGGGATGGCGAAGCTGGTGTAGTCGCGCTTGGCCTGACCCCAGTTGGCGCCGGCGACCAGCGCGACCTCGTCGGTGACGAACAGCCGGCCCTCACCGAACAGGTCGAACGCCTCGGCGTTCTGCAGCGTGCGCGAGGTCGGCGCGCCACGGCCGCCGCGGTTGTTGACGTAGAAGTTGGAGTCGAGGTCGCCGGTGCGATACCAGGCACCGAAGAAGGCGTCGGCGCGCTTGCCGCCGATCTCGCCGTCCCAGTCGAAGCGGCCAAAGGCGCCGTAGTTGCGGCTCTGCTGGTCGATGACCTGGAAGATCGGGTGATCCAGGTCCTTCCACACCGCATAGACCGCGCCCTCGAAGACCAGATTGTCGTCGAGGCGCCAGGTCGTGCGCAGAGAGCCCCGCACGCCGCGCTGGTGGCGGCCGTTGTCATTGACCAGGTTGCCGGCGGACGACTGGCGCGGATTGGCGTTGAACTGCGCCAGGGTCAGAGAGCCCGGGATCTCCTGGTTGATGTTCGAGCCGTTGACGATGAACCGCACCTCGCGGTCCTCGCCGAACGATCGGCCGATGTTCAGCGAGCCGAACTGGATGTTCTGCTGGCTTTGCGAACGCCAGCCCTGGCTCGTCTGGTTGGTGGCGGCGACAAAGACGTCCCAGTCCCCCGATTGGCGGGCCAGGGCGACGTGCTGACGCGCCAGGCCGTAGGAACCGCCGTCGAGACGGATCTTGTTCTGGAAGCCGGCGTCCTTGCCCGTCAGCGTGACCATGTTGACCGCGCCGCCCAGCAAGGCCCCGCCGAAGCGCAGGGCGTTGCCGCCGCGATAGACCTCGGCGTAGCGAGTGTTCAACGGGTCGGCGATCTGGGTGTCGCCATAGCCGTCGGCCTCGTTCAGCGGCACGCCGTCCTGGGCGATCAGGAGGCCCCGGTTGTGGTTGGCGTTGCCGATGCCTGAGCCGCGGATCGAGACGCGGATGTCGCCGCCCCACTTGCGCTGGGCGTAGACGCCCGGGGCGTCGCGCAGCATGTCGTCCAGCGCCAGGGTCTGGCGGTTGATGTAGCTCTCCTGCGAGATCACCGAGACCGCGCCCGGGGTTTCCGACAGGCGCTTGCGGGCGTCGGCGACGACAGGCGGGTCTTCGGGGTTCGGGCGGGCGGTGACGATGACCGACGAGACCTCCGTGGCGTCAGCGGTGGTGTCGGCTGCGGAAGCGGCGGATGCGAAGGCGAGCGCGGCCGTGGTGGCCAGCAGAAGAGACTTCATGGAAATACAGCGTCCTTCGGCCGCCGGACGGCGGCCGTGAATGATCCAGGGCGCGCCGGGAAGGGCGCGCGTTCACGCTCGGTCGCGAGGACCGAGGGTCAGATCAGGACGACGGGTGGGCCGGTGGGCGGCGGCGGCGGCGCGGCGAGGCCGCGACCGGGCGCCAGCGTGCGCGTTGGCGTAAGGATCGGCGCGGCGTAGGCGACGAGATCGACGGCGATCGCCGCGACCACCGTGGGCGGCGGAGCCGCTGCGCCCTGGGCCGCGAACGGGCAGGGGACGTCGTGGCCAGCCTTGTCGCTCTGGTCGCCGTGACGGGCGTCGAGCGTATCGCCCGGCTGGACGACCTTGGCCCCGTCGCCGGTGCAGAGCACCAGGGCGAAGGGCAGGCCGTTACGGCTTTCGGCGCTGGGCATGAAGCCCGCCGGGATCATGACCTTCAGCACAACGGCCAGCAGCGCGAGCGCCAGGAAGGCGTCGCGGGCCAGAAGTCTCGCGGTGGAGGTCGGGCGGGTCACGAACGGCGCATTAGCGCAAGGCGGCGCGCTTGTCTCGGGTCAGCGCGCCCTTAAGCTCGCGTCAGGCCTTGGCCGGTCGACGACGGCGCGGCACGCGGACCGTGGCCTCGCCGTCCATCACGACCTCGTCACCGACCAGGGCGGCGCATCGCAGAACGACCCGCGCGCTCTCGGCGTCGATGGAGGCGACGGTGGCGCGGGCGGTGACGACGTCGCCGATCCGAACCGGCTTATGGAAGGTCAGGGTCTGGCCCAGATAGATCGCTCCGGCGCCGGGCAGGATCGTGCCGACCACGGCTGAGCCGAACGAGGCCGACAGCAGGCCATGGGCGATACGGCCGCGATAGGCGGTCTTGGCCGCGAAGGCTTCATCCACGTGGACGGGGTTGAAGTCGTCCGACGCCTCGGCGAAGCGCTGGATGCGCTCTTCGGTGACGGTGACGTGTTTCTCGGCGGTCATCCCGACGGAGAGCTCCTCCAGGATGTAACCGCCCGTGGGGTGCGGTCCGATCATGTCCGGCGGTTACCGGTCTCGCGGCGCGGTGGCTAGAGAAATGTGGAATCTCTCTCTTGGGAGAGAGGGAGGGGCCCGCCGCGAAGCGGTGGGAGGGTGAGAGCGTACAGCGTGTCTAGCGATCCAGGGGGCGTGACTGCAGGGGGGGAGCGGGTAAGGGGCGTTCGAGTCACTGTGACAGGGCGCTTTAAGCCGATAGGGTGGAACCTCTCACCCTCCCACGCCTGCGGCGCGGGCCCCTCCCTCTCTCAAAAAGAGAGGGATTTTCAGTGCGCCGCCGGCGGCGGCTTCCTCTTCGGCGCGCGCGCCAGCATGCCCCGGGCGATCTCGTCCTCGCCGATCAGGGCGTGGGTGGCGCCGGCCGTCTTGAGCAGGGCGACGTCGGCGTCGGTATAGGCGCGGGCGATGATCTCGCAGGCGGGATTGGCCACGCGGGCCTGCTCGATGATCCGCGCGGCCTCGAAGGGGCTGGGCACGGCGACGAACAGGTGGGTGGCCTTGTCCAGGCCCGCCTTCAGCAGGACCTCGGGCTTGACCGCATTACCGCCCACCGTCTCGAAGCCGGCCTTGCGCACGTCCTCGGCGCGCTCGATGTCGTCCTCGATCACGACCAGCGGCGTGCGGCCCTTCAGACCCGCGGCCACCGCCTTGCCGACCCGGCCATAGCCGACCAGCAGGGCATGCGGCTGGGCGGCGGCGACCAGGGGCGGCTCGCCGGCCGCCTCACGCTCCTTGGCGATCATGCCGGGAAGCATCTTGTCCAGCATCGCGAACAGCAGCGGGTTGACCAGGATCGACAGGATGGCGCCGGCCAGGATCAGGTCGCGACCTTCCGGCGGCAGCAGCTTCAGCGAGACGCCAAGGCCGGCCAGGATGAACGAGAACTCGCCGATCTGGGCCAGGCTGACCGAGATGGTCAGGGCGGTGCTCATCGGGCGGCGGAAGGCCAGCACGATGACCAGGGCGGCGATCGACTTGCCCACCACGATGATCGCCAGGGTGGCCAGCACCGCGACGGGCTCGCGCAACAGCACCATCGGGTCGAACAGCATGCCGATCGAGACGAAGAACAGCACGGCGAAGGCGTCGCGCAGGGGCAGGGTCTCGTTGGCGGCCTGCTGGGAAAGCTCGCTTTCGGCCATGATCATGCCGGCGAAGAAGGCGCCGAGCGCAAAGGAGACGCCAAACAGCGCCGCCGAGCCGAACGCGACGCCCAGCGCGATGGCCAGCACGCCCAGGCGGAACAGCTCGCGCGAGCCGGTATGGGCCACGCGGTGCAGGATCCAGGGGATCACCCGGCGGCCGACGATCAGCATCAGGGCCACGAAGGCGACGACCTTGCCGATCGTCAGGGCGAAGGCGCCCAGCACCCCGCCGGCGGCCGCGCCGCCCTTGGCGTGCTCCATCGGGGCCTCGCCGCCCAGCACGCCCGACAGCGCCGGCAGCAGAACCAGCGCCAGCACCATGGCCAGGTCCTCGACGATGAGCCAGCCGACCGCGATCTTGCCGCGTCCGGTCTCGACCAGTCGCCGCTCCTGCAACGCGCGCAGGAGCACCACCGTCGAGGCCACTGAGAGCGCCAGGCCAAACACCAGGCCCGCGCCCATGCTCCAGCCCAGCGCCACCGCCAGGCCAAGACCCATCACGGTGGCCGCCGCGATCTGCACGACCGCGCCGGGAATGGCGATGGCCTTCACGGCCAGAAGGTCCTTCAGCGAAAAGTGCAGGCCGACGCCGAACATCAAGAGGATGACGCCGATCTCGGCCAGCTGCGGGGCAAGCTCCTGGTCAGCCACGTATCCCGGGGTGAACGGACCCACCAGCACCCCGGCCAGCAGGTAGCCGACCAGCACCGGCAGTTTCAGCCGATTGGCGAGCGCGCCGAAGATGAAGGCCAGACCCAGGCCCGCGACGATGGTGGCGATCAGCGAGGTGTGGTGCAAAGGCTCTCCTTGACGGTCATCTATTTCGGGCGTACTCAACCAATATGGGCGACGATGTCCTGGTGTGCTAGATGCCTCACGCAAAAATTCTCCTGCCGGCCCAGTGCCGGGCCGCCCGCGGACTCATCAACTGGTCGCAGGGCGAGCTCGCGGATCGGGCGGGCGTGTCGCGCAGCACGGTCAAGGACTTCGAGACCGAGCGTCACGCCTTGCACCATAGCACCGAACGCCTCCTGATAGAGGCGATCGAGGCGGCGGGGGTGTCGCTGATCGCAGGCGACGAGGCGGGGCCGGGCGTCCGGTTCAAGCGGCCGGTCTAGCGCTTGGGTTCCCGCAGCCGGACGTAAAGAAGAGGAGGGCGCGTGGCGCACGAGGTTTCCCCAGAGAGCTACAAGGACCTGGTCCTGTTCCTGGCGACCGCCGGCATCGTTGCGCCGATCTTCAAGCGCCTGAAGATCAATCCGATCCTGGGCTACCTGCTGGCCGGCGTGATCCTGGGTCCGTTCGGACTTGGGCGGTTCATCCACATCGCGCCTTGGCTGGACTACGTGACCGTCGACAACCCCGACGAGATCGCCCAGCTGGCCGAGTTCGGCGTCGTCTTCCTGCTGTTCATGATCGGCCTGGAGCTGTCGTGGGAGCGCCTGCGGCTGATGCGAAAGTGGGTGTTTGGCCTGGGGGCCGTTCAGGTGATCGGCTGCTCGCTGGCGCTGGGCGCGGGCGGCATGCTGCTGGGTCTCGAGCCTGTGGCGGCCCTGACGATCGGCGCGGCCCTGACCCTGTCGTCGACCGCCATCGCCGTGCCGGTGCTGGCCGAGCGCCGGCGGCTGCACTCCGAGGCCGGGCGCGCCACCTTCTCAGTCCTGCTGTTCCAGGACCTCGCCGTCGCCCCCATCCTGATCACCCTGGCGATCCTGGGGCGCGGCAACGGGACCTTCCAGCTTCAGGACCTGCTGGCCCTGGCCCCGGCGGCGGTCGGGCTGGCGGCGATCGTGCTGGTGGGGCGCCTGGCGCTGCGGCCGATGCTGAAGTCGGTCGCCAAGGCCAAGAGCGAAGAGATGTTCATGGCTGCCTGCCTGCTGGTGATCATCGGCGCGGGCATGGTGGCGGCGCTCTCGGGTCTGTCGATGGCGCTAGGCGCGTTCGTGGCCGGCGTGCTGCTGGCCGAGACCGAGTATCGCCACGAGGTCGAGGTCAAGATCGAGCCGTTCAAGGGGCTGCTGCTGTCGCTGTTCTTCGTCTCGCTGGGCATTCGCCTGGACCTGTCGCTGCTGGCCGCGCAGCCGGCCACGATCCTGGCGACGGCGCTGGGCCTCCTGGTGCTGAAGACCGCCGTGGTGTTCGGCAGCGGGCTCTTGATGGGGCTGAACCGCCGCGCCGCGATCGAGGCCGCCCTGATCCTGGCGGCCGGCGGTGAGTTCGCCTTCGTTCTGCTCGACAACGCCATGAACGCCCAGGTCGTCGCGCCGGCCATCGGCCAGGCGGTGCTGGTCTCGGCGACCCTGACCATGTTCCTGATCCCGGGCCTGGCGGCGCTGGGCGGCTATCTGGGACGCAAGAACGCGCCGCTGCCCGTCAGCGAGGCCCCGCCCTCGACCGCCAACGAGCCCGACCGCGTGGGGCCGGAGCCGGCCGGCCAGGTGCTGGTGATCGGCTATGGTCGCGTCGGCAAGCTGGTCGGCGATATGCTGGGCCGCCACGATTTGCCCTGGATCGCGGTCGAACGTGACGCGCGTCTGGTCGAGCAGGGCCGGCGCGACGGCGCCCGCATCTACTACGGCGACGCTTCGCGCCTTGAGCTCCTCGAACGTTGCGGCCTGGCTACGGCGCGGGCGGTGGTGGTGACCATGGACGCCTTCGAGGTGGCCGAGGCGGTGGTCGCCGCCGCGCGCGGGGCGCGTCCGGACGTGCCGATCGTCGTCCGCGCCCGCGACGCCCGTCACGCCGCGCGTCTTTATGAGTTGGGCGCCACCGACGCCGTGCCCGAGACCATCGAGGCCAGCCTGCAATTGTCCGAGGCGGTGCTGGTCGATATCGGCGTGCCGATGGGGCTGGTCATCGCCTCGATCCACGAGCGCCGCGACGAGTACCGCAAGAAACTCAATCGGCCCGACGCGCTGGGCGGCCGTCGCCGCCGTCTGCGCGACGCCAGCTTGCGGTGACGCGGCGAGCGCGTACCTAAGGCCCGTGCAGAACGGGAGACAGCCTATGAGCGACGCCGCGACCGATATGTCGGCCTACTGGGACCGGGCCGGACGGGTGTGGGTCGAGCAGCAGGCTCTGCTGGACCGGATTTACCAGCCGATCGCCAAGGCGGTCGTGGACCGCGCCGATCTCCGCGCCGGCGAGGCGGTGCTGGACGTTGGCTGCGGCTCCGGGGCCACGACCTTCGAAGCCGCCTGGCGGGTTGGGCCGGAAGGCCGCGCGGTCGGGGCCGACATCTCCGGCGCCTTGCTGGAGCTGGCGCGCCGCCGGGCGGGCGAGCAGGGGCTGGAGAGTGTCGACTTCGTCCACGCCGACGCCCAGACCCATGACTTCGGCGCAGAATTCGACGCCATCGTCTCGCGCTTTGGCGTTATGTTCTTTCCTGATCCCGTCGCCGCCTTCGCCAACCTGCGGCGCGCGTTGAGGCCCGGCGGGCGCCTGGCCTTTGTCTGCTGGCGTAGCCCTGAGGACAACCCGATCTCGCAGGTCCCGCTGGAGGCCGCCGCGCCCTTGCTGTCCGAGGTTCCGAAGTTCGAACGCAACGCGCCCGGCCGTTTCGCCTTCGCGGATCCGGAGCGGGTGAGCGCGATCCTCGACGAGGCCGGCTGGCGTGACGTCGCCATCGAGCCCCTGGACGACCCGACACCTGTCACGGCTGAGGAACTGATGACGATGAGCCTGCGGGTGGGGCCGCTGAACCCGATCCTGTCCAACGCCGACGCGGCGTTGAGCGCGCGGGTGCGAGAGGCGGTCGCCGAAGCGCTGTCCCCCTATGTGGAAGACGGCGGGGCGCGAATGAACTCAGCCTGCTGGCTGGTGACGGCCCGGCGCTAGAGTCCTCTCCGGTCTGGTCGAGCGCCGATGAAGCGGCAGGCTTGAACTTCACAAAACGCTATTATATGACTCGTGGGTCAGTTACAGATGAGACCCGCAAAATGCAGGCCGGTTCCCCTAAGTGGCGGCGGCGGAGTGAGGCCAGGCCCGGCGAGATCGTCCAGGCCGCGCTGGAGGTTTTCGCTGAAAGGGGCTTCGCGGCCGCCAAGCTGGATGAGATCGCCCGGAGGGCCGGCGTCTCCAAGGGCGCGCTCTACCTCTACTTCGAGACCAAGGAGGACATCTTCCGCGCGGTTGTCCGCGAGGCGGTGGTCCCCAACATCGACATGGTCGAAGCCATGCTGGCCCAGGCGACCATCCCGTTTCCCGACCTGTTGCGGCTGGCCTTGGCGCGGATCGAGACGGTGATCGAGACGACCCGCCTGGGCGCTGTGGCCAAGCTGGTTGTCGGCGAGTCGCGAAACTTCCCTGAGCTCGCCAGGGTTTGGCACGACGAAGTCGTCAGCCGGATGCTGGCGGCGATGTCCGGCGCCCTGGAGCGAGCGCAGATGCGCGGCGAGGTTCGCCTGGGAGATCCTCGTCTGCAGGCCTTCAGCATCATGGGGCCTATCCTGCTGGGCGTCATCTGGCAGGAAACGTTCACACCAGTCGGTGCTCCGCCCGCTCCCCTCAAGAGCCTCGTCCGACAGCACGGCGAGATGATGATCGCTGGCCTCGCGCCCCGTGTAGGAGACCCGCAATGAAGCGTGCCGCCCGCCTGGCGGGCCTCGCCGTAGCGATCGGCGTCGCCGGCTTTCTGGGATGGCGCCTGTGGGGCCCGGACGCCCAACGGCCTCATCGTCTCTCAGGTTATGTCGAAGGCGAGACGCTTTATGTCGGCGCCGCCAACGCGGGCCTGGTCAGCGCCGTGGCGGTCCAGCGCGGGGATCGCGTCGCCGCCGGCCAGCCGCTGTTTGCGCTGGATGCTGCTCAGCTTACCGCCGCGCGCGACCAGGCCGCCGCCCAGGCGGCGATGGCCCGGGCGCAGTTGCACGACGCGCGCAAGGGGCAACGCCCGCAGGAACTGGCGGTCTACGACGCCGAGCGCCTCGCCGCCGAGGCGCGGGTGAACGAAGCCCAGGCCGAGTTCGATCGCGTTCAGCCGCTGGTGGCCAAGGGCGTCTACGCCAAGGCGCGCCTGGACCAGGCCAAAACCGGTTTGGACGCCGCGCGCGCCAATGCTGTTGTGGTTAGTCGGCGCAAGGCTGTCGGGAGTCTGGGCGGACGGTCCGATGCGGTCGCCGCGGCCGAGGCGGCTGTGGCCGCCGCCGAGCAGGGCCTGGCCGCCGCCCAGAGCCGCCTGGACCAGATCAGTCCGCGCGCGCCCGTCGCCGCGCGGGTGCAGGATGTGTTCTACCAGCCCGGCGAATGGGCCGCCGCCAACCAGCCGGTGGTCGCGCTGCTGTCGGACGATCGCGTGCGCTTACGCTTCTTTGTGCCGGAGGCGGAGGTCGCCCGCTATCGGGTCGGCCGGACAGTGCGCTTTTCCTGTGACGGCTGTGGCGCGACGCGGTCCGCGCAGATCAACTATGTGTCGCCCCGCGCGGAGTTCACGCCGCCCGTGATCTACAGTCGCGAGTCGCGTCAGCGGCTGGTCTTCCTGGTCGAGGCCAGGCCTGAAAAAGGCCCTCCCTTGGCACCGGGCCAGCCGATCGACATCACCCCCTTGGGCGACGGCGCATGAGCGACCTGGCCGTCGACGTCTCGGGGCTGAACAAGCGCTTTGGCCCGCGCCATGTGGTGCGCGACGTCTCGATCCAGGTCGAGAAGGGGCGCATCACCGGGTTCCTCGGGCCTAACGGCTCGGGCAAGACCACGACGCTGCGCATGTTGTGCGGCCTGCTGACGCCCGATAGCGGCGAAGGGCGAGTGCTGGGCCTGGACTTCCGCAGGGCGGCCGAGGCGGTCAAGCGCCAGACGGGCTACATGACCCAGAAGTTCTCGCTCTATGAGGATCTGTCGATCGAGGAGAACCTCGACTTCGTCGCCCGGGTCCATGAGCTGGACGCCCGACGCGAGCGGGTTCGCGACAGCCTGGAGCGACTGGGCCTGACCGCGCGGCGCAGGCAGCTGGCCGGAAGCCTTTCCGGCGGCTGGAAGCAGCGCCTAGCGCTGGCGGCCAGCGTGCTGCACGGCCCGCGCCTGCTGCTGCTGGACGAGCCGACCGCCGGCGTCGATCCGAAAGCCCGTCGCGAGTTCTGGGACGAGATCCACGCGCTGTCGGCCGAGGGACTGACGGTGATGGTTTCGACCCACTACATGGACGAGGCCGAGCGGTGCCATGACATCGCCTACATCGCCTATGGGACCCTCATGGCGCGGGGGACGGCGGATGCGGTGATCGCCGCCTCGGGTCTTGTCACCTTCCGAGCCGAAGGCGCGGGCGCCGACCGGCTTTCCCGTGATCTTGCGGCCGCGCCCGGCGTGCTGATGGCCGCGCCTTTTGGAGCGGCCCTGCATGTCAGCGGCGCGGATCGCGCGGCGCTGGAGGCGGCCATCGCCCCCTATCGGCGCCCGCCGTTCGTCTGGAGCGAGGTGAAGCCGACATTGGAGGACGTGTTCATCCGCCTGATGAGTCAGGCCGCGGACAATTTCCAATGAGCGGGGCGGCGTCCAAGCGGCTGTCTGGGGCGCGTATCCTGGCCGTGCTGATCAAGGAGTTCATCCAGCTCACCCGCGACCGGCTGACCTATGCGATGATCCTGGTCCTGCCGATCGTGCAATTGATGCTCTTCGGTTACGCCATCAACAACGACCCGCGCGACCTGCCCACGGCGATCCTGGTCCAGGACCAGGGACCGATGGCGCGCTCGACGGTCTCGGCGCTGGTGAACTCGGGCTACTTCAAGATCGTGCGGACCGCCGCGTCGCCTGCGGAGCTCGACAACGCCGTGGCGCGCGGCGAGGTCCAGTTCGCCCTGACCATTCCCGCCGATTTTACGCGCAAGGTCGTGCGCGGCGACGGCGCCCAGGTCCTGGTCGAGGCTGACGCTTCGGATCCTGCGGCCACCGGCGGGGCGATCGCGGCCTTGGCCAGCCTGCCTCGGACGGCCCTCGTGCGTGATCTCGTCGGCGCCGCCGGACGGCCGGGCGGCGAGCCGTTCGAGGTGGTGATCCATCGCCGGTACAATCCCGAGGCCATCACGGCCTACAACATCGTGCCCGGCCTTCTGGGCGTGATCCTCTCGATGACGCTGGTGATGATGACCTCGCTGGGCGTCACCCGCGAGTACGAGCGCGGGACCATGGAGAGTCTGCTGGCCACGCCAGCGCGACCCATCGAGGTGATGATCGGAAAGCTGGCTCCCTATGTGGCCGTCGGGCTCGTGCAGACCGTGGTCATCCTGACCTTGGCCAAGGCGCTGTTCGCCGTGCCCATGGCCGGGGGCTGGCTGGCGCTGACCTTGGGCGTTCTGTTGTTCATTGTCGGGTCGCTGGCCCTGGGGTTCCTGATTTCGACCCTGGCGCGAACCCAGCTGCAGGCGATGCAGATGTCGTTCTTCTACATCATGCCGTCGATCCTTCTGTCCGGCTTCATGTTTCCGTTCCGCGGCATGCCGGACTGGGCGCAGGCGCTTGGAAGCCTGATTCCGGTCACCCACTTCTTGAGGGTGGTGCGCGGCGCTCTGCTCAAAGGGCTCGACAGCCCGCAGCTGTGGCCAAGCCTGGCGGCCCTGGCCGTCTTCGTCGTGGCGATCTCGGCCCTCGCCATGGCGCGTTACAGGACAACGCTCGACTAGAGATGAGCGGCGTTGGTCCCCGGAAGTCCCGCCCAAGACCAGCGCTTTGAGCGAGGTTTTGCCAAGCCTTGGCCGTTTCCTGGCTCTAGCCCCTTGCGCGCCAACGGTTCCCGTGCGAACCCAGCGGAGCTGACGCTTATAGTTTTCTGGATGTCGGCGGGCACGCTCGGAAGTTGATTCTGAGGGGCGGTCTTGGTTCAGCGTCGTGGCGGAAGACCGGGGCGAAACCTGACGAGTGTGTCTTTGCTGACACTTTCCCGTGGCGTTCGCCTTGGTATAACGATGCTCGGTCGGTATCCCGGCCTGGGCAGGGCAATAGAGGGCTCTTCAACAATGAAACTCAACCTCCTGGCGGGAGCTGCTCTGGCCGCGGTGTTCGCCGCGTCGGGCGTTTCGGCCCAAGAGACCGGCTGGTACGGCGCGGTCGACCTCGGCCAACACTGGCCGCAGAACATCAAGACGCAGTCTGACCAGACCGTGCCGGATGGCCAGTATGCGCACTGGACCTGGAAGTCCGAGAAGGATTGGACCGGTTTCGTCCGTCTGGGCTACCAGTTCAACCCGAACTGGCGTGCTGAAGTCGAAGGCGGCTACCGCCCCGGTGACCTGCGCGCTGTCCAAGGCAACGTCGCTCGCCAACAACCGCGTGGTCTCTGCACCCCGGGCATCACCCGCACCGCGGCCGCCCCGACCTGCGGCTCGCCGGACGGCTCGATCGACGCCTGGACCCTGATGGCGAACGTCATTTATGACTTCGCTCCGGGCTCGTGGCTGAACCCGTTCGTCGGCGTGGGCGTGGGCGTGAACCGTCTGGACGTCAACGCCCTGGGTCAGTTCAGCGGCGTTGGTACGGTGACCGCGACGAACGCGGCGATCCAAAACCTGACCGTCGACGACGACGACCTGGCCTTTGCTTACCAAGCGATCGCCGGCGCTTCGATCAAGGCGACCGACAAGCTGAAGATTGACGTCACCTATCGTTACCTGACCGGCGCTGACCACATTTGGCAGTCGAAGGGTTCGGGCGCTCTGCAGCCGGGCTCGTTCCAGGGCCAGTACAAGGACCAGTCGGTGACCGTGGGTCTCCGTTACTCGTTCGCGTCGCCGCCGCCGCCGCCGCCTCCCCCGCCGCCGCCGCCCCCGCCGCCGCCTCCCCCGCCTCCGCCTCCGCCGCCGCCGCCGCCTCCGCCGCCGCCGCAGTTTGAGGCCCGCGAGTTCATCGTTTACTTCCCGTTCGACCAATCGGTCCTGACGCCGGAAGCTCAATCGGTGGTCACGGAAGCGGCCAAGTACTCGAACGACGGTAAGGCGACGAAGATCATCGTCGTCGGCCACACCGACACCTCGGGTTCGCCGAAGTACAACGCCAAGCTCTCGGAACGTCGCGCTCGCGCCGTCGCCGACGCTCTGGTCTCGCAAGGCGTTTCGCAAAACGTCCTGGGCGTGGACTGGAAGGGTGAAAGCGCTCCGGCCGTCGCCACCGGCGATGGCGTGAAGGAACCGCTGAACCGCCGTTCGACGATCTCGATCAACTTCTAAGATCGAATCGACTGCACGATTGGGAGGGCCCGGCGGCGACGCCGGGCCCTTTCTCTTTGCGCGTGTGTTTGAGAGGCCGCCGAAGTCGCTGTCACTCGCGCGATCCGGCGGGTCGGCCGCCAAAAGCCCCGCACTGCGGGCGTCTCACGGCCGTCAGGACCGACGGCGCGTCGAGCCTTCGCCCTGGCCTCGCCACCCTGCCTTGTGCTCGCCCTGTGGGCGAACATTGTTGTCCGGGGACGGACGCCCGTCGGCGCCTTGCGGCGCTCTGTCGCGGGTGAAAAAAGTTCGGCTAGGCAACCCCTTGTCCCGCCTATGCAAGTTGGTGGCGTTCACAGGTTGTTAACGAAAAACTCGGCGCAGGGGCGTTGACGAGTCATTCACCAGTGTGGCCCCATATTTGGGTTGAGGGGGCTCCTCAGCCACAAGATATAGCGGCTGGCGGGGATACTTCCTTCTCCGGAACACGCTGATTGAGCATGGATTTTGGTCATGAACGGCAGTGAAGCGGTGAAGTCGAGCGTCCGTAACGAGGCCCGTCTGGCGGCGATCAAGCCCGCCAAGCGCCCGCAATTGGCGCTGGTGCGCAAGGTCGAGGTCGACCGCTCGCGCGACGCCCTGTTGACCGACTTCGGCAAGACCACGCTGGAAGACCGCTACTTGCTGCCGGGCGAAAGCTATCAGGACATGTTCGCGCGCGTCTCGACGGCCTTCGCCGACGACGCCGACCACGCCCAGCGCGTCTATGACTATATGAGCCGCCTGTGGTTCATGCCGGCCACCCCGGTGCTGTCGAACGGCGGCGCCGATCGCGGTCTGCCGATCAGCTGCTTCCTGAACGCCGTCAATGACAGCCTGGACGGCATCCTGGGCGTCTGGAACGAGAACGTCTGGCTGGCGGCCAACGGCGGCGGCATCGGCACCTACTGGGGTGGCGTGCGCTCGATCGGCGAGAAGGTGAAGGGCCAGGGGCAGACCTCGGGCATCATCCCCTTCATCCGCGTGATGGACTCGCTGACGCTGGCGATCTCGCAAGGGTCGCTGCGCCGCGGTTCGGCCGCCGTCTATCTGGACATCCATCACCCGGAAATCGAGGAGTTCCTCGAAATCCGCAAGCCGTCGGGCGACTTCAACCGCAAGTCCCTGAACCTGCACCATGGCCTGTCGATCACCGACGAGTTCATGCACGCCGTGCGCGACGGCACGAAGTTCGGCCTGCGCTCGCCCAAGACCAATGAGGTCCTGCGCGAGGTCGACGCCCGCGCCCTGTGGCAGAAGGTTCTGGAGCTGCGCCTGCAGACCGGCGAGCCCTATCTGATCTTCTCCGACACGGTGAACCGCGCCATGCCCTCGTTCCAGCGGGAGCTGGGCCTGAAGGTGCGCCAGTCGAACCTGTGCAGCGAGATCATGCTGCACACCGGCACGGACCATCTGGGCCAGGAACGCACCGCCGTGTGTTGCCTGTCGTCGGTCAACGCCGAGACCTATCTGGAGTGGCGCGACCACCCGACGTTCATCGAGGACGTCATGCGCTTCCTCGACAACGTCCTGCAGGACTTCATCGACCGTGCGCCGGACGCGGCTTCGGCCGCCGCCTACGCCGCCATGCGCGAGCGCTCGGTGGGTCTGGGCCTCATGGGCTTCCACAGCTTCCTGCAGAGCCAGAACGTCCCGTTCGAGAGCGCCTTGGCCAAGAGCTGGAACATGCGGATGTTCAAGCACCTGCGCCGCGAGGCCGACAAGGCTTCGATCAAGCTCGGTGAAGAGAAGGGGCCGTGCCCCGACGCCGCCGATCGCGGCTCGATGGAGCGCTTCTCGCACAAGCTGGCCATCGCCCCAACCGCGTCGATCTCGATCATCTGCGGCGGCACCTCGGCGGGCATCGAGCCGATCCCGGCCAACATCTACACGCACAAGACCCTGTCGGGCTCGTTCGCGGTGAAGAACCCCTACCTGGAGAAGCTGCTCGAGGAGAAGGGCCAGAACACCGACGCGGTGTGGGGCTCGATCCTGGAGAACGAAGGCTCGGTCCAGCACCTCGACTTCCTCAGCCAGGACGAGAAGGACGTCTACAAGACCGCCTTCGAACTGGACCAGCGCTGGGTGATCGAACTGGCCGCCGACCGGACGCCGGAAATCTGCCAGAGCCAGTCTGTCAACGTCTTCCTGCCCGGCGACGTCGACAAGTGGGACCTGCACATGCTGCACTGGATGGCCTGGGAGCGCGGCGTGAAGAGCCTGTACTACCTGCGCTCCAAGTCCGTGCAGCGCGCGGCTTATGCCGGCGCCGAGGACAAGGCCGAGGCCGCTGCGAGCGGCTTCGACGTTCCCGAAAAGACCGATTACGACGAGTGCCTGGCCTGCCAGTAACGCCGATGTGACGTCATTGCAGAGGGCGGCGCGAGGAATCGCGCCGCCCTTTTCACATTCCGGGAACCCTGTTGGCGCACAGTGGTGGTCACCTGCGCGCTTTCGTCCCCGTGACAGCCGGGATCGGAGGCGTAGGCTGGAAACACTAGAGCGTGATAGCCGAAAGTGTGAGCGGTTTCGGCGGCAATCACGCTCTAACTGTTTGAAAACGAGCCTTCTTTCCCCCTCCGACTGATTCCATTCGAAGGGAGAAGGCTCGAGGGTCTGGGAGTCCGCGATGCGGGCGATTGGAAAGCTAGCCGTGTTTGCCGTGGGGGTCGCGATCATGACCCCTTCGATCGCCGCCGCCCAAGCGCCGGCCCAGCCAGCAGGCCCTTATTCATTCCAGGTCAAGCCCGAGGCGGCGCGTCCGCTGTCGCTCGCCGCGACTGGCCTTCTCGCGCGCCCCATCGAGGCTCCGCAGGCCCAACTGGAGGGCGGCTTTGGCCTGACCCCGGCGGCGGCCATGGCGGGCGATGCGCGGATTCTCGATGTCGACCGCTATTATGACGGCGCTGGTCCGGTCATGTGGCGCTCGACCGCCGTGGCCTACCAGGGCGAAGTGGGCGGTCCGATCAGTCAGGTCCGTGTTTCGATGGCGGGCGTGCCTCGCACGGCGACCGTCGCTCCCCTGACCCTGGTCCGCCCCGACAGCGACGCCTATGAGCTGCGAGAGGTCGATGTGACCGTCACGCGGGGTTGGCCCTCGGCGGTGATGCTGAAGGGGCGCAGGTACGCCCTGGACGTCACCCCGCACGCGGGCGTGGGCTTTGGCGGGGCCGGCGGCTCGGCGGAAGCGGGCGCCACGGTGCGTCTGGGTACGAAGAAGAATATTGGCGACCGTGTCACCGACGCGCTGGGCGTTCGCGAAGGCGGCGCAGCGTTCGGTGACCGGGGACGTTGGTACATCTACGCCGCCGCCAGCGGTCGCGCCGTCGGGTTCAACATGCTGCGGGGCCAGAACGGCGATTGGTCCCGCGCAGGCCTGTCACAGGACGTCACCAGCCGCCTGATCGGCGACACCCAGGCGGGCGTGGCCTGGCGCAAGGGGCCGATGCAGGCCGCGTTCGGCTATATCCACCGCGAGATCCGGGCCAAGGAAGGCGTTCTGGGCCTGGCCACCCAGAAGGATGACGTCGTGGCCCTGTCGTTCAGTCTGAAGCCGCATTGGTAAGGGGCTAGGCCCCCGTCGGGCTTGTGTTTCCGCCCGCTTTCATGCAGCAAGCCCCGGTTAGCGCCTTAAACCGTCAGCGAGACCATGAGCGACAGCGAGCCCCCGCGCCGCAAGACCCTGAGCCTGAAGAGCGCCGTGGTCGCCCCCGGCGGCCCGCCGCCGCTCGAGCGCATGGTCAAGTCGTCGACCAAGACGGTCTTCGTCGCGCCTCAGGCCGCGCCGCCGCCGCCGCCTCCGGCGGCTCCGGTCGTCGGGGACTGGAAGTGCAAGCCCTGCGGCACGCGCTTTGACCCGCCGGCCGAGCTGGCCGACGAGGACCATGTGCGCTGCCCGTCTTGCAACGCGCGCCTTGGCCTGGCCTCGGACTTCCGCAGCGATCCGCCCAACGTCGCCAAGCTGCGCGCGCGCTGGCTGAAGAAGGCTTAGAGGCGCTTAAGGCGACCGAGGCGCCGGCAGGCTTCTTCCGCCTTGGTGCAGGGTCAGGCTGGTCGCCTTCCCGTCCGGGCCCAGGGTGAACGTGGCGTTGGCGGGCACGACGGTCCACACGACCTTGGTCGGGCTCTCGGGAAACACCTCGAACGCGGGCTGGCCGGTGATCTGGGCGAACAGGCTCTGGTCCTTGCGCGTCACCGTGATCGCCACGCCCGGGGCCAGCGCATAGCGCCCCGCCAGGGCGTCCAGCTCGGCCGAGGACAGGGTCGCGACCTTGGCCGGGCGCGGCGGCGGGGGCGGTTCGGCGCCGTCGGCCAGGCGCTGGGCCGTGGTGTTCTGGCCGTTCTGATGCAGGGTCACCGCCGTCCCACGCCCTTCGGCGTCGACGGTGAAGGTCAATTGGGCGTCGACCACCTTGAGGAAGAAGGTTGTGGGACTCTCGGCGAAGATCTCGACGGCCGGCTGACCCGTCAGCTGGCCCAGCATGCGCTCGCCGTCGCGGCGGATGGTCATCACCACGCCCGGGGCCATGGCGTAGCGACCGACCAGCTTGTCGAAGGCCGCAGCCGGCAGCGGGACGGCGACCCTGCTCTTGGGGGCGGTCTTCAGCGGTCGCCCCGCCATCAGGTGCAGCCCGATGTCGTCCACGCCCATCACGCCGGCCGTGTTGCTGAGCACCACCACGCCCAGTCCGGTCTTGCGATTGAAGCTGACGAAGCTCTGAAAGCCCATGGTGCCGCCGGAATGGGTGACGATATCGCCGTCGGGTGTCGGCCAGATGTGCCAGCCCAGGGCCACGGACACGTCGCCGCCGGCCGGACGCCGGGGGACCAACTGGTCGGCCATCGCCGTATTCAGCGACGTGTCGGCGTAGCCCAGTTCGGCGGCGAGCAGCTTCAGAAGGTCGTCAGCGGTCGAGCGCAGCGCGCCCGCGCCGGCCAGGCTGGGCAGGTCCCAATGGGGCGTAACCTCCAAAGCCGCGTTGTGGCCGCTGGAGAAACGGACGGCCTGGGCCGGCGAGAGCGCGATGGCTGTGTTGGTCATGCCCAGCGGCGCCAGCACCCGCTTTCGCAGCACGGTCTCGTAGTCGCCGCCTGCGCGATAGGCCAGGGCGCGCCCCAGCAGTCCCAGCCCAAGATTCGAATATTGGTAGGTGGCGCCGATATCCCGAGGCAGGGCGTAGTCGCGCAGGAAGGCGTCCAGCTGAGCCTCGGTATAGTCCGCATAGGGGTTGAGCGGGTCCTTCATCGCCATGTTGGTCGGCAGGCGCGGCAGGCCCGAGGTGTGCGTGGCTAGGTCGATCAGGGTGATCGCCTTGCCGTTCCGGGTCGGAACGACCGTTCCCGGCGGCAGGTGCTTGGCCACCGGATCCTCCAACCCGACCTCCCCGCGCCGGACCATGTCGGCCAGCAAGAGGCTGGTCAGCGCCTTGGTGACCGAGCCGATCTCGAACAGGGTCTGGCCGTCGACCGGCTTGCCGCCGGCGCTCATCAGGCCGTGGGCGATCACCCGCTGGCCTCGGGCGTCGATCACCCCGACCACCATGCCCCGGCTCTGGCGATCGACGTCGACTCGCTGGGCCAGGATCTGGCGGATCGCCGCGTCCGAAAATCGATCGGTCGAAACCGAGGCAGGCTTCGCCGCCGCCCCTGTCGTCTGGGCGAAAGCGCCCAGAGGGGCGAGGCCGACGAGGGCGGTTGCAGCTAGAGCGACAAAAAGACGGCGCATCAGGGCCCTCTCCGCCTCAGGGGTTGAGCAGTCTTGTCGACGCCGCTCCCGCTGGCAAGCGGGCGCTAGACGCCTTGGGGCGACTGCTGGGGTGCGGCGTCCAGCGGTTTCTCGTCGCGCACGATCAGACCCGTTCCCGCCGAGACCGCCTGCGGCGTCTGCTTTCTAAACAGGCCTCGCCACAAGCTCTGTTCCTCCACGGCGTTGGACCAGACCGCGCCGCTCGCCGCCTGCTCGAAGCCGGCGTCATAGATCCGGCGCATCAGGCCGGTTTCGAACTTCAGAAGGTTCATTCCCTCGAAGGTGTTGGGGATCGAGGCCACGCTGAGCGGCAGGTTGTGACGGGCGCAAAAGCCTGCCGCCAGACTCAAGGCCTGCCGATACGAAAAGCGCAGCATGGTCTCGAAGCTGCGCGCCATGATCGAGGCGACGCCCGGCGGCGTCGACTGGGTCGACGGATCGAGCACCGTGTTGACGATCACGTGCACGCGACCCCGGCGCAGGCGGGTGCCAAGGTTGCGCCAATGCAGAAGGGCGTCGGGCATCAGGAACAGCGGCGCGGCGACGCCGCCATCGACGTGCATCTCCTGAAAGACCTGTCCATCGGCCTCGACCTCGATCAGCTTGGGCGGAAAGATGCCCGGCACCGAAGACGAAGCGACCAGCAACGACCGGACCAGCTTCAGCGCCTCGGGTCCGCCCTTCACCGCAATCTCACCGAGATCCCAGACGACCGCGCGTTGGCTGTCGAGATTGGTGGTGGCGATCAGCAGCCGGCGGCCCTTGGCGTGTTCGACGGCGATAGCCTCGACCATCTCCTGGTCGACGAAGGTCTCGACCAGAACGTCCAGGGACTCGCCCTTGAACAGGCTGGGACCCAGCGCAGGCGCCAGGCGGCGCAGGCTGAGCAGCTCGGCGGCGTGGCCGCCGGTATATGCGTCTGTCAGGCGCTCGTCCCAGGCTGAACCCAGAAAGGCCAGCGGGGCGATCAGGGCGCCCGTGCTGACGCCGGTGACGATGGCGAAGTCGGGTCGGCGCCCGGCCTTGGAGAGTCCCGCCAGCACGCCCGCGCCATAAGCGCCGCCAGCGGCCCCGCCCGACAACGCCAGGATGTTGAACTCGTCTCGGCCCAGCAGGGAGCGCATCGGCGCCAGCCGATCCGCGGCCTGCCGCAGCGCGTCGTCGGCCTGGTCGACGGTCAACCGCACCCGGGGGAACCCCACGGCCTCCACCTGACGGTCCGAAGGCGGCGTGGGCAAGCGCTTGCCGCGGAGGGGGTCGCTGGATTTCCAGTCCCGGAAGAAGCCTTGCAGGCTGAAGCTGCCAGCCGGGTCCTTGTCCACGCGATGGTTCTCCCGATCAGTGCGCGCCGGCCAGGACCACGCCCACCAGGACGGCCGCGTAGTGCAGGCCCGCGCCGCCGATCACGTGGCCGTGCCAGATGGCGCGGCGGAACTTCAGGCGTCGCATCAGGTAGAAGACGGTTCCGGTCGAATAGACGATGCCGCCGATGGCCAGCAGCAGCAGGGCGGGCCACGACAGGCCCTCGATCATCGGCTTGATCGCCACCAGCACCAGCCAGCCGAGCGCCAGATACAGGCCGACCCAGAAGCGCTTGTCCAGCCCCGGCAGGAACAGCTTGGCCGCCACGCCGACGCCGGCCACGGTCCAGACCGCCGTGGTCATGCCGATCGCCCACCAGCCGTGCAGGTTCTGGGTGGTGAAGGGGGTGTAGGAGGCGGCGATCATCACGAAGATGCCGGCATGGTCGAACCGGCGCAGCAGCGGGCGCCAGCGGGCCTTGGCGAAGTTGTAGGCCGTCGACAGCGACAGCATCAGGATCAGGCCCACCGTGTAGACGCTGACGGCGGCGACCTGCTTGAGGTCGCCCAGCCCGAACGCCAGGCCCAGCAGGATTCCGCCGCCCATCAGCGCACAGGCCAGGCCTGCCAGATGCACGACCAAATCAGCGCACTTGGCCGCCGGGGTGGGATAGTGCCGTCCCGGCTTGGCGACGACGAGCTCGGTCGTGTTGGCGGTGGTGGTGAGTTCGGTCATGGCCCGGCCCCGATGGCTTGCAGTACGCACGAAGCATAAGTTCGTTCCGCGACATATAAGCGTCGATCATCGTGGCTGTGAAAGGGCCGTGGCGACACGATCGCGCGGAAAAGCGCAATTAGAGCCTCGCGCGTCAAAACGGAATCGTTTTGACGCGACAACGAGGCTCTAAAATCAAACACTTAGAGCGTGACTTGCGCCGAAACCGGTTCCCACTTTCGGCGTCACGCTCTAGGCTAAAAGGCCGCGGGCGCCGTCGAACATCAGCTTGCCGCCGACCAGCACCAGCAGCACGTAGATCAGCTTGTAGAAGCCTTCGGCGGGCACGCGCCGCACCAGCCAGACGCCGGCCCAGGTCGAGGCGATGGCCAGCGGCAGCAGCACGCCAGCTGTGGCCAGGGCCTGGGGCGTCAGCTGGCCCAGCGCCAGATAGGCCGGGACCTTCATCCAGTTGACCACGCCAAAGAAGATCGCGCTGGTGCCGATGAACACGTCGCGCGGCAGGCCGCGCGGCAGGGCGTAGATCTGAAACGGCGGGCCGCCGGCGTGGGCGATCTGGCTGGTGAAGCCTGCGGTCGCCCCGCAAAGCACGCCGAACCAGGGTCGGGCGGGCCCCGCCTCGATCTCATCGGCCGCCTTGAGGGCGCGCTCGGCCCAGAGGCGCTGCAGGGCGAAGACGACCGAGATCGCCCCGACCGCCAGCCTGACGGCCGACTCGTCGACCAGCGCAGCCAGCGCCCAGCCCAGGACGATGCCGCCCGCCGCGGCCGGCAACATCAGGACCAGAATCCCCTTGTCCCAGGTTTTCCGGAACGACCACACGCTGACCACGTCCTGCACCAGCAGGATCGGCAGGATGATCGAGGCGGCCATGACCGGGGACACCGCCAGGGTCATCATCGGCACCGCCACCACCCCGATCCCCGCGAACCCGCCCTTGGTCAGGCCCAGCAGGAACACGGCCGGAATGGCGACGAGGTAGAAGAACGGGTCGGTAATCATGGCGGGGTGTTAGCAGAGCCGTCGCGCAAGGTCTCCCTTCCCCCTGTCAAAGGGGGGAAGGGGAAGCCTCTAGGCGTCCAGCATCACCTCGGCGATCTGCACGGCGTTGAGGGCCGCACCCTTGCGCAGGTTGTCGCCGACCACGAAGAGGGCCAGGCCGTGGGGGACGGTCGGGTCGGGTCGCACGCGGCCGACGAAGACCGGGTCCTGGCCGGTGGCCGCCAGTGGGTTGGGGACGTCGTCGATGACCACACCGGGCGCGGCGCCCAGCAGCTCAAGCGCCTCGGCCACCGAGACCGGGCCGTCGAACTCGGCGTTGATCGACAGGGCGTGACCGGTGAAGACCGGCACGCGCACGCAGGTGCCGCTGACCGGCAGGCCGGGGATCTCGAGGATCTTGCGGCTCTCGTCGCGCAGCTTCAGCTCTTCCTCGGTGTAGCCGTCCTCGCCCAGCACATAGTTCAGCGGCACGACGTTATAGGCCAGCGGCACGGCCCACTTGCGCGGGGCGGGCAGGGGGGCGGCGTCCGGCGAACGGGCCAGACCGTCCAGGTCGCCGGCCGCGCCGGCGCGCAGCTGCTCGGACAAGACCTCGATGCCCTCCATGCCGCCGCCCGAGGCGGCCTGGTAGGTGCTGACGGTCAGGCGCTTCAGGCCCGCCTTGTCGTGCAAGGGCTTGAGCACCGGCATGGCGGCCATGGTGGTGCAGTTGGGATTGGCGACGATGCCCTTAGGGATGGTGTTCAGGGCGTGCGGGTTCACCTCCGCCACCACCAGCGGCACGTGCGGATCGCTGCGCCAGGCCGAGCTGTTGTCGATCACCACGGCCCCGGCGGCGGCGGCTTTGGGCGCCAGCTCGCGCGAGGTCGAGCCGCCCGCCGAGAAGAACACAATGTCCAGGCCCGAGAAGTCAGCGGTGGCGGCGTCCTCGACCACGATCTCCTGACCGTTGAAGTCGATCTTGCTACCGGCCGAGCGGGCCGAGGCGAACAGGCGCAGCGAGGCGACGGGGAAGTCGCGCTCGACCAGCAGTTCGCGCATCATGCCGCCGACCAGGCCGGTGGCGCCGACGACGCCGACGTGGGGTGGATTGGCTCGGGAAAACTTGAAGCTCATGGTGTTGCGTCTCCGGGAGGTGTGGAGCGCGGGGAGCTAGTGGTCTCTGAAGGTGAGAGCCGCCCCGCGCATCGGCGGGGCTGGTTCGAGGATGCCGCTTAGATCGCGCGCACGCCCGCCGCCCCACCGAGGTGGGTCGTTTTGCGGGTAATAGTTTTGGTCGCGGCGAAAGACATCGGCAGCGCTTCTAGCGGCGCCGATGCGTCGCGTAAAGCCCTGCTAGGGCAAAAGGATGCTGTCTTCGCCTGCCGGGTGCGGGGAAGGGGCAAGAACTTGCCGCCCCGCCGCGTTCCGCGCGACGGCTAGAAGCCAAGTTCCGGCTGCATGGCGCCCGGCTGCTGGGTCTCGGGCAGATGGCAGGTGAAGGTTGAGCCATTGCCCGGCTCGCTCTCCAGCGCCACCCAGCCGCCGTGCAGCTCGACCAGCGCCTTGACCAGCGCCAGGCCAAGGCCCGGGCCGCCGCGATCGCGACCGACGAACCGGTCGAAGATGTGGGCCTGCACGTGGAACGGCACGCCCCGGCCGGTGTCGGACACGTCCAGCCTCACCTCGCCCAGCGCGCGGCGGGCCGAGAGCGTGACGCGACCGCCGGGCGGGGTCTGGCGCAGGGCGTTCTCGACCAGGTGGTCCAGGGTCTGGGCCAGGCGCTTGCCGTCGCCGCGGATCAGGCCGACGTCCTCGTCGCATTCCACGGCCAGGGTGACGCCGCCCAGCTGGGCGTCCTTGAGGGCGCGCTCCTGGGCGTTGAGCAGCAGGTCGGAGACGCGGATGTCCTCGATCTCCAGCGCCATTTCGCCGGCGTCGATCTGGGCCATGTCCAGGACGTCGTCGATCGAGCGCGCCAGCTGGGTGGCGGCGGCGCGGACGGCGGCCACGTGGTTGCGACCCCGTTCGGAAATGCCGTCGGCGCGCTCCAGCAGTTCGGAGTAGCCGATGATCGTCGTCAGCGGCGTGCGCAGCTCGTAGGAGACATTGCCGACGAAGTCGCGCTTCAGGCGCTCGGCCTCGGCCAGAGCCGCAGAGCGGTCCGCCAGGGCGCTTTGCAGGTCGCGGGTGTCGGTGACGTCGGCGAAGGCGATCAGGGTCGCGCCGTCGGGCAGCGGCCGGCTCTGATAGAGCACGATCCGGCTGTCGGAGGTCCGCACCTCGCCCGAGGTCGGGGCCCGCATCTGCGGATCGGGATCGGCGACCCGGCCCTTCAGCTCGCGCCAGAACGACAGGTCGTGCAGGCGCGGCACGCACAGCTCGACCACGCCCTCGAAGTCGCCGGCTGCTTCAAGCGCGTGCGGGGTGACGTTCCAGAACGTCTCGAAGGCCTCGTTGTGCAGGCGCAGGCGGCCGTCCGAGCCGAACACGGCGACGGCGTCGTTCAGCTTGTCGAGCGTGGCCTGCTGGACCTGAATCAGGGCGTTGTACTGGGCCTTCAGGCGCAGCTCGCCGGTGATGTCGGAATAGATCAGCAGCATACCGCCCAGCGGGTGCGGCTGGCGGACGACCTTCAGCGTGCGGCCGTCGGGCAGGTCCCACAGGTCGTCGGCCTGTGGGCCCAGGTGCTCGTAGCGCGCGAGCTCGGCGGCCTTCCAGCCAGCGTAGTCGATGGTCTCGGGCAGGCGGCGGCGCTGGCGCAGGCGGTCCAGGACCTCGCCGTGGGTCGGACGGTCGGCCAGCCAGGCCGGCTCCAGGCCCCACAGCTCGGCGAAGGCGGTGTTGTGATACGACAGACGGCGCGTCTGGCTGAAGATCGCCACGGCCTCGGCGATGTGGTTCAGCGTCTCGTCGTGGGCCTCGACGTGCTTCTTGAAGGCGTCGCGGACGTCCTCGATCTCGGTGACGTCGGCGCAGAACACGCCCACCCCGCCGCCGTCCAGCGGCTGGGCCGACAGGCGGAAGGCGCGGCGACGGCCGTCCAGATTGATCCAGCGCAGCGCTTCGCGACGCTCGCCCTTGCTGGCGGCCTCGACCACCACGGCGTCGGCGCCGCGGTCAAAGCTCTTGCCCGCCAGGGCCGGGGCCTGCGCGGAGGCTGCGCCGACGGCGCGGACGAAGGCGGCGTTGCCCCAGACGGCCTGACCGTCGGCCCCGGCGATCCAGCAGGGCTCGACCACGCTGTCGACGAAGGCGGCGAAGCGGGCGGCGGTCGGCAGGCCCGAGTCGGCGCGGTCGATCGGCGCCAGACGCAGCCAGGCCAGCGCGCCCGCCGCGCGGCCCTCGACGGCGACGAGGCCGTTGGCGCCGCGCGCTTCGAACACGCAGGGCTCGCCGCGCTCGAACAGGGCGGCCAGTTTCTGGGCGTAGTTGGGATCGGCGTCGCCGAGCGCGGCGACCACGGCTGAGACCTCGGTGTCGGCGCCCAGCGCCTTGGCGCAGGCGGCCAGGCCCTCGCCGCCGGCGACAAGGCTGGCGCGGCCGCCCTCGACGGCGACGACGGCGGTGTCGAAGGCGTCGAGCCAAGCCGGGGCGTCGTCAGCGCCGCCTTGCTGGATCAGGCGCGTCTTGAGCGCGGCGATGCGCGCCTCCAGGTTCCGCCGCTGCCCGTGGGACCACAGGGCGACGGAAATGGCGAGACACACCGCGCCGGCCGCCGCCGCGAGGATCAGGTCATACGAAGTCATCAGGCGCGCGCTACCCCAGCGGGTCTTCGAATCAGAATCCCAGATTAGTCGGGCCGTGACCAGAGGGCGATCAAGCTCGGGTGTGGCCGTCCGTCGCGTTTTCTGTGTTCGCCGCCAAGATCGGCGGTCGGCTATGGCGATCTTCGCCAATCGCTCTATGTGAACCGGATGACCTGGTCTGATCGCCTCGCCCCCTCGCTCGACGATTTCGCCGTCCTGGCCAAGCAGGCCTTCGACGACCTGCCCGCCGAATTCCGCCACCTCGCCGGCGAGGTGGTGATCCGGGTCGACGACTTTCCGAGCGAAGAGGTTCTGGACAGTCTCGGCATCCAAGACGCCTTCGAGCTGACAGGCCTCTACCAGGGCGTGGATCTGAGCAGCCGGTCGGTGCTGGACTTCGGGGCCGAGCCCTCGCGGGTCTTTCTCTATCGTCGGCCGATCCTGGACGAATGGGCCGAACGCAGCGACGTCAGCCTGGGCGATCTGATCACACACGTGCTGGTCCACGAGATCGGCCACCATTTTGGCCTGTCGGACGACGACATCCACCGCATCGAGGACGAGGCATGAGCTTCTTCGATACTGAAGCCTGGCGCGAACGCATGGACGAGCGCTGGTTCGATACCGGCGTGGCCATGGCCGAGGCGGGCGCGGTCGACCTCGTCGCGCTCGAGGATGACAAGGTCACCGCCCACGTCACCGGGAGCGTCGGCGACCTCTATGTCGTGCAGCTGTGGGCGCCGGCGGGCGAGGGGACCTGCACCTGCCCGGGCTTTGAGAAGTTCGGCGCGTGCAAGCACCAGGCGGCCGTGGTCAGCGCCGCCAATGCGGCCGACCTGGGCAAGGTCAAGGACCGGATGGCTCGGCTGCGCGACGGTCTGGCCCTGGACAGCCGCGAGGCGCTGGTCGAGCGGCTGGCCGAATTGGCTCGCCTACAGCCGATGGTGCTGGCGGCGCTGGAAGGGCGCGGGTGATCGCCGACGTGGCTTGACCTTCGGCCCGCCCGGCCGCTCTCCTGATGCGGGGAGATCAAACATGGCCAGCTGGTACGAGCGTCACATCCTGCCGAAGCTGTTGTGCTGCGCGTGCGGCGCGCCGGCCATCCAGGCCCAGCGACGGCGCGTGGCCCCCCGCGCGGAGGGCGAGGTGCTGGAGCTCGGCATCGGCGGGGGGCTGAACCTCGCCTACTACGATCCGACCAAAGCGACGCGCGTGACGGGCGTCGATCCGTCGCCGGAGCTGCGCGCGATCGCCGAGCAGGCGCCGCGTCCGGACGGTCTGGCGGTGGAGATCCAGGCTGGGGAGGCCGAGCGTCTGCCGTTCGCCGACGCCAGCTTCGACACCGTGCTGTGCACCTTCACCCTTTGCTCGGTGCGCTCACCGACGGCGGTGCTGGCCGAGGCCCGCCGAGTGCTGCGGCCGGAGGGCCGTTTCCTCTTCTGCGAGCACGGGCTGTCACCTGACGCCGAGGTCTCGCGCTGGCAGCGCCGCCTCGAACCGCTGTGGAAGCGTATGGCCGGCGGATGCCATCTGACGCGCCCGGTCGCCAGCGCCGTCGCGGCGGCGGGATTCCACTTGGACGAGGTCGAACAGCGCTACATGCCCAAGACGCCCCGGCCGCTGGGCTGGTGCGAATGGGGCGTGGCGCGGCTGGCCTAAAGGTCGGCCAGCACCCGCTCCACCCAGGCCGGCACGACCTCGGTGGCGGGGCCGTAGACCTTCTGGTCGAAGGCATAGGCGTTGGCCGAAGGCTCCAGATTGATCTCGCAGGTCGAAATCCCCATTGCCCGCGCCTCGGCCACGAAACCGGCGGCCGGATAGACCGAGCCCGAGGTGCCGATCGAGACGAAGAGGTCGGCGCGCGCGAGGGCGTCCTCGATCTTATCCATGAACAGCGGGATCTCGCCGAACCAGACGACGTGGGGGCGCGCGCCGCCGTCGCGTCCACAAGTCGCGCAGACCGTGTCGGGCGACAGCGGACCCGGGTCCGGCCAGGTCGCTTCGCAATGATGGCAGCGGGTGACGGCCAGCTCGCCGTGCATGTGGATCACGCGCCGGCAGCCGGCCTTCTCGTGCAAGTCGTCGACGTTCTGGGTGCAGAGGAACAGTTCGCCGCCAGCGGCGGCGAGGCCCGCCTCCAGCCGCGCCAAGGCCTCATGCGCCGCATTGGGCTGCGCGCCGGCCAGATTGGCGCGGCGGGCGTTGTAGAAGTCGCGCACCAGGGCCGGATTGCGGGCGAAGCCCTGCGGCGTCGCGACCTCGTTCAGGTCGTACTTCGTCCAGACGCCATCCTTGTCGCGGAAGGTGCCCAGGCCGCTCTCGGCCGAGACGCCGGCGCCCGTCAGAACGAAGACGTTCATCATCCCTCTCCACACTCCCGAGACGCGAACCTGACGGCGGCGTCATTTTTCATTTGACCGCGATCAAGTCTTGAGTTGACACTGTTTAGATAGCCGAAGGTCCGCGCAAGACGGACCTCGGTGAGCCCACATCCCAGTCGATCGGCCGAGTTAGGGAGCGCCGCCATGACGGACAAGAACATCACCAAGGACGCCATGTATGACGCGGTGGCGCCGGACGATTTCGAGTCGATGCTCGAACTTGACCGGTACAACAACCGCTCGACGGCGTTCGACAAGATCATCTCCGCGACCCATGATCATTTCTGGGATCCGCTGGACAAGGCCTATATCGATTTCGACGAGCCCTTCGACATGGAGAACCAGCCGCTGGTTCCCGAGGAGATGGTGATCGCCCTGTCGACGGACTACGTCTCCAACCACCTGTCGGACCCGAAGGTCCGCACGCGGTTCATCAACCAGTCAGTGCTGCGGAATTTCTCGTCGATCCTGCATGGCGAGCAAGGCGCGCTGAACCTGTCGGCCAGCCTGTGCCACGTCCTCAAGGACCAGGGCGCCCAGGAGTACGCCGCCAACCAGACCCGCGAAGAGGCCCGCCACGTCACGGCCTTCGCCAAGTACATCAAGGCCCGCTGGGGCAAGCCGGTCGAGTGCGGTCCGGCTCTGAAGACCCTGCTGGTCGAGATCATCGGCTCGCCGGAAGTCTACAAGAAGATCATCGGCATGCAGATGCTGGTGGAAGGCCTGGCCATGGGCGCCTTCGCCACCTTCTACAACAACATCAACGATCCGGTCGGCAAGAAGCTGCTGCAGCTGGTGATGACCGACGAAGCCTTCCACCACAAGTTCGGAAAGATCTGGGCTGACCGCACCGTGCCCAAGCTCTCGCCCGAAGAGCATGCGATCATCGAGGACTGGGCGGCGCACTGCTTCCAGACGCTGCTGTTCAACCTCGTCTCGCCGCACCAGCAGCTGGATCTCTACCGCGAGTTCGGCCTGGATCCCGACAAGGTGGTTGAGGAGTACGGGAAGATCATGACCGACGACGTGCGTCGGGAGAACATGAAGGAGCAGACCAACATCTTCCGGGTGCTGGTCAAGACTCTGCTGAACGCCGGCATCATTACCGACCGCACCAAGGCCTTCTACGCCATGTACGTGGATCTGGCCGAGCTGCGGGACGAAGGCGAGCGGATGGTCGGCGACGATATCGCCGAAGAGGGCATCCGCTACCTGCAGGCGATCAACTTCAAGGATCGGCCCGTCGCGCCGGTCAGCATCGCGGCCGAGTAGGGATCCCACCTCCCGAAGACGTCGCCCCGCCCCGCCGGAACCCCGGCGGGGCGGTTGTCGTTTTGGCGAGCCACCGACATCCGCCGGACCATCCCGCGCGTATCCCAGGCGTTGTTTTCCGGAGGTTCCATGCGCCAGTCGCTGCTCGCCCTGCCTGTCATCTTGACGCTGACCGCGACCCTTGGCGCCTGCGCGTCGGGTCCGGTCGGCAATCCCAACCCGCCGCAGCCCGCCAGGTCGGTCGAGGTCGATCGCTATCTGGGCAAGTGGTACGAGGTGGCGCGCTACGACATGCGCTTCCAGAAGGGCTGCGAAGGCGTTACGGCAGAGTATTCCAAGCGCCCTGACGGCCTGATCCGCGTGCTCAACACCTGCCGGGACGGCGCGGTCGACGGCCCGGTGCGGACCGCCGAAGGCAAGGCCAAGATCGTCGACACCACGACCAACGCCAAGCTGAAGGTCAGCTTCTTCGGCCCGTTCTTCGGCGACTACTGGATCATGGATCGCGCCGAAGACTATGGCTGGGCGATCGTCGGCGAGGGCTCGGGGCGTTATCTGTGGCTGCTGTCGCGTCAGCCGCCGACAGAAGCCGAGCGGGCGGCGCTGACCGCCCGGGCCAAGGCGCTGGGCTATGATGTCGGCATGCTGCGGCCGACCAAGCAGCCGCCGCGCTGAGCGCGACGGTCGCTTCTGCAAACAAAAACGGCCTCCCTGTCGGGAGGCCGCTTCTGGTTCAACGACGCAGGTTCGCGCTCAGGCGGCCTTGGCCGTGCGGCGAGGATGGAAGAATAGCGCCTGGCCGATGGCCGCCTTCACCGTTTCCGGCTGGAACGGCTTGGTGATCAGGAAGGTCGGCTCTGGACGCTCGCCGGTCAGCAGGCGCTCGGGGAAGGCGGTGATGAAGATAACCGGCACGTCCATGCGGCCCAGGATGTCCTTCACCGCGTCGATGCCCGACGAGCCGTCGGCCAGCTGGATGTCGGCCAGGACGAGGCCGGGCGTGCGCCGGGCGACGGCTTCGAGCGCCTCGCCGCGCGTGGCGGCGATGTCGGTGACCTCGTGACCCAGTTCGCGAACCAGCGCCTCGATATCGGCGGCGATCACGGGCTCGTCCTCGATGATCAGGACCTCGGTCGCCAGTTCGGCGTCGATCTCGGCCTGGGCGTCGGCGATCAGGCGCTCCACCTCGCCGAAGTCGCAATCCAGGATCTGGGCGGCTTCGGTGGGCGTGAACCCCTCCAGCGCCGTCAACAGGAACGCCTGGCGCGAGCGGGGTGCGATACGCATCAGGCGCTGGGCGGCGTCGTCGCCGGCGTGCGAGGCGTCATCGCGACGGGCCTCGAGCTGGGCGCCGGAGCTGAGCCAGATGGCGTGGAACACACGGTAGAGCGCCACGCGCGGCGACAGGTCGGCGTCCAGCGTCAGCTCGCCCGCCGCCAGGGCTTCCAGCGCCACGCGGACATAGTGATCGCCGGTCGTCTGGTCGCCCGTCAAGGCGCGGGCGTAGCGGCGGATGTAAGGCAAATGCGGCGCCAGGCGAGCAAGAAGACTCATGACCCCTCCCGATTAGGTGTCTTCGAAACTAGTCTAAAGAACGGTCAAGCTACGCCGTTCCGTCGAAGGTCGATAACGCCCCCTCAACTCGACGGTTCCGCCCGGAGCGGAATTTTGCCATCATATGCCCAAGCTTATGGAACCGGGTACGGAAAACCACGTTGTCGTCTGGCGGAAAGACATTCGGCCAAAGGGGGCGGGCGCCGATGAACTTCGGCGTCGAGGACATGATCGAACACGTACCCATGGAAGACAAACGCAAGAGCGCAGCGGCGCTGGATGAAGCGCGCCTGCGTCAGCAGGCGATCGGCGTCAAGCTGCGGCAGATGTTCGACGAGGTCGTCAACGAGCCGGTTCCCGACGAGTTTCTCGCCATCCTCCGCAAGGCCGAGCCTCCAGCGGGGGGTGAGTAAGCATGGCCGAGGAACAGGTTGGACGCTCGCCACCGGACCCTGTCCGCGACAACACCTTCAAACGTGAACTGGTCACGCTGATCCCGCATCTGCGCGCCTTCGCCCGGACGCTGACCGGCGACCCCACCGCCGCTGACGATCTGGCGCAGGACGCCATGATGAAGGCCTGGGACGCCCGCGCCAGCTTCCAGCTTGGCACCAACATGAAGGCCTGGACCTTCATGATCCTGCGCAACCAGTTCTATTCAGAAAAGCGGCGCAGCTGGCGTCAGAGCCAGCTCGACCAGGAAGCGGCCGAACGCACCCTGGTCGCGGTCGACGACCCGGAGGCGCCGGTGGCGCTGGATGAGCTGCGTCTGGGCCTCTCGATGCTTCCGGCCGAACAGCGTGAAGCGCTGATCCTCGTCGGGGCCGGCGGCTTCGCTTACGAGGAGGCGGCCGAGATCTGTAACTGCGCCGTCGGCACCGTGAAGAGCCGCGTCAGCCGCGCGCGCCGGGCCTTGCAGGCCATCCTCGAGACCGGCGCCTATGACCGCGACGGGGCGGCGGCGGGGGATGCGATGCGGGCGATCCTGGCCGACGCGGAGCGACTGAGCTCTTTACGGTGAACGCCTTCACCGGCCGCGCCGGGCGGGCCGCCACCTCCATTCGTGTCCGATTGGCCGTCGCGCTCTGCGTGGCGCTTCTGCCCGTGCTCGTACTGGGCGGTCTGCAGTCGATTTTCGCCTTCCGCGCGGAAGCCGACGCGCGTCGCCAGAGCCTGGAGCTGGCCGCCGGGCACAGCGCGACGATCGCCCGCGCCCGCATCGAGGCCGCTGGCGTCCTTCTGCAGACCTTGGGTCCGGGCTCGGTGGGCCTGGAGTGCGCTCAGCGCCTGGCCGACGTGCGCGCCCGGCTGCCGGGTTACGCCAACCTGATCCGGTTTGACGCGCGTGGCCGGGTGGCCTGCGCTGCGGCGACGACGCCCTCTGACAGCCAGCGCGGCGCCCGCGCTTGGTTCCAGGCGTTGCGGGCCAGTCAGGACATGGTCGTCGCCTCCGCGCCAGGCGCGGTCTATGCCGACGAACCGGCGGTGCTGGCCGCCGTCCGCGCAGGAACCCCCGAGCGCTTCGACGGCGCGATGGCGGCCGTACTGACTTTGCGAGAACTGAAGCTCCAGACGACCAACCGGTTCATGCCGGACGGCGCGGAGGTGGCCCTGGCCGACTCCAACGGTCGCGTGTTCGCCGCCACCAGCCCCAAGGCGTTCGGCGCGCCTCACCCGGGCTGGCGAGAGATCGCGGCGCGTGAAAAGTCCGTGCTGTGGAGCGGCAAGGACCTCGAAGGCCGGAGCCGGAACTATTCCGCCGCGCCGCTGGTCGACGACAATGTCTTCGTGATCTTGTCGGCGCCGTCGCCGGGTCTTTTGTCATGGGCGTCGATCAACCCGATCTCGCGCCTGCTGTTGCCCCTGCTGGCGTTCTTCCTGGCTCTGGCGGCCGTACTGTATGCGGCCGAGCGCGGCGTGATCCGCTGGATCGTCTACCTGCAACGGGTTGCGGCGATCTATGCGCGGGGCCGTTTCACTGTGCGCCCGCTGCAGGCTGAGCGCGCGCCGCCGGAAATTCGCGAACTGGCCACGACGCTGGACGCCATGGCGGGCGCGATCGTCACGCGCGACGCCTCGCTGATGGACAGCCTGGCGGAGAAGGACGCGCTGATGCGCGAGATCCATCACCGGGTGAAGAACAACCTGCAGATCATCACCTCGCTGCTCAACATGCAGCAGCGGGCGCTGGCGGACCCGGCGGCCAAGGCGGCGATGAACGACACGCGTCAGCGCATCACCGCCCTGGCCCAGATCTACCGCGCCCTTTACCAGGGCCCGGACCTGAAACGGGTCGACCTGCGGCCGTTCCTGGAAGAGCTGACCGCTCAACTGCTGGCCAACGACATGGGCGGCTTTGGCGGGACAGGCGGGCTGGTGCGAACCGAGGTCCACGCCGATCCTCTGGTCATTGACCCTGATCGCCTGGCGCCGATCGCCCTCTTCGCGGTCGAAGCGATCACCAACGCCCAGAAGCACGCCTTTGGACCAGGCGGCGGGACTCTGGTGGTCGGATTCCACGTGCGGGGCGAGGAAGCGGAACTGTCGATCAGCGACGATGGGCCGGGCGCGCCCGACAGTCTGGGCGGCGGCGTCGGACGCACCCTGATGACCGCCTTTGCGCGTCAGCTTCGGGGCAAGGTCGCGTTCGAAACGCGCGACCCGCGCGGCCTGACGGTGCGCCTGACCTTCCCCACGCCCCAAGCGCTGCCTCCGGTCGCCTGACCTGGAACCGAGCTTCGCTGCTGACGTTCTGCAAGGGCAATGGTTCAGACGCCCAGGCCCGTGACGGCTCCCGGCGAACAGCGGAGAAAATGATGCGTAAACTGGTGATCCTCGCCGCCCTGGCCGCGTCCCTGTCGGTCGCCGCCTGCAACACGGTCGAAGGCGCGGGCAAGGACGTCTCGTCGGCCGGCAAGGCCGTCACGGACACGGCCCGCGACGTCAAGAACAACTAAGCCGTTCAAGGTCGTTCAGGGCCCGCCGGTCACCCCGGCGGGCCTTTTTCGTTTCAGAGCTCGTCGTTGTATTGCGCGGATGCAACCTTGGGCCGTGTTCTCGATATCCGACTGAAAAGTTTCATCGAGAAGCTCTCCCCATCCTGGGGATTAGAGCCGCTTGCCGCCATCCGACCCGACGACCGTCTTCATCCATAGCGGCTGGCGCTGTTCCAGCACCTATGTCTGGCATCGCTTCCGCGCGTCACCTGGTGTTCGGGCCTATTACGAGCCCTTCCATGAGCAGCTAGCCCACGTCACCGCCGAGACAATTAACGCCCAGACGCCGGACAACAGCGGCTTGCGCCATCCCGGTGGAGAGACGCCCTATCTGCGCGAGTTCGACGTCGTGCTGGACCCGGCCGGCGGGGTGCGGGGGTTCGATCCAGGCTTTGCGCTTGACCGCTTCTGGATCGAGCCTGAGGCGAGCGATCTGCAGCAGCAGGCCTACGTCGACGGCCTGACCGCCGCCGCCCGCGAGCGCGGCGAGACTCCCGTCCTGGCCTGTTGCCGCACCCTGGGGCGCGCCGGCTGGCTGAAGCGGCGCTTTGGCGGCTTCCACATCGTGTTGATCCGCGACCCGGTCCAGCAATGGCTGTCTTTCTATTCGCTGCGCCGCCGGCCGCGCCCGACCTATTTCGAGCTTTGCCACTATGTCCTTCTCTCCGAGATGGCGGGATGTGACGACGTCTCCTGCGCGCTGCTCGGCGAGGCGTTCGACAGGGCGGGGCCGTTGGCCGAACGGATCGCGGCGGTCCGCGCGCGGCTCAAACGCGCCCCCGCCAGCGTATCGTTTCAGGCCTTCCTGGCGGTCTGGCTGCGGTCCTACCTCAAGGCGCTGCCGCACGCCGACCTCGTCGTCGATGTCGACCGGCTAGCCCGGGACCAGGCCTATGCGCGGACCGTCGAGCACGCGATCGAGGCGGGCTGCGGCTTGCGGCCCGACTTCACTGACTGCCGTGCGCCCCCGCCGCACGGCGTCAGTCCGCCGGTGGCTTGGCGCAAGGCGACCCGCGCGGTGGTCGAGATGATGGATCTTCGCCAGGCGATCATCGGCCCGGAAGCGCCGCCCGTTCTCTTTCGCAAGCTGGCGCCAGCGCTGGCGGCGCTAACGCCGGCGCCCGTGGGCGGCGCGGCGCGACTGCGGGAGGCTGTTGGGGCGCTGATCGGCGGCGCGTCGGTCGCGCGGGCGCCCAGCAAGGCCTATGCGGCCACCGCACGGATGGACGGATCGCGCAGATAGATGCCCCGCCCGCCCGGAGCGGGCGTCAGCAGTTCGTCGATCTCCGAGGCGTCATCCTCGGCGTCCAGAACCAGGACGCCGTCGTCGGGAAGCAGCGCCGCCAGCGCGCGGGCCACCTTGCCGCGCAGCGAGGCGTCCATGCCGCCCAGCACGTTGCGCAGCAGGATCACGTCGAACCGGCCCATCGCCGACAGGTCGGCCAGCAGGTTGATCCGCTTCCAGCGCACCGTCTGGCGGATACGCGGCGAGATCGCCCAGGTGTCGTCCTGGTTCTCGAAGTACTTGATCAGCATCCGGATCGGCAGGCCGCGCTGCACCTCGAACTGGGTGTAGAGGCCGGCCTGGGCCTTCTCCAGGCTGCGCTCCGAAAGATCCGAACCGAAGAATTCAAACCGCGTGCCGGTGGCCAGCCCGGGGGCTTCGGCGGCGGCGATCGCCATCGAATAGACTTCCTGGCCCGTGGCGCAGGCGGCGCTCCAGATCCGGATCGGCGCTTCGCGGCGACGATGCGACAGGGCCGGCAGGATCTGGTCCCGGAGCTGGGCGAAGGTCTCACGGTCGCGGAAGAAGGTGGTCTCGCCGCGGCACAACGCCTCGACCACGGCCCAGATCAGGCGCTCCTCGCGCTTGCTGCGCAGCGCCGCGATCAGGGCCTCGATCGAGTCGTAGCCCTCCCGCCGGGCCAAAGGGGCCAGACGGCTCTCGATCAGGTAGGGCTTTTCGGTCTCGACCCGAACGCCGGCGCGGGCCCGGCCAAGGGCCGCCAGCAGGTCCATGTCCTCGGGCGTCACAGCAGGCCAACCTCGGCGAACTTCGCCTCGATGATATCGCCGTCGAACGGCTTCATGATGTATTCGTCCGCGCCGGCGTCGAGCGCGGCGCGGATATGGTCCGGGGCGTTCTCGACTGTGCAGAACACGACCTTGGGCGCGTCGCCGCCCGGTTCGCTGCGCAGCTGACGCAGAAAGTCGATGCCGTTCATCACCGGCATGTTCCAATCCAGCAGGATGGCGTCAGGCATGGCCGCGCGGCACCACGCCAAGGCCTCCATGCCATCGGCGGCCTCGGCGATCTCGAAGCCGATGTCCTCGAGGACTCGGCGGGCGACCTTGCGGATCACCCGGCTGTCGTCGACCACCAGACAGGTCTTCACGGCGCGCTCCAATCCAGAGGGCCACCATGCGCGGTCTCTGGTTAAGGAGCGGTTTGCTAAACCCGGATCGGGGTGGCTGAGATTGTAAAGTTTAAGCGGGCACCCAGGCGGCGATCGAGGCGCGATCCTCGCCGATCTCGACGGCGATCTGGCCGCCGGCCGCTCGGACGAGCGCGTTGAGGTACGCCGCTTGCACCCAGGGTCCGCCCAGGCCCTCGGCCAAGGGCTCGCCCTTCAGGCCCGCCAGGACTTCCGGACGCAGTCGGGCGCGGGGGCCCGCAGCGTCGGCGATGATCGAGAAGCGGCCATCGGCGGCCACGCCCTTGACGCTGGCGACGCCGCCGGCCGGCAGGGCGCTGGCGGCGATCTGGGCGATATTCAGCACCGCGCGCGACGAGGGCTTGTTCATCGCCTGCGGTTCGATCTGCCAGTCCAGGGTGGGGCGCACATGGGCGAAAACGCCCTGGGCCAGCTTTTCCAGCTCGCGGGAGTCGAAGTTTTCCGCCGAGGCCGAGGCGCCGAACGCCACCCGCGTGAACTGCAAGAGGTCGGCCAGCTTGCGGGCCGACGAGGCGATCAGGTTCATGGCGTCGTCGCGCATGTCCTGGGCCGAGGGGTCTTCCAGCAGGTCCAGACCCGAGACGATGGCGCTGGCCGGACTGATGAAGTCGTGACACAGGCGCGCGGCCAGCATGGCGGCGAAATCGGGGCCCTGGACGTCGGTCTCGGGGGAGGCGGGGGCGGCGGCTTCGGTGACGGTCTCGGTCATGGCGGCGAACTCTGCCGTGATTTGAGCCTTTCGCAAACCGGCCCAGGCGACGCACCGCTATCGCCGCTAGGAGAAAATAACGCACGCGTGTGGCCGGTCTCTGATTTCATCCCGGACGGACAGGCCCTATGGAAGCGACCGTGATCGATCCGTTCCTCGAGCCTGGCGTCCTGGTGCGCCATCCTGGCCAGCCCGACTGGGGTCTGGGTCAGGTTCAGTCCGTCATCGGGCATCGGGTGACGGTGAATTTCGAAGAGGCCGGCAAGCAGACCATCGACGCCACGCGCGTGCGGCTGGTCTTCGTCGGCGACGATCCCCGGGGGCAGGCATGAGCGACGACAAGCAGACGGTTCAGGATCTCGCGGACTGGGGCCGGGTCCTGGCCAGGATCACCGAGGAGGCCGCCGTGGTCATCCTGCCGTTCTGGCGCACGGAGCTGGCTGTCGCCCAGAAGGCCGACGAGAGCCCTGTCACCGAGGCCGATCGCGCCGGCGAGCGCCTGATCCTGGAGCGCCTGGCGAAGCTCTATCCCGATATTCCCGTGATCTCGGAAGAAGACGCCAGCGAGTTCGGCACGCCCGAAGCCGTCGGGCCGCGCTTCTTCCTGGTCGATCCGGTCGACGGCACCAAGGCCTTCGTGCGCGGCGATCCGAACTTCACGGTGAACATCGGTCTGATCGACCACGGCGTTCCGGTCGCTGGCGCGGTCTGCGCCCCGGCGACGGGCGAGGTGTGGTTCACCACGGCCGACGGCGCGGCCAAGCGCGCCGGGCCGGACGCGCCCGAAGCGCCGATCCAGGTCCGTCCCTGGCCGACCGGCCAGGCCCTGGGCCTGATCAGCCACACGATGCGTGAAGACAAGGCCACCGAACTGGCGGCCGAGTACGGCTTTGACCTGCGCACGCCGATGGACAGTTCGATCAAGATGTGCCGGATCGCCGAGGGCTCGGCTGACATCTATCCGCGCCACGGGCCGACCTCGGAATGGGATACCGCCGCGGGCCACGCCGTGCTGGTCGCCGCCGGTGGAACCTTCGTACAGCCGGACGGCTCGCCCTTCCTCTATGGCAAGGCCGATCAGAGCTTCCGCAATGGCTGGTTCGTCGCGGCGGGCGGCGCTAAACCCTAGGGGACGTCCTCGCTGACCGCTTCGGCGGGCGTGGTGAGGATGGTTCCGGCCGAGGCCGCGACGATAGCGGCGATCGCCAGCCATTGCGTCAGAACCAACCGCTCGTGCAGGATCGCCAGTCCGGCCAGCGCGCCGACGGCCGGCTCCAGGCTGAGCAGGACGCCGAAGCTGCGCTTGGGGATGCCGCGCAGGGCGATCATCTCCAGCGAGTAGGGGATGGCGCTGGACAGCACCGCCACCACCAGACCCAGGGCGGCGATCTTTGGATCGAACAGGGCCGGGCCGGCCGAGACGACCCCGATCGGCGCGACGATCAGCGCGGCCGTGGTCATGCCCAGCGCCACCGAACGTCCCGCATGCAGGTGGGCCGTCCGTTTGCCCAGGATGATGTACAGCGCCCACATCACCGCCGCCGCGCAGGCGTAGGCGACCCCGACCGGGTCCAGCGGCTTGGCGCCGGGATTGATCGGCAGCAGCAGGCCAAGGCCCAGCACCGCCAGGGCGATCCAGACGAAATGGATCAGGCGGCGGGAGTGGGCGACGGCGAGGACCAGCGGGCCCATGAACTCGATGGCGATGGCCAGGCCCAGCGGGATGGTGCGGATCGACATGTAGAAGCACAGGTTCATCGTGCCCATCACCGCGCCGTACATCGCCACGGTGCGAAGATCCGCGACGGAGAGCCGATGACGCCAGGGCCGCCAGATGGCCAGCAGGATCAGCGCCGAGAAGCCGACGCGATAGGCGCTGACGCCCTGGGCGCCGACCAGCGGGAACAGGGTCTTGGCGAACGAGGTGCCCACGCACAGCGTGACGATCGCGGCCAAGAGAGCGGCATAGGGCAGGAAGGAAGCGCGGGCGCCGGACATGGCCCGTCTTTAGGGGGAGGGCGCAGGGAAGGCCAGCGCCGCCCAGCTTGATCTGTGAACAAAGCTGGAACATGATCGCGCGCAAATGGACGTGATCATCGAACTGGCCCCCTCCCGACCGGAAACCACGCTGGCCGTGACGCGCGGCGCGGCGCGCCTGCTGGTCGATCTGGGCTATGCGCCCCTGGCGGAGGTGACCTTGCCCAACGGCCGCCGCGCGGACCTAATGGCGCTGGGACCCAAAGGCGACGTGCTAATCGTCGAGGTGAAATCGGGGCTGGAGGACTTCCGCGTCGATCGGAAGTGGGGCGACTACGCGCCGTTCTGCGACGCCTTCTATTTCGCGGTGGCGCCGACTTTTCCCGATGGCGTTCTGCCGGAGGACCCGGGTCTGCTGGTCGCGGACGGGTTCGGCGGCGCGGTGGTGCGCGAGGCGCCGTTGACGCCGCTGGCGCCGGCGCGGCGCAAGGCTTTGACACTCGCGTTCGCACGCCTCGCCGCCTGGCGAGCGGCGGGCGTGAACGCCGAGCGTCTCAGTCTCTGAAGTCGGGGATTGGGCGCGGAGCGGACACGCCGCCCCACGCCCGGCCGATCAGTGACGGTTGCGCGAGATCAGGAAGCCCAGGCCAAGGCCGATCGCGAACGCCCCCAGGGCGACGCCCATCGGATGTTCTTCCGCGACGTGATGGGCCACCTTGGCCTTCTCGGTGGTCCAGGCCGCGCCGACGCGGGCCTTTTCGGTCGCGAAGGTGCGGGTCTGTTGCGCGACTTCGCTCGCGGTTTCGCGCGCGGCCTTCACGGCGTCCAGCGCGGCTTCCTTGGCGCGCTTTGTCTTTTCGGCGGTGGTCTTGGCGGCGCTGTCCGCGGCGGTGGTGACGTTGGACGGGGTGAAGCTGCTGATATCGGTCATGGGGAGGCTCCTCGGCTTGACCCGGTGGAAACTCGCAGCGCGCCGATTAGTTCTCCCGGACAACCTTCAAAACGCCTTCGCCGTAGCGGTCGAGCTTGCCTTGGCCGACGCCGCCGGCCTTGCCCAGCGCCGCCAGGCTGGTCGGACGCGCGGCGGCGATCTCGGCCAGGGTGGCGTCGTGGAAGATCACATAGGGCGGTACGTGCTGCAGCTGGGCCTGCTCCTTACGCCAAGACCTCAAGGCCTCGAACAGCAACTGGTTCTCAGGCGGGATGGTGAGGGCGCGGCCTTCGCGACGCTTGCGCAAGCCCCCGCCTGCGCGGCCGCCGCTGTCGGGGGTGTCGGCCATCTGGCGCAGCGCGACCTTGCGCTCGTTGCGATAGACCTGCCGCACGCCCTCGACATCGCCGAGCCCCACCAGGGGGCGACCGTCGTTGGGGTCTTCGCGCAGCAGGCCCTCGAAGATCAGGGTGTCGAAGAGATCGCGCCAAGTGGGCTGGCTGAACTCGCGACCGATGCCGAAGGTCGGCAGCTGCGCTTCCTGAGGGGTGACATCCTTGGTCTTGCCCATCAAGTGCTCGATGACCCGTCCGCGCCCCAGGCGTCCGCCCAAGCGGTGGACGGCCGACAGCGCCTTCTGGGCCGCTTGCGTAGCGTCGATGCCGGTGGGCGGCGAGACGCAGATGTCGCAGACCCCGCAGCGGCCGACGCCCTCTTCGCCGAAGTAGCGACGCACGGCGGCGGCCCGGCAGGTGACGCCCTCCAGCATGGCGTAGAACTGGCGCAGCTTGCGGGACTGAACCTGCTTGACCTCGTCGGGCGCCTCGCGGGTCTCGATCCGTCGGCTGGCCCAGGCCATGTCGGCCGAGCCGTAGAGGGTGATGCCCTCGGCGGGCTGGCCGTCGCGCCCGGCGCGGCCGACCTCCTGCCAATAGGCCTCGATGGCGGCCGGCGGGTCGGCGTGGATCACATAGCGCACGTCGGGCTTGTCGACGCCCATGCCGAACGCGATCGTGGCGACCATTACCGCCGCATCGGCCTCGAGGAAGTCCTCCAGCCGACGGGCGCGGACGGCCTTGTCGAGACCGGCGTGATAGGCCAGAGCCGGGACGCCTTCCGCGTTGAGCCGCTCGGCCAGCTTTTCGGTCCCGTCACGCGAGCCGGCGTAGATGACGCCCGAGCGCCCGGGGCGCTCCAGGACAAGCTCGACCACCCGGTCGTGTCCCTTGCCGCGCTTGCGCTCGGCGCTGAGCGCCAGTTCCGGACGGGCGAAGCTGTCGACGAACTCCGCCGCGCCCTGCAGCCGCAGTTCGGCGCGGATGTCGTCGCGGGTGCGGGCGTCGGCGGTGGCGGTGACGGCCAGGCGCGGCACGTCGGGAAACAGTTCCGCCAGCCGGCCCAGCATCCGGTACTCGGGGCGGAAGTCGTGGCCCCACTGGCTGACGCAGTGGGCCTCGTCCACGGCGATCAGGGCCAGCGGCGTGCGCGCCAGGCGATCCAGCATCCAGGGCTGCATCAGGCCTTCGGGCGAGAGATACAGCAGGTCGACCTCGCCGGCGTCGATGCGTCGCCAGATGTCGGACCGCTCATCGAGCGAGATATTGCTGTCCAGCCGCTCGGCCGCCACGCCCGCCTGGCGCAGGCCCTGCACCTGGTCGGCCATCAGGGCGATCAGCGGCGAGATGACGAGACCTAGGCCCGGCCGGATCAGCGACGGGATCTGGTAGCACAGGCTCTTGCCGCCGCCCGTGGGCAGAACCGCCATGGCGCTGTGGCCGGTCAGCAGCTCGTGGATGACCCCGGCCTGCAGACCCCGGAAGTCGGCGTGACCGAACGTGCGGCGCAGGACGTCGCGCGCGCGGTCCAGTTCTGGGGATTCGGGAGGGACGTACACGGGCGCTCTTATGGCCGCCGCTCCGCCCCCCGCCAAGCCAGGAACTGAGGCATGGCGGTTTCTGTGGGCGGGCCCGCCGAAGGGTTCCCGACGCGCGCCGCGCCCCCTATGTTGCCGGCCATGACCGACGCCGCCGCGCCCCCGCTTCCGAACGCTTCCGAACTGACCCAGGACGGCCCGGCCGTCCGGCTCTTCCTGGTCGACGGCTCGGCCTATCTGTTCCGCGCCTATCACGCCCTGCCGCCGCTCACCCGCAAGAGCGACGGCCTGCCCGTGGGCGCGGTGCAGGGCTTCTGCAACATGCTGTGGAAGCTGCTCCGCGACATGCAGGGCGACACGCCCACCCACCTTGCGGTGATCTGGGACCACTCGGAAAAGACGTTCCGAAACAACCTCTACGACCAGTACAAGGCCCACCGGCCGCCGCCGCCCGAGGACCTGATCCCGCAGTTCCCGCTGGTGCGCGAGGCGACGCTGGCCTTCGGCGTGCCGGCCATCGAGCTGCCGGGCTACGAGGCCGATGACCTGATCGCGGCCTATGCCTGCAAGGCCCGCGACGTCGGCGGCGAGGCGATCATCGTCTCGTCCGACAAGGACCTGATGCAGCTCGTCGGCGACGGCGTCTCGATGTACGACCCGATGAAGGGCGTGCGCATCGATCGCGAGCAGGTGTTCGAGAAGTTCGGCGTCTATCCTGAGAAGGTGGTCGACGTTCAGGCCCTGTGCGGCGACAGCGTCGACAATGTGCCGGGCGCGCCGGGCATCGGGATCAAGACCGCCGCCCAGCTGATCACCGAATATGGCGACCTCGACACGCTCTTGGCGCGCGCGGGCGAGATCAAGCAGCCCAAGCGCCGCGAGACCCTGATCAACTTCGCCGACCAGATCCGCCTGTCGCGGGCCCTGGTGAAGCTGGACTGCGACACCCCACTGCCCCAGCCGCTGGACGACCTGAAGGTCCGCGAGCCCGACAAGGAGGCTCTTGGCGCCTTCCTGGAGCAGATGGAGTTCCGCTCGCTGGCCCGCCGGGTCGGCGACGGCTCGGCCGCCGCGACGCCCGGAACGCTCGACCGCCCCGCCGCGCCGCCCAAGGCCCCGGTGGTCAGCGTCTCGTACATGGGCGCGGCCGCCCGCGCGGCGGCGCATCCGGTCGAGCCGGTGAAGATCGACCACGCGGCCTACGCCTGCGTCCGCGACCTTGAGACCCTCAAGGCCTGGGTGGACAAGGCGACCGCCAAGGGCCTAGTCGCCTTCGATACCGAGACCGACGCCCTGTCGTCGGCGACGGCGGGGCTGTGCGGCGTGTCACTGGCCATCGCGCCGGGCGAGGCCTGCTACATCCCCATCAGCCATTGCGAAAAGGCCGACGGCCTGGCCTTCGAGGCTCCCGCCGACATCGAGCAGATCCCGCTGGCGGACGTCATAGCCACCCTCAAGCCGCTGCTGGAGGATCCGGCGGTGCTCAAGGTGGCGCAGAACGCCAAGTACGACATCGCCGTCCTGGCCCGGCATGGGATCCAGGTCGCGCCGATCGAAGACACGATGCTGATCAGCTACGTGCTGGAGGCGGGCCTGCATGGCCACGGCATGGACGAGCTGTCCGAGCTGCACCTGGGACACAAGCCGATCCCGTTCAAGCAGGTGGCCGGCAGCGGCAAGGGGCAGATCAGCTTCAAGCACGTGGCCCTGCCCGAGGCGACGGCCTACGCCGCCGAGGACGCCGACGTCACCTTGCGGCTCTACCACCACCTCAAGCCCCAGCTGGCGCGGGCCGGGCTGTCGACCGTCTATGAGACGCTGGAGCGCCCGATGCCGGCGGTGCTGGCGATGATGGAGAACAACGGCGTCCGCGTGGACCCCGAGGCCCTGCGCCTGCTGTCCAACGAGTTCTCGTTGCGGATGGCCCAGTTCGAGGCCCGCGCTCAGGAGCTGGTCGGTCGCCCCTTCAACCTCGGTAGCCCCAAGCAGATCGGCGACGTGCTGTTTGGCGAGATGCAGATGAAGGGCGGCAAGAAGACCGCCACCGGCCAGTGGTCGACCGACAGCGACGTGCTGGAGAGCCTGGCCCTGGAGCACGAGTTGCCGCGCGTCCTGCTGGACTGGCGCCAGCTCTCCAAGCTGAAGGGCACCTACACCGAGAACCTGATCGCGGCGATCGCGCCGTCGACGGGACGGGTCCACACCTCGTACGCCCTGGCGGCGACGACCACGGGGCGTTTGTCTTCGTCTGACCCCAACCTGCAGAACATCCCGGTTCGCACCGAAGAAGGCCGCAAGATCCGCAAGGCTTTCGTGGCCGCGCCGGGCAACGTGCTGATCAGCGCCGACTACAGCCAGATCGAGCTGCGCCTCCTGGCCCATATCGGCGACATTCCGCAGTTGAAGAAGGCCTTCCAGGAAGGTCTCGACATCCACGCCATGACGGCCTCGGAGATGTTTGACACGCCGATCGAGGGCATGGACCCGATGATCCGTCGCCGGGCCAAGGCGATCAATTTCGGCATCGTCTACGGCATCAGCGCCTTTGGCCTGGCCAACCAGCTGGGCATCGGCCAGGGCGAGGCGGGGGCCTATATCAAGACCTATTTCGAACGCTTCCCGGGCATCCAGGCCTATATGGACGCGACCAAGGCCTTCGTGCGCGAGCACGGCTATGTCACCACGATCTTCGGCCGGAAGATCAACATCCCCGACATCGAGGCCAAGTCGGCCGCGCATCGCCAGTTCGCCGAGCGCGCGGCGATCAACGCCCCGATCCAGGGCGCGGCGGCGGATGTCATGCGCCGGGCGATGATCCGCATGCCCGCAGCGCTGGAGGCCGCCGGGTTGTCGACCCGGATGCTGCTGCAGGTGCACGACGAACTGGTGTTCGAAGCGCCCGAGAGCGAGGCCGACCGCGCCTGCGACGTGATCCGGGCGGTGATGGAGAAGGCGGCCGAACCGGCCGTGGCGCTGTCGATCCCGTTGACGGTTGAGGCGCGGGGCGCCAGCAACTGGGACGAGGCGCACTGATCAAAAAAGCGGCGAAAATGTCGGCTGTGCGACATCTCGCCGCGGCAAGGTTAATGCCTCTGAAAGGGGTTTCGGCGGAAGCTTGGGGATGAAGGCTGCGATTGGTTTGCGCTGAAATATATCAGCGTTTTCCAATTTTTGTGGCCTAGCGCCAGACTTGGAGCCGGCCGTGTCCTTTGGTGACCTGAAGATCTCGCAAAAACTGATGGCGGTGTTCGCCGTCATGCTCACGACGATCATGCTTATGGGCGTGGCGCTGTATGCCAATAATGTGAGCTTCACCAAGTCGGTGCACCGGACCGAGCGCGCCTATGAAATGGTCCGCGCGGCCGATCAGGCGGCCTTCCGCCTGACGCGGCAGGAGAACTCGCTGCGCGGCTTCCTGCTGTCGGGCGATACTTACTACGTCAAACGCCTGGAAGAGGCCCACAAGCCCAAGTTCATGAAGGCGCTCGACACGTTGCGCGCCCTGGCTGATGGCGACCAAGAGGACCTTGCGCGGATCGCCGCCGTCGACGCCGCCTACGCCAACTATCGCAAGATGGCCATCGAGCCGGCCTTCGCCCTCGGCGCGGATCCGGCCACCCGTCCCCAGGCGGTCGAGCTGGTCCGCAATGACGGCGTCGCCGACAAGGCCGTCGAACCGGTTGAAAACGCCATCGAGGCCATCACCAAGAACGCCGAGGAAGAACTGGCCACCGAAGCCGCCGCCCAAAAGCGCGCCGATGCGCAATCGACCCTGGCTCTGGCGATCGGCATCCTGATCACCGCCGCCATCGCCATCGCGGGCGGGCTGTTGCTGACCGGCGCTATCGCCAAGCCCGTCACCGCCATGACCAGCGCCATGCGCCGTCTGGCCTCCGGCGATCACAGCGTCGACGTGCCGGCGCGCGGCCGCAAGGACGAGATCGGCCAGATGGCCGGCGCGGTGGCCTACTTCAAAGACTCCGAAGCAGAGAAGGTTCGTATCGAGGCCGCCGCCGCCGCGCAGCGCCAGGCTGCGGAAGAGGAACGCGCCGCCAGCGAGGCCGAAAAGGCCGAGGTCGCCCATCACGACGCTGTCGCCATCTCGGCGCTGAACGAGGGTCTGGATCGCATGGCCTCGGGCGACCTGACGCACCGCATCACCACGCCCTTCGCTCCCAAGACCGAGAGCCTGAAGACCAATTTCAACGCCGCCGCCGACCGGATGCAGGAAGCGATCCAGGCGATCAGCGTGGCGACGGGCGGGGTCAACAGCGGCACGGACGAGATCTCACAGGCGTCCGACAACCTGTCGCGTCGCACCGAACAGCAGGCCGCCAGCCTGGAAGAGACCGCTGCGGCGCTGGACGAAATCACCGCGACGGTCCGCAAGACCGCCGCCGGCGCCAAGGAGGCCTCGCAGGTCGTCGCCGTGGCCCGCACGGACGCGGAAAAATCGGGTCAGATCGTCAGCCAGGCGGTTTCGGCCATGACGGAAATCGAGGCCTCCTCCAACCAGGTCAGCCAGATCATCGGCGTGATCGACGAGATCGCCTTCCAGACCAACCTGCTGGCGCTGAACGCCGGGGTCGAGGCGGCGCGCGCGGGTGAAGCCGGTCGCGGCTTCGCGGTCGTCGCCCAGGAAGTCCGGGCTCTGGCGCAACGTTCGGCCGACGCTGCCAAGGAGATCAAGACCTTGATCTCGACCTCGACCCAGCAGGTCGAGGCGGGCGTCAACCTGGTTGGCCAAACCGGCGAGGCCCTGAACCGTATCGTCGAGCAGGTCGCAACCATCGACAATCTGGTCAAGGAGATCTCGGCGTCGGCCAGCGAGCAGGCTACGGGCCTGAACGAGGTCAACACGGCGGTGAACCAGATGGACCAGGTCGTTCAGCAGAACGCGGCCATGGTCGAGGAGGCCACCGCGGCCACCCACTCGCTGAAGAACGAGGCCAAGTCCCTGGCCGAAATGGTCGCGCGCTTCCGCGTGGCCGAAGGCGCGGCGATGGCGCCGCCGGCGAGCGCGCCGCGCGTCAACTACCGTCCGCCGGCCGAAACGCCCGCGCCGCGTCCAACCGTATCGGCGCGGCCTGGACGAGGCTCCGCCGCCGTGGCGGTTCGCGAGGATTGGGAAGAGTTTTGATCGCCTGACAGACTGATCACCAGAAGGCTCCCGGTTCGCCGGGGGCCTTTTTGCTATGGCCTCAGCCCTTGTTGATCGTGATGGTCTGGAAGGATGACTCGGTGGGTTGCGGCTTGGGTCCCGGGCCCGGCGTCGGCAAGGCCAGACCAATGGCGGCGGCGATCAGGAGGGCGAGGGCGAAGAAGGCCTTGCTGGCCATGCTGGGTCTCTGGTCTGCGTCGTGTTGCGACAGTCGCTAAAGCCGACGGGCGCACAGATGGCCACGCCGGCATGGGGTTCAAGTCGTCGGCGGCGTTCCGCTCCAACCTGATCCGACAAGAAAGGCCGGAAACCGCCTCGACGGTTCCCGGCCTTCTTCACTCACGCGCAGGTTTCGCGGACGGAAAGGTGTCCGCGCGCCGAAATCAGAAGATTTCGAACAGGCCCGCAGCCCCCATGCCGCCGCCGATGCACATGGTGACCACGCCCAGCTTGGCCTTGCGGCGCTTGCCTTCCAGCAGCAGATGGCCCGCGCAGCGGGCGCCGGTCATGCCGAAGGGGTGGCCGATGGCGATCGAGCCGCCGTTGACGTTGTACTTCTCCGGATCGATGCCCAGGCGGTCGCGGCTGTAGAGGCACTGGCTGGCGAAGGCCTCGTTCAGCTCCCACAGGTCGATGTCGTCGACCTTCAGGCCGTGACGCTCCAGCAGGCGCGGCACGGCGAAGACCGGGCCGATGCCCATCTCGTCGGGCTCACAACCGGCCACGGCGAAGCCGCGGAACGCGCCCAGCGGCTCCAGGCCGCGACGGGCGGCTTCCTTGGCTTCCATGACCACGACGGCGGCGGCGCCGTCCGACAGCTGGCTGGCGTTGCCGGCGGTGACGAAGTTGCCCGGACCCTTGACCGGCTCGAGCTTGGCCAGACCTTCCAGGGTGGTGTCGGCGCGATTGCACTCGTCCTTGCTGACCACATAGTCGACCAGGCTCTCTTCCTTGGTCTCCTTGTTGACCACCTTCATCTTGGTGGCCATCGGCACGATCTCGTCGTCGAAGAGGCCGGCGGCCTGGGCGGCGGCGATGCGCTGCTGGCTGCGCAGGGCGTACTCGTCCTGGTACTCGCGGCTGACATTGTAGCGCTTGGCCACGATGTCGGCGGTGTCGATCATCGCCATCCACAGGGCCGGGTGGGTCTTGAGGAGCTTCTCCTCGGTGATGTGGTAACGGTTCATGTGACCGCTGGCGTTGACCAGCGAGATCGATTCCACGCCGCCGCCGATGGCGACTTCCGCGCCGTCGTTGCGAACATAGTTGGCCGCCGTGGCGATGGCTTGCAGGCCTGACGAGCAGAAGCGGTTGACCGTCTGGCCCGAGGTGGTGATCGGCAGGCCGGCCCACATCGCCGCGTTGCGCGCCACGTTCATGCCGGTGGCGCCTTCGGGGCCGCCGCAGCCCAGGACCACGTCCTCGACTTCCGCGCCTTCGAGCTTGGCGCGGGCGACCGCGTGCTGGATCGCGTGGCCGGCCATCGCCGCGCCATGGGTGTTGTTGAAGCCGCCGCGGACCGACTTGGCCAGACCGGTGCGGGCGTAGGAAACAATGACCGCTTCGCGCATAGAGGCGCACTCCCCGTTAAACGTTAGTTTGAATTGGCCGCCACCCTAGACCGTCTCGTTGCGGTGCGAAAGATCACGCGTGCGTAAAGGAAAATCATCCCTTCTCAGGCTTGAGCGTGGCTTTGTGATCACAGTGTTATGCGTGTCTAACGCCCTGATTCTAATGCGCTTCGTTTCGCGTTGACTTTAGTCAGGGGCAGGATGAACGCTGGCGCTGCGTCGGGAGTCGCGACTCCAAGAACGCGAAAAACATCAGGGAGGTATTCATGACCATCGTGTCGTCGCGCCGTCGCGCGCGCGCGCTGCTGGGCGCCAGCGCGCTTTCCACGCTTCTGGCGGCGGGCCTTGTGGCGCTGCCGTCGATCGCCGCCGCGCAGCAGGCCGATCAGAACGCCATCGAGGAAATCATCGTCACCGCGACCAAGCGCGACGCGACGATCCAGGACATCCCCTTCTCGATCAACGCCCAGACTGAAAAGGACATCCAGCGCTCGGGCGCGGTGACCTTGGAAGACCTGTCGCGCAACGTGGCGGGCCTGACGATCCAGAACCTCGGCCCCGGCCAGAGCCAGGTCTCGGTGCGCGGCGTCTCGGCCGGCCAGGTTGTCCGCGACCAGCCGGGCGTGAAGGAGCAGGTCGGCGTCTATCTCGACGAGTCGGTGATCTCGCTGTCGCTGTTCACGCCCGATATCGACCTCTTCGACCTGAACCGCGTCGAGACCCTGCGCGGTCCGCAGGGCACGCTGTTCGGCTCGGGCTCGGTGGGCGGCACGATCCGCTACATCACCAACCAGCCCAAGCTCGGCGTCTCGGAGGGGACGTTCGAGGCCAACGCCAACCTCGTCGACGGCGACGCCTTCGGCGGCCATGTGAAGGGTGCGGTGAACATCCCGATCTCCGACAAGGTCGCCATGCGCGCCGTCGGCTATCTGACGCAGTACGGCGGCTTCATCGACGCCCGGAAGGAAGGCGGCAAGGTCGACAAGAACGTCAATGACGGCGTGCGTCGCGGCGGTCGCCTGTCGTTCTATATCGAGCCGAACGAGCAGGTGAACTTCACCCCGCGCGTCGTCTACCAGGAGATCCGCGCCGGCGGCTTCAACCGCCAGGAAACCTTCAACCTCTTCGCCAACAACAACACCACGACCCGGCCGAAGATCCGGCTGGGCGAACGCGAGCAATACCTGCTGCTGGACGAGAGCTTCGCGGACAACACGCTGCTGGCGGACATGACCGCCAACGTCAAGTTCGACGCCGCGACCCTGACCAGCGTCACCAGCTTCATCAGCCGCGACATCACCGTCAGCCGCGACGCCAGCGCCCTGACCGGCAGCGTGTCGGTGGATCTCGGCTATCCGGCCGCTGCGGTGCTGCTGCCGTCGAACCTGCGCGACACCACCGACCTTGAGCAGTTCACCCAGGAACTGCGCCTGGCCTCGACCAGCGACGGTCCGTTGCAGTGGGTGATCGGCGGCTTCTATTCGAAGGTCGACCGCGTCTACAACCAGCGCCTGCCCACCGCCGGCTATGACACCTACACCGACGCTGTGCTGGGCGCGGGCACCTCGGCCGCCGTCGCCAACGGCTTTGGCAAGGACTCGCCCTACAACGCCTACCTGCCCTACGACATCAAGCAGAAGGCCCTGTTCGGCGAGCTGAACTATACGTTCGGCAAGCTGACCGCGACGGCCGGCGGTCGCTACTACGACTTCAGCGAAACCCGTCAGTTCAAGTCGGGCGGCCTGTTCGCCAACGGCGACAATCGCACCGACAAGACCTCATCGGACGGGTTCACCCCGCGCTTCCTGCTCAGCTATGAGGCTAGCGACACGGTCACCTTCAACGCCCAGGCCTCGAAGGGCTTCCGTCTGGGCGGCGTCAACGACCCGCTGAACCTGCCGCTGTGCTCGGCGCAGGACAAGGCGATCTTCGGCGGCTACCAGTCGTATGACGATGAGACGCTGTGGAACTACGAAGGCGGCGTGAAGTCGCGGTTCGGGCGCGTCACCCTGAACGCGGCGGCCTTCTACACCGACATCAGCAACCTGCAGACCACCCTGGACGCCGGCTCGTGCTCGTCGCGCGTGGTGTTCAACGTGCCGAAAGCCCACACCAAGGGCGTCGAAGCCGAGCTGACCGCGCGTCTGGCCTCAGGCCTCGACATCGGTCTGTCGGGCAGTCTGCTGGAGGCCGAGTTCGACTCGACTGTGAAGGACGGCACGGGCGCGGTGATCGGCGGCATCCGCGACGGCAATCGCCTGCCGTCGGTGCCGAAGTTCCAGGTGTCGTTCGATGTCACCTACACCAAGGAAGTGCGCGAAGGCGTCAACGGCTACCTGAAGGCCTCGCTGCAGCACGTCGGCAGCCGCTTCACCCAGGCCAGCGACCAGGAGAACAACCCGCGCTCGTTCGTCTCGGGCCTGGCCTTCGGCGGCGCCACGGGCACGGTTCCGACGGTCGTCAATCTGAAGCTGCCCAGCTACGAGATCGTCAATCTCAGCGCTGGTCTCGAGATGTCTGACGGCGTGGACCTGACGCTCTACGTCAACAACCTGTTCGACGAGAACACGCTTCTGTCGTTCGACCGCGAACGCGGTGGTCGCGCCCGCCTCGGCTACGCCGTTGGCCAACCGCGCACCATGGGCGTGACGGTCCGCAAGTCGTTCTAGAGCGTGAGGCCGAAAGTGGGAACCGGTTTCGGCTATTCTCACGCTCTAAGTATCTGATTTAGAGCCTTTTTAACGCCTGAAATCGATTCCGATTTCAGGCTAAAGGCTCTAGGGGTAGACACCTTCCCGGAACGGGGATGGGGCGGTCGCTTCGGCGGCCGCCCTTTTTCTTGACGCCTCCGCCCTGCGGGGTTCACGCTGGTGAACAACGATAAGATAGCGGGAGGGCGGCCATGGCCGAGCACGCCTACGATCTGGTCCTGCGAGGCGGGATGGTTTTCGACGGCGCTGGCGGGCCGGCCTTCCAGGCTGATGTCGGCATGCGGGACGGCGTCATCGTCGCGGTCGGCAAGGGCCTAGGCGCCGGCGCCGAGGAGATCGACGCCCGAGGCCGTATCGTCACCCCAGGCTTTGTCGACATCCACACCCACTATGACGGTCAGGCGACCTGGAGCGGCCAGCTGGGCCCCAGCTCCGGCCACGGCGTCACCACGGTGGTGATGGGCAATTGCGGCGTCGGCTTCGCCCCGTGTCGCCCGGAAGACCACGATCGCCTGATCCGCCTGATGGAAGGCGTCGAGGACATTCCCTTTCCTGTCCTGACCGAGGGGCTGCCGTGGACCTGGGAGAGCTTTCCCGACTATCTCGACTTCCTGGCCGGCCGCGCCTTTGACGTCGATGTCGGCGCTCAGCTCCCGCACGCTGCCCTGCGGGTCTATGTGATGGGCGAGCGCGGCGCCAACCGCGAGCCGGCGACCGAAGCGGACATCGCCGCCATGGCCGCGATCGCCCGGCGCGCGGTCGAGGCCGGCGCCCTGGGCTTCTCGACCTCGCGCACCCTCAATCACCGCACCAGCGACGGCCAGCCCACTCCGACCCTGACCGCCGGCGAGGATGAGCTGACAGGCATCGCGCTGGGTCTGGCGGCCGCGGGCAAGGGCGTTCTGCAGGTGGTGTCGGACTTCATCGACGGCCCCGCCGAACTGGCCATGCTGCGCCGGATCGTCGAGCGGTCGGGCCGTCCGCTGTCGTTCTCGCTGGTCCAGAGCCCCAAGGCCCCGCAGGGCTGGCGGACGCTGCTGGACGGCGTCGCCGCCGCCGTCGACGCGGGACTGCCGATCAAGGCGCAGGTGTGCGGACGGCCGGTCGGCGTGCTGTTCGGCCTGGAGCTGACCCTCAATCCGTTCAGCCAGAACCCGGTCTTCGCCGAGCTGAAGGACCGCCCCTTGGCGGAGAAGGTCGCGGCCCTGTCCGATCCGACGTTCCGCGCCCGGCTGCTGGCTCACGACGGCGACGCCAAGGGACCTTTCGCCGGCAGCGCGCTGCGGGCCTGGGACAATCTCTTTCCGATGGGCGACGACCCGGACTATGAGCCCACCGCCGACATGACCGTCGCCGCGATCGCCGCGCGGGAGGGGCGTGACCCGGCCGCCGTCGCGCTGGACGCCATGCTGGCCCAGGACGGGCGGGGCATGCTGTACCATCCGTTCCTGAACTATGCGGACGGCTCGCTGGACCCCAGCTTCGCCATGCTGACCCATCGCGACACCGTGCCGGGCCTGTCCGACGGCGGCGCGCATGTGGGCATGATCTGCGATGGCAGCTTCCCGACCAGCAACCTGATCCACTGGACCCGTGACCGGACGCGGGGACCAAGGATCCCGCTGGAGACGATCATCGCCCGCCAGACCCGTGACACCGCCCAGGCCGTCGGCCTGCTGGATCGAGGCCTGATCGCGCCGGGCTATCGCGCCGACCTTAATGTCATCGACTACGAGGGCCTGAGGCTGGAGGCGCCGCAGGTGGCCTATGACCTTCCTGCCGGCGGGCGTCGCCTGATCCAGCGCGCGCAAGGCTATGTCGCCACGATCGTCGCCGGCGTGATCACTCAGCGCGACGGCGAGCCGACCGGCGCCTTGCCGGGCCGCCTAGTGCGCGGCGTCCAGGCCGCGCCGCTCGCCCTGGCGGCGGAATAGCCCGCTACTCGCCGAAGCCCTTGCCGGGCGCGAAGGGCGAAAAGCGGATCAGCCGGGAGTCCTCCACCGCCGCCTGGCGATGCTTGACGTGCTCGCGGTAGTCCGGGTTCGTGACCATCGCCAAAAAGGCGCCCGCGTTGGGATACTCGGCGATGAAGGCCAGGTCCCATCGCTCGTCGCTCGGACCGGTCAGCACCACCTCGGGACTGCCCGCCCAGACCTGCCGCCCGCCCAGTCCCTCGAAGATCGGACCGGAGGTGCGCCCATATTCGCGATAGGCGTCCAGGCCCGTCATGCCCTTGCCGTGATTGGGATGATCGGCCGGATAGTCGGCCAGCGGCTTTAGCCGGATCAGGTTCAGCATGTGGATCGGCGTGTCGCGCGGCAGGGCCTTGAAGGCGTCGAACTGCGCGCGGGTCGGGTCGATATTGGACATGGCGTTTCCCCTCTTCCTTGGCGTCGATGATGACGCCGAGGCGGCGGGTTTCGCCAGCCCTCCCCAGCGTCACCTTTTCGGCAGGATCGTCAGGCCGTCGGAGAGCTCGTTGCGGTCGTCGCCGCGCGGGGAGACGTGGGCGGCCAGGATCGCGCCGGTGCGGGCGACGGCGGCGACGAAGCCGTCGGCGATCTTGCCGCGCTTGAGGCCCGCGACGAGGTCGGCGACCACCTCGTCCCAGACCGCATTGGGCGCGGCCTTGTAGATGCCCTCATCGGCGATGACCTCGACGCGATGCTCGGCCAGGGCCGCGAAGATCAGAACACCGGTGCGGTCGCGGGTGACGTGCAGGCCGTGGCTGAGGAACTGCTCCATGGCCGCGCGCTTGACGCGGGCCGTCTTCAGCGCGCCGGGGGTGAGGGCGCGGCGGATCGGCGGGATCGTGACCACCAGCGCCGCGACCACGAACACCACGAGCTGCAGCACAACGTAGGTGGAGAGCGCTGAGAGGATTGCGCCGTCCTGGGCGGCCTGATGGCCGACGCTCCAGCCGCCGAACAGGCGGGTCAGCATCTCCGGGCGGAAGCCCGCCAGAAGCGCGCCGGCCGGCAGAACCAGCGCCGAGGCGGCGGCCCAGACCAGCGGCGTCTCGCGGTAGTCCGACACCTCGGGCGAGAGGACGCAGAAGATTTCGCCGGCGGTGGTCTTTTCGGCCTCCGCTACCGCCTGGGCGATACGGTCGAGGTCTTGAGGGGTCATGCGCTTGGCCATCTCACCACCGTCCCGAACTGCCGCCGCCGCCGAACGAGCCGCCGCCGCCGGAGAAGCCGCCGCCTCCGCCGCCCCAGTCACCGCCGCCACCGCGTCCGCTGCTGGTCAGGGCGTTGAGGATGATCCAGGGCAGGGCTGAGCCGAGGCCCCCGCGCCGTCCCCGGAACAGGCTGGAGAACAGGAAGATCACGAACAGGAAGATCAGCAGTCCGACGAGGGGTGACCCGCGCGAGTCGTGACGCTCGGGGCGGGCGGCGTCCGCCACGCGCGCCTTGGCCTCCTCGGGTGGAAGGCCCAGCTGCTCGACCATGGCGTCTGCGCCGGCGACGACGCCGCCCGAAATGTCGCCGTTGCGGAACTTGGGCAGGATCGCCGACTGGATGATCACGCTGGACAGGGCGTCGGTCAGGACGGGCTCGAGGCCATAGCCGACCTCGATCCGCACCTGGCGATCATTGGGCGCGACCAGCAGGATCGCGCCGTCATCCTTGTCCTTGTCGCCGATCCCCCAGGTCCGGCCGAGCCTGTAGCCGTAGTCCTCGATCGGATAGCCCTGCAGGCTGCTGACCGTCGCCACCACCAGCTGATGGCCTGTGCGGGTCTCCAGCGCTTCGAGCTTGTCGGAAAGGTCGCGTTCGACCTCGGGCGACAGAACCTGCGCCTCGTCGACGACGCGGCCGGACAGCGGCGGGAATTTCGGCTCCGCGAGGGCGGGCAGGGCGAAGAGTGTCGCCACCAGCATCAACAGCCACATCCTCACCCGTGCAACGGGGCAGGTGGCGCGGCGCGCAGGCGCGCCGTGACGGAGGGGGCGCTGTGCGATGGAGAGCGCCCCCTCCACCGCAGAGCCCGTCCTCGGGCGCGCGCTAAGCGCGACCCGGGGGCGGTTCCCCTCCCCCGTTTCTCGGGGGAGGAGGGCCATCCTACTGCACCTTTGGCGGCGTCGCCGTCGGCGGGCTGGAGAAGTCCACCGTCGGCGCGCTCTGGGCGGCGGCCGTGGCCTGGAACAGCTGGGCCGGCTTCTGGTCGCTGTAGAGGGTCTTTGCCCAGAACACGCTCGGGAAGGTCCGCAGGGTCGTATTGTACTTCTGGGCGGTCTCGTTGTAGTCGCGCCGCGCGATCGCGATGCGATTCTCGGTGCCTTCCAGCTGGCTCTGCAGGGCCATGAAGTTCTGGTTCGACTTCAGGTCCGGATACTGCTCCTGGATCACCATCAGGCGGCCCAGCACGCCCGACAGCTGATCCTGGGCGGCGGCGAATTTCTGGAACTGGGCCGGGTCGGTGATGGTCGAGGCGTCGACCTTCACCTGGGTGGCGCTGGCGCGAGCTTCGGTGACGGCGGTCAGCACGTCCTTTTCCTGGGCCGCATAGCCCTTCACCGTCGCCACCAGGTTCGGGATCAGGTCGGCCCGGCGCTGGTACTGGTTCTGCACCTCGGCCCAAGCGGTCTTGGTCGCCTCATCCTGGGTCGGAATGGTGTTGATCCCGCAGCCGGCCAGGGTGGCGGGGATGGCGACGACCAGGGCGACGCGCGCGGCGTTGCGGCCCAATCGAGAGATGGCGACACGGTTCATCAAGAGCCCTCCAGATGCGGACATGTCCATCCGCATACCGCTGTTAGATAGCGTGGCCGTGACACTACGTCAGGTCGCGCAGGATTAAACCTTCGACATGTCGCTTGGCTCCAGGCCTAACCCTCCGCGAAGGCCTGCTTGCGCGGGCCCATATAGCCGAACAGCCAGGCGGCGACCTTGCGCATCTGGATCTCCTCGGCGCCCTCGGTGATCCGATAGCGGCGGTGGTGGCGATAGATGTGTTCGAACGGCTTGTGGCGCGAATAGCCGATGCCGCCATGGATCTGCATGGCCCGGTCGGCGGCCTCGCAGCAGAGGCGGTTGGCCCAGTAGTTACACATCGAGACCTTGTCCGAGAGGCGCTTTTCGACCTCCGGCTTGCTCATCTGGTCCATTTCCCAGGCCGTCTTGCGAATCAACAGGCGCAGCATCTCGGCCTGGGTGGAAAGCTCGACGATCGGGAACTGGATGGCCTGGTTCTCGGCCAGCGCCTTGCCGAACGGCTTGCGGGCGCGCGCGTACTTGATGCTTTCCTCGATGCAGTAGACCGCCGCCCCCAGGCTGGAGGCCGCCTGGCGGATGCGGTTTTCGTGCACAAAGTGCTGGGCGAGAGCGAGGCCCCCGCCTTCTGGACCGAACATTGCGCTGTCGGGCACCCAGACGTCGGTGAAGCTGACCCGCGGGTGGTCGGTCGGCATGTTGAAGGTCCAGAGATACTCCTCGATCTTCACGCCGGGCGCGTGGGCGGGGACCAGAAAGGCGGTGATGCCCCGGGCGTCGCCGTCCTGGCCGCTGGTGCGGGCGAAGAGGCAGCAGTGCGTGGCCACGTGCATGCCGGTGGTCCACATCTTCTCGCCGTCGATCCGCCAGCCGGCCTGGCCGTGACGCTCTTCGCGGACCGCCTGGGTCTCCATGTGGGTCGCGTCCGAGCCGTGGTCGGGCTCGGTCAGGCCAAAGGTGGGGCGGAACGCGCCGCGATCGAGCATGTCCTCGATCAGGTGCTGCTGGTCGGGCCGGCCAAAGTCGCGGATCATCAGCACGAACGGATTGTTGCCGACGATCGAGTGCTCGTTCTGCAGGTCGTTGAAGAGGCCAAGGCCCTTGCTGGCCAGGTGCTCGCGGATCACCGCCATGCCCAGGTTGGTGCCGTCCTTGCCGCCGTAGGCCTTTGGCAGGGCGTAACGATAGTGGCCAGCCTTGTCGGCCAGCTTGCGCGCCTTGCCCAGCAGCTCTTCCCAGTCATGGCGCGGCAGGCCGCCGGCGTCCCAGTCGGTGCGGGCCCATTCGCGGCGGTGGTCGAAGAAGCGCTGGTTGTCATTCTGCGCCTGGAGGGGCGCGATCTCGGCCTCGATGAAGGCGTCTAGCTCTTCGAGATAGGCCGAAAGTTCCGATGACAGTCGGAAGTCCATGGTCGTGCCTCCCTGCGTATTCTTCTCTGTAGAAGAGACTAAAGCGCGGGCGGTGGCGGCGGCCAATCATGCCCCTGCGGAACGGGCCTTAACCGGTCCTTGACCAGAACCGGTTAAGGCTCACCGCCATGATCACCATGGCCGCCTTCGCGATCATCGGCGCAGCGCTCGGACTCTTGGTCCGGCCGCGCCCTTTGGGCGTGATCCTGCCGGTGCTGCTGGCCGCCATCGTCGAAGGCTCCGTCCTCTGGATGATCGGGGTGATGGAGAAGCAGCCGAACCGCGAGCTGCTGATCGACCGCCTTCAGGCCATCTTCGGTGAGGGTTGGGTCGGCGCGATCGGACCCGTGGCGGCCGCCTTCATCGGCGCGACCATGGCCGCCGTGATGAGCGCCTTCACCGATCCGGCCGGTCCCGGACCCGTGCTGACCGCCGACGGCATCCAGCGCCGGGTCGGCAAGGACGGGCGCTACGCGCGCGCCAAGGGGATGGTCGAGGAGCGCGCTATCCACGCCAAGGCCGAGAGCCGGATCGACTCGATCCTGGGGCTTTAGGCTCGCCAGATTCCGTTCCGATTTGGCCGTGTCCGGCCAGACCTGAGCGATTCTCGAAAATGCGAGGCGGAAGCGAAATTGCGCTTGCGCAATTTCTTATCACTGATATCTAAGCGATGCTTAGTTCGGACCCGAAGCACCGGTGGGGATACCGGCGCTGTCATCCCCGGGGTCGAGCGGCCAGTACACGCTTTTCACCGATCCTCGATCTGACCGCAACTTCCCCAAAGCCGGAGGGCTTTCTCATGAAGCTCCGTTCGCTGGCGGCTGTCGCCGCTCTGTCTGTCTCCATGTTCGCGGGTTCGGCCTTCGCCGACGGCCGCATCGCCGCCGCTCTGGACGCGCCGGTCGCGGCCAAGACCAAGGTGGTCGCCGGCGGCGCCGTCTTCGTCTGCGAGGGCGCCGAGTGCGTCTCGGCCCAAGCCCCCTCGCGCGCGCTCACTGCGGCCGCCTGCAAGGCGCTCGCCAAGGAAGTGGGTCGCGTCTCGGCCTTCGGTGGCGAAACCAAGTCTCTGGACGCTGAAGACCTGACCCGCTGCAACGCCTCGGCCAAGGTCGCGGCTAAGTAAGAACACCTATCGCTTTACCCTGGTACCAGACGCGTTGTGGGCCGCCGTTTCTCCGGCCCGGTCTGGCTGTTTCCTCGAGCATTCGCCTTAAAGGGGCGGCGGGACCTCCCGCCGCCCCCTTTTCTTTTCCGGCGACAGGACTAGTTGAAGCCTATGGATACGAGCCTCGCCGCCCAACTGGAATCCGTACTGCGCAAGGCCGCAGGCGAAGGAACATCCCTGACCTCGATGACCGTCGACTACGGTTCAGGCGAGGGGGCGGCTGATTTTGAGGCCAAGGCGTGGGTCGAGCGCGCGACGCGCAGCCTCGTCTTCGTCCAGGCCGAGTTACGGCGCGCCGACGGCGGCTTGGCGGCTTCGGGCTCGGCGATATGTCGCCGCGCGGGAGCCTGACAGGGCTGTTGGTTGCGCCCCTTTGGTTGCGACTGCGAAAGGCCCGTGTTATCAGGCGCGCGGCTTCGGACGGGACGGCGCGGCAGCGCCGACCGTCCATGTGCTTTTTTCAAGCGCGTTCAAGCCTTTAAGTCGCGATGAGGGTTAAACTTCTTGTCGGCGGCGATTTGCAACGCACCGGGCGGATACCAAGTGGCGGACGAAACCAAGGCGACGGATGCGGGTCAGCGCTATGCGCAGTCCCTCTTCGAACTGACGATCGAGAACGGCTCCCTGCAAAAGGTCGAGGCCGACCTGAAGAGCTTGAAGGCCATGGTCGCCGACAGCGCCGACCTGCGCCGCCTGATCGCTTCGCCGGCCTTCTCGGCTGAAGACAAGGGTAAGGGCCTGACCGCCGTGGCCAAGAAGGCCGGCTTCCAGCCGCTGACCACCAAGTTTCTGGGCCTCGTCGCGGCCAACGGTCGCACCGGCGACCTGCTGGGCGCGATCTCGGCCTTTGTCGCCCTGTCGGCCAAGCATCGCGGCGTTGTGACGGCGGAAGTCGTCTCGGCCGCCGCCCTGTCGCCCGCCCAGCTGAAGGGCGTGCAAGCCGCTCTGGCCGAGGCCCTGGGCAAGACCCCCGAAGTTTCCACGCGCGTCGATCCGTCCCTGCTGGGCGGTCTGAAGGTGCGCGTTGGTTCGCGTCTCTTCGACGCTTCGCTCCGTTCGAAGCTCGATTCCCTGAAATTCGCCCTGAAGCGCGCCTGAGCGTATAAGCGCGCCTTAAAAAATTAGATCGCAGAGAGCCCAGAAGACCATGGACATCCGCGCCGCCGAAATCTCGGCCATCCTCAAGTCGCAGATCGCCAACTTCGGCGAAGAGGCCGCCGTCTCGGACGTCGGCCAGGTGCTGTCCGTCGGTGACGGCATCGCCCGCATCTACGGTCTGGACAACGTCCAGGCCGGTGAAATGCTGGAATTCCCGAAGGCCGGCGTGAAGGGCATGGCCCTGAACCTCGAGCGCGACAATGTCGGCGCCGTGATCTTCGGCCAGGACCAGGAAATCAAGGAAGGCGACGAAGTCCGTCGCCTCGGCGAGATCGTGGACGTGCCGGTCGGCCGTGGCCTGCTGGGCCGCGTCGTCAACCCGCTGGGCGAGCCGATCGACGGCAAGGGCCCGATCGAATACACCGAGCGTCGCCGCGTCGACGTGAAGGCCCCGGGCATCATCCCGCGCAAGTCGGTGCACGAGCCCGTGCAGACCGGTCTGAAGTCGATCGACACCCTGATCCCGGTCGGCCGTGGCCAGCGCGAGCTGATCATCGGTGACCGTCAGACCGGCAAGACCGCCGTCGCCATCGACACCATCCTGAACCAGAAGGCCGTCAACGCCGGCAAGGACGAGAGCGCCAAGCTCTACTGCGTCTATGTCGCCATCGGCCAGAAGCGCTCGACCGTCGCCCAGATCGTGAAGACCCTCGAAGAGCACGGCGCTCTCGAGTACACCACGGTCGTCGTGGCCTCGGCCTCGGAGCCGGCTCCGCTGCAGTACCTGGCCCCGTTCGCCGGCTGCGCCATGGGCGAGTGGTTCCGCGACAACGGCCTGCACGGCCTGATCATCTATGACGATCTGTCCAAGCAAGCCGTCGCCTACCGCCAGATGTCGCTGCTGCTGCGCCGCCCGCCGGGCCGCGAAGCCTATCCGGGCGACGTGTTCTACCTGCACTCCCGCCTGCTGGAACGCGCCGCCAAGCTGAACGAAGACAACGGTTCGGGCTCGCTGACGGCGCTGCCGATCATCGAAACCCAGGCCAACGACGTGTCGGCCTACATCCCGACCAACGTGATCTCGATCACCGACGGCCAGATCTTCCTGGAAACCGACCTGTTCTACCAAGGCATCCGTCCGGCCGTGAACGTCGGTATCTCGGTGTCGCGCGTCGGTTCGTCGGCCCAGATCAAGGCGATGAAGCAAGTCGCCGGCCCGATTAAGGGCGAGCTGGCCCAGTACCGTGAAATGGCCGCCTTCGCGAAGTTCGGCTCGGACCTGGACGCCTCGACCCAGAAGATGCTGGCCCGCGGCGAGCGCCTGACCGAGCTCTTGAAGCAGCCGCAATACGCGCCGCTGTCGGTCGAAGAGCAGGTCTGCGTGATCTACGCCGGCACCCGCGGTTACCTCGACGGCATCCCGACCTCGTCGGTGCGTCGCTTCGAGAGCGAGTTCCTGGCGCGCCTGCACAGCCAGCACGCCGACCTCCTGGAAGGCATCCGCACCAAGAAGGCGCTCGACAAGGATCTGGAGAACACGCTGAAGAGCGCGCTCGACAGCTTCTCGTCGACCTTCGCCTAAGCCCCTCGGAACCGCTCGGAGAGAGTAGCGCCGAATGGCCAGCTTGAAGGAAATGCGCAATCGGATCTCAAGCGTCAAAGCGACGCAAAAGATCACGAAAGCGATGCAGATGGTGGCGGCGGCCAAGCTGCGCCGGAGCCAGGACGCGGCGGAAGCCGCCCGTCCTTACGCCCGGCGTCTGGCCAGCGTCATCGCCAACCTCGCCGCCGGCGTGTCCGGCGACGGCGCCCCGAAGCTCCTGGCCGGCACCGGCCGTGACGATCGCCATCTGGTGGTCGTCGCTGCGGCCGATCGCGGCCTGGCGGGCGGCTTCACCTCGTCGATCGTTCGCGCCGCGCGCGCCCACATCGACGGGCTGATCGCCCAGGGTAAGGAGGTCCGCGTGATTTGCGTCGGCAAGAAGGTGACGGCGCAGCTCGCCAAGCCTTACGCCGGTCGCATCGTCGAGACGTTCGACCTGTCGTCCTACCGCCAGCTGACGCTGGCCGTGGCGCAGCCGATCGCCGACGTCATCACCCGCGAGTATGAAGCGGGCGAGACCGACGTGGTCACCCTGTTCTACAGCCGCTTCAAGTCGGTGGTGCAGCAGATCCCCACGGGCCTGCAGCTGATCCCCGCCACGGTCGAGGGTGCGGAAGCGACCTCGGGTCCGGCGGCGGTCTACGAGTACGAGCCCTCGGAAGAGGCCATTCTCGAGACCCTGCTGCCGCGCAACCTGACGGTCCAGATCCTGTCGGCCCTGCTGGACAACATGGCCGGCTTCTACGCCAGCCAGATGACCGCCATGGACAACGCCACGCGCAACGCCGGCGACATGATCAAGCGCTACACCCTCGAGTACAACCGTTCCCGCCAGGCCCAGATCACCAAGGAGCTGATCGAGATCATCTCCGGCGCCGAAGCCGTCTGATCCAGCCTAACGACATAAGCACGCAGAGACAGAAAAGACCGCACCGCCATGGCCAAGACCCCCGCTGAAAAGCCGGCGACCGCCGCCAAGAAGCCCGCCGCCCCCAAGGCCGCTGCTGCTCCGAAGGCCGCCGCCGCCAAGGCTCCCGCCGCCGCCGCCAAGGCTCCGGCCGCCAAGAAGCCGGCCGCGCCGAAGGCCGCCGCGCCCAAGGCTCCGGCCACGAACCTGGACGGCGCCACCGGCCGCCTCGTCCAGATCATCGGCGCCGTCGTCGACATCGAGTTCGACGGCGCTCTGCCGGCGATCCTGAACGCCGTCGAGACCGTCAACGAAGCCACCGGCCAGCGCCTGGTGTTCGAAGTCGCCCAGCACCTGGGCCAGAACACCGTCCGCGCTATCGCCATGGACGCCACCGAAGGTCTGGTCCGCGGTCAAGCCGTCCGTGACACCGGCGAGCCGATCCGCGTTCCGGTCGGTCCGGGCACCCTGGGCCGCATCATGAACGTCATCGGCGAGCCGATCGACGAGCAGGGCCCGATCCAGTCGACCCTGTCGCGCCCGATCCACCGCGACGCCCCGACCTTCGCCGAGCAGACCAACACGGCTGAAGTGCTGGTCACGGGCATCAAGGTCATCGACCTGATGTGCCCCTACACCAAGGGCGGCAAGATCGGCCTGTTCGGCGGCGCCGGCGTCGGCAAGACCGTGACGATGCAGGAACTGATCAACAACATCGCCAAGGCTTACGGCGGTTACTCGGTTCTGGCCGGCGTGGGCGAGCGCACCCGCGAAGGCAACGACCTCTATCACGAGATGATCGAGTCGAACGTGAACGTCGACCCGAAGGCCAACAACGGCTCGACCGAAGGCTCGCGCTGCGCCCTCGTTTACGGCCAGATGAACGAACCCCCGGGCGCCCGCGCCCGCGTCGCCCTGACCGGCCTGTCGATCGCGGAATACTTCCGTGACGAGGAAGGCAAGGACGTGCTGCTGTTCGTCGACAACATCTTCCGCTTCACCCAAGCCGGCGCCGAAGTGTCGGCTCTGCTGGGCCGTATCCCGTCGGCCGTGGGCTATCAGCCCACCCTGGCCACCGAGATGGGCAACCTGCAGGAGCGCATCACCTCGACGAACAAGGGCTCGATCACCTCGGTCCAGGCCATCTACGTGCCCGCCGACGACTTGACCGACCCGGCTCCGGCCACCTCGTTCGCCCACTTGGACGCCACCACCGTTCTGTCGCGTGACATCGCGGCCCAGGCCATCTTCCCGGCCGTGGACCCGCTGGACTCGACCTCGCGGATCATGGACCCGCTGGTCATCGGCGAAGAGCACTACACCGTCGCTCGTCGCGTCCAGGAAGTCCTGCAGCAGTACAAGGCCCTGAAGGACATCATCGCCATCCTGGGCATGGACGAGCTGTCGGAAGAGGACAAGCTGATCGTGGCCCGCGCCCGCAAGATCCAGCGCTTCCTGTCGCAGCCGTTCCACGTCGCCGAGCAGTTCACCAACACGCCGGGCGCCTTCGTCCAGCTGAAGGACACGATCCGCTCGTTCAAGGGCATCGTCGACGGCGAGTACGACCACCTGCCGGAAGGCGCCTTCTACATGGTCGGCCCGATCGAAGAAGCCGTGGCCAAGGCCGAAAAGATGGCGGCTGAAGCCTAATGACCGAAGAGACGGACCTGGCCAATTTCTGCTGCGACGAGCTGGCCGAAGCGGTGTCTCCGGACACCAACGCCGGCTTGATCGAGCATGACAGCGGCCTGATCCTGCTGAACCTCGGCGAACGCGAGGAAGAGGGCGAAACGGGCGTGGTGCTGGCCACCATCCGCTTCTGCCCTTTCTGCGGCACCGAGATCCAGACTGATGAAGACATCGAGGCCGCCCTGGGCGGTGTCGAGGAGACGTTCAACTGATGGCCAAGCTGCACTTCTCTCTGGTCGCCCCCGAGCGCGAACTGTTCTCGGGCGAGGTGGACATGGTCCAGGCCCCGGGCGCTGAAGGCGACTTCGGCGTTCTGGCCAACCACGCGCCGTTCATGACCACCTTGCGCGAAGGCAAGGTGACCGTGAAGGACGGCGCGACCACCAAGGTGTTCGATATCCAGGGCGGGTTCGCGGACGTTGGTCCCGAGGGCCTGACGATCCTGGCGGAGCACGCTGTCGAAGCGGCCTGATCCGCCTCGATCCCGTGTCGAGATGATCTTGAAGCGCCCTCGGTCCCCCGGGTCGAGGGCGTTTTCGCGCCGAAAGCGACCTGCTGTCGCGCTGCGGGAGATAAAATTACACCTGTGGCCCAATCTTGGTCTTAATCAGCGCCCATAAGGGTTGCGAGGGACCGTCTGTCGGTTTTAATGCCGACCTCTCGTCTTGTTGGGGATACCTTGCCTATGCGCCTTGCGCTCGTCAGCCTGATCGCCCTCGGCGCGGTCTCGACCTCCGCCTTCGCTCAAGAGCAAACCACTGCTCCTGCGTCCACTCCGGCCGCTACGCCGGCTACGGCGGATCAAGCCGCTCCCGGCGCGCCGGCTGACCAAGCCGCTCCCGCCGTCGCCGCTCCGGCCGCCGAAGCCGCGCCAGCCGCCGACTCCTATGTCGCGCCGGTCCGCGGTCCGCGCACCACCGACCCCTTCACCGTCCGCCTGCTCGATGTGCTGGACAAGGTCTGCAAGCCGCAGGTCGCCGGCGGCGATTTCGCCCAGCTGGTCAAGGATTACGGCTTCAAGAAGAAGAAGGAGCAGTGGATCTTCGCGCTGGAGAAGCCGTTCAACATCACCCTGGATAACCCGGGCTCGAACCGCAACGTCTGCACGGTCACGATCGACTACTCGCAGGCTCAGGAGCAGGCTCAGGAACTGGCCAACGGCCTGCACGACTGGGCGACGTGGGAAAACAGCCCGCAGCTGCGCCTGATCCGTAACGACCAGACCGTGGGCAGCGATTTCCGTCGCTTCACCGTCTCGTGGGACGACGCCTGGGCCGGCGGCCGCGCGGGGCTTGTCTACATGCGCCTGAAGAAGCTGGACGAGACCTCGGTCGGCAAGAACTTCGAGCGTGCGCAGATCCTGTACAGCACGACCAGCCGCTAACGGCGTGTTGCGTCCCTTGGGGCGCGGACCTATCTAGCGAAGGCGCGGGGACGACCCCGCGCCTTTTGCGTTTCCTGGGGACGACCCCGCTTCTGAAACAAGGGGCTCGTCGTGGCCTGGATCGTTCTTTTCGTCGCCGGACTGTTCGAGGTGGGCTGGGCCGTGGGCCTGAAGTTCACCGAAGGCTTTACGCGGCCTTTCCCCATCGTGCTGACCGCGATCAGCCTCGTCCTGTCGATGGGGCTTTTGGGCTGGGCGGTGAAGACCCTTCCGCTGGGAACGGCCTACGCCGTCTGGACCGGCATCGGCGCGGTGGGCACGGCCATCGTCGGCATCGTGGTGTTCAAGGAGCCGGCCACGGCCGCGCGGCTCGTGTGTTTCGGGCTGATCGTGGCGGGGATACTCGGGCTGAAGTTGTTCAGTCCGCAATAGGCAGGCGACGTCAGGCCGCCGCGCGCCCTTCGGCGGCGATGAAGGCCAGACAGCGTTCGGCGACCCCTTCCCAACCAGGCTCGCCGGGCAGCCAGTGGCTCATCTCGGCGAACACCTCGACCTGGCCGCCCAGGCGCGCGGCGGTCTGGCGAACCGTGGCGGGCGGATGGATCACGTCCTTGCCGCCGGCGATCGCCAGGACCGGACAGGCGGGCGCACGCACATTGGTGGTCATGAACGGGTCGAGCCACCAGTTCAGCGTCTCCCACAGCGCCCGACCGCTTTCCGCCGTCATCCGGGCGAAGACCGCCTTGCGTTCGGAGCGCTCCAGCCGATCGACGCTGTAACGGCGCACGACGCCGTAGTCGGGCGCGATCGCCTGCATCCAGTACGGGCCCAACGCGTACAGGCTGACCGCCGAGACGGCTTCTTCAAGGGTCGCGCCAGAAACGCCCCACGGCGCGGACGGCGCCAACAGGATCAGCTTGGACACGGGCGCGCGCGCGGCGGCCATCTGGGCGACAAGACCGCCCATGGAGTGGCCGATCAGGATTGGGGGCGTGTCGCAGGCCTCGGCCAGCCGGCCGATCTGCCGCGCATAATCCGACATGGACACGCCCGCAGCGCTGCTAGCGCCGTCATGACCGATCAGGTCGGGCGTCAGAACCCGATGACCCGCCGCCTCGAACGGCGCGCGGAACGCATCGAAGGTCCATCCGCCGCAGAAGGCGCCGTGGACCATGATCACCGGTGCGCGCATGAACGCCCCTAACACCCCGCCGACGAAGCAGCCGGCGGGGTCAGCCTACACTTACTTCTTGGCCTTGGGCGAGGATTTGGCCGGCGCCTTTGTCGCAGGCGGCTTCGCAGCTTTCGGGGCGGCCTTAGGAGCGGCGGGCTTCTTCGCGGCAGGCGCGGGCTTAGTGTCCGCCTTCGCAGCGCGTTTTGCCGCGGCCTTGGGCGCGGCGGCTTTCTTGGCTGCGGGAGCCTTTTCAGCCGCCGGCTTGGCTTCGGGCTTGGCCTTTGGCGCGGGCGCCGCCTTGGCCGCAGGTTCGGCCGCGGGCGTCGACTTGGCTTTCGGTGCGGCGGTCTTCTTAGCGGCGGGCGCCTTGGCCGGGGCCTTGGGCTTGGGCTCAGCCTTCGGCTTCGCCGCCGCCTTCGGGGTCGCGGCCTTCTTGGCGGGAGCCGGTTCCGCAGCCTTCACCGGTTCCGGCGCAGGCGCGGCCGCTTCGGCCGGGGCGGGGGCCGCCGGCTTGGCGGGTTCGGGCGCGGGCGCCGGGGCGGCCTTTGGAGCCGGTGCGGCCGGGGCGGCGGGCGTCTGGGACTTGCCCCGCAGCCAGGCGATCACGTCATCGAGGATCTTCATCGTGTTCGGCTCGTCTATGAGATAGTGGGCGTTGTTGGGATAGATCTTGATATCGGCGGTGGCGTACTTGCGCCCGATCCGCTGCACGTCGTCCAGCGGCGTCGTGCGGTCCAGCGCGCCGGCCAGCACGAGCACCGGAACCGTCACCTTGGTCGCGTCAACGTGCGCGGTCTTGTTCGGATCCTTGTCCGGCCAGGCCAGGTCGGCCAGGACCTGGCCGCTGTCGTGCACCATCGTGGCGTAGAGGGCGTCATGGCGGCTGGCCGGCACGACGTTCATCACGCCGAACTTGAAACCTGTCTTCCACATCTTGCCCGCCCGCGTTTCGGGCTTGGACTGCAGCGCCATGTTCAGGAAGGTGAAGACCGGCGAAAGCTTGGGCTTGCCGCGCGCGTCGGCGGGCGAAGCGGGCGCGAAGAGAACCAGAGCCGAGGCGTGGCCGGCTTCGGCGATCTTCTGGGCGATCAGTCCGCCCATCGAGTGGCCGACGACCAGCGGCTTCTTCCCGGTTTCCTTGGCCAGGGTCTGGGCCAGGGCGCTCATTTCGGCGACATAGTCGGCCAGCGTCAGGCCTGCCAGACCCGCCCTTGGGCCGTCGACGGTGCGCACCGCCGAGCGAATCGTCGGCGCCTCGACGCGATAGCCTTCGGCCTTCAGTCGCTCAGCGACCGGACCCCAGACGTCGCCGGCGCAGCCGTAACCGTGAATCAACAGGACCGTGTCCGTCATCCAACTCTCCCCTTCGCGGCGGACGACAGATCAGGCCCCGCGCGCGAACCCCTGGAACGCGGCGACCACTGCTTCGTAAACCCCGCGTTTGAAGGGTACGATCAGTTCGGGCGTTTCGTCGAGCCTGCCCCATCGCCACGCGTCGAACTCGACGTGTTCGTCCGCTTCCAGATTGATCTCCGACTCTTCGCCGACGAAACGATAGGCGAACCAGACCTGCTTCTGCCCCCGCCAGCCTCGGGCCTGTTTCGGATTGGCCAGGACCTCCGGCGGGAAGTCGTAGGTGATCCAGCCCTCGGTGCGTCCGAGAAGCTCCACGGACGTTACGCCGGTCTCTTCGGCGAGCTCGCGACGGGCCGCGGCTTCGAGATCCTCGCCGTCATCCACGCCGCCTTGCGGAAACTGCCAGTTGTAGGGCGGAGCCTGACGATGGCGACGGCCCAGCCAGACGCGGCCATCCGGGTTAAACAGCACGACGCCGACATTGGGGCGATGGTGAGGATGGTCCAGCTCAGTCATGGCGGACCTTATCTCAGGGCGCTCAGCGATGCGCCAGGGCCGAGGCGGGGGCTAGCTGGATCCCGCGCGCCTGCAGGCCTGCGGCCCAGGTTCGCACCTGATTGATCGTCACGGGATAGGCGAAGCCCGAGCCCATGGACTGGCCCCGTCCGGCCGCGCCGGTCTCCAGGGCGCGAAGCTGGGCGTCGATGGCGCTGGCGGACAGTTCGTCATCGATCACCCGGTCGGCGGAGGCGCGGGGGATGGGGCCCGCCCGGCGAGCGGCAAGGCCGTCGTCGATGAAGGCCAGGCCTCGGGCCTTCAGCGTGGCGTTGAATGTGTTCATCGCCTGGTCGTTGTCGACGAAGCGCGCGCCGAGATAATTCGACAGACCAAAATAGCCGGTGGCGCGCGACATCAGCCATTCCAGCTTGCGCACGGTGTCGTCAGGCCGGTTGGTCGCGATCAGCGTGTAGGGGCCAGGGTCGTTCGCCGGATAGTCCGCCGGCTCCATCGGCGTTTCCAGCAGCACCTCGTGGCCGTGCGCGCGGGCCAGGTCGATCCAGCCTTGCAGGCCCTCCGCGTAGGGGGCGAAGGACAGGGTGATCTCGCCGGGCAGAGTCTCGATCGCCGCGCGGGTGGTCTGGGCGTTCAAGCCAAGGCCGCCGATGACGACCGAGACCTTGGGGCGACCGTTCGGCGTGAACGGACGGGCGTAGGCCTCGGCGGCCGTGCGGCCGTCGGCGGCGATGATCGGCAAGAGGCCACCGCCAGGCCCGGGCGCGCTCAAGCCGGCGAGCGGGGCCTGGGGCAATCCAGGTCCTTGCGGGATGGCGGTCGCGTTTTCCAGGCCTTCGGCGATGGGCGCCTCGCCCTCGGCCTTGGCCATGATCGGGCCGAACGGATTGGCCGATAGGCCCAGCTCGCCAGGAACGAGGCTGGCTTCGTGCGCCGGATCTCCGCCCAGCGCCTCGCGCCAGCCCTCGGGTGCGTTCTTGGTGGCGCCGATCTTGGTCAGTTCGAGGCGAATCACCGGCGAGCCCGCGTGCGGATCGCTGGTGATCAGGACGAGCGTCGCGACCGAGGCCAGGAACAGCAGGGCCGCGCCGCTGGCGCTGATATAGGGATTGCTGATCGCCGCCATGAGCTTGGCGCGCAGATCTCCAGGCACGCCCGGTGCGGGCGCGGCGGCGGCGTAGGCGGGCTTGCGCGAGAACGAGACGGCCATGACGTCTTCACCCTAGAGGGCAAGCTTCGAAGATATGGTTAACGAGATATGGCCAGCGCCGATCCAGGGCGCGGCGCGGCGACGCGGGCGCCGCTGAAATCATCGTTTTCTGCAACAGACGCGAGCGCAGGCGTCAAGCTGTCGAAAAGTCTTCCGGACGCGGATTGACGTTCCTGACTCATGCTCGTCCCCTGAGGGCCTCTCGCGGGAGAGACCGGGCCTCGCCCGGCGCTGAAGGCGAAACCGCCCCGGAAACGCTCAAGCAAAAGGACCGCGCGAGACGTTGAACGCTGGAAAGCAGGGCGCTAGAGCGCGAGGCTCTAGCCGCCCTCGCCGAAGGAGCAAGGCCCGCCGGCCCTTGGCCGGCTGCTGAATCTCTCAGGCGCCAAGGACAGCGGGGGCAGAAGGCGTGTCGCTTCGGCGCGTCCAAGCCCCTGTGTGTCATCACTAGCGTATAGCCTCCGTAGATGTTCCGTAATTCAGTAACGCGATCGCCGGTCGGGCTTTCGCGGTTAAGTCGTTTCGATTCGATTATAGAATATTGATCGTGACTTAAAATCAAACAGATGTTGCATAAGCTTTTGACGAAGTGGTCTTGTTTCCATGTTTTTATTTCCAGAGGGTTTACCTGGATTTTCCCCCTTGTGACGCTGAGCGGGTCAACATGATTGGGGATAGTCATGACTTCTCGCAGACCCGCCCGCGACGCCGCTCGCTTTAAGGCGCTCCTCCTGGCCGCCTCCTTGTTGGGCGGCGCGACCGCCGCGTCCGCTCAGGAGGCGGACAAGGCCGCCGAAGTCGACGCCGTGGTGGTGACAGGCAAGCGCCTGTCGGAGGCCAGCGTCGCCATCGGCACCGATCGGGCCACCGCGACCGTCTCGATCACGCGCGAGGCCCTGCTGTCAGCCCCCGCCGGCATTACGGGCCTGAAGATGCTGGAGAGCCTGCCGGGCTTCAACGTCCAGGCCAATGACGCGCTGGGCATGTACGAATTCGGCAACTCGGTCTCGGTGCGGGCCTTCAACTTCCAGCAGATCGGGTTCCTGCTGGACAACATTCCGATGGGGCGCAGCGACCAGTTCGGCGGCAGCCCGATCTATCGCTATGTCGACAACGAGAACCTGCTGCGGGTGACGGCCTCCTCCGGCGCCGGCGACGTGGCCCTGCCCAGCTACGCGTCGCTCGGCCCGATCGTCGACTACTTCACCCAGGCGCCGTCTCAGGAGGCGGGGGGCGCGATTAGCCAGACCTTCGGAAGCGACGACCTTCGCCGCACTTTCCTGCGGCTTGAGATGGGCAAGGTGGGACCGCTGTCGGGCTATGTGAGCGGGTCGTGGATCAAGGGCGACCTGTGGCGCGGCCCCGGCACGATCGATCGCAAGCACTATGAGGGCAAGCTGAAGTACGACCTGCCCAACGGCGGTGACGTCACCTTCCAGACCGTGCACAACGACTATTTCGACTACGACAGCCCGTCGATCACCAAGGCCCAGTACGCGGGGACGGCTGGCGATCTCTTCGGTCGCAAGGGCCGCTATTTCGCCTATCTGGGCGTGCCGCCGACGTCGGTTCCGTTCGGCACGGCGATCACCATCCCCACCGCCAGCCTTCCCGAAGCGGTGGCGGGCGTGCCGTACTCCAACGCCGGCTACGCGCAGTACTACAAGTTCGCGATCAACAAGCGGAAGGACCACCTCTATGGCCTGACGCTGAACACGCCACTGGGCGAGAGCCTCGACCTGACCACCACGGCCTATTACGAGGACAAGGGCGGCTACGGCGTTTCGCCCGAGGCCTACGCGACATCATTGGCCAGCCACAACGCCCAGCGCCTGATCGTGCCGGGCCTGTTCGCGCCCAAGGGCATCCAGTACGGCCTGTCGGGCGTGGACGGCATCCGCCAGGGGGTGACCGCCAAGCTGGCCTGGCATGTCGGCTTCAACAAGATCGAGGCCGGCCTCTGGCTCGAGAACGACGACTATCACCGCACTCAGAACCGCTACAATGTCGAGGGCGGCAACCCCGACGGCGCGCCGCTCTTCAACGAGCGGGTTCACGCCCAGCGCGACTACAAGTCGCTGCGCGAGACCAAGCAGTTCTTCCTGAAGGACACCCTGACTCTGATGGACTCCAAGCTGAAGCTGGAGCTCGGCTTCAAGGCGACTGACATCGACTACAAGATCTCGGGCTATCGCAACCCGAACGACTATATCAACCGCCGTCGCCCGATGCTGAAGGACAACTGGAAGGACAGCTTCCTGCCCCAGGTCGGCGGGGTCTACAGCCTGACCGGGCGCGATCAGGTGTTCGCCTCCTATTCGGAGAACATGGCGCTGCCCCGCGGCGCCGACGACATCTTCTCAGCCGCCAGCCCGACGGTCGCGGGCCCCGATCCCGAGACCTCGACGAACTGGGAGCTTGGCTATCGCGCCAACCACAAGACGTTCAACGCTTCGGTCGTGGTCTATCAGACGGAGTTCAAGAACCGCCTGCAGTCGTTCGCCGCTCTGGTGCCAGGCGGCGGCGGGATCACCGAGACCTTCTTCCAGAACGTCGGGGCGGTGCGGGCCAAGGGCGTCGAGTTCAGCGGCCAGTGGAAGCCGGAGTTCCTGGCGGGCAAGGCCTATTTCAACGCCAACGTCTCGTACAACAGCGCCAAGTTCCAGGACGACGTCCTGAACTACCGCGCCAGCACGACGGCGGCGGCCACCACCCTGGCCATCGCCGGCAAGAAGGTGCCGGACTTCCCCGACTGGGTCGTTCAGGGCGGCCTGACGGTTGAGCCCTTCGACGGCCTTCTGATGAACGTCTCGGCGCGCCATCTGGAGAGCCGGTTCACCAACTTCATCAACAGCGAGAAGGTCGGCGGCTATACGATCGTCAACGCCTATATCGACATCGGCGACGGCTTCGCAGCGGGGCCGTTCAGCCAGATCAAGGCGCGGGTCAATATCGATAACCTGCTCGACAAGGACTATCTGGGCACGATCAGCACGACGGTGAACACCGCCGCCAGCTTCCGTTCCGCGCCGCCGAGGACCGTGCAGTTCACGATCTCGGCCGACTTCTAGAGACAGCCGCCCTGAAACCGAAAACGCCGCCCCGGAGACCCGGGGCGGCGTTGACGTTTGAAGGGTTCGGGATCGTCGCCTACTTGACCTCGGTGACCGGCGCCTTGCCGCCGGCCGCCGCAGCGGCCTTGGCGGTGACCTCGGCGACCTTGGCGGCCGGCTTGGGCAGCTTCGGCGTCTTGGCGACGCCGCCAGCCTGCAGCACCGCGATCGCGCGTTGCAGCTGGAAGTCGCCCTTCTTGTCGTCAAAGCCGGTGGGCGGAGCCTCGGCCGGCGCGTGCGGCGCCACCCGGGTCTTGCCCTCGTCGGCGTTCAGCGCGTTCTTGAAGCTGGCCTCGCTGAACCAGACGCGGTTGGCGATGTCCTGGGCCTGGTCGCGGGTCTGGGCGACCTCGAGGTCCGGCGCGATGCCGGTCTTCTGGATCGACCGGCCGGACGGCGTGAAGTATTTGGCCGTGGTCAGTTTCAGCGCGCCGTCGGCGCCGCCGCGCAGCGGGATCACGGTCTGCACCGAGCCCTTGCCGAAGCTGGTCAGGCCGACCACCTCGGCGCGCTTGCGGTCCTGCAGGGCGCCGGCCACGATCTCGGCCGCCGAGGCCGAGCCCTGGTTGATCAGGACAACCATCGGAAGGCCGTTCAGCATGTCGCCGCCCCGGGCGTTGTAGCGCTGGATGTTGCGCGGATCGCGGCCGCGCTGGCTGACCACCTCGCCACCGTCCAGGAACACGTCGGCGACGCCGACCGCCTGGTCCAGAAGACCGCCCGGATTGTTCCGCAGATCCAGGATCAGGCCCTTCATCTTCGGGTTCTTGGACTTCAGCTCGTTGACCGAGCTGGATAGGGCGTCAGTGGCCTTTTCGTTGAAGCCGGGCAGGCGGACATAGCCATAGTCGCCCTCCATGCGGGCGATGGCGGCCTTGGGCTTGATCACCTCGCGCACCAGCTTGACGTCGAACGGGTCGGTCTTGTCGCGCGCGATGGTGAGGGTGACGGCCTCGCCGGCCGTGCCGCGCATCTGCTTGACCGCTTCGTTGACGGTCAGGCCCAGAACGCTCTGGCCGTTGACGGCGGTGATGTAGTCGCCGGCCTGGATGCCGGCGCGCGAGGCGGGGGTGCCGTCCATCGGCGAGATCACCTTGACCACGCCCTCTTCACTGGTGACCTCCAGGCCAAGCCCGCCGTACTCGCCGCGCGTGGTGTCCTGCATGTCTTCGTAGCTATCGGGCGACAGGTAACCCGAGTGCGGGTCCAGGCTGGTCAGCATGCCGTCCAGCGCCGCTTCGATCAGTTTTTTGTCATCGACCTCGGTGACGTACTGGTCCTCGACCGTGCCCAGCACGTCGCCGAACAGCTCCAGCAGCTTGTAGGTCTGGGCCTTCGGGGCGTTGTTCGCCTGGGCGATGGGACTGATATAGGCCATCGTTCCCGCGCCGAGGACGAAGGCCGAAACGCCAATGAGCAGGTACTTGCGCATAAAGGCCCAGAAGGCTCCCTAGCGGCGCGCGGCGCCGCAAACCGTGTTTAGCCCCGACCAACCCTGTCCGTGACCGGAGGTATAATTACGGCCACAATTACTGAAAAAGTCGACTATCGCGACTCCTGTTTCAGCCAACGCTCCGGATCGGCCGGCTCGCCGTTTTCCCGAACCTCCATATAGAGCTCCGGCTCGGAGGATACAGGGGCAGGCATCTTGCCGACCGGGGCGCCAGGCGCGACAGATTGTCCGGGCGAGACGGTGATCTGATCCAGGCCCGCCAGGACGACGTGATAGGCGCCTTGCACCCGCAGGATCAGCACCGCGCCCCAGCCGTTCAGCGCGCCGGCGTATTCGACGACGCCGCCTGCGGGCGCGGCGATGGTCGCGCCTCTTTCAGGCCGGAGCGTCAGGCCCGGCGATTTGCCGCCTGCGGTCATCTCCTGGCCAAAGCGACGGATGATCGCGCCCTGCGTCGGGGGGCGAAGGGAGAGCGGGCCGCTGGGCTGTGCGTTTCCGAGACCGTCGGTCAGGGCGCCGAGGGTTTTCAGTTCGTTGGCCTGGGTCAGGGTCTCCTGAGCGTAGGCGCGTTCCAGCTCGGTCTTTTCGATGATCAGCCGTTCGATCTCGCCCTTTCGGTCGGCGACGACGCTTTCGGCGGTGAACAGCTCGGCCGACGCGGCGGCGGCCTCGCGGCGCAGCGCCCCGACCGCGACGGCCTGACGGCCATAGGCGTCGGCTCTCTGCTTCAGTTCGGGCGTCATCGCCCGGATCAGGATGGCCGCCCGCACCGCGTCGCGCGCGTCGCCCGGCGAGACCAGCAGGGCCGGCGGCGGATCCCGGCGGAACATCTGCAGCGCTGAGAGCAGGCGCGACAGGCGCTGCCGGTTCTGCCCAAGGTCGCTGAGGATCTTGTTTTCGCGCGCGTTCAGCGCCTCCAGCCGCGCGCGCTTGGCGTCGACATCCACCCCGGCGGCGATGCGGGCGTGGTCCAGTCGATCAAGCTCGGCCCGCAGATCCTCGATCTCGCGCCGGGTGTCGGCGGCGAGCTGGCGGTCCTTGGCGCGTTGAGCCTCGAAGGCGGCGTCGGCGCGCTGCCAGCCGACCACGATCGTGGGCGCGGCCAAGGCGAGAGCGCAGACGGCGAAGATGAGTCGCGAGCGGGACATCGCCGCAACTCTTGCCTCAATCACGGTGGTAGGGCGAGCCCGACAGGATGGTGGCGGCGCGATAGATTTGTTCGGCCAGCATGGCGCGGGCAAGGGCGTGCGGCCAGGTCTGGACGCCGAAGGCCATGGTCTCGTTCGCCGCCGCCAGGATCGACGGGTCAAGACCGTCGGCCCCGCCGATCAGGAAGACCACGCGGCGGTTCCCATCATCGCGCAGGCGCGCCAGATGATCGGCGAAAGCGCGGCTCTTCCAGGCCTTGCCGTGTTCATCGCAGGCTACGACGTAGGCGCCCTCCAGATGCGGGCGCAGCACCTCGGCCTCGGCAGCCTTGCCAGGCTTTCTGGCCTCGACCTCGAGGATATCCACGGGGCCGAGCGCCAGCGCGCGGCCGGACGCGGTGGCGCGGGACGCATAGTCCAGCGCCAGCTGCGCCTCGACCATGCGGCCGAGCTTTCCGACGGTGAGGATGGTGATCTTCATCGCGATAGCTCTAGAGCCTTTAGCCTGGAATCGGAATCGATTTCAGGCGCTAAAAAGGCTCTAAATCAGATACTTAGAGCGTGAGAATAGCCGAAACCGGTTCCCACTTTCGGCCTCACGCTCTAGGCCGTCACTCGCGAGGGAGCGACGGCCGAGCGAGGACAGGATCAGTTCGCCGCAGTGCGGTGCGGGGCGTCGACCGCCCAGATCTTCTCGATGTTGTAGAAGCTGCGCACTTCGGGGCGGAACAGGTGAACGACGACGTCGCCGGCGTCGATCAGCACCCAGTCGCAGTGCGGCAGGCCTTCGACCCGCGCCTTGCCGAAGCCGTTTTCCTTCAGGGCGCGCAGGATATGGTCGGCCAGCGCGCCGACGTGACGGTGCGAACGGCCCGACGCCACGATCAGGCTGTCGGCGACCGAGCTCTTGTCCGTCAGGTCGATGTGGACGATGTCCTGGGCCTTGTCGTCGTCAAGGCGGTCGAGGATGAGGCGCTCCAGCGCCTTCACGTCGAGAACCGGACTCAGGCCCGGGGATTCAGTCGAGGACTCGGCGCCGGCCGGGCCTTCGTGCGCACTTTGCGCGGGGTCGCTACGCAGCGGATTGCTCCTTATGGGGTCGCTGTGGATAGCCCTCATAGCACGGAATTGGGCGAAACGTGAGGGGGTGATGGCCGAACGGCGATTTGCGGGCGCTCCGAAGCCCTCACGCAACGCTTCTCAGCCCTTCTGCCGCGCCCGCATCGCGGTCGAGGAGGCGAAGTTCAGCGGGCCCGTCAGGTAGACCCAGGCCGGCGATTTGGCGTCCGGCAGGCGGGCGGCGGCGCTGGCCGGCCAGCGGGCGAAGGCGAAGCGGCGAGCGGCGGGTGAGGTGCGGGCCTTCAGCGCGATCCAGGGGCGCGAGATCACCGCCACGGGCACTTCGCGCATGATCTGGGTCCAGCCGCGCCAGCGATGGAAGGTCGCCAGGCTGTCGGCGCCCATGATCCAGACGAACTTCACGCCGGGATAGCGGGCCCGCAGCACGCGCAGGGTGTCGATCGTGTATTGCGAGCCCAGCCGCGTCTCGGCGTCGGAGACGATCATACCCGACGCGCGCGCCCAGCGGCGGGCGTTGGCCATGCGTTCGGCCACCGGGCGCGTCTCATGCGAGGGCTTCAGCGGATTTTGCGGCGACACCAGCCAGATCACGCGGTCCAGCTCCAGGCGGCGCATGGCCGTCTCGGCCACGTGGGCGTGGCCCTCGTGGGCCGGGTTGAAGCTGCCGCCGAACAGCCCGACGCGCATCCCGGGCTCCAGGTGGAACCCCAAGCGCTGGGCGTTGGGCCGGCCGGCCTCAGGGACGAGTCTGGCCGGTCCCGCGAACCACATACTTGAACGTCGTCAGTTGCTCGGCCCCAACCGGGCCGCGGGCGTGAAGCTTGTCGGTGGCGATGCCGATTTCGGCCCCGAAGCCGAACTCGCCGCCGTCGGCGAACTGGGTCGAGGCGTTGACCAGGACAATGGCGCTGTCGACCTCGGCGATGAAGGCCTCGGCCGCGGCGGCGTTCTCGGTGATGATCGCGTCGGTGTGGCCCGAGCCATACGAGGCGATATGCCGCGCCGCGCCAGCCACGCCGTCGACCACGGCGACGGCCAGGATTGGGGCCAGGTATTCGGTGGTCCAGTCCTCGACCGTGGCTTTTTTCATCGTCGGTTCGATGGCGCGGGCGGCGGCGTCGCCGCGCAGTTCGCAGCCGGCCTTGATCAGGGCGTCGGCGATCGGCGGCAGAAGCTTTTCGGCGGCGGCTGCGTCGATCAGCAGGGTCTCGGCCGAGCCGCAGACCGACACGCGGCGCAGCTTGGCGTTCACCACCACCTCGACGGCCTTTTTCAGGTCGGCGTCGGCGTGGACGAAGACGTGGTTGAGGCCTTCCAGGTGGCCCAGCACCGGGGCGCGCGCCTCGGCCTGGACGCGGGCCACCAGGCTCTTGCCGCCGCGCGGAATGATCAGGTCGATGGTCTTGTCCAGCCCGGCCAGGATCATGCCGACGGCCGCGCGATCGGGCGTCTTCACCGCCTGGACGGCGCCGGCAGGCAGGCCGGCTTTCTGGAGCCCGCGGACGATGGCGGCGTGGATGGCGAGGTTGGAGTGGATGCACTCCGACCCGCCGCGCAGGATCACCGCATTGCCCGAGCGCACGCACAGCGCGGCCGCGTCGGCGGTCACGTTGGGGCGGCTTTCATAGATCATGGCGATGACGCCGATCGGCGTGCGCACGCGGGCGATGTCCAGGCCGTTGGGCCGGGTCCAGCGCGAGGTGGCGACGCCGACAGGATCGGGAATGGCGGCCACGGCCTCGACGCCGGCGGCCACGCCTTCCAGACGTGCGGCGTCCAGGGCCAGGCGGTCCAGCATCGGACCCGACACGCCGTTGGCCTCGGCGCGGGCCAGATCCTTGGCGTTGGCGGCCAGGATGGCGTCGGCGTCCTCGCGGATGGCGACGGCCATGGCCTGGATGGCGGCGGTGCGCTGTTCTGGCGTGGCGAGACGAAGCGCGCGCGCGCCCTCGCGGGCCGTCCGGCCCATCCCCGCCATGATCGCCTGAAGGCTCGCGCCCGCGTCGTCCATCTCGTCCCCGCCTTGCCTTGGGAAGGTTATGCTCAGGTTGAGGCTTACCTAAGCGCTTTCAGGGGCGAGCGAAACCGCGTTCGTCTGAAAACGGAGGGAGTTTTGGTCACAGTCTTTCCCGCGGAGTTGCGCAGTGCGGCCGCGCGACGCATCAGTAACGCGTCAAACCGGGGAGGCGCGCTTCATGTCCGACACCAAGGTGAAGGGACCGGCGTCCTACTTCCCCTCGATCGAGAAGACGTACGGGCAGCCGATCGCTCACTGGCAGAAGATCGTGCGCGACGCCTACCCGGCCAAACACATGGACCTCGTCGCCGTGCTGAAGAGCGTGCATGGCCTGGGCCACGGGCACGCCAACGCGATCGTGGCCTACACCTTGGCCGAGGACGGCCTGAAATAGCCGCCTACTTCGCGTAGACGATCCGGCACTCGCCCTCGACCGTCGTGTAGCGGCCGTTGGCGGCGTCGACGAACGAGATGCGGCCGCCCTCGTCATACTCAACCTTGCCGGTCGAGCGGCCGGCGAAGGTCTGGGTTCCGTAAGACCAGCAGACGATGTCGGCCGGCTTGTCGTTCCACGTCGCCGCACGCCGGGCCTGCTTGCTCTCGGTGCAGGCCGAAAGGGCCGGAAGGGACAGGACGGCGAGAGCGACGACGGCGAGGCGCATGGGTGGTCTCCGAGTGAGCGGCGATTAAGAGCGTGGATCGGACCGAGGCGCCACCCTTAGTCCGCATCCCACTGATAGGCCTTGTCCAGCCAGTCGCCGATCCGGCCGTCGGGACGGGCCAGGGCGTGGATGCGGGTCATCTCGGCGTCGGACAGCTCGAAATCGAGCACATCGAAGTTCTCGGCGATCCGCGCCGGATTGCTGGTGCGGGGGATGGCGATGATCCCCTGCTGGATGATCCAGCGCAGGGTGACCTGACCGGGCGTCTTGCCGTGGGCGCGGCCGATCTCGATCAGCACAGGGTCCTGCGCGACCTTGCCCTGGGCCAGCGGCGACCAGGCGGTGATCGAGACGCCCAGCTGGTCGGCCTTGGCCTTCAGGGTCTTCAGCGACAGGTAGGGGTGATACTCGACTTGGTCGGTGGCGATCGGGGCGTCCGACAGCTTGGCGGCCTCTTCGAGCAGCGCCGAGGGGAAGTTCGACAGACCGATGGCGCGGGTCCAGCCCTTGGCGCGGACCTCGTTCAGGGCCTTCAGGGTTTCGGCCAGCGGGACCTCGGGCTTGGGCCAGTGCAGCAGCAACAGGTCGACATGGTCGACGCCCAGCTTCTCCAGGCTCTTTTCGGCCGAGCGTTGCAGGTCGCCGTCGGCGAACTTGTCGATCCAGACCTTGGTCGTGAGGAAAATCTCGTCGCGCTTGACGCCGCTATTCTTGATCGCCGCGCCTACGTCGCGCTCGTTGCCGTAGATCTGGGCGGTGTCGATGTGGCGGTAGCCGACCTCAAGCGCCTTTTCGACCAGGGGGACGGCGGTCCCGTTTTCCAACTGCCAGGTACCAAAGCCCAGGGCGGGCATGAGAACATCGCCCGAGCGGACGGCGGGAACGAGCTTGGACATCGATAACTCCGGAAGAGGCGTCAGGCCGATATGGGTTCGCCCTGGCCGGGCGCCACCCTGGCCCTAAGGCGGAAGAGGGCGATGAAGATCAGGGCGCCCAACGCAAAGGCCACGCTCATCTCCACCATGGTCAGAAGCACCTTGGGATAGCCGCGCTTGGCGACGTTCATGAAGGGGTACGGATACCAGGTCGTCAGCGCGCCATGGGCCAGGGTCCAGACGCCGAACAGGGCCGGAAAGGCCATGGCCTTGGCCGCGACGATCCAGCGCGCCGGCCCTTGCCCGCCGCGCAGGGCCACGTCCAGCAGGAAGGCGATGGGCGTGATGGTGTGCAGGATGGTGTCGGAGACCTTGCGCAGGCCCTGCGGGTCCCACTGCCAAGCCAGTAGGGTGTGATAGACGACCGCCGTGATCGCCAGATAGGTCGTGATCGCTGCGCGCGGCCCGCTGCGTTCGGCCCAGGCGGCGAAGGCGCTGCTGGGCGCGACCAGAGGCGCGGTCAGGGCGGCGGCCGCCAGCATATTCGTCAGGATCGTGAAGTAGCTGAAGAACTCGACCGACTTCACCGCCGCCGAGACCAGGGTCTCGTCATAGACCATCAGGCCGTACTGCAGGGCGGGGCCAAGGCAGGCGATCAGCGCGATCAGAATGCGCCAGAGCGCGAGCGGGCCTTTCATCGAATCTCCGTCGGATGGGCTGCGTCCCAGGCCTTTAGCACTGACTTGGGCGCCGTGGCGCGCCACTGGCGCATCACCAGTCGCTCCACCGTGCCGGGGTGTGCGCTCGCCAGGCGGACCAGGACGTAAGGATAATTCCGGAAGTGGTCGGTGAAATGGAACACCTCGGGCTCGGCCTCGAGCAGCATGTCGCGTTCGTCGAAGGGCACGGCCGGACAGACCAGGCTCTCGCCATCTTCGAACAGGCGGGTCAGGAACTTGCCATGCGCTTTCAGGCACGGCCGGCCGTAGGCCGTGCCGTCTTCGACGCCCGGCAGGCGGAACGCAAAGGCGCGAACCTCGTCATAGGTCATGGGCAACCCCTCCCGGCCGGGACTATAGGTGGCCCATGGACGCTGAGAACCCCCTGAAGACGCCGGTGCTGGTGCTGGGCGCGACCAGCCTGATCGGCCGCCATTTGATGGCGCGCCTGAAGGACGAGGGCCTTGACCCGGTCGCCTTCAGCCGCCGCCCGCCGTCGGGCGACGCCTGCTGGGTCGGCGGCGATCTGAAGGATCCGGATCTGGACGAGCGCCTGCCGTTGGCCGCCACGGTGTTCTCGCTGTCGCCGATCTGGCTGTTGCCGCCCGCGCTGCCGGCGCTGAAGGCGCGGGGCATGGCGCGCTTGGTCGCCTTTTCCTCGACCAGCCGGTTCACCAAGACCGACTCGCCGGTCGCGGCCGAACGCGCGGTGGCGGTGGCGCTGGCCAAGGCGGAACAGGCGCTCGAGACGTGGTGCGCCGCCAACGGGGTCGCCTGGACGATCCTGAGGCCCACCCTGATCTATGACGAGGGCCACGACGAGAACGTCAGCCGTATAGCCCGGCTGGTGCGCCGCTTTCATGTGATGCCGCTGTCGGGGGCGGGGGAGGGCCTCCGTCAGCCGGTCCACGCCGAAGACCTGGCGACTGGCGCCTTGGCCGCTGCTCACGCGCCAGCCGCGCAGAACCGGGCCTATGACCTCGTCGGTGGCGAGACAGTCAGCTACCGCGTGATGGTCGACCGCGTGTTCGAGGGCCTGGGCAAGACGCCCCGTAGCCTGCCAATGCCGACCTGGCTGTTTGGCTTGCTGATGCGCCTCGCCAAGCCGTTCTATCCCGGCGCCACAACCGCCATGGGCGCGCGCATGGGCCAGGACCTCACCTTCGACTCATCGGACGCTGCGCGGGACTTTGGCTGGGCCCCGCGAGACTTCCATCCCCGGTTCTAGAGCTCACGACCTGACTGGGTCAGGCCGTGAGCTCTAGTGTTTATTTTGGCGCATTTTTCTTGACGCGAACCGGACCCACTTCGCTCGAAAAATGCTCTAATCCACGTCAGCCAGCACCATGGCGAAGGGCGTCAGACCGTCCTCGCCCTCGACATAGCCGCTGACCAGCTTGCGATCGGGCGGCAGGACGCCCAGGTCGATATCCTCGGTCGGAAACACCACGATGCGGCGGTCGCCGATGCAGACCACCAATTCAAAGCCCTCCAGCGCCCGACGCGACATCGACTTGATGTACGAATAGTACGGTTCGCGCTTCCAGGCGGCGGGTTTGCTGGCGTCGACCACCACATTCAGCCGCTTGCCGTCGCGATCGACATACATGACGAAACCGGCCTTGTCGGGACGCCATTCGTCGCCCAGCCGATCCTGGGTCAGCCACAGACAGGTGAAGGCCCGGCAGGCGGTCGGGCGGTGTTCGTAGAAGCCGCAGCCGCCTCCGCCCTTCCTGAAATGCCCGCACCAGGCGCCTTGGGGCTTTTCCAGGGCGTCGATCGCCAAGACCTTGCAGCACAGGCCGCATGATCCGCAGCTCTTGTCGACCATCTCGCCCAATCCCCTAACGCCCGATCGTCAGGCGACGGACGTTAGCGCCGCTGTGTGACGGTTTGATGCGGGCGGCCGCTAGGGCGTGACGCCGAAAGTGGGAACCGGTTTCGGCGTAAGTCACGCCCTAAGTGTTTGATTTAGAGCCTCGTTATCGCGTCAAAACGATACCGTTTTGACGCGCGAGGCCCTAGGCCTTCGGACAGGCTGAGCGCGTCAGGGCGTAGCTGGCGAAGGCGCTTTCCTTGCCGCCGCCGGGGACGACGATCGTCCAGGTCAAGCGGTCGCCGTCGCGCCGCCAGCGATTGAGGAAGCTGGCGTCGGGATAGGCGTAGGCGATGTCGAAGCCGCCGGGCTGGACCTCGCCCTTGCCCACGGCGGTGGCGTCACCGCCAAAGCTGTCGGCCCAGAAGCCCGAGACGCCGGTCGCCGGACCCGCCTTGGGCGGCGCGCCGCGACCGGCCAGAATCAAATGGGCCACATAGCGGTCCGCGGGATCAGCCTTGGCGTGGCTGTCGGCGTCGACGGTCATCAGGGTTCCGAGGGCGGCTGGACGGGCGGCGAGCGTGATCTCAACCGGCTTGCCCATCACCTCGCCCTCGCCGCGCCAGCAGCCCTCCAGCGCGCGGACCTCGGCGGGGACCGGCGCCGGCGGCGGATCCTCGGCTTGGGCGGCGCCGGCGATCGGCAGCAGAAGCAGGCCAAGGCCCGTCAGACGCATAGACACTACTCGACCCCCGTCGCGCTCCAGACGCCCAGCTCGTTACCCGACGGGTCGGTGAAGTGAAAGCGACGCCCGCCCGGGAAACTGAAGATCGGCGCGGTGATCACGCCGCCGGCCGCCGTGACCTTGTCGAGCATCGCCTCAAGGTCGTGGGCGTAGAGGATGACCAGCGGCTTGTCGCTGGAGCCTTCCTGCGGCTTGGCGAAACCGCCGTCAGCTCCTTGGCCCTCGAACGCGACATAGTCGGGGCCGTAGTCGACGAAGCTCCAACCAAAGGCGGCGGAATAGAAGGCCTTGGTCGCCGGCAGGTCGCCGCCGGGCCACTCGATATAGTCGATCTTGCCGTCTTCGCGCATGGTGGTCTCAGCTCCATATGTTCCCGAATTGTTCTAGTTTGCCGTCAGGGCAGAGTCCAGACGCTGGTGCGCTTGATCGCCATGTCCTCCAACTCGCGCGTCGTCTCCACCTGGTACTCGGCCAGCTTCAAGAGGTCGTCCTTGCGGAAGTAGGTGCGGCCCGGATCGCCGATCAGCACCGTCGAGCCCTGGGCGCGGCCGCGCCGCAGCCAGTCCATCACCGCCTCGGTCATGGGCTTTTCGTAGCAGATGTCGCCGGCCAGCAGGACCTGCGCCGCCGGCGGCGGCCCGTCCAGCAGGTTGGCCTCGGTAAAGGCGACCGCGACCCCATTGGCCTCGGCGTTCAGGGTGACGGCGGCCTCGCAGAAGACGTCGATGTCATTGGCCAAGACGCTCGCCGCTCCGGCCTTCATCGCCGCAATGGCCACCAGGCCCGAGCCCGTGGCGAAGTCAAAGACGGTCTTGCCGGCGACGGTTTGCGGATGATCGAGGATGTAGCGCGCCAGGGCCTGGCCGCCGGCCCAGGCGAAGGCCCAGAAGGGCGGCGGCAGGCCGATCTCCTCCAGCGCCTCCTCGGTCAGCTTCCACAGCGGCGTGACCTCGTCGGCCAGATGCAGCACTAGTTCGGGCGCATGCGGCGGCGACAGAAGCTGGGTGTTCTGGCGAATGAAGGCGCGACGGCCCTCCAGGGTCTGGACGATCATGGAGGGGGTTAGAGCATCGCACGCCAGGTCTGGGGAGCCGAAATCCTCGTCCTTCGACAAGCTCAGGATGAGGATTTCGGGCGCGGCGCCGGATCAGGCCTCACCCTGAGCCTGTCGAAGGGCGAGGCCGGCGGCTCAGGCGGCCGCCGGTTTGCTCGATGCGGCCTTCAGCACGCTCAGATAGCCCGGCGCGGTCAGCATGCCCTGGGTCAGGCCCTTCTTCTCCAGCACCCGATGCGCCAAAGGCAGGTTCCAGCACGGGGTGTGCATGAACATGTGATGTTCGGCGTGGAAGTTGACGTAGTAGGGCGCGATCAGGGCGCGCTCGATCATGTTGGCGTTCGTGGTGCGGGCGTGGCGGAACGGGTCGGGCTCGTCCTTGGCCACCAGGGCATGCTCGGCGATGTTGCGCAGGCGCGTGACCAGCGGGAACCAGGTGGCCATCGGTACGATCCAAAGCGCCAGCCACGCCCACCACAGGCCCATGGCCGACAGCGCCACCAGAATGCCGAGGTTCCACAGCAGGAACGGCTTTTGCCGCGCGATCTCGCCGGCGAAGATCGCGCCCTTGGGCGCGTCGCCCTTCATCTTTCCGAGCAAAGGCCCGAAGCGCTGCTTGAAAAAGGTCTGGCCCGTCAGGTCGCGAACGACCTTGCGCCACAGCGAGGCGCGGGTCGTCGGGAAGGGCGCCGAGAGTACGAGGTCAGGATCCTCGGCCTGCTGGGCGTACTTATGGTGGCTGAGGTGATAGGGCCGATAGCTGGCCAGCGACGCGCCGGTCGGCGCCGCGCACAGCCATTCACCCAGCCAGTCGTTGATCTTGAGATTGGGATGCAGCCCGCCATGCGCGGCCTCGTGCATCAGGATCGCCAGGCCCAGTTGCCGCGCGCCGATCAGCATCACGGCCAGCACGTAGGTGAGCGGATTGGGGAAGGCCACGAACAGCGCCCCGGCGGCGAGGATCACCCCCCAGGCGTGGACCACCATCCACACGCCGCGCCAGGACGAGCGCGCGGAAATCCGCGTCCATTCCTCGGGCGTGAATAGGTCCTGCGGTTTGACACGCGGAGCGACGGCCATGCGATGAGCATCGCACAGTCCGCGCGGCCTCGACAGCATGACCTTAGGTCACGGTCGGGCGGGGTTCACGGCTAGAAGCTCACGCCCGGCTTCCAGAGGCCGGCCACCAGGCCCGCGAACACCAGCAAGCCCGCCAGCGCGTTCGACTTGAAGAGCTTCAGCGCGCCGGGACCATCCTCGATCCGCACCGCGGCGGCCTGGCGCGACAGGTGCACGGCAAACAGGGCCGCCAGCGGCAGGAACAGCGGGCCGATGTTCCCGATCCAGCCGGCGATCACCAGCAGGATGAAGCTGACCAGATAGAAACCCGCGACGCCGATCTGGACGTGTTGGCCCAGCCGCCGGGTCGAGGACTTGATCCCCGCCAGGGCGTCGTCCTCGATGTCCTGGATCGCGTAGATCGTGTCATAGCCCAGGGTCCAGAAAATGCCTGAGGCGTAGAGCAGGGCGGCGGACCACGACAGATGCCCGGTGGCGGCGGCGTAGCCCAGAAGGGCGCCCCAGTTGAAGGTCAGGCCCAGCCACGCCTGCGGCCACCAGGTGATCCGCTTCATGAACGGATAGGCGGCCACGAGGGCGAGCGACAGCACGCCCAGCAGGATCGCGGTCCAGCCCAGGCAGATCAGAATGAGAAAGCTGGCCAGGCAGCAGCCGGCCACGAACAGCCAGGCCTGCTTGACGCTGATCAGCCCCGCCGGGATCGGGCGCATGGCGGTGCGGGCCACCTGGGCGTCGAAGTCGCGGTCGACGATGTCGTTGAACGCGCAGCCGGCCGCCCGCATCAGGGCCGCGCCGACGAACACCGCCAGCAGCAGCAGCGGATTGGGCCAGCGGCCCTGTTCGGCGGCGGCCAGGGCGATGCCCTGCCAACCGGGCAGCATCAACAGCCAGATCCCTACCGGCCGGTCGAAGCGGCCCAGCTTCAGCCAGGGCCGCAGGCGCTCGGGCGCGTGGCGGTCGACCCAGTTGGTGGCGGCGGCGTCGGGCAGGACGCCCGAGGGGTTTTGCGTGGCGCTCATGGGGCGAGGCTTAACCTGCGATCCCGATCACGTCCCATAGGGAAGATCGATTGGCCTGCGAAAAACGATCAATTGGATTTATCTGGCGTTCGGCGCGAAGGTCCGGTCACACCCCGAGGAGACCTCGCCATGACCCTGTCATTCTTTTCCGGCGCTGTTCTTCGCGTTTGCGCCTGGAGCCTGCTGCTGGCCGGCGGCGCGGCCGGGATCGTGCTGCCGCACCCGGTGACCACGGCCTTGTGGGCGGCCGCAGCGCGCCTGTTCGCCAAGGTGGGAGACAAGGCCATGGTCGCTCGCCTGATCTCGGCGACCAAGTTCGGGCCGCGCATCCGGCGCGGTCTGGCCCAGAGCCGCCGCGCCGCGCCCACGCGCCTGCGCCTTGCTTAAGGGCGGGATGTCTTGCGAGCCGCTCTCAATTTTCTCGACAGCGGGGTTTCGGGGCGCGAGGATCGGCGCATGGCCATCGCCGTCCCGGATCGCCGCTCGCGCCGCCGTCGCCTGACCCGCGTCGAGCGTTGGGTGCTGGACGGGATGGGCGGCGCGCTGCTGGCCACCGGCGCGGTCGGGGCGGTGGTGCCGGGCATGCCGACGACAGTGTTCTGGATCGGCGCGGTGCTGTGTTTCCTAAAGACCCGACCCCACGCCGTCCGCCCCATGCTGCGCGTGCCGGTGGTGGGCCCCGCGATCCGCTGGTTCCTGCGCTGGCGGCCGTTCGGCGGCGGGCGCAGGAAAGGTAAGCCTCTCCCATAGGGAGAGGAGGGACCCGCCGCGAAGCGGTGGGAGGTGAGGGGTTTCGGCATCACCGCGCTCCGTCGGCCGACTTAACCCCTCTCCCCAGCCCTCTCCCTCTGGGAGAGGGAGCCAAAAAGCCCTATCTCCCGCGCCATGACCGACTTCCTCGAGGACGAAGACGAGACCGGCGCCAAGAAACGCGCCCTGTCCAATCGCCAGGTGCTGGGCTTTGTCGCCCGCTTCTGGAAGCGGCGGCCGGTGCTGTTTGGCCTGGGCGTCGGCCTGACCCTGGTGGCTGTGGCCTTCGATCTGGCGCTGCCCTACGCGGCCGGACACCTCGTCGACACCGTCGCCACCCAGCCGCGCGGCGATGGGCAGGCCTGGTCGGCCCTGGCGATCTTTGTCGGCGTCTATTTCGCCTTCGCGGTGGTGCGCAACATCGCTCACCGGTTCTGGATCCCGCTGGCGGCCCGGAACATGGAGGAGATGACCAACGAGAGCTTCGCCAAGGTGCAGGCCTTCTCGTCGGACTGGCACGCCGACAGCTTCGCCGGCGCGACCGTGCGCAAGCTGACCCGCGCCATGTGGGGCTATGACAGCGTCACCGACGCGGTGACCATCTGGCTGGGTCCGGGGGTGATCGTGCTGATCGGCCTGTCGGTCGCCATGCTGGTGCGCCAGCCGCTGGCGGGCGTCATCTCGCTGGTCGTGGTGGCGGCCTATCTGACAGTGAACCTCGTCATCACCGAGCGCTATGTGCGGCCCAGCAACCTTAAGTCCAACGCGCTGGATTCGAAGATCGGCGGGGCCCTGGCCGATGCGGTCACCTCCAACCCTACCGTCAAGAGCTTTGGGGCCGAGACCCGCGAGGCTGAGCGTCTGGCGCAGGTGACGGCGCAGTGGCGCGACGCGGTGATGGTCACCTGGAACCGCTTCACCGACGTGTGGCTGGGCCAGAACCTGCTGCTCGTGGTGCTGCAGGCCGGCCTGACCGGGGCCATGGTCTGGGGCTGGGCGCAAGGCACGGCCACGCCAGGCGACGTCGCCTTCGCCATCACCGCCTTCATGCTGATGAGCGGCTATCTGCGCAATCTCGGCGAAAACATCCGCATGCTGCAAAAGGGCTTGGACGACACCGAGGACGTCGCGGCCTGGACCCGCCTTGCGCCGCAGATCGCCGATGATCCGAACGCGCCCGACTTCCAGCCGGGTCCCGGCGCGATCGAATTCAAGGAGGTGACCTTCCGCTACAAGGCGGCCGGCGCGCCGCTGTACGACCGGTTCAGCCTGAAGATCGCGCCCGGCGAGCGGGTGGCGCTGGTCGGGCCGACGGGCTCGGGCAAGTCGACCTTCGTCAAGCTGATCCAGCGCCTGCACGACCTGCAGGACGGGGCGGTGGTCATCGACGGCCAGGACGTCTCCAAGGTGAAGCAGGCCAGCTTGCGCCGCGCCATCGCGGTGGTGCCGCAGGACCCGGCCCTGTTCCACCGGACGCTGTTTGAGAACATCGCCTACGGCAAGCCGGACGCCACCCGCGAGGAGGTCGAGGACGCCGCCATCAAGGCCCGCGCCCACGACTTCATCCTGCGCCTGCCCAAGGGCTACGACACCCTGGTCGGCGAGCGCGGCGTCAAGCTGTCGGGCGGCGAGCGCCAGCGGGTGGCCATCGCCCGCGCCTTCCTAGCCGACGCGCCGATCCTCGTCCTGGACGAGGCGACCTCTTCGCTGGACGTCGAGACCGAAGGCCACGTCCAGGCCGCCGCCGAGGCGCTGATGGAAGGCCGCACCACGATCGTCATCGCCCACCGCCTGTCGACGGTGCGCGGCGCCGACCGGATCCTGGTGTTCCAGGGCGGCCGCGTCGTCGAGGAAGGCCGCCACGCCGAGCTGACCGCCAGGGGCGGGGTCTATGCTCGGCTCAACGCGATCAGCGCGGGGGTGGTTTAGCGCTGATCTCGCAACCCTTGCTCGCCGGCTGCAGCGCCAGACGCCGCCCGTTGAGGATCAGGTCGCGGCGGGCGACAGGCTCGCTCAGGCTCGGTGCGCTAGCCTTCATCCAGGCTTCCAGGTCGTAGGACTCGCAGCCCACCGTCGCCACTGAGGTGAGCCGCCAGGTCCGATCCGCGCCTTCAGCGAAGACCTTCAGGCGGTCGCCCTCAGCCAGCAGGACCTCGTCCTTGCCGTCGGCGTCCACGTCGGTGATCAGCGCCGGGCACTGCATGGCGGTGAAGGTGCAGTTCGAGCCCGAGGGCTTGGACCAGTCCTGCGTGACGAAGCTCTCGGGCAGCGTCTTGCCCGCCGGATAGACGGCCATGGCCTTGAAGTTCGGCCGCGCCTCCTCCGCCGCGACGCGCCTTTCCGTGCTGGCGGCGGCCTCACGGGCCCGCTTGGCGATCTCGCCGTTAGGATGGGTCTTCAGCCGCTCCAAAGCCTCGCGCCCATAGCGACCGGCGTCGAAGCGCAGGAACTGGAAGTCAAACTTGTCCGCCGCCACCTTACCGGCCTCCAGGCGCTTGACCTGGCTCGCCACCGACAGTCGCGCCGGGTCGGCGATCGGGGTGAAGAGGGCGATCAGCAGCAGCACGCAGACAGCGGCCATCAGCGGGTTTGTCCGCTCCAGCGGCTTCATCCATGGGCCTGGCTTCACGGCGGCGAGCGCGTAGCCGATCGTGAAGCCGATCGCGACCAGCAGGAAGACGCCGGCGAACACCCGCTCGGGCGTCAGGCCATACTGATCAACGCGCAGCCACAGGGCGTACCCGGCCAGGATCACGATCGGGATCAGCAAGAGGCCCGCGATCCGCGCCGCGAGGCGGGGGATCAGGTGGGGCGGCTCGTCGCCGTCCTGATAGGCGGCGTTGATCAGCAGGATCAGGGCGGCGGCGGCGGCCAGCAGCAGGGCGGTGGCGGCCTTGGTGCCCCACAGCGGCGCCAGGCCCGTGAAGGGCAGGGTGGCCAGGAAGCCGCCGCCGATCAGCACCATCAGTGGCAGCAGCCAGGTGAGCAGGGTCAAACCGACCGTCAGCGCGCCGCGCACCAGGCCCGCGCGGGCCTCGGTCAGCTGCACGGCCATGTGGACGGCGGCGGCGAACATCAGGCCGGTGGCCGGGAAGGCGAAGGCGGTCTCGCCGATCAGCTTGCCGATGGCCTCGATCCCGATCAGCTTGAAGAGGGCGGCGGCCAGGAACAGCAGCAGCCAGAAGGCGCCGGTGAAGGCCAGCGACAGCGCCAGCCGCACGCCGTTGGTCCAGGTCAGGTCGAAATAGGCGGGGTAGGGTGCGACGGGCTTGCCGGCCGCGTCCGCCGGCTGAACCAGATGGTGGGCGATGAACAGCATGGCCGCCGTCGCCAGGAACAGCGGCGGCGACAGCGGGCTGACGCCGATCCGATCGGGCGCTGCCCCGACCCAGGCGGCGTGAACGGCCAGGACCGCCGTGACGGCTGTGGCGATGGCTGTCCAGACCAAGAGGCTCCCGCGACGCATCGCCGACAGCGCCGCCAGCGGCAGCAGCGGGATCATCAGCACGCAGACCAGCAGCGGCGCGTAAAGCATCGGCTGTGTCGCGGGCCAGGCCTTGGACTCGTCGGCCTTCTGCAGAAGGAACAGCAGAACGCCCTGAGCCAGGCCTATGGCCAGGCGCAAAATGGCGGCGTCGCGCGATCGCGTGGCGTCCATGACAAAGTCCTCCCGTGCGCGGGCACACCATCACGTTGGCGCAAGGTTGTGAAGCCGCGCGCCTTGGCCTAGCACTTTCGCCCTCAGTGGAGGGGTATCGATGAAACAGTCTTTCCGAGCGGGCCTGCTGGCCCTCGCCGCCGTCGCGGCCTTGTCGGGTCCGGTCGCGTTCGCCCAGGACAAGGGCGGCGACAAGCCGGCCGGCGAGAAGTCCGGAACGGACCTGCCCGCGTTTCCCAGCGAGAAATCGGTCAAGCAGACCACGGTCCTGGCCGGCAAGACCCTGGCCTACACCGCCACGGTCGGGGCGATGCCGGTGCGCGACGAGAAGGGCAAGAAGATCGCCGAGGTGGTCTATACCGCCTACACCCTGGACGGTCCGCGAGACCCCAAGCGTCCGATCACCTTCGCCTTCAACGGCGGTCCGGGCGCGGCCAGCGTCTATCTGAACTTCGCCCTGGGCCCCAAGCGGGTGCAGTTCGGCGCCGAGGGCGACAGCCCATCGGATTTCAGCAAGCTGGACGACAACCCGGCCTCGTGGATGGACTTCACGGATCTCGTCTTCATCGACCCCGTCGGCACCGGCTTCTCGCGCTCGCTGGTCAATGAGGACGAGACCAAGAAGCGCTTCTACGGCGTCAAGCAGGACATCGACTACCTGTCGCGGATCGTCTTCGATTACCTGGTCAAGACCGATCGCCTGACCTCGCCCAAGTACCTGGTCGGCGAAAGCTATGGCGGCTTCCGCGGGCCGCGGCTGGCCTACACCCTGCAGACGGATCTTGGCGTTGCGGTGAAGGGCGTCGTGCTGGTGTCCCCGCTGCTGACCAGCGCCGGCCGCGTCTCGCAGGAGATCTCGCCGCTGCCGGCCATGTGGACCCTGCCGTCGATCGCGGCGGCCAAGCTGGAGCGCGACGGCAAGCTGACCCCTGAGGCGATCAAGGCGGTCGAGGACTACACGCGCGGCGAATACATGGTCGACCTGATGAAGGGCTCGGACCCCGCCGCCCTCGACCGCCTGACGGCCAAGGTCTCGGCCATGACCGGGCTGGATCCGAATTATGTCCGCCGCGCCGGCGGCCGCCTGGAGACCCAGTCGTTCCTGCGCGAGGTGTTCCGCGACAAGGGGCGCCTCGGCAGCCGCTATGACAGCAACGTCACCTCGCTGGATCCATTCCCCAACGCGCCGACCCAAGAGGTCAACGACCCCATCCTGGATGCGATCATTGCGCCGACGACCAGCGCCATCGTCGACTTCACCACCCGCGTCGTTGGCTGGAAGCCGGAGGGCCGCTACGACGCCCTGTCCGACGTCGTGAACCGCAACTGGGATCGCGGTCGCGGCCCCGACACGGAGTCGGTCTCGGACCTTCGCAAGATCGTTTCGGTCGATCCCAAGCTGAAGGTGCTGATCGTGCACGGCTACAACGACCTGTCGTGCCCGTTCTTCGCCTCGCGCCTGATCGTCGACGCGATGCCGGCGACGGCGAACGGCCGCGTGACCCTGGCCAACTATGCGGGCGGCCACATGTTCTACAGCCGCCCCGACAGCGGCGCGGCGTTCCGCAGGGACGTGATGGCGCTGTACGGCGCGAAATAGTCGAGGCGTGGTGTCGGCGGGGGCGCTTCTGGAACGTCCTTTGTTCAATCGATTGAGGACCATCCCATGATGAAGCCCCCCGCCGCGTCGGTTGACGACTATCTGGCCAAGCTGCCCGCCGACCAGCGCGCGGCGCTTGAGGTTCTTCGCGCCCAGATCCGCGCGGTCGCGCCTGAGGCGGCCGAGGCGATCAGCTATGGCCTGCCGACCTTCAAGCTGAACGGCAATCTCGTCCACTTCGGCGCGGCGGCCAGGCATTGCGCCTTCTATCCCGGCGCGGTGATGGATGTGTTCGCCGAGCGGCTGACGGGGTTCGACACGGCTAAAGGCACGATCCGCTTCCAGCCGGACAGGCCGCTGCCGCCGGACCTCGTGGCGGACATCGTCCGCTACCGGGTGGCGCGGAACGCGGAGGTCGCCGCCGAGCGGAAGGCACGGAAGTCCGGCGCTCGCGCTGTGTTTCTCACGCGCTAGGACAGGCCGAGCACGCGCAAATAGATCGAATAGATAAAAATGAGTGTCGCGATCCAGCCAACGATGCCGGCCAAGACAATCTGCGGCCGCTTTGACCGCCAGGCGACAAGGAAGGCGATCAAACCCGCGCTGTTCAGGCCGATATAGTGTGTGAGCTTTTCCCATTGGCTCTGCTCGATCATATGGATCGTGCTCGGGATCTCGATCGCCAGGGTGAGAAAGAAGACGCCGATGACCGGGCCAAGGATCCAATTGCGGCGCGCGAAGAAATAGTCGTCAAGATCGGGCCAGGCGGCGTGATCGTCCGGCGTCACCGTGACGGCGGCGAGAAAGTAAGCCACGCCGATGATGATCGGGATCGCCAGATCGATCAGATCGATGCGGAGGTTCTGTAGGCGAAGCCACGCGTCGATCATAGACGCGGTCAGCTGCAGAAACACCAGCACGCCGACCGCGGGCGTGAGCAGTCCGATCTTGGGTCGGGTCCGGGCGCGAATGAGCTTTCCAAACCCGAGCAGGAGTTCCGCCAGACCAATGCCCAGCAAGATTCCGTAGAATCCCATGAAGAACTCGAATTTCGACATGGCGCGACCTCCCCCCGGCGACCATCGCAGAACTCCACCTATCGCAGAGATCACAACTCTGGCGGCGGTCCAACTCGATTCCGCCCGCGCGACCAGACGGGCTTGAGCCGAGCTGTCAGACCCGCAGAAGATCTAAAGGCGCGACGTTACCGCGCCAGCCGGCCGTCCTCGAGCGCCGCCGGCTCGAACGGGAAGATCACCTCCGGATCGGGCTTGGCCACGCCCTTGGCGATCTTCTTGTCGCCGGCCGCATGCAGCAGCCAGCGGATGACGTTGAGCCGCGCGGCCTTCTTGTGGTCGGCGCGGACGCAGATCCAGGGCGCGACATCGCTGTGGGTTCGCATCAGCATGTCGTCGCGGGCGGCGGTGTAGTCGTCCCACTTCTCTTCGGCGACGGCGTCCAGCGGGCTGGTCTTGAAGGCCTTCAGGGGGTCTTCGCGGCGGGACTTCAGGCGCTTGGCCTGCTCGTCGCGGCTGATGTCCAGCCAGAATTTCACATAGCGCAGGCCGTTCTCGACCAGCATCCGCTCGAAGGCCGGGACGTCGCGCAGGAACTGCTCCTGCTGCTGCGGCGTCGAAAAATCCATTACCCGCTCGACCCCGGCGCGGTTGTACCAGGAGCGATTGAACAGCACCGCCTCGCCGCTGGCCGGCAGCCAGTCGACATAGCGCTGGAAATACCACTCGCTGCGTTCGCGGTCGGTCGGCTTGGGCAGGGCCACGACCGTGGTGGCGCGTCGCGACAGGTGCTCGGTGATGCGAGCGATCGCCCCGTCCTTGCCGGCGGCGTCGCGGCCCTCGAAAACGACGAGGATCTTGTCGCCGTCCTGGATCGCCTTCTTTTGCAGGGCGATCAGCGCCAATTGCAGCTGGACGAGTTCGGTCTCGTAGTCTTCGGACTTGCTCATGTGGCGAGCCTACCCCCGAGCGTGCTGGTTAGGCTAGAAGGACGCCATGATCCGTCTCTTCGTTCCCAATGACCTGTCCGCCGGGGCCGGCGTCGTCCCGACCGTCGACCAGTCGCGCTACCTGACCTCGGTCATGCGCCTGACCGTCGGCGCCGAGCTCCTGCTGTTCAACGGCCGCGACGGCGAGTGGCGGGCGACCATCGTCGAGGCCACCAAGCGTGGCTGCCTGCTGAAGGCCGAGGAACAGACACGGCCGATGCATCTGGGCCCGGACCTCGACCTCATCGTTGCGATGGTCAAGCGCGGCCGGGTCGAAACCATTGTCGAAAAGGCCGCCGAGCTGGGCGCACGCCGCGTGCGCCTGACCATCACGCGGCGCACGAATGTCGACTTCGTCAAGCTGGGCCGCCTCGACGCCATCGCCATGGAGGCGGCGGAGCAGACCGGTCGCCTGGACGTGCCCGAGGTCGCGGACCCCGAGAAGCTGGACAAGATCCTGGATGGCTGGGACCCGGCTCGGCGCCTCGTTTTCTGCGACGAGGGCGGTGACGCCAGGCCCGCGATCGAGGCCCTGGCGGGGACTGGCGCTCCGGCCGCCATCCTGATCGGCCCCGAAGGCGGCTTCGCGCCCGAGGAGCGCGAGCGCCTGCGGGGGCTTTCCTTTGTCACGCCGGTGTCGCTGGGCCCCCGCATCCTGCGCGCCGACACGGCGGCGATTTCGGCCATGACTCTCTGGCAGGCCGCCGCCGGGGATTGGCGGTAGCACGCAGATTAGCTCAAGCTCGCCCCTTGAGGTTCGCAAAGAGAACGCCCAACTGGGCGTGACCAAATAGTATCGCCGTCGGCGGAGAGCATGGGCCCTCTCCTCCAGCAGCACTGCACCCTGGGGAGGGACGGCTGGCATGGCCGAGACCGCTAACGTTCAAGAGCGCCAGCTGACGCTCGCCGATCTGACCGAGTATTTCGCCAAGGGCTCCAAGCCCAAGGAGGCCTTCCGCGTGGGGGCTGAGCACGAGAAGTTCGGCTTCTATCTCGGCTCGCACCAGCCTGTCCCCTACGAGGGTGACAAGGGCGTGCACGCCCTGCTGACGGGGTTGCAACGCTTTGGCTGGGCGCCGGTCATGGAAGGGCCGACCATCATCGGCCTGGAGCGCAATGGGGCCAATGTCAGCCTCGAGCCGGGCGGCCAGTTCGAACTGTCCGGCGCGCCCCTGTCGACCATGCACGAGATCTGCGAGGAGACCGGCCAGCACCTGGACGAGGTCAAGACCGTCGCCGACGAACTGGGCCTGGGTTTCACGGGTCTGGGCTTCTCGCCGAAATGGACGCGCGCCGAGGTCCCCGTGATGCCCAAGGGGCGTTACGTGATCATGCGCAACTACATGCCCAAGGTCGGTAATCTGGGCCTGGACATGATGCTGCGCACCTGCACGGTGCAGGCCAATCTCGACTTCTCCAGCGAAGCCGACATGGTGGCCAAGTTCCGCATGAGCCTGGCTCTGCAGCCGATCGCAACGGCCCTGTTCGCCAATTCTCCGTTCACGGAAGGCAAGCCCAACGGCTTCCTGTCGGCCCGGGCCAATGTGTGGACCGACACGGATCCCAACCGCACGGGCCTGCTGGATTTCGTGTTCGAGGACGGCTTTGATTTCGAGCGCTACGCCCGCTATGCGCTGGACGTGCCGATGTATTTCGTGAAGCGCGGCGACAAGTACATCGACGTCGCCGGGCGGTCGTTCCGCGACTTCATCGAGGGCAAGCTGCCCGAGCTGCCGGGCGAGATCGCCACGATGAAGGACTTCGCCGACCACACGACCACGGCCTTCCCCGAGGTGCGCCTGAAGACCTATCTGGAGATGCGCGGCGCCGACGCCGGCCCCTGGAGCCGTCTGTGCGCCCTGCCGGCCTTGTGGACGGGCGTCTTCTACGATGACGCGGCCCTGGCGGCGGCCTGGGACCTTTGCAAGGACTGGACGATCGAGGACCGCGAGGGCCTGCGTCGCGACGTGCCCAAGCTTGGCCTGAAAGCCAAGGTCGCGGGCCGTACGGCGCAGGACGTGGCCAAGGATTTCGTGGCGATCGCCAAGTCTGGCCTGAAGAATCGCGCCCTGCTGAACGGCGGCTTCCTGGACGAGACCATCTATTTGGGCGAGCTGGAGCAGATCGCCGACAGCGGGATCACTCCGGCTGAAAAGCTGTTGTCGCTCTACAACGGCGCTTGGGGCGGTGACATCGACCGCGTCTTCACCGACTGCGCCTACTAGAGCGTGATAGCCGAAAGTGTGAGCGGTTTCGGCGGCTATCACGCTCTAAATGTTTGAATTATAGCCTTATTTTCCGCTCGAACGATTCCATTCGAACGGATAAGGCTCTAGGCGGCGGGCGGGTCAGAAGATCGCGCGCAGGCCCGCGATCAGTCCCGCCCAGAGTGCGATCGTCACGGCGAGCGCCACAAGCCTGCCCCAAGCCAGGCGGCGCTGAGGCCGGATGGCAGTCGCGTGAACAGCCTGATCATAGGAGACGTAGGCCATGGTTTCCTCCGCGCGTCTCTGACGGACGCTGGAGCGATGGTCGCGCTCCTAAGGGTTAAAAGCGCCTTAATTCGCGATTTCGATCAAGGGGACCCAATGTCGCGGTAGGGCTGGGCCACGTCGCGCTCCTCGCGCTCGGGATCGGGCATGGCGACATTGGGCGGCCAGCGCTCGGCCTGGCTCGCGCCTGACCCGCTGTCTGTGTGACGGATCACCTCGTCCACATCCAAGGCTTTCGTCTCCGCGGGCGTCAGGTCGCCGAGCTGGAACTCGACATGCTCGGGATAGAAGGCCAGACGGCCGGCGATCGCATCGAGCACCGGGGAGGGCGACTCATAGGACCAGACCGCGTCCTCGATCACCTGCCGATCCCGATAGATCGTAAAATAGGACGCCTGGCCCTTGTAGGGGCAATGGGTGGATTTGTCCGTGCGGCGCAGGAACGCCATTTGGACGTCGTCGCGCGGGAAATAGTAGACGGGTGGGTAGTTCGCTTCCTGCAACACCAGAACATCATCGCTGTCGGCGATCTCGTGGCCCTCGAAGAGCACACGCACCACACCGGGGGCCGGCGTCAGGTGAAGGGGGTGGGTTTCATCGGGCGTCTTCATGGTCTGGGGCTCCCATCCGCGTTCGGATCACGCCCTAAACGCGCCAGAGGCCAGCCAAGCTTCAGGCCCTGCAAAGGCGCTTGGATCGCGCGGCGCAAGCCGTTGCTTGTGAAACCGTCTCTCGCGTGGTCTTCTCGCCGCCAAATTGGGGCCGGCGGGGACGATTTGACCACATGGGGGGTCTGTTTCCGCCTCTCGTTACGTTTCAAGGCTAGCGTATGAACATCGTTATCGCCGTAGGTATTCTGGTCACGCTCGTGACCGGCATCCCGGTCCTTGTCCAATTGCTGAAAGGCCATCCGCGCGGCCTGATCATCTGTTTCCTGGCCGAGATGTGGGAGCGCTTCTCCTACTACGGCATGCGCGCGATCCTGATCTTCTACCTGACGCAGCACTTCCTGTTCGATCCGAAGGCCGCGTCCGGCCATTACGGCTCCTACACAGCGCTCGTCTACCTGGTGCCGCTGCTGGGCGGCTTCCTGGCCGACAAGTGGCTGGGCACGCGCAAGGCCGTGGCGTTCGGCGCCGTGCTGCTGGTCGCTGGTCACCTGGCCATGGCCATCGAAGGCAAGCCCGCCGTCCAGACCCTGACCTATCAGGGCGCGACCTACGAGTTCCAAGCCGAGGGACGCGGACAGAACCGCGAGGCCAAGCTGGTGGTCGACGGCAAACCCTATGAGGTCGCCGCCACCAAGGTCGGCGATTTCGAGATCAAGGGCCTGCCCGCCAACGCGCCGCTGCCGGCCGTGCTGCCGAAGGCCGACTACAAGCTCGACGTCACGGGTCGCGACCCGCTGTATCTCAATATCTTCTGGTTCTCGCTGTCGCTGATCATCCTGGGCGTCGGTTTCCTGAAGCCGAACATCTCGACCATCGTCGGCCAGCTCTATCCGCAGGGCGACCCGCGCCGGGATCCGGGCTTCACCCTCTACTACTATGGCATCAACCTGGGCTCGTTCTGGGCCTCGATCCTCTGCGGCCTGCTGGGCGTCAATGTCGGCTGGTGGGCGGGCTTTGGCCTCGCGGGCGTCGGCATGCTGGCCGGCTTCATTGTCTTCGTGCTGGGTAAGCCCTGGCTGGACGGCAAGGCCGAACCGCCGGAGCCCAAGGTCCTGAAGGAAAAGGTCGCCGGTCCGATCAATCGCGAACTGGCCATCTACGGCCTGTCGCTGCTGGGCCTCGTCGGCATCTTCTACCTCGTCCAGTTCAACGCCATCGTGGGCGTCGCGCTCAACATCGGCATCCTGGCCTCGCTGGGCTACATCGGCTGGTTCATGTTCACCAAATGCGCCAAGGAAGAGCGTGAGCGCCTGGCCCTGGCGGTGTTCCTGATCTTTGGCGCGGTGGTGTTCTGGACCCTGTTCGAACAGGCCGGCTCGTCGCTGAGCCTCTTCGCGGCCACCAATGTCCAGCTGGATCTGGTCCGCGAGCCGCTCCGGCTGTTCAACGGCGCCGTGACCCTGGCTACGCCCGATCAACTGGCCAAGGCGGGCATCGACGCCGCCTCGACCTTCTGGGTCGACACCAGCTTCAACGCCCCGCAGACCCAGGCGCTGAACGCCGGCTGGATCCTGATCTTCGCGCCGGTGTTCGCGGCGGTCTGGACCTTCCTGGGCGCGCGCGGCAAGGACCCGAACCCGGTCGTCAAGTTCGGCCTGGCCCTGATCCAGGTCGGCGCGGGCTTCCTGCTGCTGCAGTGGGGCTCCACCTTCGCCGACGGCGCCTTCAAGCTGCCGCTGATCTTCCTGGTGCTGATGTACATGCTGCACACTACCGGCGAGCTCTGCATGTCGCCGGTCGGCCTGTCGCAGATGACCAAGCTGTCGCCCGCCTCGGTGGTGTCGTTCATGATGGCCGTCTGGTTCATGGCGGTCGCCATCGCCCAGTGGGTTGGCGGCAAGATCGCCGGTCTGGCGGCCACCGAGACGGTCGGCGGTCAGGTGCTGGACCCTGGCGCGGCTCTGGCCGCGTCGTTGAAGGTCTTCAACATCATCGGCCTGGTGTCGGTGGTTATCGGGATCGGCTTCCTGCTGCTGTCGCCGGTTCTCAAGAAGTGGTCGCACGGGGCCGACGACGTCGGCGCGCCCAAGAAGGCCTAAAGCGGGGCGGCCTAAGCAAAGAGGGGCCCCGGCGACGATCCGGGGCCCCTCGCGGAGACGTGGAGGGGACCACGTCTCACCTTCGGGTGGGACGGTCCTCGCGGTGGCTCAAACCGCGGGGACCGCTTCCGTTCCCAACCCGAAAGGTCCGGACAATGGCGTCCTGAGATCGACGGTGCCCGCCGGGCGCCGTTGAGGAAAGTTACAAGCCGGACAGGTGGATTAAACCTTTGCAACGTGGCGCGGAGTGCGGCGAGGCTCTCTTGGCCGGACGCGCGAGGAGGGGCCTTGAGCTCACTTTCGACACCCCTGACCGTCGCCGATCTTGTCACGCCCGAGGGCGCGGCCTTGCTGGCGTTGAACAATGCGCACGCGGTTGAACTGTCCTGGCTGGAGCCCGAGCGGCTGGCGCGTCTGGTCGCGGAGGCCTTCCTGGCCCGCCGTGTCGGCGTGGCCGACGCCCTGTTGCTCACCTTCGACCAGGACGCCGACTACGACAGCCCCAACTTCCTGTGGTTTCGCGAGCGCTATCCGGCGTTCGTCTATGTCGATCGCGTGGTGGTCGCCGACAGCGCGCGGGGCAGGGGTCTGGCAAAGGGGCTGTATGACGACCTCTTCGCCGCGGCCGAGGCGGCGGGCCATGAGCGGATCGTCTGCGAGGTCAATTCCGACCCGCCCAATCCCGCCTCGGACGCCTTCCACGCCGCGCTCGGCTTTGTCCCGGTGGGGACGGCCGAGATCCACGGCGGGAAGAAGACGGTGACGTATCTGGAGCGGCGGCTGTAGGGCGCTTTCGGAGCCCCTAGACCGCCGTACCGCCCACCGTCAGGCCGGTGATCTTCAGCGACGGCTGGCCGACGCCCACGGGCACGCCCTGGCCGGACTTGCCGCAGACGCCGATGCCGGGGTCGAAGTCGAAGTCGTTACCGATCATCGTCACGCGGGTGAGGGCGCTGGGCCCATCGCCGATCAGCGTGGCGCCCTTGACCGGGGCGGTGATCTTGCCGTCCTCGACCAGATAGGCCTCGGTGCACTGGAAGACGAACTTGCCGTTGGTGATGTCGACCTGGCCGCCGCCGAAATTGGCGCAGTAGAGGCCGCGCTTCAGCGAGGCGATCATCTCTTGCGGATCATGGTCGCCCGCCAGCATGCCGGTGTTGGTCATGCGCGGCATGGGCATGTGAGCGTAGGACTGGCGGCGGCCGTTGCCGGTGGCCTTCATGCCCATCAGGCGCGCGCTCATCCGGTCGTGCATGTAGCCGACGAGGATGCCGTCCTCGATGAGGATGGTGCGTTCGGTGGGCGTGCCTTCGTCGTCGACGGTCAGCGACCCCCGGCGACCGGGGATCGCGCCGTCGTCGAACACGGTGACGCCCGGGGCGGCCACGCGTTCGCCGATGCGACCCGAAAAGGCGCTGATGCCCTTGCGGTTGAAATCGCCTTCCAGGCCATGGCCGACGGCCTCGTGCAGCAACACGCCGTTCCAGCCGGGACCCAGCACCACGTCCATCTCGCCAGCCGGGCAGGCGACGGCGTCGAGGTTCACCAGCGCCATGCGCAGGGCTTCGTCGACCTGATCCTGCCACTTGTCGGGGCTGATCCAGGCGGCGAAGCCGGCGCGGCCGCCGGCGCCGGACGAGCCGCTCTCGCGCCGGCCGTCCTTTTCGACGGTGACCTGGACGTTGACCCGAACCAGCGGGCGCACGTCGCGGATCAGACGGCCGTCGGCGCGGAGAATCTCCACCACCCGGCGCTCGCCGGCCATCGAGGCCATGACCTGCACGACGCGCGGATCGCGGGCGCGGGCGAAGGCGTCGATCTCTTGCAGCAGAGCGACCTTGTCGGAGAAGTCCGGCGCGCTGACCGGATTGTCCTCGCCGTAGAGCTTTTCGTTGGTGGCGCGTGGGCCCTCAGCGCTGACGCCGGCGTGGCCGCGCTTGGCCAGGCTGGCCGAATCGGCGGCGCGGCGGATCGCGGCCTCGGAAATCTCGGCGGCGTGGGCGTAGCCGGCCGTCTCGCCGGCCACCACGCGCAGGCCAAAGCCCTCGCCCGAGTCGTAGGAGGCGCTCTTGAGGCGTCCGTCGTCGAAGACGAAGGCCTCGCTCTCGGAGCGCTCGAGGAACAGTTCGCCATCGTCGGCGCCGGCCAGGGCTTCGCCCAGGATCGAACGAGCGCGGTCGGGATCGACGCCGGCGGCGTCGAGGATCGAAAGGGAAGAGGCGGGGATCGGAGCGTTCATGGTTCTACAGGTAGGCCTTCCGAACGCGCTCGTCACCCCGCCCCTTTTGTCGCGGATCAGTACTCGCGGCGAACTTCGCCCGAGCCGGTGATTTCGCTGGTCACCAGCTTCGGCTCAGTGCGCAGCTCGACGTCGCCGCTGCCGGAGATGTCGATCTTGGCCTTGCCGGTGGCGAAGACCGCGCCGCCGCCGCTGCCCGACACGTCGATGGTCGCGTCCTTGGCCTTCAGCGCGGCCAGGTCGGCGTAGCCCGAGCCGGAGTTGTCGACGCTGACGGTTTCGACCTTGCCATCGGCCTCAACGTCGCCGCTGCCCGAGATGTCCAGGCCGAGGGCCGGATGCTCGTAGCGGCGGATGTCGAGATCGCCCGAACCACGCACTTCGAAGCGGGTGACGTCCGGCGCGACGACCGTGATCTTCATCCGGTCGCCGTCGTTGCGCACCTGTAGTCCGTCGGGGCCCAGGGTTACGACCGCGCGGTCGGTTAGGTTGACGTCGTCGAGGCTTATGCGGCCGCCGGCGATCTTCAGACGATCGACATAGGACTGGGGCCCGGAGACGACGATCTTGGCCTCAGCGCCCTGGACGAACACCACGTCGACCGGGAGGTCGATGATCAGCGTGTCCTTGCCGGTCCAAGGCAAGGTGCGATCGATAATCGGCGAGGGGGCGCCCCCCGCGCCGACATGACGCACCGTGCGGATCACGCGGCCGTTGTCATCGGTGATGGTGACATTGGCCTCGTCACCGAACGGGATCGTCCATCCGTTCTTCATCAGTTCGGGGCCGGCGATGGCCGCCACCCCAGCGAAGCAACCGACCGCGAGGGCGAAGCTCGCCCCGGCGACGATGAGCGTATTGCGGATCAACATGGTCCCCTCCTCTCCGCTCAAGCTTGTTCCATGGCCGGCTTCAGCAGCCGGAAGTGCAGGCGGGCGTACCAGACGACCGCGTTGAAGACCCCGACGGTCACCAGCGTCAGCAGCGAGCCGATGAAGGTCGCTGTGGCCATCAGGCCGATGCCGCTCAGGAAGGCGGTGACCGGTCCGCCGGGCGGCATGGTGAGAGGGCCGGCGGCGAAGATGAAGCCGCCGACGAAGAAGATCGTCACCACGGCCACCAGGAAGCCGAACAGCGTGGCGAGCACGCCCATCAGCAAGGGCAGCAGGAACATCACGTCGATGGCCCCGAGGCCGATCAGCGCGATGATGGCGGCCATGGCGTTGGACGGAGTCTTTTTCTCCTCCCACTGCTTCAGGCCTGCTTCGGCGCGCAGTTCGCGCGCCAGACGGCCTGGATCGCCCAGGGCGGCGGCGACTTCGGCTTCGGGGCGTCCCGCGGCCTGGGCGTCGGCGAAGTGAGCCTCATGATCGGCGACGATGTCGGCGATCGTGGTGGCGGGGAGCCCCGAAAGGCCCCGGCGCAGGCGGGTGATGAACTCGGCGCGGGTCATGCGGCGGCTCCCACGATGCTGTTCACCGCGTTGGCGAACGTCGTCCATTCTACCTTTTGCTGCTCCAGGCTTTCGCGCCCGGCGGCGGTGAGGCGGTAGTATTTCCGCGGCGGGCCGCTCTGGCTTTCCACCAGATAGGTCTCGACCAGGCCATCCGACTGCATGCGGCGCATCAGCGGATAGATCGTCCCTTCCCCCATATCGATGTCCTTTGTGAGCCTGCTGGCGATCTCGTAGGCGTAGCTGTCGGCGTGCGAGAGCAGGGCCAGCACACAGAGCGCCAGCACGCCTTTCTTCAGTTGGATTTCAATTGTTTCCGGCACGGCGTCCTTGCCTCCGTTGATGCTCTCTTCTACCGCCAGGTACTGAGTGGTGCAAGGTACCTATCCATGAATGATACGTAATGATCCGGACGCCGGATTTGGGGGGTTTCTGAGAGGGATTCGCGACTGGAGCCCCCTGTGGCGGGGATAACCGCCCATTCCCGTGCTCAGGGCGTGGGCTCTGGCGCTTGGCAAGGGCTGGCGATGCGCGTATGCAGCCTCCGGACCGACAATCGGGAGGGCTGGGCGTCGACGCGCGACTCATTTTGAGTGAAGTCGATTGCGCAGGACCTTATCGACAGTCGTAATGTGCATGTCGGCGCGGCGCGGGCCTTGATCGGGCTCAAATCGCCGCCGAAACGGGCCGTGAGGGATATGAAGGCGCAATTTTCGGGGATTCGGCGGATCATGACGGGCGCGTCCGCCCTCGCCGCTACGATGATGTTCGCGGGTCACGCGCTCGCTGAAGATCTGATGGGTCAGCCGACGCCGGGGGCCATTGACCTCCAGCCGGCCGCGTCGGAGCTGAAGCACCACGCGATCCAGTTCCATGATCTGGTTCTGATGCCGATCATTACGGCCATCACCCTGCTGGTGCTGGGCCTGCTGATCTGGATCATTGTTCGCTATAACAAGAAGGCGAACCCGGTCCCCGCCAAGTTCAGCCACAACACCACGATCGAGGTGATCTGGACCGTTGTGCCGGTCCTGATCCTGATGGTCATCGCCATCTTCTCGTTCCGTCTGCTGTTCCACTACAACGACATGCCCAAGCCGGACCTGACCGTGAAGGCCACGGGCTACCAGTGGTACTGGGGCTACGAGTATCCGGACCAAGAGATTAGCGAAATCATCTCGCTGCCGCTGACCAAGGAACAGGCCGACGCCAAGAAGGTCCCGTACCTGCTGGCCGCCGACAACGCGATGGTCGTGCCCGTGGGCAAGGTCGTCCGCGTTCAGGTCACCGCCGCTGACGTGATCCACGCCTTCGCCCTGCCGGCCTTCGGCCTGAAGACCGACGCCATCCCGGGCCGCCTGAACGAAACCTGGTTCAAGGCTGAGCGCACCGGTGTGTTCTACGGCCAGTGCTCGGAGCTGTGCGGCGTCGACCACGCCAACATGCCGATCGAGATCAAGGTCGTGACCCAAGCCGAGTTCGACGCCTGGGTGAAGGCCAAGACCGCCCCGCCCGCGCCTGCGGCCGCTCCGGCTGAGGCCGCGGCGACCCCCGCCTCGGCTCCGGCCGCCCCCGCTTCCGCTCCGGCCGCGGCTCCCGCCGCGCCGGCGGCCTAAGAATACGATCGTAGGATAGACGTCAGATGGCTTCCGCCGCAGACACTCACGACCACGCCCACGACGACGACCACAAGCCGCCGTTCTTCGCCCGCTGGTTCTTTTCGACGAACCATAAGGATATCGGCACGCTGTACATCCTGTTCGCCATCATGGCGGGCATCGTCGGCGGCGCGCTCTCGGGCCTCATCCGCTGGGAGCTGATGGAGCCGGGCATCCAGGTGTTCTCCGACACCGGCATGCTGGCCCAGATGGGCATCTTCAAGGGCAAGCACGGCTATAACGCCGTCGTCACCGCCCACGCCCTGATCATGATCTTCTTCATGGTCATGCCGGCGATGATCGGCGGGTTCGGCAACTGGTTCGTCCCCATCATGATCGGCGCGCCGGACATGGCCTTCCCGCGGATGAACAACATCTCGTTCTGGCTGCTGGTCGCCGCCTGGGTCCTGCTGGTCCTGTCGATGTTCGTCGACGGCGGCCCGGGGCACGGCTTCGGCGGCGGTTGGACGATCTATCCGCCGCTGTCGACCATCGGTCACAAGGGTCCGGCCATGGACCTGGCGATCCTGTCGCTCCACCTGGCCGGCGCTTCGTCGATCCTGGGCGCGATCAACTTCATCACCACGATCTTCAACATGCGCGCGCCGGGCATGACCCTGCACCGCATGCCGCTGTTCGCTTGGTCGGTGCTGATCACCGCCTTCCTGCTGCTGCTGTCGCTGCCCGTCCTGGCCGGCGCCATCACCATGCTGCTGACCGACCGTAACTTCGGCACCCACTTCTTCGACCCGGCCGCCGGCGGCGACCCCGTCATGTTCCAGCACCTGTTCTGGTTCTTCGGCCACCCGGAAGTGTACATCCTGATCCTGCCGGGCTTCGGCATCATCAGCCACATCGTCTCGACCTTCTCCAAGAAGCCGGTCTTCGGCTACCTGGCGATGGCCTACGCGATGGTCGCCATCGGCTTTGTCGGCTTCGTCGTGTGGGCTCACCACATGTACACCGTCGGCATGAGCATCAACCTGCGCGCCTACTTCGTGGCCGCCACGATGATCATCGCCGTCCCGACGGGCGTGAAGATCTTCAGCTGGATCGCCACGATGTGGGGCGGTTCGATCAGCTTCAAGACGCCCATGCTGTGGGCAATGGGCTTCATCTTCCTGTTCACGGTCGGCGGCGTCACCGGCGTCGTCCTGTCGAACGCCGGCATCGACTACAGCCTGCACGACACCTACTACGTGGTGGCCCACTTCCACTACGTGCTGTCGCTGGGCGCGGTGTTCGCCATCTTCGCGGGCTTCTACTACTGGTTCGAGAAGATGTGGGGCGTGAAGTACAACGAGTTCCTCGGCGCGCTGCACTTCTGGATCATGTTCGTCGGTGTGAACCTGATCTTCTTCCCGCAGCACTTCCTGGGCCTGCAAGGCATGCCGCGTCGTTACATCGACTATCCGGACGCCTTCACCCTGTGGAACTACGTGTCGTCGGTCGGCTACATGATCACCGTCGTCGCTGTCGGCGTGTTCATGCTGGTTCTGATCGAAGCGGCGATCCGCCGCCGCAAGGCCGAGGCCAACCCGTGGGGCGAAGGCGCCACCACGCTGGAATGGACCCTGTCCTCGCCGCCGCCGTTCCACCAGTTCAGCGAACCGCCGGTGATCAAGGCCGACGACCACCACTAAGGTGAGCCGTCGTCCGTAACCGGACTTATAAGGGGGCGCGGGCGGGATCCTTAAGGGTCCGGGCCGCGCCCCTCGCCTGTTCAAGACCTGTATGTTTTGGATCGATGTCAAAGACAGCCGCCATGACGTCTGACAGCGCCGAGACGACCCCGCTGCGGGATTCGTCGGAAACCGCCCGCTGGCAGGACTATTTCCAGCTGATGAAGCCGCGCGTCATGTCGCTGGTGGTGTTCACCGGCCTGACGGGGCTCCTGGCCGCGCGCGCGCCGATCCATCCCGTCCTGGCCGCCATCGCTGTGCTGTGCATCGCCATCGGCGCCGGCGCGTCGGGCGCGCTGAACATGTGGTACGACGCCGACATCGACCAGAAGATGCGCCGTACGCGCGGCCGCCCGGTGCCCGCCGGCAAGGTCAAGGGCGAGGAGGCCGCCTCGCTGGGCGTTGTCCTCAGCCTGCTGTCAGTGATGTTCCTGGGTTTTGCGGTGAATTGGCTGGCCGCCGGCCTCCTGGCCTTCACCATCGTCTTCTACGCCGTCGTCTACACGATGTGGCTCAAGCGCTGGACCGCGCAGAACATCGTCATCGGCGGCCTCGCCGGCGCGCTGCCACCGGCCATCGGCTGGGCCGCCGCCACCGGCTCGGCGCCACTGAACGCCTGGCTGATGGTGGCGATCATCTTCTTCTGGACCCCGCCGCACTTCTGGGCGCTGTCGCTGTACGTCACCACCGACTACGCCAAGGCCGGCGTGCCGATGCTGCCGGTGGTCAAGGGCGCGCGGGAAACGCGCAAGCAGATCCTCATCTACAGCCTCGTCCTGTTCCCGATCTGCCTGTCGCCGGTGCTCACCGGCCTGGGCGGTCCGATCTATCTGGCGGTCGCCGGCCTTGGCGGGCTGGTGTTCCTTCTGCTGGCCTGGCGGGTGTTCGCCAGCAAGGCCGGCGACGCCGCCGATCCGCGCGTGGCGGACCGCGCCCTCTATGACGTGACCGAGGACGAAAAGGCCGCCGGGGCCAAGGCCGCGCGCAATCTGTTCGCCTTCTCGATTCTCTATCTCTTCGCCCTGTTCGCCGCCCTGCTGGGCGAGGCGGTCACCGGCGTTAGCCCTCTGGAGCTCCTGAAGTGAATCAACCGGTCGAAACCGACGCGGCGCAACAGGCCGCCAAGAAAGCCCGTGACGGACGCAACCTGGCCCTCGCCCTGGGTCTCGTCGCCTTCGTCGTTCTCGTCTTCGTGGTCACCCTCGTGAGGCTCGGCGGAAATGTCGCAAAACCCCACATCTAAGGACGATCTCACCCCGCAGCAGCAGATGGCGCGTCGCAACAAGAAGGTTGCGACCATCTGCGTGGCGACGTTCGTCGGCATGATTGGCGCAGCCTATGCGGCGGTGCCGCTCTATAAGCTGTTCTGCCAGGTCACCGGCTTTGACGGCACGGTCCGCAAGGCCGAGGCGGCCCCCACCCGGGTCCTGGACCGGAAGATCACCGTGCGCTTCGACGCCAATATTCGCGAGCTGCCCTGGCGCTTCGAGGCGCTGCAGCCCAAGCAGGACATCCGCATCGGTGACACGGGCCTGACCTTCTTCAAGGTCACCAACCCTACGGACAAGCCGATCACGGGCCGGGCGCTCTACAACGTCGTGCCGGAACAGGCAGGACCGTACTTCCAGAAGCTGGAATGCTTCTGTTTCACCAGCCAGACGATCCAGCCTGGCCAGACCGTGGAATTCCCGGTGGTCTACTTCGTGGATCCCCAATATGCGGACGACCCTGAAACGAAGGGAAAGCCTGAGATCACCCTCAGCTACACCTTCTTCCCGGCGGTCGACGACGGCAAGCCGGGGCAAGTCGCGGCCGCGACGACGCCTCGCATCGTGGACCCCCTTGGCGGCGCACCGTCGAGAGGTCTATAGCGTTTACAGCGAACACGGCGCGGGGGGACCAGCGACCGTGCTCAGAGGGATATAAGGGTTAGCAGCAACATGGCCGGCGCCGTCAAACACGACTACCACATCCTTCCGCCCAGCCCGTGGCCCTTCGTGGGCTCGGCCGCCGCCACCGTCATGGCCATCGGCCTGATCGGCTGGCTCAAGGGCGGCGTGCTGGGCATCGACAAGGGCAACTGGGCGATCTTCGCCGCAGGCCTCGCGGGCGTGCTCTACACGATGTTCGGCTGGTGGGCCGACGTGGCCAAGGAATCCAAGGCTGGCGATCACACGCCGGTCGTGTCGATCGGCCTGCGCTACGGCATGATCCTGTTCATCGCCTCGGAAGTGATGTTCTTCGTGGCGTGGTTCTGGATGTTCTTCGAGATGGCGCTGTTCCACGAGCACCGCACCCTCTCGACGATCGAGGAAGTCCGCACCGCCTGGGCCGCTTGGCCGCCGGCCGGCGTCGAGACCGTCTCGGCCTGGCACCTGCCGCTGATCAACACCCTGACCCTGCTGCTCTCGGGCACCACGGTCACCTGGGCGCACCACGCGCTGCAAGTCGGTGATCGCAAGGGCGCCAAGTGGGGTCTGATCCTGACCATCCTGCTGGGCTGCCTGTTCACGGCCATCCAGGTCTATGAATACGCCCACATCAACCACGAGCAGCTGTTCTACTCGGAAGCCGCCGCGAACTCGGGCCTCTATGGTTCGACCTTCTTCCTGGCGACGGGCTTCCACGGCTTCCACGTCTTCGTGGGCACGCTGTTCCTGATCGTCTGCCTGATCCGCCTGATGACCGGCGCCTTCACGCCCCAGAAGCACTTCGGCTTCGAAGCGGCCGCCTGGTACTGGCACTTCGTCGACGTGGTCTGGCTGTTCCTGTTCGCGTTCATCTACGTGATCTTCGGGGCCTCGGCCCACTAGATCAGAAGATCCTCGGGGGCCCGGAACGCCAGACAGCGTTCCGGGCCTTTTTCGTTTCGGGAGGTCCGCGTGACCAAGACCAACCCCTACGCCGCCGGCGCCCGCGGCTTATGCCCGAACTGCGGCGAGGGCTATCTCTTCGAGGGCTTTCTGAAGGTTGCGCCAAGGTGCGAGGCCTGCGGATTCGACCTGGGCAAGCACGAGACCGGCGACGGCGCGGCGACATTTGTCATCCTGATCGCCGGCGCGATCTGCGCCTTCGGGGCGTTGTTCTCCATGTTCGCCTGGTACTGGCCCGTCTGGGTGTCGCTGGTGGTCTGGCTGCCAGCCGTGGTGGTGATCAGCCTTGGCCTGATGCGTCCGGCTAAAGGCCTGATGGTCGCCGCCCAGATCGCCCAGAAAGCTTCTGAAGCGGGGCGGGACCATGTCTGACGCTCCGGCTACGCCGCGTCGCTTTCCGATCGGCCTGACCATCGCCACCGCTGTCGCCTTTGCGATCCTTTGCGGTCTGGGCGGTTGGCAACTGCAAAGACGCGACTGGAAGGAGGGCGTGCTCGCCCGCCTTGAGGCGCTGAAGACCGCGCCCGCCCTGCCGCTGGTGCAGGTCCTGACCGCCACAGCAAGGCCAGAGGACCTGGCCTGGACCCGCGTCAGCGTCGACTGTGGCGACGTCGGCGGCGAGCCGTTACCTCTGGTCTATGGCGTGCGCGACGGCGATGTCGTCTGGCGCGCGCAGGCTCCGTGCGCGGTCCTGGCCGGACCCTACAACATGGTCCTGGTCGATCGCGGTGTCGTGCCCGGCCTCACCGGCCAGGTGGCGCCGGCGCCGCGCGCCTTCGAAGCGCCGCGCCGCGTGGTGGGGGTGCTGAGTCCGATTGAGCAACTGGGCGGCGACCGCGCCAAGGTCCTGGAGCGCTACGCCGATCGCAAGCCCGCCCCGCTGGTGTTGATGGCCGAGCAGGAAACCCCGGCGCCGGCCGGGCTGACTCCGGCGCCGCTGCCGGCAGAAATTTCCAATCGGCACCTGGAATACGCCCTTACATGGTTTGGTCTTGCCGTAACCCTGCTGTTTATCTATGCCGCCATGCTCTGGCGGAGACTGAGACCCTGATGCGTTACGTTTCGACCCGCGGCCAGTCCGCGCCGATCGGCTTTCTTGATGCTGTCCTGGCGGGTCTGGCGCCCGACGGCGGCCTGTATGTGCCCGCCGAATGGCCGCGCTTCACCGCCAAGGAGATCGCCGCGTTCGCCGGCAAGCCGTACGCCGAGGTCGCCGCCGCCGTAGTCGGCAAGTTCGTGGGCGACGACATTCCGGCGGAGGATCTGGCCCAGATGTGCGAGGAGGCCTACGCCACCTTCGCCCACACGGCCGTGGTTCCCGTCAAACAGCTGACGCCCAACCGCTACCTCCTGGAGCTGTTCCACGGTCCGACCCTGGCGTTCAAAGATGTTGCGATGCAGCTCCTGGGCCGCCTCTACGACTACGTCCTGGAGCGCCAGTCGCGGAAGATGACCATCATTTGCGCCACCTCGGGCGACACGGGCGGCGCGGCCGTCGAGGCGTTCCGGGGCCGCAAGAACGCCCGCATCGTCGCGCTCTTCCCCGAGGGGCGCATCAGCGAGGTGCAGCGTCGCTTCATGACGACGGCGACCGACGCCAATGTCGCCTGCGTCTCGGTGCTGGGCTCGTTCGATGACTGCCAGGCCATCGTCAAGCAGGCCTTCCAGGACGACCAGTTCCGCCACGCGGTGGACCTGTCGGGCGTCAACTCGATCAACTGGGCGCGGATCGCTGCCCAGAGCGTCTATTATTTCACCGCCGCCGTCGCCCTAGGCGCCCCGGCGCGCGAGGTCGCCTTCGTGGTGCCGACCGGCAATTTTGGCGACGCCTATGCGGCCTTTGTCGCCAAGACCCTGGGTTTGCCGATCCATTCGGTGACCGCCGCCACCAACAGCAACGACATTCTGGCCCGCGCCTTCGAGGACGGCCGCTATTCGCGCGGCGCGGTCGCTGCGACCCAGAGCCCGGCCATGGACATCCAGGTCGCGTCGAACTTCGAGCGCCTCTATTTCGAAGCCGTGCGTCGCGACGGGGTCGAGACCGGCCGCGCTTTCCGCGCCTTCGCCGACACCGGCCTGCTCGACATCCCACCGGCCGCTCACGGCTGGATGCGCGAGTTGTTCCGCGGCGCCGCCGTCAGCGAGGCCGACACCGCCAAGACCATGCTCTCGACGCTGAACGAGACCGGCGAGGTCGTCGATCCGCACACCGCCGTGGGCTTGGCCGCCGCCCAGCGCGTCCGGATCGACCCGGCGATCCCGGTCGTGGTGCTGTCGACCGCCCATCCAGCCAAGTTCCCCGAGGCGGTCCAGGCCGCCACCGGCCTGCTGCCCACGACCCCGCGCGCGACGCCCGACCTCTCCAAGAAGCCGGAGAAGTTCGAGCGTCTGCCGGCTGATGGTTCGTCGGTGAAGGCCTTCGTGCGGACCTTCGCGGCGAATAGTTGAGCCAAAGCTGGCGTTTAGGGGCGCGAAGACTTAGATAGCGCGCCTCATGACCGCTTCCTTGCGCACCCTGAAGAACGGCGTCCGCGTCGTCTGCGACCCGATGCCCGGCCTCGAAACCCTGGCCCTGTCCGTCGTGGCGGGGCGCGGCGCGGCCTATGAGGACCCGGCGCGATCGGGCTGGTCGCACCTTCTGGAGCACATGGTCTTCAAGGGCGCCGGCGCGCGCTCGGCCCGCGACATCGTCGAGGTCATCGAGAACCAGGGCGGCTCGATCAACGCCGCCACCGGCTACGAGCGCACCAGCTTCCAGGTTCGCGCGCTGAAAGGCGGCCTGGATCTCGGCATGGACGTCGTCGCCGATCTCGTGCGCCGTCCGACGCTGGATCCCGCCGATCTGACCCGCGAGAAGCAGGTCGTCGCGCAGGAGATCGCCGAGGCCGCCGACGCGCCCGACGACTACGTCTTTGACCTGATCCAGCGCGCCAGCTGGGGCGACCATCCCGTGGGCCGTCCGATCCTCGGATCCGACGAGACCGTCAACGCCGCCAGCGTCGAAGCGCTGTCGGACTGGCGCGCCGACCTCTACGCCGCCGACCGCCTGGTGATCGCGGCGACGGGCGCCGTAGAGGAGGATCAGCTGATGGCCGCCGCTGAGCGGGCGTTCGGCGACCTTCCGGCGACGCCGGGCGCAGCGGTTCCGCAATCCGCCACCTTCGTGGGCGGTCCGCAGGCCGAGGCCCGCAAGCTCGAGCAGGTGCAACTGGTGTTCATGCTGCCGGCCTGCGGCGCGCGTGAGGATGACTACTTCGCCTTGCGGATCTTCGCCGAGTGCCTGGGCGGCGGGATGTCTTCGCGCCTGTTCCAGGAGGCGCGTGAGAAGCGCGGTCTGGCCTACAATATCGACGCCTACGCTGACACCTACGCCGACCACGGCGCGCTGGGGATCTACGCTGGCTGCGCGGCGAGCGACGCGGTCGAAACCGCCAAGGTTTGCGCCGACGAGCTGCTCAAGCTTGCCGATCGGATCGAAGAGGCCGAACTCGCGCGGGCCAAGGCGCAGTTGAAGGCGCACATGTTCATGGCGCGCGAGCAGCCGCTGTCGCGCGCCGAGCAGGGCGCAGGACAGATCCTGCTGTTCGACCGTCTCTACCCGCCCGCCGAGCTGGCGCGGGAGGTCGATGCGGTGACCTCGGAGGACGTGGCGCGACTGGGGCGCAGGCTGCTGTCGGCCGGCCGGGCGGCGACGGCGGTGCTCGGCGCAAAGTCGGCCCTGAAGGCGGGCGAAGCCTTCGACAAGGCGTTGTTCTCGGCGGCCTGACGGTCGAAGATAGGTCCGTGTCCGCCCTACTGCCGTTTCTGAGCCCTCGTCCCCGTCTGCAATTGCAGGGCGGCGCGGTCTATCTGCGGCCCCCAACGCCGCGCGACTACAAGCCCTGGGCGGCCCTGCGCGCCGAATCCCGGGCCTTCCTGGAGCGCTGGGAACCGACCTGGCCAGAGCACGATCTCAGCCGAGCAGCCTTCCGCGCGCGCTTGGCGGCCTACGCCCGCGAGCTGGAGTCGGGCGAGGCGTACCCCTTTTTCATCTTCCGTCGCGAGGACGACGCGTTGTTGGGCGCGATCCGGTTGTTTCACGTGCGGCGTGGTGTCGCTCTGACCGGAACCATCGGCTACTGGCTGGGTGAGCCCTATGCGCGCCAAGGCCACATGGCAGACGCCGTCCAGACCTTGATCCGTTTCGCCTTTCACGGCCTGGGCCTTCACCGCTTGGAGGCCGCATGCATGCCGGAAAACCACGCCTCGGCCGCGTTACTCGCGAAATGCGGGTTTTCTGAGGAGGGATATGCGCGCGCTTATTTGAAAATTAACGGCGCTTGGCGAGATCATCGCCTATTCGGCTTGGTGGCGCCCGAGTAGCGCTGCGGCTTTCGCCGAACTGGTCAGGACGGGTATGTCTTTTCGGACAGGCGAGCGACGGATCTGGGACGCGACGGCCACGCTTGAGGCGTTGGGCGCGGCGGACGTCGCCCTGTGGATCTGGGAGCCCGAGACCGACCGCCTGCGCCTGAACGGAGCGGCTCGCGCCTTGGGGTTGGGCCCCCTGGCTCCTGAGTGCTCATCGGCCGCCTTCCGCGCCTTGGCTCTGCCGCAGGATCGCGCCCAGGCCGAGGAGGTGCTGAAGCCTCGCGAGCCGGGCAGTGAAGTCGTGGCGCGCTTCCGCGTGCGCGGCGGCGAAACGTGCCTCTGGCGCGGCGTCTGGCTGGAGGAGGGCGTCCGCGCTGCGGGCGTCGTCGCCCCCGAAACGAAATTCTCCGCGTCCGAACTCTGTGATCTGACAGGACTTCTCGACCGTCGCAGCTTTATCGCCCGTGCGCGCGAGCGCCTCACTCAGGAAGGGACGCACCAACTGGTCGTCGCCGACCTCGACCGCCTGCGTCGTCTGAACGAGGCCCTGGGTCACGAGCGCGCGGACCTGGTCCTGGCGGCTCTGGGCTCGCGCCTGGCCGCAGCCTTTCCGGCGCAATCGATCCTGGGCCGTATTGGCGAGGATGAGTTTGCGGTGCTTTGCGAGCCGCGCGGTTTCGAGCCCGCCGAAGTTCTGCGTAGCGCGCTGGAGCAGCCGCTTCGCGTGGCCGGCTTTGATATTCACCCGACCTTGTCGATCGGCGCGGTCTCGGCCGAAGGCGGCCTGGACGCGCCCGACGCGGCCGAGCTGCTCCGTCGGGCCGAGCTGGCCGTCGAAGCCGCCGCCGCCGCAGGGCGCGGCGGAGCGGCCGCCTACGGCCGTTCGATGGAGACCGACGGGCTCTCGCGCCTGGCCCTGGAGGCCGACCTGCGGGGCGCCATCGGGCGCGGCGAGATCATGCCTTACTTCCAGCCGATCGTGCGCCTGTCGACGGGCGCGCTTTCAGGCTTCGAGGCGCTCGCCCGCTGGATCCATCCGCGCCGAGGCATGCTGCCGCCGGACGAATTCCTGCCGCTGATCGAAGAGATGGGGCTGATGAGCGAGCTGGGCGCGCACATGATGCACGCCGCCGCCCAGCAGCTGTCGACCTGGCGAGCCGCGCACCCGGCGATGGGAAACCTGACCGTCAGCGTCAACCTGTCGACGGGCGAGATCGATCGCCCCGGCCTCGTCGCCGACGTGGCCGAGACCCTGCGGGTCAACCGCCTGCCAAGGGGCGCGCTGAAACTGGAAGTCACCGAAAGCGACATCATGCGCGACCCCGAGCGGGCCGCCGTGATCCTGAAGACGCTGCGCGACGCCGGCGCGGGCCTGGCGCTCGACGATTTCGGCACCGGCTTCTCGTCGCTGTCGTACCTGACGCGCCTTCCGTTCGATACGCTGAAGGTCGACCGCTACTTCGTCCGCACCATGGGCGCCAACGCCGGCTCGGCCAAGATTGTCCGCTCGGTGGTCAAGCTGGGCCAGGACCTGGATCTGGAGGTCGTCGCCGAAGGCGTCGAGAACGCCGAGATGGCGCACGCCTTGCAGTCTTTGGGCTGCGACTATGGCCAGGGCTTTGGATACGCGCCGGCCCTCTCGCCGCAGGAAGCCGAGGTCTATCTCAACGAGGCCTATGTCGACGGCGCGGCGCCGGTTAAGGCGCGGGGCTAAGCCCGGCCCGCCGTGGCCGACAGGTGATCGGCCGTAATCCCGAGCTTCGCCAGCGCGCGCGTCCACTTGTGGTCGTGGTCCTCGTCGAACAGCAGGCCCTCGTCGGCGTCGCAGATCAGCCAGACATTGTCGCGCAGCTCCTGCTCCAGCTGTCCCGGCCCCCAGCCGGCGTAGCCGAGCGCCAGAAGCGACTTGCGCGGGCGCTTGTAGGCGCTGGCCATGGCGTCCAGCGCATCGCGGGTGGCGGTCAGGGCGACGCCGTCGGCGACGGCCAAGGTCGAGTCCGGCGAGTTGAAGTCGTCGGTGTGCAGCACGAAGCCGCGCTCGCGCTCCAGCGGTCCCCCGAGCAGCACCAAGTCGCTCGGCGCCTGGATATCGGATCTCACGCCCAGGCGGTTCAACAACTCGAACACCGTCAGCCCTTCGACGGGACGATTGACGGCCAAACCCATGGCGGCCTCCTCGTCATGAGCGCACAGGTACAGCACCGTTCGCTCGAAACGGGGATCGTCGATGCCGGGCATGGCGACAAGCAGCCTGCCGATCAGGAACTCGCCGTCGTCGTCGTCGATTAAGCTGACCATGAGCGGAGCATTGGCTTTCGTTGTGACAGTTTCAAGTCGGACGCGCCATGAAAGCGTGCTTGGCGACCGCTGCGGCGGAGTCTATTCGAGTCCCCCTAACTTCACCCCCCACACGAGGAAACAGGCCCATGGCGATCAAGGTTGGCGACACGCTCCCGGCGGCGACTTTCATGACCAGCACGGCTGAAGGGCCCGCACCGATCACCACCGACGATATCTTCAAGGGCAAGACCGTCGCGCTGTTCGCTGTCCCCGGCGCCTTCACCCCGACCTGCTCGGCCAAGCACCTGCCGGGCTTCAAGGAAAAGGCCGATGAGCTGAAGGCCAAGGGCGTCGACTCGATCGTCTGCGTCTCGGTCAACGACGTCTTCGTCATGAAGGCCTGGGGCAAGGACCAGGGCATCGACGGCGAGGTCCTGCTGATCGCCGACGGCAACGGCGATTTCACCAAGGCCATCGGTCTGGACTTCGACGGCAGCAAGTTCGGCATGGGCGCGCGCTCGCAGCGCTATTCGCTGGTCGCCAAGGACGGCGTCGTCACCCAGCTGCACGTCGAGGAGGCCGGCCAGTTCAAGGTTTCGTCGGCCGAGTACCTGCTGGAACAGCTGTAAGCTTTAAGGGCGCGGCGGCCTCCGCCGCGCCCCTCAGTCTCGCACGATCGCCTCGTGCAGCGCCTGGATCCGCTGGTTCAAGGCGCCCAAGGCCTCGCCGTCCATGCCGGACCGCTCCAGCAGGGCCTTGTTCAGGCACCCCGACTGGCCCAGCAGGGCTCGGCCCGCTTCCGTCATCGTCACCTCGACCTTGCGCTCGTCCTCGAGCCCGCGCCGCCGCATGACCAGGCCGGCGGCTTCCAGGCGCTTGACCAGCGGCGTCACGGTGCTGGACTCAAGGTCCAGCCGCGCCGCGATCGCGCCGATGGTGGCGCCGTCGCTCTCGCCCAGCGCATTCAGCACAAGATACTGCGGATAGGTCAGGCCCATCGCGTCCAGCAGGGGCTTGTAGGCCCGGGTGATCGCCATACTGGTGGCGTAGAGGGTGAAGCAGATCTGCTGATCCAGGGGATGCGGGGGCGGCGTCTTCGTCGTCATGACTCTTTCTTATCACAAAAAAGATATCGCAATAAATAAAATGCTGGACAGGCGTTCGGCACTGGCGCAGGTCTAATTCATTATCACAATAAACATTATTGCGAACGTGAAATGAGGGATGATCATGAGCCAGTCGAACCAAGCTTCCCGCCGGGGTGTGATGACCGCCGGCTTCGGTCTCGCCGCCGCCGCCGCCTCGCTGGGCGCTTCCGCCCAAGCCGCGACCCCCGCGAAAAAGCCCGTCGCCTCGCCCCACGCCGCGAACCGCGCCGAAAGCGGTTTCGTCACCACCAAGGACGGCGTGCAGATCTTCTACAAGGACTGGGGCCCCAAGAGCGCCCAGCCGATCGTCTTCCACCACGGCTGGCCGTTGTCGTCGGACGACTGGGACGTCCAGATGATGTTCTTCCTGCTGAAGGGCTATCGCGTCATCGCCCATGACCGCCGGGGTCACGGCCGCTCGACCCAGACCGACACCGGCAACGAGATGGACACCTACGCCGCCGACGTCATCGCCCTGGCCGACCATCTGGACCTGAAGAACGCCTTCCACGTCGGCCACTCGACCGGCGGCGGCGAGGCCATCCACTACGCCGCCCGCGCCAAGCCCGGCCGCGTGGCCAAGGTCGTGCTGGTCGGAGCGGTGCCGCCGATCATGCTGAAGACCGCCGCCAATCCCGGCGGCCTGCCCATGGAAGTCTTCGACGGCTTCCGCGCCGCCCTGCTGGCCAACCGCGCCCAGTTCTTTCGCGACATCCCCGAAGGCCCGTTCTTCGGCTTCAACCGTCCCGGCGCCAAGGTCAGCCAGGGCCAGATCGACAACTGGTGGCGCCAGGGCATGATGGGCGGCGCCAAGGCCCACTACGACTGCATCAAGGCCTTCTCGGAAACCGACTTCACCGACGATCTCAAGGCGGTCGATATCCCGGTCCTGATCATGCACGGCGAGGACGACCAGATCGTCCCGATCGCCGACAGCGCTCACCTGGCCATCAAGCTGGTCAAGAAGGGCGTGCTGAAGACCTATCCGGGCCTGCCCCACGGCATGGCGACCACCCATCCGGAAGTGATCAACGCCGACCTCCTGGCCTTCTTCAAGGCTTAGGCCGAGCCAAGCGGAACCTCGTCCTTCGACAAGCTCAGGATGAGGTTCCTATTGGGCTGACATTCGAAGTCGTCCTCACCCTGAGCTTGTCGAAGGGCGAGGGCGGCTTCGTGGCGTCTAGGCCCCCAGCACTTCGGGCGTCATCGTCTCGAAATCCGCTGCGCCGATCATGACGCCAGCGGCCGCGCCCGGAACCTGCGCCAGGACCGACTCAGTGAACACCCGAGCGAGGGCGCGCTTGCTCTCGGCCCAGGCGGTGTCGGCTTCGCCCGCAGCCGCCAGAGCCCCCTTGGCGAGCATCCAGCCGCCCACGGTGTCGCCGAGCAGCTTCTGATAGGCCGTGGCGCCCGCCAGCGCGTCTGGCATGGCCTTGGCCCGGCGCTCGATCAGCCAGGCCGTCGCCGAGGCGGCGGCGTCGAGCGCGGCCTCCAGGCGCAGACCCACGCCCTTGAGGTCAGAGGCCTTGAGCAGGTCAATCGTGTCGCGGATGTCGTCCATCAGGTCGCCGACGGCCTGGCCTTCGCCCAGCATCAGCTTGCGGCCCACCAGGTCGATCGCCTGGATGCCGTTGGTGCCCTCATAGATCGGGGCGATGCGGGCGTCGCGATAGTGCTGAGCGGCGCCCGTCTCCTCGATGAAGCCCATGCCGCCGTGGATCTGCACGCCCTGCGAGGCGACCCAGACGCCGACATCGGTCGACCAGGCCTTGGCGATGGGGGTCAGGAGCTCCTCGCGCAGCTTGGCGGCGGTGCGGGTCGCCTCGTCCGGCGCGGCGCGGGCCAGGTCGGCGGCGACGGCGGTCGACAGGCAGATGCCGCGCGCGGCCTCGATATGGGCCTTCATCAGAACGAGCGTGCGGCGAACGTCCGGGTGGTCGAACAGGCGCGCGGGATAGGCGCCGGTCCAGGCTGAGCGGCCCTGGGCGCGGTCCTGGCTGAAGGCCAGCGCCTGCTGATAGGCGCGCTCGGCGATGGCGGTCCCTTGCGTCCCCACCTGGAGGCGGGCGGCGTTCATCATCACGAACATGTTGGGCAGACCTTGGCCGAGACCGCCGACCAGCTCGGCCTTGGCGCCCTCGAACAGCATCACGCAGGTGGGCGAGCCATGGATGCCCAGCTTGTGCTCCAGGCCGCCCGCCCGCAGGGCGTTGGCTTCGCCCAGCTTGCCGTCGTCGCCGACCAGCACCTTGGGGGCCAGGAACAGCGAAATCCCCTTCACCCCGGGCGGGGCGTCGGGCGTGCGGGCCAGGACGAGGTGGACGATATTGTCGGCGGCGTCGTGGTCGCCCCAGGTGATGTAGATCTTCTGACCGGTGATCCGCCAACCGCCGTCGCCATCCGGGGTGGCCATCGTGGTCAGGGCGGCCAGATCCGAGCCGGCCTGAGGCTCGGTCAGATTCATGGTGCCGGTCCATTCGCCCGAGACCAGCTTGCCCAGATACTTGGCCTTCTGTTCGGGCGAGCCGCACAGTTCCAGCGCCTCGATCGCGCCCAGGCTCAGCATCGGGCACAGGCCAAAGGCCATGTTGGCGGCCTGAACCATCTCCAGCACCGCGACTTCCAGGGTCTTGGGCAGGCCCTGGCCACCGTGGGCGACCGGCGCGGCGAGGCTGGTCCAGCCGCCTTGCGCGAACTGCTGATAGGCGTCGGCGAAACCGGGCGCGGTGCGCACGACGCCGTTCTCCAGCTTCGCGCCGACCAGGTCGCCTTGCCGGTTCAGCGGGGCCAGGATGTCGCTGGCGAAGGCGCCCGCCGCCTCCAGGACGGCGGCCACCGTGTCAGCGTCGGCCTCAGGGAAAGCGTCGGCCAGACGCTCGAAACCGGCCACATGGCGCAGGGAGAAGGCAAGATCGCGGACAGGCGCGCGGAAAGTCATGGGAGAAGCTCCAGATCGTCCCCCGTCTTAAAGCCCAGCGCCGGGCGCCGCCAAGCGCTCGGCGCCTCATCAGCGGACAATGTGGCGGGCCCATATCACGCGCTCGTGAACGCGGCGGCCTTCAAAGCTGTGCTGGAGTTCCTAAATCGGGGAACTGCAACTAGCGCTGTTTTAATTCTCTCTGGAGCGCCTCCCCGATGTCTCGTCATTTTTCCCTGTCCAAGGTCGCCTATGGCGCCGTCGCCGTCGCCCTGCTGACGGCGCCCGCCGCCTTCGCCGCGCCGGGCGTCAGCTCGACCAAGCCTGCTGACCTGCCGGCCGGCCGCTATGTGCTCGACAAGACCCACGCGTCGGTGGTGGGCAAGATCAAGCACATGGGCTTCTCGAACTACCAGTTCCGCTTCACCAAGGTGGACGCCGAGTTCACCTACGATCCCAAGGCCCCGCAGGACGCCAAGATCAAGGTGACCGTTGATCCCGCCTCGATCGACACCGCGACGGGCGCTGACGAGTTTGGCCTGAAGTTCAACAAGGAACTGGCCGGCGATGGCTGGCTGGAAGCCAACAAGTTCCCGACCGCCACCTTCGTATCGACCAAGGTCGAGCCGGGCGCGGGCCAGACCGGCAAGGTGTATGGCGACTTCACCCTGCACGGGGTGACCAGGCCGATCGTGCTGGACGTCACCTTCAACGGGGTCGGCTCGGGCTTCGCGCCGGGTAGCGTCAAGACCGGCTTCTCGGCCATGACCACGATCAAACGCTCGGAGTTCGGCGTCAGCAAGTATGTGCCGCTGGTCGCCGACGAGGTTGCGCTGAGCATCGAAGTCGAGTTCGACAAGAAGTAAGCCTATCGTCTGACAGGGATCTGGGAGAGTCGCATGGCCGAGAACCGGACGCGCTACACGACGTTGGCGATCGTGCTGCATTGGCTGATCGCCGCGGCCATCATCTTCCAGATCATCCTGGGCTGGCGCGCGGGAGACGGACCCAAGGGGCCCGCCACCTTCGCCATGATGCAACTGCACAAGTCGATCGGGATCACCATCCTGCTGCTCAGCCTAGCGCGTCTGGGCTGGCGCTGGGTCAATCCCGCCCGGCCGGCGCCGGTGGGACAGCCCCGCTGGGAGCAGATCGCCTCCAAGGTGGTCCATGTCGGCTTCTATGTGATCATGATCGGCCTGCCATTGACGGGCTGGATCCTGGTCTCGACCAGCCGGACGAACCTGCCGACGATCCTGTTCGGCGCGATCCCATGGCCGCACCTGCCGCTGCTGCCGGACCTCGCCGCCGGTCCCAAGCACCTTTGGCACGAGATCGGCGAGATCGGTCACGGGGTGCTGGTCAAGACTACCTACCTGCTTCTGCTGCTGCACCTGGGGGCAGTGGCCAAGCACCAGATCCTCGACAAGGACGCGGTGTTCCAGAACATGGCGCCGGGCGCCAAGCCGGGCTGGAAGGAGCCGCGCCTGTGGCTGGCCGCCGCCGGCTTTGCGGCGATCGTCGCCGCCGGTTATCTCTATGCGCCGAACACCGCGCCCGCCGCCCCGCCGCCCGCGCCTGCCGAGGCGGCTCCCGTCGCCGAGCCTGTCGCCGCGCCCGACGCTTCCGCGGGCCCGGCTGGCGCGCCTGCAGCCGCCGCCACCCCTCCGGCGAGCGCGCTCAAGGATCCGGTCGCCTGGAGCGTCCAGAAGGGCGCTGCGCTCGGCTTCACCGCCACCTGGTCGGGCGCGTCCATCGAGGGCCGCTTCCAGCGGTGGACCGCCGACATCCAGTTCTCGCCCGAGGCGCTGGACCGCTCGAAGGTCGTGGTCGGCGTCGACCTGGCCTCGGCCGAGACCGGCGACGCCCAGCGTGACGCCAGCCTGACGGGCGAGGACTTCCTCGACACCGCCGACCATCCTAAGGCCGTGTTCACCGCGACCAAGTTCCGCAAGACCGGCGAGGGCAAGTACGTCGCTGACGGCAGCCTCGACCTGCGCGGCGTGAAAAAGCCGCTCAGCCTGCCGTTCTCGCTGAAGATCGATGGCGACACGGCGACCGCCAGCGGTGTAACGACCCTCGACCGGACAACGTTCGGCGTGGGACAGGGCGAATGGGCTTCGACGGACGAGATCGCGGCGCAGGTGACGGTGAGCTTCAAGCTGACCGCCAAGCGGAAATAGACGCCGCCGCCGAGGCGCTGCGCGCTGGCGGGCTGGTGATCCTGCCCACCGAGACCGTCTATGGCCTGGGCGCGAACGCCGCCGATCCCGCCGCCGTGGCCGCGATCTTCGAGGCCAAGGGCCGGCCGCGCTTCAACCCGCTGATCGCCCACGTCGCCGACCTCGAGACCGCCGCGCAGATCGCCGCCTTCGACGATCGCGCCTACGCGCTGGCCCGTGAGTTCTGGCCGGGCCCCCTGACCATCGTGGCGCCGATCCGAGACGCGGGGGCCGTCTGCGACCTGGCCCGCGCAGGCCTGGACACCGTGGCGATCCGCGTGCCGGGGCATCCCACCTCGCGCGCCGTGCTTGCCGCCTTCGGCGGGGCCGTCGTCGCGCCGTCGGCCAATCGCTCGGGGCGGCCCAGCCCCACGACCTATGCCGACGCCATGGCCGAGACCGGCGACAAGGCCGCCGCCAGCCTGGACGGCGGGCCCTGCGCCGTCGGCCTGGAATCGACGGTCGTCTCGGTGCTGGACGGCGAGGTGCGGCTCCTGCGGCCCGGCGCGGTCACGCGCGTGCAGTTGCAGCAGATCGTCGGCCGCCTGGCTGAGGCGCAGGACGACGCCAAGCGCTCGCCGGGGCGGCTGGCCCTGCACTATGCGCCCGACGCGCCGGTGCGGATCAACGCCAAGGCGCCGGAGGCCGGCGAGGCCTACCTGGCCTTTGGTCCCTGGCCCGAAAGCGCGCGCGTTTTCAATCTCAGCCCGACCGGCGACCTCGCCGAGGCCGCCGCCAACCTGTTCGCCTTCCTGCGCGCCGCCGACCGCATCCGGCCCTCGGCCATCGCGGTTGCGCCGATCCCCGAGGAGGGCCTGGGCGAGGCGATCAACGACCGCCTGCGTCGCGCGGCGGGCTATGTCGGTTAGCACCAGAGGCGTATGATCGCATCATGACCAAGCCCGTCCCCGCCGATGTCGTGTCCCGTCTGAAAGCCGTGCTCGGCGAGGGCGGGTGGAGCCAGGATCGCGACGTGATCGCGCCCAAGCTCGTGGAATGGCGCGGACGCTGGCAGGGCGAGACGCCGCTGCTGGTCACCCCGCGCTCGACCGCCGAGGTCGCCGCCGTGGTCGCGATCTGCGCGGCCGAGGGCGTGGCGATCACCCCGCAGGGCGGCAACACCGGCCTCGTGGCCGGCCAGATCCCGCGCGGCGAGATCCTGCTGTCGACCCAGAAGCTGACGGCGATCCGCGATGTCGATCCGATCGACGACGCCATGGTGCTGGAAGCCGGCGTCACCCTGTACGAGGCCCATCAGCAGGCCGCCAAGGTTGGTCGGCGCTTCACCGTCGGCGTGGCCTCGGAAGGCTCCTGCACGATAGGCGGCCTGATCTCGACCAACGCCGGCGGCACGGCCGTTCTGCGTTACGGCATGATGCGGGAGCAGGTGCTGGGCATCGAAGCGGTGCTGCCCAACGGCGAGATCTGGAACGGCCTCAAGCGGCTGCGCAAGGACAACACCGGCTATGACCTGAAACAGCTGCTGATCGGCGCCGAGGGCACACTGGGGATCGTCACCGCCGCGAGCCTGAAGCTGCACGCGCCGCTGGCCTCACGCGCCGTGGCGATCGTGGGCCTGGCCTCGCCGGCGAACGCCATCCAGCTTCTGGCCCGCGCCAAGGACGAGACTGGCGGCGCCGTGGAGGCCTTCGAGCTGATGGGCCGGCTGGGCTTTGAGCTGACCGTCCGCAACGTGCCGGGCCTGCGCGACCCGCTGCCCGAGGCGCACCCCTGGTATGTGCTCATCGAGATCGCCAGCGGCGAACCGGGCGCGGCCGAGGCGGCGTTGGAACGCCTGCTGGCCGGCGCCCTGGAGCGCGGCCTGATCGCGGATGCGGCGGTGGCGCAAACGGAGACGCAGATGAAGGCCTTCTGGCACATCCGCGAGGGTCACTCCGCCGGCCAGAAGCCGGAGGGCGCGGTCTGGAAGCATGACGTCTCGGTGCCGGTCTCGAAGATCCCCGACTTCATCGGCCAGGCCAATGCGGCGATCGAGAAGGCCTTCCCAGGAACCCGCATCGTCGCCTTCGGCCATGTGGGCGACGGCAATGTCCACTACGACGTCTTGCAGCCCGTCGGCGGCGACGGCGACGCCCACGAGGCCCAGCGCGAAGCCGGGGCCAAGATCATCCACGACATCACCGCCGCTTTCGGCGGCTCGATCAGCGCCGAGCATGGCCTGGGCGCGATGAAGACCGCCGAGGCCCTGACCTACAAGGACCCGATCGAGGTCGCGGCCCTTCGGGCGATCCGCAGGGCGCTGGACCCCAAGCGGATCATGAATCCGAGGGTGCTGTTCTAGCCCTCGGGAACCCCCGCCATCATGGCCTTCAATGCCGCAAGGTGGCCCTTCAGCGCCTTGCGTCCGTCGCCGGTCAGCGCCAGCCAGGTGCGCTGGCGGCCGTCCGAGGCGGCCTTCTTCACCCGGACGTAGCCGGCCTCTTCCAGGGTCTTCACGTGCTTGCTGAGCACCGATTCCGAGACGTCGAGCGCCTCACGGACGGTGGCGAAGTCGATGGTGTCCACCGCCGCCAGCATGCAGCACATCTGCAGGCGGTTGGGGGCGTGGATCACCGGATCAAGCGCTCCGCTCACAGGCGGCCGCCGTCGCGAAGATCGGCGCGGAAGGCGGCTTCCCAGACAAAGCCGCCGATGGTCACGATCACCGCGATCAGCCCCGCAAACACGAAGGGGGCCAGGGCCTCATTCCGGGTGTGGAACAGCCAGGCCGACAGCAGCATCAGGCCGGTTGTGATCGTCGCCAGCCCCACGGAGACCCACCGCGTCCGTCCGGCGCGATAGCCGCTGACCCAGAGGCCCGTGCGCTTGATGTAGGCGCGAACCAGCAGGATCAGACCGGCGATGAACACGGCGTAGTAGGCGTACATGCCCGGAACCGGCGCGGCCTGGACGGCGCAAAGCCCGCCCATCAACAGCCCCAGGGCCGGATGATACCAGACCGGCGCCCTGACGCGCTCGGCGAGGTCGGCGTTGGCGGCCTCAAGTTCGGCCAGCATGCGCAGGGCGTCTTCGTCTCGGGTCATGGCGATCTCCTCACTTTCCAATATGGAAACTCATGGCACCCGCTTTCCATGTTGGCAAGTGAAAACTTTCCATCATGGAAAGTAAATTGTCTCGGGCCTAGCGCCGGGACGCCTAAGCCTCTATCTCCCCGGCCATGCTGATGGTCATCTCGCCCGCCAAGTCGCTGGACTTCACCGCGCCCCAGACGGTGCTGCCGCTCACGACGCCTGAGCTGAAGCCTCAGATCGCCGAGTTGGCCAAGGTGGCGCGCAAGCTCACCGCGCCCGACCTGAAGCGCCTGATGCATATCTCCGACGCCCTGGCCAAGCTGAACCGTGAGCGCTTCCAGGCCTTTGATCCGGAGGTCGAGGACGGTCTGCAGGCCGTGATCGCCTTCAATGGCGACGTCTATGCGGGGCTGAACGCCCGCGAGCTGGACCGCCCGGCCCTGGAGTGGGCGCAGGACCACCTGCGGATCCTGTCGGGGCTCTACGGCGTGCTCCGCCCGTTCGACGCCCTGCAGCCCTATCGCCTGGAGATGGGCACGCGCCTGAAGACCAAGAAGGGCGCAAACCTCTACGACTTCTGGGGCGAAACGATCTCCAAGACGCTGAACCAGGCGGCCGAGGGGCACGCCGATCCGACCCTGGTGAACCTTGCCAGCCAGGAGTACTTCGGCGCCGTCGACGCCAAGGCCCTGAAGCTTCCCGTCGTCACCTGCCACTTCAAGGAAGAGAAGGGCGGCGAACTGCGCGTGCTGGGCTTCTTCGCCAAGAAGGCGCGCGGCCGGATGGCGCGCTACATCATCGACAACCGCATCGACAAGGCTGAAGGCCTCAAGGGGTTCGACCTGGACGGTTACCGTTTCCAGCCGTCGCTTTCGACCGATGCGGACTGGGTTTTCGCTCGCCCGCAGCCCTGAATTCATCTATCGATGAATTTATAGGCGCTCGCCCTTCGCAGGGGCGAGCTATATGCTGCACCGCAACACGATAGGGCAGCACTTCAGGGAGCGCGCGCATGGCCGTCGATTTCGGTTTGCAGGGGCAGGTCGCCATCGTCACCGGCTCGACCAGCGGCATCGGCCACGCCATGGCCGACGCGCTCGCGGCTCAAGGCTGCAACATCGTCATGAACGGTCTCGGTGAAATGAACGCCATCGAGCGCGCCCGCGCCGAGATGGCCGAAACCCATGGCGTCGAGGTGCTCTACCACGGCGCCGACATGACCAAGCCGATCGAGATCGCCGACTTGGTCCGCGCCGCCAAGGCCGAGTTCGGCGAGCTGGACATCCTCGTCAACAACGCCGGCGTCCAGCACGTGGCGCCGGTCGAGGACTTCCCTGACGACAAGTGGGACCTGATCGTCGCCGTGAACCTGTCCTCGGCCTTCCACGCCACCAAGGCGGCGGTGCCGATCATGAAGGAGCAGGGGCGGGGCCGGATCGTCAACGTGGCCTCGGCGCACGGCCTGGTGGCCTCGCCGTTCAAGGCCGCCTATGTCGCCGCCAAGCACGGGATCATGGGCCTGACCAAGACGGTCGCCCTCGAGGTCGCCCAGCATGGTATCACCTGCAACGCCATCTGCCCGGGCTTCGTGAAGACCCCGCTGGTCGAGGCCCAGATCGCCGATCAGGCCAAGGCGCGCGGTATCTCCGAAGAAGCGGTGATGAAGGACGTGATCCTGGCCAGCCAGCCGACCAAGCAGTTCGTCACCTTCGGCCAACTGAACGGCATGCTCCTCTACCTGGTCTCGGACCTGGGGGCCTCGGCCAACGGCGCGGCCTATCAGATCGACGGCGGCTGGGTCGCCCAATAGTCCCGTTTTTCGGGCGCCAAGCGCCGGGAGGAAGCGTTACTGATCGGGGGCTGGTCCTTCGAGAGGTCGCATGCCGATTCCACCGTTCAAGAAAAAGCCCTCGGGCCCCAAGGGCCTGAGCCTCGCCTTGCAGGGCGGCGGCGCGCATGGCGCCTTCGAGTGGGGCGTGCTGGATCGCCTGCTCGAGGAAGACGATCTGGAGATCCGCGCCGTCACCGCCGCTTCGGCCGGGGCGATGAACGCGGTCTGCCTGGCTCAAGGCCTGATCGACGATGGCCGGGCGGGGGCGCGGGCGCGACTTGAGTCGTTCTGGCGCAACGTGAACCGGGCCGGCAGCCGCAATGTTTTCGGCGACACCAGCATCTGGACCAACGCGTTTGGCGGCGGCGTCGACTGGCTGAAGAACACCCCTGGGTGGCGGATGGCCGAGACCCTGGCCCTGTCGCTCAGCCCCTACGAATTCAACCCGTTCAACCTCAACCCGCTGCATGACGTGCTGGAGAGCGAGGTCACCTTCAGCCGCATCCGGGGCGAGAGCCCGCTCAAGCTCTACATCTCGGCCACCCAGATCCGCACCAGCAAGTCGAAGGTCTTCCGCGAGACCGAGCTGACCTCGCGCCACATCATGGCCAGCGCCTGCCTGCCGCAACTGTTCCAGGCGGTCGAGATCGACGGCGAGCCCTACTGGGATGGCGGCTTCCTGGCCAATCCGCCGCTGTGGCCGCTGTTCTACGACGACACGCCCGACGACATCCTGATCGTCACCCTCAACCCGTTCGTCCGCGAGGAGACGCCGAAATCGCCGGGCGAGATCATGGATCGTCTGAACGAGATCACCTTCAACGCCTCGCTGGCCTCGGAGCTGCGGGCCATCGGCTTCGTGCAGAAGCTGCTGGACGAGGGGCTCCTGAAGGACAACGCCCGGGGCCGCTACCGGCGGATGCTGGTCCATGCCATCACCGCCGACAAACCGCTGGCGGACCTGTCGCTGTCGACCAAGTTCAACACTGAGTGGAGCTTCCTGACCGATCTGAAAGAGCGGGGCCGGGCGGCGACGGACGCTTGGCTGGCCGATTGCGGCGATTGCGTCGGCGAGAAGTCCAGCGTCGATCTGAAGGTCGGTTTCCCGTAAAGCTAGGGCATGAGCCATCCCGTTCCCACTGTCGGCGTTGTCTGTCTCCGGGGCGAGGAGGTCCTGCTGATCAAGCGCGGCACGCCGCCGAGGCTCGGTCAATGGAGCGTGCCTGGCGGCCGCCTCGAATGGGGCGAGACCCTTCAGGACGCGGCGCTGCGTGAACTCAAGGAAGAGACCGGCGTTGACGCCGACTTGCTGGGCCTGATCGACGTGATCGACGGGGTCTTTCCGGCGCGGCCGGGCGGGGAAATCACCCGCCACTACGTGCTGATTGACTACGCCGCCCGCTGGACCGGCGGTGAGCCCCTGGCCGGCGATGACGCCGCCGAGGCGCGGTTTGTCTCCCGCGAGGAGGCCATGGAGCTCGTTGAGTGGGAAGAGACCCGGCGGGTCATCGCTGAAGCGTTCGAGCGGTTTGGGGGACTCCCTCTCCCATAGGGAGAGGGTCGGGGAGAGGGGTTACGGTGTCGGACGGAGGGCCGGCACGCCGTCGAGCCTCGTAACCCCTCTCCCTCCCACCGCTTCGCGGCGGGCCCCGCCCTCTCCCTTTGGGAGAGGGGTTTGTGGTCGCCCTTCCAAACCTCCGCCCGCCGCCCAACCAGTCTCCGCTTGCGCTCCTGGCCAAGGTCCCCGACATCACAGTCATGAGCCTCGTCGAAGTCCCCGCCCGGCCGCGCGCGCCGATCAGTCCCAACGCCCTGATCCTGATCGCCGCCGTGCTCGGCCTTGGGTGGGCGGTGGCCAGCGGGGTCGAGCCGCTGGGGATCGTCACCTTCGCCTTCGTGGCCGCCGCTTGGGTGCTGAGCGTCGGGATCCATGAATTCGGCCACGCCTTCACCGCCTACAAGGCCGGCGACACCACGATCGTCGAGAAGGGCTATCTGACCCTCGATCCGCTGAAGTACTCGGACCTCTTCACGACGATCATCATACCGCTGGTCGCCCTGGCCCTGGGCGGCATCGGCTTTCCGGGCGGGGCGGTCTATCTGCGCGAGGATCTGATGCGCTCGCGCGGCTGGCGGTCGCTAGCCTCGCTGGCCGGGCCGCTAGGGACGCTGGTGGTGCTGGTCATCATCGCCGTCAGCCTGCCGCTGGCGGCCGCCAGCCCGCCGCTGTTCAACGCCCTGTCGCTGCTGGCCATGCTGCAGGCCAGCGCGCTCGTTTTGAACCTGCTGCCCGTCCCGGGTCTCGACGGCTATGGCGTGATCCGACCGTTCCTGCCCGACGGCGTCCAGGCGCGGATGGTCAAGGTCGAGCGGGTCGGCTTCCTGATCCTGTTCGCGCTGATCTTCTGGGCCCCCGGCGTCAGCGAGTTCATCTTCGCCGCGGCCCTGACCATCACCGACCTTTTGGGCGTTTCGCGGCCGGCGATCGGCGACGGCTGGCGAACCTTCCACTTCTGGGGCTCTTGACCTTCGGCCCCTGAGTCCTTCTCCTTCAAACAAGCGTTTCAAGAACAATGAGGGAGGGTTCGTCATGGCCTATGCGCCGTTCAACCTGTCGGGAAAGGTCGCCCTGGTCACCGGCGGCAACCGGGGCATCGGGCTCGGCATGGCCAAGGCCATGGCGCAGGCCGGGGCCGACATCGTCATCTGGGGCTCAAACCCCGAGCGCAACCTGGCCGCCGAGGGCGAACTGACCGCCCTGGGCGTGCGGGTGAAGGCCCAGACCGTCGACGTCTCCAACGAAGCCCAGGTCCGCGAGGGCATGGAAGAAGCCGTCGCCGCCATGGGCCGGGTCGACAGCGTCTTCGCCAACGCCGGCATCGGCTATGGCTCGCCCTCGTTCGTGGACATGAGCACCGAGGTCTATCGCAAGGTTCTGGCCGTCAATCTGGACGGGGTGTTCTTCACCCTCCGCGAGGCCTGCCGCCACATGGTCGAGCGCGCCAAGGCCGGGGACCCGGGCGGCTCGCTGGTCGGCGTCGCCTCGCTGGCGGCCATCGAGGGTGCGGCCCGCAACGAGGCCTACGCCGCCACCAAGGGCGCGGTGATCTCGATGATCAAGTCGGTCGCCGTCGAGCACGCCCGCTACGGCGTTCGCGCCAACGCTATCCTGCCCGGCTGGATCGCCACCGACATGACCGCCGGCGCCCAGGCCAATTCGGCCTTCGCCGAAAAGGTCATTCCGCGCGTTCCGGCCCGCCGCTGGGGCGAGCCCGAGGACTTCGGCGGCATGGCCGTCTATCTGGCCTCGGACGCCTCCAGCTATCACTCGGGCACGACCCTGGTGATCGACGGCGGCTATTCGATCTTCTAGAGCGCGGTTTAATGGACTCTCAAGTCCATTAAAACCTGATGTAAAACAGGGGCTTGCGTGGACGGCCCGTCAGTGTGAAGCTTCCTCCCACGGCAGCCGGGACGACAAGATCCGGGCGCCGACGAGGAAACGAGAGAGATGACGCCCCAAGACGTTGTCAGTCTGGCTCCGCCGCGCGGCTTCCTGTTGATGCTGGCCCTGGCCGTCAGCAGCATGCTGGCCTGCTTCTGGACGCATGGCGCGGACCTGGAAGCCGAGCTGGTTCGGCGCGACTAGAAGCCGCTCACCCGGCTGACGTTTCGGCCAGCACCCGCTCGTAAGCGGCCTGCAGTTCCACGCTCACGCGCCGGGCCGGCGACGGTGCGCCCAGGTGGATCGCTCTCAGCTCGTCCATGAACGCGGCCCACATCTCGGGCCCGCCCGCCTCAAGAAGCTCGGCGCGGATCGCCAGGAGCGGCGTGGTCGGCGTATGCCGCCGCCCCCAGGCTCCCATCTGCGCCATCAGCGGCACCAGCTGGATCGAAGGTTCGGTCAGGCTGTAGACCGCCTTCTGCTTGTGGCTGGGGTCATCGACCCGCGACAGCAGTCCATTGGCCACCAGGCGCTTGAGCCGGTCGGCCAAGACGTTCGAGGCGATCCCTTCCTCCGACTGGCTCAAGAGCTCGCGATAGTGGCGACGGCCGCCGAACATCACGTCGCGCAGCACGATCAGGCTCCAGCGGTCGCCCAGCACTTCCAGCGTCAGGTTGATCGGGCAGCCCGACCGCAGGGTGTTCGACATCGTCGCATCCAAAACTGCTTGCGATGTAGGATTGGTATGGCTAGATGGCAACTGCTTGCAAAGTGCAATCAGATTGAGGCCGCCTGTGACCTTGTCGCTCTACGCCCATCCGTTCTCGTCCTACTGCCAGAAGGTGCAGATCGCGTTCTACGAGAACGCCATACCCTTCAGCTATCGCTTGCTGGGCCCCGAGGATCCCGCCGCGATGGAGGAGCGCCAGGCCCTGTGGCCGCTGGGACGCTTTCCGGTGGTCGTCGACGACGGCGTCACGGTGGTGGAGTCCAGCATCATCATCGAGCACCTGCAGCTCTTTCACCCGGGGCCCGTAAAGCTGCTGCCGGACGACCCCAGGGCGGCGCTCAAGGTGCGGTTTCTGGATCGGTTCTTCGACAACTACGTGATGACGCCGATGCAGGTCCCGGTGTTCGAGTCCCTCCGGCCGGACGGCGGCCGTCCGGAGGCGATGGCCGAGGCGGCGGTCGCGCTGGATAAGGCCTACGCCTGGCTGGAAGAGCATCTCGAGGGTCCGTGGGCGGCGGGCGAGGATTTCACGATGGCGGACTGCGCGGCGGCGGCGTCGCTCTTCTACGCCGACTGGGTGCGGCCGATCGGCGAGGCGTTCCCGAAGGTCCGAGCCTATCGGGCGCGCCTCTTGGTCCGGCCCTCGATCAGCCGCTGCGTCGAGGAAGGCCGACCCTATCGGCATTTCTTCCCGCTGGGCGCGCCCGATCGGGACTGACCTCGCGGCAGGCTTGTGAGGCGGCGGCCACGCCCTGATCCTCGCCCGATAAACGGGGAGAAACGACCATGGGCCTGCGCACGCCGCTGTGTGATCTGCTGAATATCGCGCATCCGATCCTGTTGGCCGGGATGGGCGGCGTGTCCTACGCGCCCCTGGCGGCGGCGGTCTCGAACGCGGGCGGCTATGGCGTGCTGGGCATGGCCGGCACCAGCCCGGACTTCATCCGCGCCCAGATGCGCGAGGTCAAAAGCCTGACCGACAAGCCGTTCGGCGTTGACCTGCTGGCCGCCACGCCCGACGCGCTGACCGCCAGCGTCGAGGTGATTATCGAGGAGGGCGCCTCATCGTTCGTCGCGGGCCTGGGCGTGCCCCTGCCGATCATCGAACGGCTCAAGGCCGCCGGCCTGAAGGTGATGGTCGTCTGCGGGGCGGTGAAACATGCGGTCAAGGCCGAGCAGGCCGGCTGCGACGCGGTGATCTGCCAGGGCGGCGAGGGCGGCGGCCATACGGGCCTCGTCGGCACCCTGCCGCTGGTGGCCCAGGCGGTTGAGGCGGTGAAGATCCCGGTGGTCGCCGCCGGCGGCCTGCATGACGGACGGGGTCTGGCGGCGGCCCTGGCGTTGGGCGCGCAGGGCGTCTGGATGGGAACGCGGTTCATCGCCTCGCACGAGGCGCACGCTGGCGATCTCTACCGTCAGGCGGTGGTCGAGGCGGCGGACGAGGACACCGTTCGCACCCGCTGCTACTCGGGCAAACCGATGCGGGTGAAGAAGAACGCCTATGTCGACGACTGGGAGTCGCGCCCGGCCGACATCCAGCCCTTCCCGCAGCAGGCCATGGTCTCAATCCGCAACGGCGCCATGGGCGGCATCGGCGGGCAGATCGACGGCCTGGACGCCGACAAGTCGTGCTTCGCCATGGGCCAGAGCGCCGGCGGCGTGCGCGAGGTCTTGCCGGCTGGCGAGATCGTGGCGCGGCTGATGGCCGAGGCCGAGGCGGCGCTGACCAGGGCCTCGTCTTTCAGGACCTAAAGCTCGACCTTCGGCAATAGCCGGTGGAAGTGGGCCTCGACGGCGTCGTGGCATTCGCAGGCCCGCTTCTCGAGGGCGGAGCGATCCAAAACCTCCACCCGGCCCCGGCCGATGTGGATGATCCGGGCGTCCTGTAGAGCCCGCGCCACCGCGCTGATCGTTGTGCGCTGCACGCCCAGCATCTGGGCCAGGGTCTCCTGGGTCAGGCGGATCGGCTCGTCGCCCGAGCGGTCGTGGGCGAACAGCAGCCAGCGGCACGCACGCTGCTCGATCGGATGCAGGGCGTTGCACGCCACCAGTTGCATCATCTGGGCGATCATCACGTCCGCGTAGCGATCGAAGAGGTCCGCGACGGCGGGGACGCCGGTCTTGATCTGTTCCAGCCGTTCGGTCGGTATGCTGAAGGCCCGGCCCGGCGTGCGCACCACCGCGCGACCATAGGCGGGCTTGTAGCCGGCGCTGACGACGCCGCCGATCGCGCCTTCCAGTCCGACGCTGGCGGCTTCGATCTCCTGACCGTCGGCGGTGACCACCAGCAGCGACACCTGGGTCGGGCCGCAGGGCAGGTAGGTGGTCTCGACGTCGTCACCGGAGTCGAACAGCACGGCGTCCAGGGCGAGTCCGACGGGCGTAAGGTGCGGGGCCAGTTCGGCCAGGGCGTCGGGGCGCAAGGCCGCCAGCAGTCGGTTGGCGGTGAAGTGCGGCGTCTCGCCGTCGGCGGCGGCGCGGATGTTGCGAGCGATGGCGGTCATCGGGACCTCCCAGCGGTTAAGTCCCTAAGAAGCGCGCCACGCACGGCTTAGTTTCCCGTGGACGTCGAGACTCTTCCGAAGCAGGCTGACGCTGATCGCGGGGGAGAAGGCGATGATCGCGCGAAAGCACCTGAGGCGTCGGCTAAGCCAGTACGGAGCGCTGTGGCTGGGCGGCTTTGTCGGTACGCTGGCGGTGATGGCCGTGATGGTCTTTGGCGTGCGTACGCCGCTGGCGGCCGCCGACCTCGTCCTGCCGATAGCTCTGGCCCTGCTTGGCCTTGCGGTGATCGCCGGCGTCGTAATCACGGTGGTCAAGGACATAGGCCTGTCGACCAAGTCGTTGATCACCGCCCTGGCGCTGCTCCTGGTGCTGCCGCTACTGTGGGCGCCGGTGCTGGCGGTGGTGGTCACCGCCGCGATCGCCGGGGCGTCGGTCGAGTACTCCACCGTCTATGCCGAATTCCGGATCGCGGTCAGCAACCTGATCTATCCGCTGGTCGCCATGCTGGGCGAAGACCCGCTGATCAGCTTCGTCTGGCAAGCGTTCCAGGTCGTCGCCTCCGTCGTCGGGGCGATCGCATCGACCTTACAGGTCTGGCGGTTCGTCAAGCCGCTGCTGTACGGCCCCGACGAAGTTGAGACCGCTTAGCTGAGAAGCGTCGGGCCCGGGAAGACCCAGTCCTCTTCCTGTTCATGCAACATCACCGGCAGGCCAAGGCCCGCCGGATACTCCGCCAGGCGCCGGACGGCCGCCTGGGCCTCGCTTCGCGTTTCATAGGCGCCGAACCGAAGGTTCTCACCGACGATCGCCCAATGGTCGCCAACGCGCACCACGCCGTAATGCACCTCAGTCATGGTCAGACCTCCTTGCAGTATCCACAGGGAAGACCCGATCCGTGGCGATCGCAAGGCCTTTATTTGGCGAGGTTTTTTCCGCACTGCGGCAAAACTTGTCCCCAAGCGCCACCGTCCATGGGTTCGCGCGTTGGGAGGCGTGGTCGTGACAGGGCGGCTGGAGTTGGCGATAACCGAGGCATGTCGCGTCCGCTTCTCATCGGTGTCTGCCTGGCGAGCCTGATCGCCGCTCCGGTCCTGGCCCAGGAACGGGCGCCCGAGGATCGCCAGCGCCTGTTGGATCTGGCCTATGCGCTGGGGGAAAGCCACGCCCTGCGTCAGGTCTGCCAGGGCGAGAGCGACCAGCATTGGCGGTCGCGGATGGTGCGCCTGACCGAGGTGGAACAAGCCGACCAGGCTTTCGACGCGCAGATGCGCGAACGTTTCAACACCGGCTTCGCCTCGCGCCGTAGTGAGTATCCGACCTGCGACGACGCCAGCCGCAAGGCCGAGCAGGCGGTGGCGCGCAAGGGTCAGGCGCTGGCCCTGAAGCTTTCCCAGACCATGCGCGAGGTCCGTGGCGTCGCGCCGACGCCAGATTCCGTGGCGATCGAGACCGGCGCGCGCTAGAGCCTTTTCCCTTCGAATGGACTCATTCGAAGGGCGCAAAAGGGCTCTATTCCAAACATTTTGAGCGTGGTGGCCGCCGAAACCGCTCACGCTTTCGGCTATCACCCTCTAGTCTCCATCCAACTTCAAGTTGGGGAGCGACCGTCTTGGGCGGCATCGTCGTACTGGTTTTCCTGGCCTTCGCCTTCGTCCTGCTGGTCAGCGCGATCAAGATCGTGCCGCAGGGGCGCGAGTTCACCGTCGAGCGCTTCGGCCGCTACACCCGCACGCTGAAGCCGGGCATCACGATCCTCACGCCGTTCTTCGAAACGGTGGGCCGCAAGGTCAACATGATGGAGCAGGTCCTGGACGTGCCCCAGCAGGAGGTGATCACCAAGGACAACGTCTCGGTGAAGGTCGACGCCATCGTCTTCATCCAGGTGATGGACGCGGCGGCGGCCGCCTATCGGGTCGACAACCTGATGTACGCCATCACCCAGCTGGCCCAGACCAATCTGCGCACCGTGGTCGGGGCCATGGAGCTGGACGAGGTGCTCAGCCAGCGCGACGCGATCAACAGCCGCCTGCTGTCGACGATCGACCACGCCACCGGCCCCTGGGGGGTCAAGGTCGCGCGGATCGAGATCAAGGACCTCACTCCGCCCGCCGACATCACCAACGCCATGGCTCGCCAGATGAAGGCCGAGCGCGAGCGCCGCGCGGTGATCACCGAGGCCGAGGGCGAGAAGCAGGCCCAGATCGCTCGCGCCGAAGGCCAGAAGCAGTCGGCGATCCTGCAGGCCGAAGGTCGCCGCGAAGCCGCGTTCCGCGACGCCGAGGCCCGCGAGCGCGAAGCCGAGGCTGAGGCCAAGGCGACCGCCTTCGTCTCCGAGGCCATCGCCAAGGGCGACGTCAACGCGATCAACTATTTCGTGGCGCAGAAGTACGTCGAGGCCTTCGCCGAACTGGCCAAGAGCCCGCAGCAGAAGACCGTGATCGTCCCCGCGGATTTCGCTGGCCTGACAGGCACGGTCGCCGGGGTTGGCGAGCTGATCAAGTCGCTGGGCGCAGACACGCCGCGGGCCGCGCCGACGCCGCGGGGAGCGACCAGCGCCCCGGCGGGCGGCAAGCGCGGAGAGTAGCAGAATGGACGCGATCGCTGGCTTTCACGCCCTGCACCCGTTCTGGCTGTGGCTGGCCGTGGCCGCCGCCTTCCTGGCCGTCGAGGTCGCCACCGGAACCGGCTGGCTCCTGTGGCCAGCCGCCAGCGCCTTTGTCGTCGGAGCCGTCGCCCAGCTTCTGCATCCGAGCTTTGTGATCGAGCTTGGGCTGTTCGCCGCTCTGACGATCGCCTCGACCTATCTGGCCAAGCGCTTCCTGCGACCTGTTTTAGACGCGACGGGACCGGACCTGAACGACCCGATGCAGCGCCTCGTGGGCCAGCGCGGCCAGGTGCTTTCAACCTTCGAGCAGGGACGCGGCCGCGTCTTCATCGACGGCAAGGACTGGGCGGCCGAGACCGACGAGCCGATCCCGGCGATCAGTCAGGAAGTGGTCGTTGTCGGGGTCGACGGCGCGATCCTGAAGGTGCGCAAGATCCCGACCTGACTGGGCTGCTGACAGTTTGCGACGCACAGCCCTGTTATCCGGCCGCCGCGACACCATCTAGGCTCGCATCAGCGGGACAGAAGGGGCCGCGCGGCGCTGCATCGCCGCGCGCTAGGGGGAACGGCGTGACGTCCATCATTTCAGTACAGGGTCTGACCAAGACCTATGCGTCGGGCCATCAGGCCCTCAAACGGATCGACCTGGATATCCGGCAGGGCGAGATCTTCGCCCTCCTGGGACCAAACGGGGCAGGCAAGACCACCCTGATCAGCATCATCTGCGGCATCGTCAATCCCAGCCAGGGCGTGATCCTGGCCGACGGCCACGACGTGGTGCGCGACTATCGCGCCGCCCGCACCAAGATCGGCCTGGTGCCGCAGGAGCTGCACACGGACGCCTTCGAGACGGTGTGGGACACGGTCAGCTTCTCGCGCGGCCTGTTCGGCAAGCCGCGCAACGACGCCCTGATCGAGAAGATCCTTCGCAACCTTTCCCTGTGGGACAAGAAGGACAGCAAGATCATGGCGCTGTCGGGCGGCATGAAGCGCCGGGTGATGATCGCCAAGGCGCTGAGCCACGAGCCGACCATCCTGTTCCTGGACGAGCCCACCGCCGGCGTCGACGTCGAGCTGCGCCGCGACATGTGGGACATGGTGCGCAAGCTGCGTGAGAGCGGCGTCACCATCATCCTGACCACCCACTACATCGAGGAGGCCGAAGAAATGGCCGACCGGATCGGGGTGATCAACAAGGGTGAGATCATCCTCGTCGAGGACAAGACGGTCCTGATGCGCAAGCTGGGCAAGAAGCAGCTGACCGTGCATCTGAGGGAGCCGCTGTCCGCCATGCCGGCCACGCTCGCCGACGCCTCGCTCAGCCTGACCAATGACGGCGCTGATCTCGTCTATACCTTCGACGCCCAGGCCGAGGACACCGGCATCGCCGATCTGTTGCGGCGCCTCTCCGAGCAGGGGATTGAGTTCAAGGACCTGAAGACCGACCAGAGCTCGCTGGAAGACATCTTCGTCAGCCTGGTGAGGGCGCCGCAATGAACCTCTACGCGATCAAGGCCATCTACAAGTTCGAGATGGCGCGGTGGTTCCGCACCCTGGCCCAGAGCGTCATCTCGCCGGTGCTGTCGACCAGCCTCTATTTCGTGGTGTTCGGCTCGGCGATCGGCTCGCGCATGCAGGCCATCGACGGTGTCAGCTATGGCGCGTTCATTGTGCCGGGCCTGATCATGCTGTCGCTGCTCAGCGAGAGCATCTCCAACGCCTCGTTCGGCATCTACATGCCCAAGTGGGCGGGCACCATCTACGAGCTCTTGTCGGCGCCGGTGGCCTGGTACGAGACCGTGGCCGGCTATGTCGGGGCGGCGGCGACCAAGTCGATCTGCCTGGGCCTCTTGATCTTGGCCACGGCGCGGATCTTCGTGCCGTTCGAGATCGCCCATCCGTTTGTGATGCTGCTGTTCCTGGTGCTGACCTCGGTCACCTTCAGCCTGTTCGGTTTCATCATCGGGGTCTGGGCCGACGACTTCCAGAAGCTCCAGATCGTGCCGCTCCTGATCGTCACGCCGCTGACCTTCCTGGGCGGCAGCTTCTACTCGATCAAGATGCTGCCGGAGGTCTGGCAGAAGATCACCCTGTTCAACCCGGTGGTCTATCTGATCAGCGGCTTCCGCTGGGCTTTCTACGGCCAGTCGGACGTCGGCGTCGGGATCAGTCTCGCCATGACGGCGGTGTTCCTGGCCGCGTGCCTGGGCGCGGTCTGGTGGATCTTCCGCACGGGGTACCGGCTGAAGGTCTAGGCTTCGTCGTCGGAGGAGGGGGCCGGAGCGACCGCCTTCAGCCCCTTCATCCCGCCCGCCTTGGCGCCTTTGGCGACCAAGGCGGTTTCAGCCCGGCGGATCATCACGCGTTCGCCGTTGAAGGCGGCAAGCGCCGCGATGGCCTCGAAAAACCCGGTGTCCTGGCGCGTGTCGATCTCGGGCTGCTGGACGACCAGATGCAAATCGCGGGCGCGGAGTTTCAGCACAACGTCCATCACCGCCACCAGGTCACCGCCCAAGGCGTGCAGGCTGGGCGCGGCGAGGACGCCACCGGTTTCAAGGGCTTCAAGGGCGCGCTCCAGTCCCGGACGCACCACGCCCGAGGCCAGGCAGCGGTCGCTGAACACCTGCTCGCAGCCCAGCAGCAGCAGGCGCTCCTCCTGGGCGGGGCTGAAGAACACCCCCGGCGCGGGCGGGACGCGGTAGTAGCCGACGATTTTCATCCCGGCTGACTCGCAGACGGGGCGGACGCTGGCGAGCGGATTTCTCGACCGTCCACAGATCGCTGGACCGCGTCGCGTCGACCTTTCAGATCACGCGCGGGTTGGCCTGGCGCAGGCCTTCGTTGGCCAGGGCGTCGGCCCGCTCGTTCAGCGGGTGGCCAGCATGGCCCTTGACCCAGCGCCAGTCGACATCGTGTCGCGAACGGGCTGCGTCGAGACGCTTCCAGAGGTCGTCGTTCTTGACTGGGCTCTTGTCGGCCGTTTTCCAGCCGCGCGCCTTCCAGCCCCGGATCCATTCCTGGATACCCTTCATGACGTACTGGCTGTCGGTGTGCAGCTCGACCACGCAGGGGCGGTTCAGCAGCTCCAGCGCCTGGATGGCGGCCATCAGCTCCATGCGGTTGTTGGTCGTCCCCGGCTCGCCGCCGCAGATCTCTTTCTTCTTGTCGCCGTAGAACAGGATGGCGCCCCAGCCGCCGGGGCCCGGATTACCCTTGCAGGCGCCGTCGGTGTAGATCGTGACCTTCGGCGTCATCAGAACAGCACGAGACCTTCGCGGTGGACGGCGAGCTTGCGCTCGTATTCCAGCGGGTCCTTCGGCTTGACCAGCGCGCCGGCGGGGGTCGAGCCCCAGTCGGCTAGGCGGGTGAGGAAGAACCGCATCGCCGCGCCGCGCGCCAGGATCGGCAGGGCTTCCTTTTCGGCCGGGCTCAGAGGGCGGCGGCGCTCATAGCCGTTCAGCAGCGCCTTGGCGGCGGTGATGTTGAAGCTGCCGTCGGCCTCGAAGCACCAAGCGTTCAGGGTCACCGCCACGTCATAGGCGTAGGCGTCGTCGCAGGCGAAGTAGAAGTCGATCGCGGCGGCGAACTTGCCGTCGGTGCGGAAGAAGACGTTGTCCGGGAAATAGTCGGCGTGGATCGTCCCGGTCGGCAGGTTGCGTGGCCACATCAGGGCCAGCTGCGCCAGGTCCTGGTCGATCGTCGCCGACAGGCCAGGCTTGAGATCCTCGGCGGCCTTGCGGTGCTTGGCGAACAGAGGCGACCAGGCTTGCTGGCCAAGATCGTTGGCGCGCCGACCCGGATAGCCCTCGCCGGCGAGATGGAGCCAGGCCAGACCCTCGCCGGCCTCGCGGCAGTGGGCGGCGGTCGGCTTGCGCACTGACAGTCCCGGCAGGAACTCGACAATGGCGGCGGGCTTGCCGCGCAGGCTCGAGAGTGTGGCGCCGGCGCGCGTCGGGATCGGCCGGGCGCTGGGATAGCCGCGATCGGCCAGCCAGGTCAGCATGTTGAGGAAGTAAGGGAGGTCGTCGGCCTTCACCCGCCGCTCGTAGACGGTAAGGATGTAGCGGCCCTTCTCCGTCTCCAGCAGGAAGTTGGAGTTCTCCACGCCCTCGGCGATGCCCTTGAACGCCAGCGGCGCGCCGAGGTCATAGCCTTCGAGGAAGGCTTCGAGTTCCTGGTCGGTGATGTCGGTATAGACGGCCATGCCGCCGGGATGCGGGACGGGGCGCTGGCGGTCAAGGGGGGCGATCCTGTCTTCGATCCGATGATCATGCTATGTCAGCGAAGAAGGAGCCGCGAGATGATCGTTCTTAAGGTAGAGAAACAAGGCGACGACGTCGTGCTCGTTCCGAACGACGAGGCGCTGGCCTTGCTCGCGCCTCAGCCTGGCGATGTCTTTGTCGTCTCCGAGACCGAAGGCGATCACCTGGTGATTTCGAAGCGGCGCAGCCTGGAAGAAAGGTTCGAGCGCGGTCGAGCCTTCCTCGGGCGATATCGCAAGACGTTCGAAGACCTCGCGAAATAGGCGATGATCGAACCGGTTTGGATGGATGAGGAGCTTCTTCTGAAGCTTCATGAAGAGGTTCTGCGCGAGACCGGCGGCGCGTGCGGAGTGCGTGACCTCAATCTCCTGCGTTCGGCTTTGGCCCGTCCGCTCAATCGTTATGCCTACGAAGGCGTGGCAGATCTCATTGAGCTCGCCGCGACCTATGCCGTCGCGATCTCCGGCAATCATCCTTTTATCGACGGCAACAAGCGGGCGGCGTTCATGGCGCTCGGTCTTTTCCTCGATGACAATGGCCTGGAGTTGATCGCCGAAGGAGACGACGCGACCCAGACCATGCTGGCCGTCGCCGCCGGGGAGCTCGATATTCCCGCCTTGACCGAGTGGTTGCGGACCCGCGTCGTTTAGGTTCGATCTTAAGGGGCGCACCGACCTCGCGAGGTCGGGTTGCGGCGCTGGACGGGCATGGTGCCGACTAACGTAGCGGCGATTGGGGCGGGAAATAGGTCGGTAGCAGGGTGGGCGCGCCGCCTGCCGGAGAGCTGTCATCGATGTTGCACCAGCTTCCCAGGGTGACGCCCGTCTCAGCATCCGACACGATATTCACCACTGAACATCCGCCGTGAACGAACTCTGGAAACTGTTCTCGCTTTCCAACGACGCGCACGCCCGCAGGCTCGGTGGTCCAAGAGCTAGGGGTTCGGACATACACGCCGAGCCACACTGTGCGCGGAGCGCGTAGAGTGAAGGAGCCTGATGTCGTGAAGGGAAGGTCGTCGTCGGTCCTGATCACCGCTCGCAGATAGTAGCGGGCGTAATGTTCTCTGCTGAGGCCAGGGTCGGGTAACACGGCGCGAGCGTCAGCATTTTCAGCCGGTGTATATGTCTCAGCCGTTGCAGGGGCGACAAGCGCCAAGATCATCGCGAAGGGCAAGATCATTTCCGCAGACCTCCAGACGGCTGCTCCGCTTCCCACTCTAAGCCGTCAGCAACCTCGGTAGCTTGAACGTGATCGTCTCGCGGGCCTCAACCAGTTCCTCGACGGTCGTGTCGAACCGCGCCGAGATCGCGTTGATGACGCCCTGCACCAGGTCTTCCGGCGCCGAGGCCCCGGCGGTCAGGCCCACGCGCGAGACGCCGTCGAACCAGGTCCAGTCGATCCCCGAGGCGTCGTCGATCAGGTGCGCGGCGCTCGCGCCGGCCTTCATGCCGACCTCCTTGAGGCGCACCGAATTCGACGAGTTCTTCGAGCCGACCACCAGGATCAGTTCGGACTGCTCGGCCAGGTGCTTGACCGCGTCCTGGCGGTTGGTGGTGGCGTAGCAGATGTCTTCCTTGTGCGGCGCGGCGATGCCGGGGAAGCGCTGGCGCAACAGCGCCACCATGTCGGCGGTGTCGTCGACCGACAGGGTGGTCTGGGTCAGGAAGGCGACGTTGGCGGCGTCCTTGGGCTCCCAGGTCGCCGCGTCGTTGATGTCCTCGATCAGGGTCACCGCGCCCTCGGGCAGCTGGCCCATGGTGCCGATGACTTCCGGATGGCCGGCGTGGCCGATCAGCACGATCTCGCGGCCGGCGTCATAGTGCTTCTGGGCCTCGACGTGGACCTTGGAGACGAGCGGGCAGGTGGCGTCCAGGTAGATCATCTGGCGGGCCTTGGCCTCGGCCGGCACCGACTTGGGAACCCCGTGGGCCGAGAACACGACCGGGCGATCATCGGGCGCCTCTTCCAGTTCCTCGATGAACACCGCGCCCAGGGCCTTCAGGCGATCGACGACGTGACGGTTATGGACGATCTCGTGGCGCACATAGACCGGCGCGCCGAACTTCTCGACCGCGCGCTCGACGATCTGGATGGCCCGGTCGACGCCGGCGCAGAAGCCGCGCGGGCTGGCCAGCACCAGGGAGATCGGGCGTCGGATCGGGGTCTGAGCGTTCATGACGTGGAAACTAGCGCCTCGAAGGTCCATTCGCCAGGAGTCTGCGTCGTTGCGACGTCACGCATATGCCTTTATCAGGCTGCATGACGCTGGCGGGGCGCTGTGGCCCCGCTTGGCTCTTGTGTCCGGAACCGACGTTTCATGCGCCGTACTTTCACCCTCGCCCTCAGCGCCCTGATGGCTGTCTCGATCGCCGCGACCACGGCGACGGTCGCTCACGCCCAGCGCGGTCCCGGCGGCGATGCGAGCGGTGAGGACGACGCGGCCAAGAAGCGCAAGCGCGACGAAGAGTGGAACCAGCCCAAGGCGCCGCTGCCGCAACTGCGCAACGCGGGCCCGTGCCCCTATGTGAAGGTGCTGTACGACGCCGGTCGTTTCGTCGAATTCAAGGACGGCAAGGAGTCGGCCGCTCAAGCCGGTTTCACCGGCGAGATCCAGAGCCTGACCTCGGGCTGCGCCTACAAGGGCGACGAGCCGATCAAGATCCGCATCGAGGCGCTGTTCCAGCTGGGCCGCGGCCCGCAGGCCGTCGGCGACAAGTACGTCTATCGCTACTGGGTGGCGGTGACCGAGCGGAATCAGGCGGTCATCGCCAAGGAATATTTCGACCTGCCCGTCAACTTCGCCGCCGGCGAGGACCGCGTCTATGCGCGCGAGACGATCGAGCAGATCACCATCCCCCGCGCTGACGCCAAGGTCAGCGGCGGGAATTTCGAGGTCCTGCTGGGCTTCGACGTGACGCCGGCGATGGCCGCCTTCAACCGCGACGGCAAGCGCTTCCGGGTCAACGCCGGCCAGACCGCGCCCGCCCCGCAAGCTCAGACCCAACCAGGGACGACCACCAAGCAATGAACGATTTGAAGCGGTCCTTGAGCGAGGCGGCCGCGGCCGCTTTCCAGGCCGCCGGACTGCCTCCCGAGTTCGGACGCGTCACGGCTTCCGACCGACCAGACCTGGCCGATTTCCAGTGCAACGGCGCCCTCGCGGCGGCCAAGAGCGCCAAACGCAATCCGCGTGAGATCGCGGTTCAGGTCGTCGAGATCCTGAAGGGCGACCCGCGCCTGGCCTCGGTGGAGATCGCCGGGGTCGGCTTTATCAACATGCGCGTCAGCGACGAGGCCCTCTCGGCCCGCGCCCGTGAGATCGCGTCCGACGACCGCACCGGCGCCCAGCTGCTGGAGACGCCGCGTCGGGTGCTGATCGACTACGCCGGCCCCAACGTCGCCAAGCCGATGCACGTGGGGCACCTGCGCGCCTCGATCATCGGCGAGTCGATCAAGCGCCTGTACCGCTTCCGCGGCGACGACGTGGTGGGCGACGCCCACTTCGGCGACTGGGGCTTCCAGATGGGCCTCTTGATCAGCGCGATCATGGACGAGGACCCGTTCATCAACGCCCTGATGGCGAAGCTGCCGGAGGCCCCGCGGGGGTTCTCGGCCGCCGACGAGGCCAAGGTGATGGCCGAGTTCGAAAAGCGCATCACCCTGGCCGACCTCGACCGCATCTATCCGGCCGCATCCGTGCGCCAGAAGGAAGACCCGGCGTTCAAGGAGCGCGCGCGGAAGGCGACCGCCGAACTGCAGAACGGCCGCTTCGGCTACCGGCTGCTGTGGCGTCACTTCGTCAATGTCAGCCGCGTGGCCCTGGAGCGTGAGTTCCATGCGCTGGGCGTCGACTTCGACCTCTGGAAGGGTGAGAGCGACGTCAACGACCTGATCGAGCCGATGGTCCTGCAGCTGGAGGCCAAGGGTCTGCTGGTCCAGGACCAGGGCGCGCGCATCGTCCGCGTGGCCCGCGAAGGCGACAAGCGGGACGTGCCGCCGCTTTTGGTGGTGTCGTCGGAAGGCTCGGCCATGTACGGCACGACCGATCTGGCCACGATCCTGGATCGTCGCAAGTCGTTCGATCCGCACCTGATCCTCTACTGCGTTGACCAGCGCCAGGCCGACCACTTCGAGACGGTGTTCCGCGCCGCCTACCTGGCCGGCTACGCCGAAGAGGGTTCGCTGGAGCACATCGGCTTTGGCACCATGAACGGCGCCGACGGCAAGCCGTTCAAGACCCGCGCCGGCGGCGTGCTGAAGCTGCACGACCTCATCGAGATGGCCCGTGAAAAGGCGCGTGAACGCCTGCGCGAGGCTGGTCTTGGCGCCGAGCTCTCCGAGGAGCAGTTCGAGGACACGGCCCACAAGGTCGGCGTCGCCGCTCTGAAGTTCGCCGATCTGCAGAACTTCCGCGGCACCTCCTACGTCTTCGACCTCGACCGCTTCACCAGCTTCGAGGGCAAGACCGGCCCGTACCTGCTGTACCAGTCGGTCCGGATCAAGAGCGTGCTGCGGCGCGCCGCCGAGAGCGGCGCTGTGGGCGGCCGCATCGAGATCCACGAGCCGGCCGAGCGCGACCTGGCCATGCTGCTGGACGCGTTCGAGGGCGCGCTTCAGGAAGCCTATGACAAGAAGGCCCCGAACTTCGTCGCCGAGCACGTCTACAAGCTGGCGCAGTCGTTCTCGAAGTTCTACGCGGCGTGTCCGATCATGAGCGCCGACACGGACGTGCTCCGCGCCTCGCGGCTGACCCTGGCCGAAACGACCCTGCGTCAGCTGGAGCTGGCGCTGGATCTGCTGGGGATCGAAGCGCCGGAGCGTATGTAGCCGCCAGCCCCTTTGTCTTGCGCGGAGAAGGGGCGACGGCGGGCTGAACATCCGTCTCTTTGACGCTCACGCGCCGCTCATCGACTCCTTGCCGTCGATGGGAGGGGAGGTGGGCGTTGCAATCCCGAGAAACCGGCCCGACAGTCCCGCGCATGCCGCGTTCGGGAGGGGTCATGAAGAAGTCCTTGGTCGCCATGTTGATGGCGAGCGTTTGTGTCGGCGCGATCACCGCGCCGGCGATCGCCGCTGAGAAGGCCAAGCCTTCCGGCGCCCAGAAGCAGAGCGACAAGTTCGCCGAGGCCACGGCCGGTCTCGAGCGCAAGGACGGTCTCGTCCCGGTGTTCGTCGACAAGAAGGACGGAAAGGTCCTGCTGCTACTGCCCAAGCCCGGCGCCGACGGGATTGCGGGGCGCTACCTCTATCAGACCTACCTGCGCGCGGGGCTTGGCTCCAACCCGACCGGCCTGGACCGTTCCGCGCCCGGCGACACCCAGATCATCGCCTTCCGCAAGGTGGGCGGCAAGGTCGTGGCCCAGTTCGAGAACTGGGGCTTCTCGGCCGCGCGCGGCTCGGCTGACGAGCGCCAGGCGGTGGCTGACTCGTTCCCCATCTCCAGCGTCTGGTCCAACGTGGTCGAGGCGGAAGGTCCTGACGGCGCCCTGCTGGTCGACGTGACGTCATTCCTCACCCGCGACGCCCAGGGGATCGCCAGAACGCTCAAGCGCAGCCGCCAGGGCGACTTCCGGCTGAACGACGGCCTGTCCTACGCCGACACCGGCGCGGTGAACGCCTTCCCCAAGAACATCGAACTTGAGGCGGTGCAGACCTTCGTCGGCGACGAGCCGGGTAGCGAGGTGCGGGGCATCGTGCCGGACCCGCGCAATGTCACCCTGGTGCTGCATCACTCACTGGTGGCCCTGCCCGAGCCCGGTTATCAGCCGCGCCAGAACGACCCGCGTGTCGGCGTAATCGACCACACGGTGGCCGACTATTCCGCGCCTCTGGACGAGCCTCTGGTGCATCGCCTGGTCCACCGGTTCCGCTTGGAGAAGACCGATCCGACCGCCGCACGTTCGCCGGTCAAGAAACCCATCGTGTTCTATGTCGACCGCGCTGCGCCCGAGCCCGTCCGCTCGGCCCTGATGGACGGGGCGCGCTGGTGGGCCCAGGCCTTCGAGGCGGCCGGCTTTATCGACGCCTTCAAGGTGGAGGTGCTGCCGGACGGCGTCAGTCCGCTCGACGCGCGCTACAGCGTCGTCAACTGGGTGCACCGCCAGACCCGCGGCTGGTCCTACGGCCATGCGGTGGTCGATCCGCGCACCGGCGAGATCATCAAGGGCGACGTCCTGCTGGGCTCGCAGCGCATTCGCCAGGATCGCCTGATCTTCGAAGGTCTGGCGGGCGCTGACGCCACCGGTAAGGGCGGGCCCAACGATCCCATCGAGATCTCTCTGGCCCGCCTGCGCCAACTGGCCACCCACGAGATCGGCCACTCGATCGGCCTGCAGCACAATTTCGCCGCCAGCACCTATGGCGGTCGCGCGTCGGTGATGGACTATCCCGCGCCCAAGATCGCGCTGAAGGACGGCGCGCTCGATTTCACCGACGCCTATGGCCGTGGCGTCGGCGACTGGGACAAGTTCGCCATCGACTGGCTGTATGGCCCGGCGCCCGCCGGCGTCGACGAGAAGGCCTGGCTGAAGGCCAAGGCCGACAAGAGCCAGGCCGCCGGCCTGCGCTATGTCTCCGACGAGGACGCCCGCAGCGCTGACACGGCTCATCCGCTGGGCGCGGTCTGGGACAACGGCAGCGACCCGGTGGCCGAGCTCGACCACCTGATGGCCGTGCGCAAGGTCGCGCTGGATCGCTTTGGGCTTGGCAACCTGCCCAAGGGGGCGTCGGTCGCCGACCTGCGCCGGGTGATCGTCCCGATCTATATCTTCCACCGCTACCAGATCGACGCCACCGCCAAGCTGGTCGGCGGGATCGACTTCACCTACGCCGCCGAGGGCGACGGCCATGAGGCCAGCAAGATCGTGCCCGCTGACCGTCAGGCCGCCGCCGTCGACGCCCTGCTGCGGACCCTGTCTCCGGCCGCGCTGGACCTGAACGACACGACTCTGGCTGTGCTGAGCGCGGGCCAGTCGCAGGGCAATGACAAGGCCAATGACATCGAGACCTTCGGCCAGGGGCCGGTTTTCGACCTGCCGGCGGCGTCGGATGTCGCGGCTGACCTCGTCTGGAGCGCCCTGTTCGCGCCGGCGCGCCTGAACCGCCTTGTTGAGGCCAAGCGCCGCGATCCCGGCCAACTGGGCCTCGAGGGTGTTCTGGACAAGGCTTTGGCCGCCGTCGCCTTCGACGGCAAAGGCGCCGGACGTCAGGCCGAGCTGGCGCGCCGTGTCCGCCAGCGTCTGGTGGTCAGCCTGGCCCAGGCCCTGAACGACAAGACCCTGTCGCCGACGGCGGCCGCCGTGATCCGCGCGCGCCTGGCCGACTGGGGCAAGGGTCTGGCCAAGGCCGGCGGCGACGGCGCCGACCGAGCCCAAGCGCGGCTTCTGGCCGGCGTCCTCACCGACGAAACCGGCGCTCGCCTCGCGGCCCTGGTCGAAGACGGCAAGGCCAAGGTCGAGATCCCGCCGGGCCCGCCGATCGGCGAGACGGACTGGTTCGGGGACTTGAGCCTTTAACGCCTCCGACCTCCCCGGCGAACGCCGGGGAAATCGGCGGGGATGGGGTCGGTCCAGCTTGACTCCAGGTGGACCGTCCCGCATGAGCCTCACGACCCTCGCGGGAGACATCGGGATTCGCTCCCGAGGCCGAAGGCGCAACCGCCCCGGAAACGCTCAGGCAAAAGGACCGCGCGGGTTTAGGAACGCTGGAAAGCAGCCTCTTCACGGAAGGGGCTCGCCGAAGGAGCAAGGCCAAACCCGTCCGGCAGAGGGGCGAGGCCGGAATCTCTCAGGCCCAAGGGACAGCGGGGGCGACTTGCCGGCGTAAGGCCGGTCCCGTCGCCGTCCCCGCTTGGAGCCCGCTCGCGTGTCCGATCAAGATCTGAAGAAGACTCCGCTTTACGACGCCCACGTGGCGGCCGGCGCGCGCATGGTGCCGTTCGCGGGCTATTCCATGCCGGTGCAGTACAAGGACGGGGTGCTGAAAGAGCACCTGTGGACCCGCGAGCACGCGGGCCTGTTCGACGTCTCACACATGGGCCAGGCTCGCATCCGGGGCGAGAACCCCGCCAAGAGCTTCGAGAAGGTCGTCTCGGCGGACTACCAGGGCCTGAAGGCCGGCAAGCAGCGCTACGGCGTGCTGCTGAACGCCGACGGCGGCATTGTCGATGACCTGATGACCGCGCGTCCGGATGAGGACGGCCTGTTCGTCGTTGTCAACGGCGCCTGCAAGGACAATGACTACGCCATCATCGCCCGCGAACTGGCGGGCGAGGCCACCGTGACCCGCCTGGAAGACCGCGCGCTGCTGGCGCTGCAAGGTCCTGAGGCCGCCGCCGTGCTGACCGCCCACGTGCCGGAAGCCGCGCAGATGGTGTTCATGGACGCTCGCGCGCTGACCGCTTTCGGCGTCGACGCCATCATCTCGCGTTCGGGCTACACCGGCGAGGACGGCTATGAGATCTCGGTCCCGGCCGACGCCGCCGAGCGGGTGTGGAACACCCTGCTGGCCGACGCGCGCGTCAAGCCGATCGGCCTGGGCGCCCGCGACAGCCTGCGTCTGGAGGCCGGGCTGCCGCTCTATGGCCACGACCTGGACGAGACCGTCTCGCCGGTCGAGGCCGGTCTGAACTTCGCCGTCGGCAAGTCGCGCCGCGAGGCCGGCGACTATCTGGGCGCGGCCCGCATCGCCAAGGAACTGGCCGGCGAGCTGTCGCGCGTCCGCGTGAACCTCAAGGTGCTGCAAGGCGCGCCGGCCCGCGAAGGCGCCGAGATCGCCGACGAAGCGGGCAATGTCATCGGCAAGGTGACCAGCGGCGGCTTCGCCCCCAGCCTCGGCTACCCGATCGCCATCGGTTTCGCCCCACCGGCCTTCTCGGCTGTGGGGACGCAGCTCAAGGTCATCGTCCGGGGCAAGCCGGCCGCCGCCGAGGTGGTCGCCAGCCCGTTCGTTCCGAACCGTTACGTCCGCAAAATCTAACTCAGGGGACTCACCAAGATGCGTTTCACCAAGGATCACGAGTGGGTCATCGTCGAGGGCGACGTGGCCACGGTCGGCATCACCGCCTACGCCGCCGAGCAGCTGGGCGACGTCGTGTTCGTCGAGACCCCGGAAGCCGGCAAGGTCGTCAAGCAGGGCGAGGGCCTGGCCGTCGTCGAGAGCGTCAAGGCCGCCTCGGACGTCTACGCCCCGGTGTCGGGCGAGGTGATCGAGGGCAACGGTGAGCTGGCCGGCGCGCCGGAAACCGTCAACGCCCTGCCGGAAAGCGGCGGCTGGTTCGCCAAGATCAAGCTGTCGAACCCGGCTGAAGTCGACGCCCTGATGGATCGCGACGCCTACGAAGCCTTCCTCGCCACGCTGTAGAAACCTGTCATCCCGGACGGCCGAAGGCCGAGCCGGGACCACCGGAAGCGCCGCGCTTTCTGAGGTCCCGGCTCTCCGCTCCGCTACGGCCGGGATGACAAATCAGGCACAGAAAACATGCGCTACCTCCCCCTGACCCCCGAAGACCGCGTCGAGATGCTCGGCGCGATCGGCGTCAAGTCGATCGACGACCTCTTTGTCGACGTGCCGGCCTCGGCCCGCCGTGACGTGCCGGTGGACCTGCCGCACCATGCCGGCGAGCTGGATGTCGAACGCGAGATGGCGGGCCTGGCCCGTCGCAATCGCGCGGCGGGGGAGGGGCCGTTCTTCTGCGGCGCCGGCGCCTATCGCCACCATGTGCCGGCCACGGTCGACCACATCATCCAGCGGTCGGAGTTCCTGACCAGCTACACGCCGTACCAGCCGGAAATCGCCCAGGGTACCCTGCAGGTCCTGTTCGAGTTCCAGACCCAGGTCGCGGCCCTGACCGGCATGGAAGTGGCCAACGCCTCGCTCTATGACGGCTCCACCGGCGCGGCCGAGGCCGTGATGATGGCCCAGCGCGTCACCCGCAAGAACAAGGCGGTGATGTCGGGCGGCCTGCACCCGCATTATGTCGGCGCGATCGAGACCCTGGCCCACGCGGCCGGCGTCACCACCAACGCCCTGCCGGCCGCCGTGGACGCGGAAGACGCCGTGATCGCCGCCATCGACGCCGACACCGCCTGCGTCGTCGTCCAGACCCCGAACGTGTTCGGCACGGTCACCGACGTGAGCAAGATCGCCGAGGCCGCACACGCCGCCGGCGCGCTGCTGATCGTGGTGACCACCGAAGCCGTCTCCTACGGCCTCCTGAAGTCGCCGGGCGAGATGGGCGCCGACATCGCCGTGGCCGAAGGCCAGTCGATCGGCAACGGCCTGAACTTCGGCGGTCCCTATGTCGGCCTCTTCGCCTGCAAGGAAAAGTTCGTCCGCCAGATGCCGGGCCGCCTGTGCGGCGAGACCGTCGACGCCGACGGCAAGCGCGGCTTCGTGCTGACCCTGTCGACCCGCGAGCAGCACATCCGCCGCGACAAGGCCACGTCGAACATCTGCACCAACAGCGGCCTCTGCGCCCTGGCCTTCTCGATCCACATGAGCCTGCTGGGCGAGACGGGCCTGCGCCAGCTGGCGGCGGTCAATCACCAGAAGGCCCTGGCCCTGCGCGACGCACTGAAGGCCGTGCCGGGCGTCGAGATCCTCACGCCGCGCTTCTTCAACGAGTTCGCCATCAAGGTTCCGGGTAAGGCCGCCGAGGTCGTCGAGACCCTGGCCGCGCACGGCGTCATCGCCGGCGTGCCGTTCTCCCGCCTCGACGCCAAGGCCGGCCTCGACGACGTACTGCTGGTCGCCGCCACCGAGACCACGCTCGATATCGACATCAATGTTTTCGCCAAGGCCCTGACCAAGGTGTTCGCCCAATGAGCATGAACAATGTCGGCCGCCCCACGCGTCCCGAAGCCGCTAACGACGCCGCTAACGGTCACCAGACCCTGACGGGCGCGCGCGGCCTGCTGCAGGACGAGGCCCTGATCTTCGAACTGGACGGCTGGAACAAGACCGGCGTCGACCTGCCGGCCGTCACCGCCGCGCCCTCCAGCGATCTGGCGGGCCTGCTGCGGTCCGAGCCGATCGGCCTGCCGGGCCTGTCGGAGCCGGAAGTCGTGCGCCACTATGTACGCCTCAGCCAAAAGAACCACGCCATCGACCTGGCGCTGTATCCGCTGGGCTCGTGCACGATGAAGCACAACCCGCGCCTGAACGAGAAGATGGCGCGCCTGCCGGGCTTCTCCGACATCCACCCGCTGCAGCCGACCTCGACCGTGCAGGGCGCCCTGGAGCTGATGGACCGCCTGGCCCACTGGCTGAAGACCCTGACCGGCATGCCCGCCGTCGCCCTGACGCCGAAGGCCGGCGCCCATGGCGAGCTCTGCGGCCTCCTGGCCATCCGCGCCGCTCATGAGGCGGCCGGCAACGGTCACCGCAAGACGGTCCTGGCGCCCACCAGCGCCCACGGCACCAACCCGGCCACGGCGGCCTTCGTCGGCTACACCGTCGTCGAGATCGCCCAGACCGAAGACGGCCGCGTCGACCTCGCCGACCTGGAGTCCAAGCTTGGCGACCACGTGGCCGCCATCATGGTCACCAACCCCAACACCTGCGGCCTGTTCGAGCGCGACGTCGTCGAGATCGCCCGCCTGACCCACGCGGCGGGGGCCTACTTCTACTGTGACGGGGCCAACTTCAACGCCATTGTCGGCCGGGTGCGTCCGGGCGACCTCGGCGTCGACGCCATGCACATCAACCTGCACAAGACCTTCTCGACGCCGCACGGCGGCGGCGGTCCGGGCGCTGGGCCGGTGGTGTTGTCGGAGGCCCTGGCGCCGTTCGCGCCGACGCCCTGGCTGACCCACGGCGACAACGGCTTCGAGCTGGCCGAGCACGCCGGCGACGACGACGCCAGGACCGCCTTTGGCCGCATGAGCGCCTTCCACGGCCAGATGGGCATGTATGTGCGCGCCTACGCCTACATGCTCAGCCACGGGGCCGATGGCCTGAAGCAGGTGGCCGAGGACGCCGTCCTCAACGCCAACTACGTCAAGGCTCAGCTGAAGGACGTCATGACGCCGGCCTTCCCCGAAGGTCCGTGCATGCACGAGGCGCTGTTCGACGACCGCTGGCTGGAAGGCACCGGCGTGACCACGCTCGACTTCGCCAAGGCGATGATCGACGAGGGCTTCCACCCGATGACCATGTACTTCCCGCTGGTCGTCCACGGCGCGATGCTGATCGAGCCGACCGAAACCGAGAGCAAGCACGAACTGGATCGCTTCATCGCCGCCCTTCGCGCCCTGGCGGGCGCGGCCAAGGCCGGCGACGTCGAACGGTTCAAGGGCGCGCCCTTCCAGGCCCCGCTCCGGCGCCTGGACGAGACCCAGGCCGCCCGCAAGCCCCGGTTGAAGTGGAAACCTGTTGCTGCGGCGCCACTAGCGGCTGAATAGCATTTTCCATACCCCCCTTGCGACCAGAGGGCGCCTTTACGGCGCCTTCTTCCCTCCACATATCGGGGAGGCGCAACGGGGCTGACTGGATTTCCAGGGAGCAAGCGAGGCGCAAGCCCGTTTGACCTCCCATGAATGCTTTTGCTCTCGCCATGCCGCGCGCCCGCCGCACCGCCGATGATCTCGCCCGCGAGTTCGTCGCGCGCTTCCTGCGCGTGGCGCTGGTGGCGCTTGGCCTGGTGTTCATCGCCGGCGGCGCCCTGATCGCGCCCCTGCCGGGGCCGATGGGTCTGCCGCTGACGGTGATCGGCCTGATGCTGGTGCTGCGCAACTCGTTCAAGGCTCGCAAGCAGTTCGTCCGCTTCCAGCATGCGCACCCCAAGCTGATCTTCCCCATCCGCCGCCTGCTTCGGCGTGAGCCTGAGGTCATCCCCGTGGCGTGGCAGCAGGCGCTGCGCATCGAGCGCATCGTCATGCCCCGCAAGTGGCGGGTGGGCGTTCGCTGGCGCAAGTCGCTGAAACGGCGGGCTCGCAAGACAGCAGGTCGTTGAGCGCGACCGCTTCAGCCTTGGATGGCGTCAAGCACAGGGTCCGGCGCCGTGCGCGACTGGCCCTGTTGCTGCGCGAAGCCGCCGCCCGCGCCTTCCGCTGGGCGGCCATCGGCTTCGGCGTCCTGGTCATCCTCGCCGGCGCGATCCTGACCCCGCTGCCCGGGCATGTGGGCCTGCCGCTACTGGTCATCGGCCTGATGATCGTGCTGCGCTACTCGTTCCAGGCCCGCAAGCACTTCATCCGCCTGCAGCGCCGCCACCCCAAGCTCGTTTTTCCCATCCGCCGCCTGATGCGCCGCGAGCCCGAGGTGCTGCTGGTGGTGTGGCAGCAGATGCTGCGCACCGAGAAACTCGTCCTGCGCAAGGCCCGCTGGCGCCTGCTGAAGAAGACCCGCAAGCGCGTGCGCCGCTATGTGGCGCGGAAGACGCGCGAGAGCCGGTAGCCCGGCATCAGCCAGGCGTCCATTCCACGCCTACGACGGGACGGTCAGGCGGCGTCGGGGTGTGATGATCTAAGCGACCAGCCGTGGTCGACCGACCGCGCGCGCCGTGACATGGAAGCGCGCGATCAGGTTGTCGAGTTCGTCGGCTTCATGACGCAGGCTGGCCGCAGCAGCCGTGGCCTCTTCCACCATGGCGGCGTTCTGCTGGGTCACCTGGTCCATCTGATTGACCGCCACATTGACCTCGCCCAACCCTGTCGACTGCTCCTGGGACGATTGGGCGATCTCGCGGATCAGCGTATCGATCTCGCCCACCTTGCCTACAATCGTTTGCAGCGCGCGTCCTGTATCGCCGACCAGTTTCACGCCACGCTCGACCTGGGCCGAACTGTTGGCGATCAGGACCTTGATTTCTTTGGCCGCGTCGGCCGAGCGCTGCGCCAGGGCGCGGACTTCCTGAGCCACGACCGCGAAGCCTCGGCCCGCCTCGCCAGCGCGCGCGGCCTCGACGCCGGCATTCAGGGCCAGAAGATTCGTCTGGAAGGCGATCTCGTCGATCACGCTGATGATCTGGTTGATCTGGCTTGAGCTCGACTCGATGCCGTCCATCGCCGAGACCGCTTCGCTGACGATCTCACCGGACTTGGCCGCGTCAACACGGGCGTCTGACGCCGCCACCGCAGCGCGCTTGGCGCCGTCGGCGCTGCGGCTGACCGTGGCGGTGATCTGATCCAACGCCGCCGCGGTTTCCTCGAGACTGGCGGCCTGTTGTTCCGTGCGGTGCGCGAGATTGTCCGAAGCGTTCGAGATCTCGCTAGCCCCGGAGGCGACGTTCTGCGAGGCCGCTGCGACGGCTCCAATCGTCTCATCGAGCGCCGCGACGGCGTTGTTGAAATCGTCCCGGACCCTGGCGAACTGCGTATCGATCTGTCCGGTCATCCGGTAGCTTAGATCGTTCGCGGCCAGCCGCGACAGGGCGTTGGCGATTTGAGCGACCGCGTCGACGCGGCCGGTCACCTCGGTCGCGAATTTGACGACCTTGACCACGCGACCCTTGGAGTCGAACACCGGGTTGTAGGACGCCTGGATCCAGACCTCCTTGCCGCCCTTTCCGACCCGCTTGAACTCTTCGGCCACGAACTCGCCGGCGTTCAGCGTGCGCCAGAACGCCTTATAGGCTTCAGATTGGGCGTAGGCGGGCTCGACGAAGATGCTGTGGTGCTTGCCCTTGATCTCGGCCAGCGAGTAACCGACCGTGGCCAGGAAGTTCGCATTGGCGTTGTGAATCACGCCGTCGGGCGTGAACTCGATGGTGGCCTGCACGCGCTCCACGGCGTCGAGCTTGGCCGTTCTGGCGGCGTCCGCTTCCTTTTGAGCCGTGATGTCCGTCGCGATCTTGAGGATCGAGGTGACGCGGCCAGCGGCGTTCTTGACCGGGTTGTAAGACGCTTGGATCCAGACTTCGCGGCTATCCTTGCCCAGGCGCAGATATTCGCGCGCATCGAACTGTCCGCTCACCAACTGGGTCCAGAAATCGCGATAAGCTTGGCTTCCGGCGTATTCCGCCTCGACGAACATGCTGTGGTGCTTGCCGATGATCTCCCGCTCCTCATAGCCGAGGGCTTTTGCAGAAGTTAGCGTTGGCCGCGAGGATCGTGCCCGTCGTGTCGAACTCGATCATCGCCAGTGACTGGCTGAGCGCGTCGATCTTCGGCGCGGCGCCGCTCTTCAAGCCTTTCCTCCGGCTGATCATCTCGCGCCAACCCTTTCGTTGCGACGAAGCTACAATGTTACACATAACATCGATTTTTATGTGAATTTTCTGTAAATTTCACCGTACGCTCAGGTTGAGGTGGCCGCTCCTACACTCGAATTGAGTATAGATGGGTCGCGTTATGGTTTTCAGCGCATCAATATTTTTGGGGGAGACGACGATCTTCCTCATCTATTGGTTAAGCGATTTTGCCTGATGCTTCTTTCGGTGGGGCGCTCGCCAATCCGCTTGTTGAGACGTGCAGAGCTTTGAAGCGACCGCGAGCCGTTTGGCGTCCGTGGTGAGGCGGCTTAGCTTGGCGTTGAAAGGATTCCTCATGGATCTTCGCTCTGCTGGCCCCGACGTCGTGATCAAGGCCGATGTCGCCTGACGTTTCGGCCCTCCTCTCCCCGCTCCGGCTTTTGGCGCCGGCGCTGGTTCCATCGTGGAACTTCTTCGACGTGATCGCGCCTGCGCCGCGCGTCGAGTACGCCCTGCTGGCCTCGCCCGGCGACGCCACCGGGACTTGGCGCGTGTTCCGACCCCGGCCTGAGCGTGTCTCGCTGGCGCGGATGGCGCTGCGGCTGGTCTGGAACCCGCGCTGGAACCAGTCGCTATTTGTGATGAGCTGCGCCGAGCGGCTGGCCGAGGACCGCACCCCCGAACACAGCGAGGCCGAGCTCTTCAAGCGCATCGCCGCCGACCTAGCCGCCGAACCGGCCGACCCCGCACGTCCCTGGCTGTGCTTTCGCCTGGTGTTCGTCCACCGCGAGGGCGAGACCCTGACCGAGGAGGTCATGGTCCAGCCCGCGCCGCGCCGGCTGGCGGAGATCGACATCCGATGAGCCTGGAGCTGGCCCGTCGGCTCGTCGAGATCCTGCTGGCCCTGGCGCTGATCCAGCAGAGCCTGGAGCACCTGCGCGGATTCCGGGACGAGCGGATCCTGTTTTCGGCGCGGATCGCCTTGGCGGTCCTGGTGCTGGCGGGCGTCGCTTCGCCGTGGCCGCTGGTCGGGCTGGCCGCCCTGTCGCTGCTGATCCTCCACCGCTTCCAGGGGCCCTATAACGGCGGCAGCGACCGAATGGGCCTGCTGATCCTGTGGTGCCTGACGCTGTCGAGCCTGGCGCCGACGCCGCTGCTGGCCGAGCTGGCCTTCGGCTATCTGGGCGCGCAACTGACCCTGTCCTACTTCATCTCGGGCTGGGTGAAGGTGGTTAACCCCGACTGGCGCTCAGGCCGGGCGCTGCGGGACGTCTTCCAGTTCTCGGCCTATCCGGTGGCCGAGAGTTTGCGCGGCTTCGCCCATCGGCCGTGTCTGCTGCGCGCCATGTCCTGGGGCGTGATGGGCTTTGAGCTGGTGTTCCCGCTCACCCTGCTGTGGCCGCCGGCCCTGATGGCCGGACTTGTAGTGGCCGGGACCTTCCACCTGGCCAATGCGTGCCTGTTCGGGCTCAACCGCTTCTTCTGGACGTGGCTCAGCGCCTATCCGGCGATCCTGTGGCTGCAGGGGCGGGTGTTCTAGGCCGCCGTCTTCTTGCGCAGCCGCGCGAGCCGCCGCAGCCGGCGCCAGAAGCGGGTTTTTTCCGGTTCCGGATAGGGCTGCAGGTTGCGGAAGAACTCCTCGGCGCAGGCGCGCCACGAGAACCGCTCGGCGAACTTGCGGACCACGGTGCGGTCGAGATCCAGGCAGGCCAGACACGCCTCGCGCAGACCCTCGGTCTGGCCCGGCGCCAGGACGCCGGCGTTGGAGCCCGGAATGATGTCCACCGGACCCGGCGCCGAGAACGCCGCCACCGGCACGCCGGCGGCCATGGCTTCCAGGATGACGAGGCCGAAGGTGTCGGTCAGGGACGGGAAGCAGAACACGTCGGCGCAGCCGAAATAGCGGCCCAGTTCGTCGCCGAACTTGGCGCCCAGGAACTTCACCTCGGGATACTTCTCGGCCAGCTCCTCGCGCTGGGGACCATCGCCGATGACGACCTTGGTGCCCGGCAGGTCGAGGCTGGCGAAGGCCTCGATGTTCTTCTCCACGGCCACCCGGCCGACATTGAGGAAGATCGGCCGCGCCAGGCCCTCGAACAGGTCAGGCTCATCCGGCAGGCGGGGCTTGAAGATGTCGGTGTCCACCCCGCGCGACCACGGCGAGAGGTTGCGGAAGCCGTGCTTGGCCAGCTCGTCGCGCATGGTGGGCGTGGCCACCATCAGGCGGCCCGACGGCTTGTGGAACCAGCGCATGTAGGTGTAGCCGGCCGCCAAAGGCAGCGGCAGGCGCGCCGAGACATATTCCGGGAACTTGGTGTGGTAGCTGGTCGTGAACGGCAGCTTCCATTCCAGACAGATGCGGCGCGCGGCCAGGCCGATCGGCCCCTCGGTGGCGATGTGGATCGCCTCGGGCTCGAACAGCTTGAAGCGCTCCTGCACCGGCTCATAGGCGCCGATGGCCAGCTTGATCTCGGGATAGGTCGGCAGCGGGAAGGTCGGGAACTGGTCGGGGCTGACCACGTCCACGATATGACCCATGGCGCGCAGTTCTTCGGTCACCCGGCTCAGGGTTCGCACCACCCCGTTGACCTGGGGCTCCCACGCATCGGTCGCAAGCAGTATTCGCATCAGGCGGCGGCCGGCTCCCGCATCGGCTCGTCAGCAGACAGGGCGGGCGCGCGGTCGATCACCGACCACGACCGCACCTTGGCCCATTCGACGATCTCCAGGCGACCGTCGGCGTGCTCGGCCAGGGCCGTGCAGCTTTCCACCCAGTCGCCGTCATTGACGTAGTGCATGCCGTCGATGTCGCGCATCTCGGCCTTATGGATGTGACCGCAGATCACGCCATCCACGCCCCGACGTCGGGCCTCGTCGGCCACGGCGGCCTCGAAGTTCTCGATGAACTGCAACGCGTTCTTCACCTTGACCTTCAGATAGGCCGAGAAACTCCAGTACCCGAATCCCAGGCGACGCCGCAGGCGATTCACCAAGGTGTTCAGCATGAGGATGGTTCTATAGGACCAATCCCCGAGGAAGGCGAGCCACTTGGCGTGCTGCACCACCCCGTCGAACTCGTCGCCGTGCACCACCAGATAGCGCTTGCCGTCGGCGGTCTCGTGGATCACGTCGCGGGCCACCACCACGCCGCCGAAGTGGACGCCGCAGAACTCGCGCACGCCGTCGTCGTGGTTGCCGGGCACATAGATCACTTCGGTGCCCTTGCGGGCCATGCGCAGGATCTTCTGCACCACGTCGTTGTGGGTCTGCGGCCAGTGCCAGCCGCCGCGCAGCTTCCAGCCGTCGATGATGTCGCCGACCAGATAGAGCTTTTCGCACTCGATGTGGCGGATGAAGTCCAGCAGCAGCTCGGCCTGGCAGCCGCGCGTGCCCAGATGCAGGTCGCTGATGAACACGGCGCGATAGTGGCGGACGGCGACGTGGGCGCTCATGGTCGAATCCCCCTCGCGGCCGCTACAGATCGCTCCGTCCCCGGATCGGCGCGACGGCGGCCGGTGGGTGGCGATTAAGCCGATTGCATGTCGCTTTGATGAAGCCCGGCGCTCGGGCAGCGACTGAGGCTTCCCCTGGGGCAGCCTGAAAAAGACGCACTTTCGACCAAGCTGTCAAAAAACTGCGCCGCGCGTCGGAACCTTTCGCCACAGGCGACTTGCGGCCTGTTGCGGTGCAGCATCCGCCACATTAGATCAAGCCGATGGACGCCGCCCGCCTCGCCAAGGACACCCGCAAGTCGCAGAAGACGCGCGCGCGGATTCTTGACCGGGCGATGCATCTGTTCGCCGAGATCGGCTACCACGCCGCCACCAACCCAGCCATCGCCGATGCGGCCGGTCTGACGCGCGGGGCGATGCTCTATCACTTCCCTACCCGCGAGGCCCTGGTCGAGGCCGCCGTCGCCCATATCCAGGCCGAGCGCTCAGCCCTGTTCCGCGCCGCCGCCGACAGCCTGCCGGCCGGCGGCGACGTGACCGAGCACGCCATCGACAGCTATTGGGACCTGCTGCACAGCGTGCCCTTCACCGCCTTCGCCGAGCTGGAGGCCGCCGGCCGCACCGACCCGGCGATCCACGCGCTGCTGGCCCCTGCGCAGGCCGAGTTCGACCGCGCCCAGGCCGGCGACCACTTCCTGAAGATCCTCCACGCGGGCGCCGGTCCCCGCTTTCAGGCCAGCCGCGACCTCGCCCGCTTCATGCTGGAGGGGCTGGCCCGCACCACGCTGACCTATGACAAGGACGGCCGCAAAGAGCGCCTGCTGGCGGTCATCAAGCGCGCCACGCACATGCTCAACCGCAAGGGCGACATACAGGATCTCTGGCCGGAGTAGGGGGCTCCGGGCAGGCGATGAGGCCGGGCAGGTCTTGTCGCCGTCGCGACGCTAAAGGCGGCAGTCGACCCTGAGCAGTCCCTCGCTCAGTCTGCATCTGCGGCGGTGTCACGCCAATCGCTCCCATTGGCGCGCCTCCGAGACGTGCGACACCCTACAATCGGCGATGCGCGCGCTGGCCCGAGGGTGAGATCAAGCGGCGACGGAGGGAGCCCTCCGGTCGACCGTGGAGATCGCCTTGCCTGTCACCCTCAGCGCTCAGAAGCCGCCCATTCCATCCACCTACTACAAGGTCGGCCAATTTGGCATCGAGACGGTGTCGATCCGTGAGGACTACGGGGTCTATTATTATCCGACAGCCGCCGACCGGCATGATCCGGGCATCTTCACGGTCAACATGACCTATAGCGCTGTCGGCGACTTCAACGGCGACGGCTTTCAGGACGCCATCGTCAGCTGGTCGGTCTATCCGCACACAGTACCGCATCAAACCGCGATCCGGCCCGCGATCTATCTCAACGACCAGCATGGCGGCCTGCGCTTGGCGACCGCCGCCGACGTGGAGACAATTCCCGTGGTCGCCAAGGGCCAAAGGTTCGCTGTCGGCGATCTCAACGGCGACGGGATCGACGATATTGTCCAGGCCAGCGAAGGACTCAACCAGCGCAACACCGACGGCACATACACGACCAAGTACGACCCGATCGTCATGCTGCTTTCGGCGGCCGGCGGAAAGCTGGTCAACGGCACGGCAAAGATCCAGGGCCAGGAGACTGGCGGCCCGGCCGTCGGCTACGGTGTCGGACACGAAATCTCGCTCGGCGACGTCGATGGGGATGGCGACCTGGATCTCTTCAGCGGCCGGATCCTGTTCCTCAACGACGGCAAGGCCAACTTCACCAACGCGGCCAACGCTCTGCCAAGCCAAGTCCGTCCAGCAAACACGATCCTGACCGCCTCGGCGATGGGCGACTTCGACGGAGACGGCAGGGCCGACATCTTCGCGGCCTATCTGGACGGGACGCAGTACGTGGCTCTGTCGCGGTGGAACGGGACCGAGACGGGCTGGCAGGTCGCGGCCGCCCCCGCCCCGCTTTTCGGCGCCAACACCAAGCCCAATGACGCCGCCGTCGCCGACATAAATGGCGACGGCCTGCTCGACATCATCGTTAGCGTGACGCGAGCGGAGCCGTATTACCAGGGCGCGGCCCTGCAGATTCTGGTCAACAAGGGCCAGGGCAAGTTCGCCGACGAGACCACTGCGAGAATCGACAACACGCCTCGAGACAGGTGGCATGGCGAAGGCCAGCTGGACATGGTCGATATTGATCGCGACGGCGATCTCGACCTCATCCACAGCACCGACTGGACCTATGACGGCGCCGGCAAGATCGTTGGCGGCGGCGTCGCCGTGGCGGTCAACGATGGAAAGGGCGTCTTCACCTGGCTGCCTCAAGCCGTATTCGCCGACGTCAAGAGTTACCAGTTGACCGGTTCTGAAAGTGCAGAGCCCTTCCAGCAGCGGGACTTTCTGGCGCGCTTGTTCCCCATCGATATCGACAAATCCGGCGCGATCGACTTCATCGGCACGGTTCAGACACCGTACGCTCGCTGGCCAACCACCGAGCCGTCGGAGTTCACCTCCTACACGGTCATCAACACCGCCCCTGCGCCGGGAATGTCCTTGCCAGCGCTTAGCGAAGCGACGCGCTCGATCCTGCGCCTGACCGATCCTGTGCTGACCTCGACGCTGTCCACAAAGGTGAGCGCCGGAACCCTGACGAACGCCGAAGCGATGACCGAGATCATCAAGGCGGCGGGCGCCTCGACCTCGGTGGCGGTCCTGGCCTATGAGTTTTTCACGGGAAAGATTCCGGGGCAGGCCGGCGTCGACTATCTGGTCTCGCCGACCGGTCCCAACGCCAACAACCTCAACAGCAAGTACTACCAGTCGTTCAACCTGGAAAATCGCTACATCAACTTCGCGGTCAATCTGGGCAAGGTCGGCGAGGGCAAGGCGCAGTTCGAGGCCAAGTACGGGTCCCTCTCGCTCTTCGACGCCACCCGCGAGGCCTATAAGACCATCTTCGGCGCGGCTCCGACCGACGCCAAGATCCACGCCCTGATCGACACCCGGACCGACTATTTCGCCAGCTACGGCGGCGACGGGGCGAACGGGATCGGGACCAAGGCGGCCATGGTCGGCTGGCTGCTGGCCGAAGCCGTCAAGGCCGATGTCGGCGTCATGGCCAAGTCTAACGATGCCTGGCTCATCGACCTCTCGGACGGCTCGGCCCCGTTCGCCATCGACATCCTCGATCCCGCCAAGGGCTACTACAAAGCCGAGTTCATCTTTGGGGGAAGCTGAGCTTAGCGCGGTGTTGGTGGCTGGCGACTTCCGCAAACACCCATAACAGACCCTCGATCTGTCCGTTTCTGGCAGCGGTCGTTACCCGGTGCGCTGGGCCGTCCACGGTTTGAAGAGGCCGATCCACAGCACCAGCACCGCGAGATAGGCGAGGAGCTGAGTCAAAGGAGCGACGGGGCCCAAGCTGTGCAGCAGCGCCACCAACGTCACCCAGAGCGGAATCGCGTTGGCGACGCAGGCCAGCCAGGCCGAAAGGCTCTGGCCCTTATCGGCGGGCGCGGCGGTCGCGCTAGGCTTGGACATCGTCTCCCGCTCCGGACATGAAACCGAGCGTCACCCAACCGCGCGGGCCCGCGCCGATCAAACCAGTTCCGCTGAGGCGGGCGATAGCGCGGCTGAACGACCATCGGCCTTGATGGGGACCGAGGACGCCCAATCCCCGTCATTGGCGGCGCAAGCGTCCATGAAATCAGAGGCTTGCGATTTTTCAGCGCCGCTGAATGACCCGCGTCTAAATCAGCCGCACAATGATCCCACCTCGTCGCGAGGAAGGGGCGCATGGCCAGCGACCATTTGCGGCGGCGGGGGGTGGTCGAGCGGGAAGAGGTTCGAGGGGGATACTCGAACGGTCCGGGGCTGAGCTTGCTGGGTTCACCCGCCCGCCGTCGGCGTGGTTGGAGGTAAAAGGATGTGTCTTAGCCTGTAGTGGCTCGTCCTCTCCGACCGTCGAGCGTCTGGGAAACCAAGCGCTCGGGTCCCGGTAAGGCCTGAACAGGGCCACCTGACGGGACGCGGACGGATAACGGCTGCGCGGAGCGTTCGGGCTTCGTCGAAACGGTATTTACAAACTCACACTCCGGACGAACGTCCGGCGCTCCGCAGCCCTTTCCAGACCTTCAGCGGTAAACTGCGTGAAGCTGCTAAAGCGCGTCCCCTCCCCTCGATGGGGAGGGGTAGGGGTGGGGTGAACACAGCGCCAAATGCAGCGTACCGCCGCCACCTCAGCACTCACCCCCATCCCCGGCCCTTCCCCATCAAGGGGAAGGGAGGTCTTCACAGCGCTCAGGTCGGGGCGATCGGCAGGGCGGTGGTGAACTTGATCTGCTCCATGGCGAAGCTGGACGAGACGTCGGTCAGCGGGGCGGTGGCGATCAGGCGCTTGTAGAACCGGTCGTAGGCGGCGATGTCCCTGACCACGACCTTGAGGAGATAATCGACATCGCCGCTCATCCGATAGAATTCGACCACCTCGGGCAGGGCGCTGGCCCCGGCGGCGAACTGGTTCAGCCAGCCCTCGTCATGGTGGCCGGTCTTGACGGCGACGAAGACGGTCAGGCCCAGGTCCAGGGCCTCGCGGTCCAACAGGGCGACGCGGGCGGTGATGACCCCGGCGTCCTGCAGGCGGCGCACCCGCTTCCAGCAGGGGGTCTGGCTGAGGCCCACCCGTTCGGCCAGTTCGGCGATGGGAACTGTGGCGTCCTCCTGCAGGATGGCCAGCAGGCGGCGATCGATTTGATCAAGATCAATCATCTCGAATTCCGCTTCCAGGGAGAACAATATTCTCCATATCGCGGAAATGGTAACCTTTCAAACAATGCCTTTCTCCGAATCCACGCCATCCTTAGAACGCATCGGTTTCAGCCAGCGGGGGCTTTCATGGACCTGTCGTTCACGCGTCATCCCAAGTCGGTCGGCGAAAGCTACGGTCAGCACATGGGCGTGGCCTGGAGCTTTGGCTTCACCCTGCTGGGCGCGGGCCTGGCCTGCATCATCCATGGCGTCCTGCCCTTCGCGTTCGAGCGCACCGGCAGCCAGACCGTGCGCCGGCTTCACGAGCGCCTCTCGAACCGCTGCGCCAAGGCCGACGCCCACTTCGCCGCCGCCGCCTCGATGAACGGCGAAACCGTCCGCGGATGACCGCCGCGGCCCTGCGCCTGAACGCCGTCCGCATGGGGCCGGGCCTTCTGGCCGGCCTCTTGATGGCGGTGCTGGCCAAGCTCCTGTCCCAGAGCCTGCACGCCCCGGCGCCGCTGATCGCGGTGGTGCTGGGCATGATGCTGGGCGCGCTGGGCCTGCAGGGGCAGCTGGGCGCGGGTCTCGACATCTTCGCCAAGCCCGGCCTGCGGCTGGGCGTGGCCATGATGGGCGCGCAGATCAGCTGGAGCGAATTCGCCGCTCTGGGCGGTCCGGCCGTTCTGGCCAGCGGCGCGGTGGTGCTGGGGGGGCTCGGGATCGGGGCCCTGGCCGGCGCGGCCTTGGGTCTGCCGCTCGCCGAGGCCCTGATCGCCGCAGCCGCCTGCTCGATCTGCGGCGCCTCGGCGGCCCTGGCCGCCTCGCAGGCCGCGCCCTCCAGTCCGGAGAACCAGCGCACGACGGCGCTGGTCATCGTCGGGGTCAACCTGCTCTCGACCGTAGCCATGCTGGCCTATCCGCCGGTCGCCAACGCGCTGGGCCTGACCGCCCACCAGGCCGGCGTCTTTTTTGGCCTGTCGATCCACGACGTCGCGCAAGTGGCCGGGGCCGGGGCCTCTGTGTCGCCGGAGGTCGCCGGCACGGCGGCTCTGGCCAAGCTGTCGCGGATCCTGTGGCTGGGCCCGGCCGTGGTGTTGATCGGCCTGATGCTGACCCGCACCGCCCAGGGCGGCCGGGTGTCGGGCCTGCAGGCCCCGCCGATCTTCGTCTGGGGCTTCGCGGCCCTGGCCGCCGCCCGGGGCCTCAACCTGATCCCGCCGGCGCTGGTGGCGATGCTCGGGGCGTGCTCGAGCTTCCTGTTGCTGGCGGGCGTCGGCGCCATTTCGGCCAAGCTCGGCCCAAAGGCCCTGCTGGAGGTCAAGCCGCGCCTGGCGATCCTGCTGGTGACGCTCACGGTGGCCGTGGCGATCCTCGCCTACGCCCTGACGAGGATTTTCTTCTAACTTCGAGGCTTGGCTGGGAACGAAACCCGCTCCATGGTCCGCATCGAGAGCCTGTCCGCTTCGGATCTCGATCCGAAGCGGCTAAACAGGCTCGCGACTATTTGCAGAGCATGGCGGACGCCGAAACCGCTGACGCTTTCGGCTGCCATGCTCTGGTCGGAGGGACCCCCAAAGTGAGCTTCTGGACGCGCCGCAAGGCCATCGACACCATCACCGCCGGTCATGCGGACAGCCATCAACTGAAGAAGACCCTGAGCTGGCCGCACCTGGTGGCCCTGGGTGTCGGGGCCATTGTCGGGACCGGCATCTACACCCTGACCGGCGTCGGGGCGGGCCTGGCCGGGCCGGGCGTCATTCTCTCGTTCCTGATCGCCGGCGCGGTCTGCGCCTGCGCCGCGCTTTGCTACGCCGAGCTGTCGACGATGATCCCGGCCTCGGGCAGCGCCTACACCTACAGCTATGCGGCGATGGGCGAGCCGGTCGCCTGGTTCGTCGGCTGGAGCCTGATCCTCGAATACACCCTGGTCTGCGCGGCGGTGGCCGTAGGCTGGTCGGCCCACGCCCATGGCTTGTTCAAGATGATCGGCTTCCCCGACGCCCTGCTGGCCGGACCCCACCAGGGCGGGCTGATCAACGTGCCGGCCGTGTTCATCTCGATGGCAGTGGCGGGTCTACTGGCCCTTGGCACCCGCGAGAGCGCCACGGTCAACATGGTGCTGGTCTTCGTGAAGATCATCGCCCTGGCGGTCTTCGTTGCGCTGTGTCTGCCGGCGTTCAACATCGCCCACTTCACGCCCTTCATGCCCAATGGCTTCCAGGCCCATGTGCCGGAAGGCGCGGCCGCCGACGCCGCCAAGATCGGGGTGATGGCCGCGGCCAGCCTGATCTTCTTCGCCTTCTACGGCTTCGACGCGGTGTCGACCGCCGCTGAAGAGACCAAGAATCCCAAGCGCGACCTGACCATCGGCATCGTCGGCTCGATGGCCGTCTGCACGGCGATCTACATGATCGTCGCCGCCGTCTCGATCGGCGCCTCGCGCACCGAGGTGTTCTCCAAGAGCGAGGCCCCGCTGGTTTTCATTCTTGAGAGCCTGAACCATGGCAAGATCGCCCAGCTGGTCGCCCTGGCCGCCGTCGTCGCCCTACCGACCGTGATTCTGGCCTTCATGTACGGCCAGAGCCGGATCTTCTTCGTCATGGCCCGCGACGGCCTCCTGCCCCGCGCCCTGTCGAAGGTGAACGCCAAGACCGGCACGCCCGTGATGATGACCCTGCTGACCGGCGTGCTGTCGGCGGTGATCTCGGGTCTCCTGTCGCTGAAGGACATCGCCGAGCTGGCCAACGCCGGCACGCTGTGGGCCTTTATCGCGGTCGGCGCCTCGGTGATCCTGCTGCGTCTGCGCGAGCCGAACCGTCCGCGGGTGTTCTCCACCCCGCTATGGCCCATCGTGGCGCCCGCCGGCATCCTGGGCTGCCTCTACCTGTTCGTCAGCCTGCCCGGGAAGACCCAGCTCTACTTCCTCTACGCCCACCTGATCGGGGCGGTGGTCTATCTGGCCTATGGCATGCGCAAGAGCGTGCTGGCCCAGCAGGAGCGGGCGTAAGGGAAGGCTTCCATTCTCGAGGGCCATCGCTACAGTTCCCGGCAAAACAAGCGTTTGACGCCACCCTCGCGGTTTCCGTGAGGGGCTGGGAAACTGGGAGACGAAGCGAATGGCCCTCGATCTGGAAACGCGTGAGCAGCTGATCGACACGGTCGCCCGCTTCGTGGCCGAACGTCTGCGGCCCATCGAGGCGCAGGTGGCCGAGAACGACGCCGTCCCCGCCGACGTGATCGAGGAGATGAAGGGGCTCGGGCTCTTTGGCCTGACGATCCCCGAGGAATTCGGCGGCCTTGGCCTCAACATGGAGGAAGAGGCGCTGGTGGCCATCGAGCTGGGCCGCGCCTCGCCGGCCTTCCGCTCGGTGTTCGGCACCAATGTCGGCATCGGCAGCCAGGGTCTCGTGATGTTCGGCAACCCCGAGCAGAAGGCCAAGTGGCTGCCGGGAATCGCGTCGGGCGAGGTGATCACCTCGTTCGCCCTGACCGAACCGGAAGCCGGCTCCGACAGCGCTGCGGTCCAGACCCGCGCCACGCTGGACGGCGACCACTACGTCCTGAACGGCTCCAAGCGTTACATCACCAACGCTGGCAAGGCGTCGCTCTTCACGGTGATGGCGCGGACGAACCCCGACGCCAAGGGCGGGGCGGGGGTCTCTGCCTTCCTGGTGCCGCGCGACCTGCCGGGGCTGACCGTCGGCAAGCCCGAGAAGAAGATGGGCCAGCAGGGCGCCCACATCCACGACGTGACCTTCGACAATGTCCGCGTGCCGGCGTGGAACCGCCTTGGCGCGGAAGGCGAGGGCTTCAAGGTGGCCATGCAGGTGCTGGATCGCGGTCGGTTGCACATCGCCGCCGTCTGCGTGGGCGTGGCTGAGCGACTGATCGCCGACTGCGTGGCCTATGCTTCGGAACGCAAGCAGTTCGGCCAGCCGATCGCCAGCTTCCAGCTGATCCAGGCGATGATCGCCGACAGCAAGACCGAGGCCCTGGCCGCCAAGGCGCTGGTGCTGGAGACCGCCCGCAAACGCGACGCCGGGGTCAATGTCACGCTCGAGGCGGCGTCGTCCAAGCTCTTTGCTTCTGAAATGGTCGGCCGCGTGGCGGATCGGGCCGTGCAGGTGTTCGGCGGCGCCGGCTATGTCGCCGACTACGGGATCGAGCGGCTCTATCGCGACGTGCGGATTTTCCGAATCTACGAGGGCACCAGCCAGGTCCAGCAACTGATCATCGCGCGGGAGACTTTGAAGCGCGGGGGGTGACTGCGGCGACCGGTCGCACCAGCCGCCGTTGGGGCGTACTTAGCCCGCAAGCCGTGCTTCCGTTGGCGCGGCGCAAGAAGCTAGAAGTGTGCAATCGCTTGCAACCTACGCGGGGTGTGCGGCAAGGCGTCGCACCTGATGCGAGTATATTTAAGCGCCGGTTAAGGATCAGAGCCCAGGCTTTCCTCACGAAATGATGGGGACGGCTATGAGCCAGGACTACGCGATCGGCGAACGCACAGCGTTTATGGGGATCGATGACAAGGCGCGATCGGCGCTGCGCGACCTGCGCCCGGTGATCCGGGCCGAGATCGGCAAGGCGCTAGACAGCTTCTACGGCAAGGTCCGGTCGACCCCCGAGACGCGCAAGTTCTTCAGCGACGACCGGCACATGGACGCGGCGAGCTCGCGGCAGCAGACCCACTGGGCCTTGATCGCCGAGGGCCAGTTCAGCGACGACTACGTTCGGGCGGTGCGGGCCATCGGTCAGACCCATGCGCGCATTGGGCTGGAGCCCCGCTGGTACATCGGTGGCTACGCGGTCGTCGGCGACCATCTGGTTCGGGCCGTGATCGACTCGATGTGGCCCAAGGGGCTGATGTCGAAGGGCGGCTCCGATCGCGCTGGCGAGGCGGTCGCCGCGCTAATGAAGGCGATCTTCCTGGATATGGACTTCGCCATCTCGATCTATCTGGAAACCCTGGACAACGAACGGCTCCGCCTGGAGGCTGAGCAGAAGAAGGCGCAGGCGCGGCAGGAGCATGTCGTCACGCTCCTGGCCGAGGCGTTGGATCGTCTCGCGGCCGGCGATCTTCTGGCGCGTCTCGACGGCGAGGTCTGCACCGAGTTCCAGAAGCTCAAGGGCGACTTCAACCATGCTGTCAGCCTGCTCGATCAGGCCATGTGCGGCGTTGGCGGCGCGACCGAGGGAATCCGCTCCAGCACCGAGGAAATCAGCGTCGCCGCCGACGACCTTGCGCGTCGCACCGAACAACAAGCCGCCAGCCTGGAAGAGACGGCAGCCGCCTTGGACCAGATCACCGCCACTGTTCGGCGCTCGGCCGCTGGCGCCAAGCAGGCTCAGGAGGTAGTCGCGGGCGCCAAGACCGACGCCGAGCGGTCCGGCGCGGTCGTCAGTCAAGCGGTCGCCGCCATGGGTGAGATCGAAACCAGCTCCCGCGAGATCGGCAATATCATCGGCGTGATCGACGAGATCGCCTTCCAGACCAACCTTCTGGCGTTGAACGCCGGTGTCGAGGCGGCGCGCGCCGGTGAAGCTGGTCGCGGCTTCGCCGTCGTCGCCCAAGAGGTCCGGGCTCTGGCGCAACGTTCGGCCGACGCGGCGAAGGAGATCAAGACCTTGATCTCGACCTCGACCCGGCAGGTTGAGACGGGGGTGGCGCTGGTGGGGCAGACCGGCGATGCGCTGCGGGGGATCGTGACGAAGGTCGCTGAGATCGATGAACTAATCGCCCAGATCTCGGTCTCCGCTCAGGAGCAATCGAGCGGCCTGCACGAGGTGAACACCGCCGTGAACCAGATGGACCAGGTCACCCAACAGAACGCCGCCATGGTCGAGCAGACAACGGCGGCGACCCATTCTCTCAAGAGCCAGACCGGTGAGCTCGTGAGGCAGGTGGAGACCTTCCGGACGTCGGGAGGGCGTCGCGCTTCATCGCAGCCGGCGAGGTCGCCCGCACCGGTGACGACTCCGCCTCGCCCCTCAGCGAGCCGACCGGGCGGCGCGCCGGTGTCGCGCGGCGGCGCTGCTGTCGCTCTCAAGGAAGAGTGGGAAGAGTTCTAGGCCGCGTCCCGAAGAGCCTCGCGCGTCAAAACGGAATCGTTTTGACGCGATAACGAGGCTCTAGATCAAACACCTAGAGCGTGACTGTCACCGAAACCGGTTCCCACTTTCGGCGTCATGCTCTGGACCTCGCTCAAACGAAGAAAGGCCGCGTCGTATTGACGCGGCCTTTCTTTCTGGGGTCTCGCCGCCCAAGGGCCCTGGCCGAACTCCACAAAGCAAAACGCCCCCGTCGACCAAGTCGACGGAGGCGTCTTTGTTCCGACCGGAAAGACGCTTACGCGCCGCCCGGGAAGCGGAACGGAACCTTCACGGAGCCGGTCTTGGCGCCCATCGGGAGCTTTTCGGCGATGCACATCGCGGCCTTGTCGAAGCCCTTACCGGCGGCGCTGTTGTCGACGACCTTGCAGTCCGACAGCTTGCCGCCGTCAGCATTGCACTCAAGCATGACTTGTGCGGCGTCGCGCGTGTTGGCGTGCTGCTGCAGGCAACGAGCCATTTGGTCTTCGAAACCGCCCGCGGCCGAGGCGACCTGAGCGACAAACAAGCTGCCAGCGATTCCCGCGGCAATAGCGATCGGATATTTCATCCCGCTGCTCCTAGTAATGAATTCACGTCCTGTGGACGACGCGCCAACCGGACGCAGCAGCAAATTGGCAGGCTCGCGTTAAAATAGTCTGAGTCGCTGAATAATATTCGCGATTTACTTTCAGGTAACCATGTCTCGATGCTTCTGAGACTCTTGTTACGTCAGGAGCTGCCTATAGAATCCGTAAGCGGGCAGCTGCGACCAAACGACCACCTGATCCAAAATGGGACGAAAATCGGCCGGTTCCTTTAACCAAGTCAGAGTCTGTTAGTAATCTGTCGGGATTATCCCCCTTCATGTTGGCGATCCGTGGGCACGGGGCGCTGGTTGGAGGGGACCTCGCGATGAAACGGATCCGTCTCGTCGATCTACCATTGATCATCAAAATCGGCTTCGCGCCGGCGTTTGCGCTGTTGATGCTGGCCGTGATGGCCGGCGGCGCCATCGTCGTGCAGAAGAGCCAGTCCGCCGCTCTGAAGCAGGTTGTTGAAAACGACATGCGTCAAAACCTGGAGATCGAACGGATCTCCAAGCGGATCTCGAACATCAACGGCGAACTGTTCGTCGTGATGACCCACAAGGCGGGCAACATCGAGGTTGATAAGAACGATGCGCGGATGGCCGCCGTTCTGGCCGAGACCGACGCGGTCAAAAAGGATCTGCTGGCGCTGAAGAGCAAGCTGCCGGCGGCCGAGCAGCCGAAGATCGCCGAGCTGATCAAGTCGCTCGAAGAGTGCCGCAGCGCCATCGACACCGTCAGCGGGATGATCGGGGTCGACTTCAACATGGCCGCCGGCTTCATCGCGCCGTTCGAAGAACAATACGCCAAGATGACCGGCCAACTGGACCAGGTCGTGGCCGCCGCCAACAAGCGCGTTCAGAGCGAAACCGCCAAGCGCCAGGCTGAAGCCACCGCCGCGATGAGCGTGACCATCATCATGTCGCTGCTCACCCTCGCCGCCGTCGGCGCCTTGGCCTTCCTGACGGTCATGACGACCCGCAAGTCGATCAACGATATCGCGGCCGCGACCGACAAGCTGTCCAAGGGCGACAACAGTATCGATCTCGAGAAGCTGACGCGCGGCGACGAGCTGGGCGCCATCGTGACCGCCCTGAAGGTCTTCCGTGACAACCAGCTGCACCTTGAGCAGCTGCGCGCCGACCAGGAGAAGTCCGCCGCCCTTACGGCTGACGAACGCCGCGCCAAGGAAGCCGCCGCCGCCGCCGCCGCCCAGGAGGCCTCCTTGGTGGTGTCGAACCTGGCCGAGGGCCTGGAGAAGCTGGCTTCGGGCGACCTGACGTTCCGCGTCACCGCCGATTTCCCCGGCGACTACCGTAAGCTGAAGGACGACTTCAACGCCGCCATGGGCTCGCTGCAGGAGACGATGAAGGTCATCGCCGCCTCGACCGACGGCCTGCGCACCGGCGCCGACGAAATCGCTCACGCGTCCGACGACCTGTCGCGCCGCACCGAGCAACAGGCCGCCAGCCTGGAAGAAACCGCCGCCGCGCTCGACGAGCTGACCGCCACGGTGCGCCGCACCGCCGCGGGCGCTCGCCAAGCCTCCGACGTCGTGTCAACGACCCGTGGCGAAGCGACGCATAGCGGTCAGGTCGTGCACCAGGCAGTCTCGGCTATGGGCGAGATCGAAAAGAGCTCGGGCCAGATCAGCCAGATCATCGGGGTCATCGACGAAATCGCCTTCCAGACCAACCTCCTGGCCCTGAACGCCGGCGTCGAGGCCGCCCGTGCGGGCGAGGCGGGACGCGGTTTCGCGGTGGTCGCCCAGGAAGTTCGGGCCCTGGCCCAGCGCTCCGCCGAGGCGGCCAAGGAAATCAAGGCGCTGATCTCCAGCTCGACCCAGCAGGTCAGCCAAGGCGTCAGCCTGGTCGGCCAGACGGGCGAGGCGCTGCAGCGGATCGTCACCAAGGTCGGCGAGATCGATGCGCTGGTCACCGAAATCGCGGCCTCGGCCGCAGAGCAGGCGACCGGCCTGAATGAGGTCAACACCGCCGTGAACCAGATGGACCAGGTCACCCAGCAGAACGCCGCCATGGTCGAGCAATCGACCGCCGCGACGCACTCGCTGAAGGGCGAGACCGCTGAACTGGTCCGCCTGATGGCCCGCTTCCAGGTGGGATCGGGGTCATCGTCCTACGCCCGTCCGGCGGTCGCCGAAGCGGGGCACCATGCTCCGGCGCGCAATCCGGTGGCCGAACAGCAGGCGCGCCTGAACAGCTTCGCCCGTCCGGGCCGGAGCAGCGGTTCGGCGGCGGTCGCTCAGGCCCCGGTCACTGACGGTTGGGAGGAATTCTGATGGTCGCCGCGATCTCTCTGCCTGAAAACTTGGATCTCAAGGCCGCAGCGCCTCTGAAGGCCGCCTTCCTCGAGCGTCGCGGCGCCGAGATCATCATCGAAGCCGATCAGGTTCGCCGCCTCGGCGGGTTGTGCCTGCAGGTGCTGCTGGCCGCCCGCAAGGCTTGGGACCAGGACGGCCATCCGTTTTCCATCAAGGGGCCCTCAGAGGCCTTCGTCGAAACCACCCGTCTATTTGGCGCCGCAGGGGCGCTCCTTTCGGCGGAATTCCAAGGAGCTGAATCGTGACGCGTACGGTTCTCACGGTCGATGATTCCCGGACGATGCGGGACATGCTGCGCATGGCTCTCGCCGGCGCCGGCTTCAATGTGGTCGAGGCGGTGGACGGCGAGCATGGTCTCGAAGTCCTGTCCGCCCATCGCCCTGATGTGATCATCACGGACATCAACATGCCCAAGCTGGATGGCTTCGGCTTCATCGAGGCGGTGCGCGTCGACGACGACTACCGCGCGATCCCGATCCTGGTTCTGACCACGGAAAGCGACCCTGCCAAGAAGCAGCGGGCCCGCGAAGCCGGCGCGACGGGCTGGATCGTCAAGCCGTTCAATCCGGAAAAGCTCGTCGACGCGATCCGTCGCGTGGCCGCCTGATCAAGAACGCAGATCCAAGACCCTGCTTTTGACTACCCGTTGCTAGACGCGAATTAGGACTTACGGGAATGGACGAGCTAGAGGCCATCAAGGTCACCTTCTTCCAGGAGTGCGAGGAACTGCTCGCCGACCTCGAAGGCGGTCTCCTCGCCATGGAAGAAGGGGCCGGCGACCTCGAGACGGTCAACGCCGTGTTCCGCGCCGTCCATTCCATCAAGGGCGGCGCCGGGGCTTTCGGCCTCGAGCCGCTCGTGCGCTTCGCCCACGTCTTCGAAACCCTGCTGGACGCCGTACGCGCCGGCTCGGTGCCGAACACGGTTGAGCTGGCCGCTGTTCTCCTTCGCGCCTCGGACATCCTGGCCGACCACGTCAGCGCCGCACGCGGCCTGGGCGATGTCGACATGGCGGCCTCGGCCGCCATGGCCGCCGAACTGGAGCAATGGACGGATCCCAACGCGGCGCCCGCGGCCCCTGCGCCCGCCGCCGAGTCCATTGTCTCCGAAGACGCCGCGCCGATCGTCATCGGGGCGGATGACGACGCGATGGACGAAGATGATCTCGGTTTCGTCTTCGTGCCGCAGACCATCACCGTCGAGGCCCAAGCGGCCGACGCCGAGCTGGTCCCCTCGAACGTCTGGACGGTGTCGATCCGTCCGAAGTCCGACCTGTATCGGAAGGCGAACGAGACCGCGCTCCTGCTGCGCGAACTCAGCCGCCTTGGCCCAATCAAGGCGACGCTCGACGACAGCGCTCTTCCGACCCTACAGGACCTGGACCCTGAAGCCGCCTTCGTGACGTGGAGCGTGCGCCTCGAGACCGATCAGGACGAGGCCGCCATTCGCGAGGTCTTCGAGTTCGTGGACGGCGACTGCGACCTGGAGATCATCCACGGCGAAAGCGCGGTGGAGGCCACCCTCGCCGTGCTGACGGCGCCCGCCGAGCCGATGGCCGTCGTCGAACCGATCGCGCCCGCGCCTGTCGAAGTCGCTCCTCCGCCGGTCATCGCGTCAGCGCCCGTCGCGGACGTTCCGCCCGTCGTCGAGGCCGCCAAGCCTGCGCCCGCCACGCCCGCTGCGGCTGCGGCAGCGACGCCGAAGGCTACGCCCGTCGAAGTGCCAGGACCCGGTCAATCGGTCATTCGTGTCGATCCCGAACGCATCGACCGACTCATCGACCTCGTCGGCGAGCTTGTGATCAACCAGGCGATGCTGGCGCAACGCGTCGGCGAATACGGCATCGCCCCGTCTTCCAACCTGGCCATGGGCCTCGACGAGCTGGAACAGCTGACGCGCGAGATCCAGGACAGCGTGATGGCCATCCGCGCCCAGCCGGTGAAGTCGGTGTTCCAGCGCATGCCGCGTCTGGTTCGCGAAGTCGCCAACATGACGGGCAAGCAGGCCCGTCTGGTGATGGACGGCGAAAACACCGAGGTCGACAAGACGGTCATCGAGCGCCTGTCCGACCCGATCACCCACATGCTGCGCAACGCCATCGACCACGGGCTGGAAAGCCCCGAGGAGCGCAAGGCCGCCGGCAAGAACCCGGAAGGCGTCGTGCGCCTTGCGGCCCTGCACCGCAGCGGCCGGATCGTCATCGAGGTCTCGGACGACGGCAAGGGCATCAACCGCGAGCGCGTCTTCGGCATCGCCGTCAAGAAGGGACTGATCGCGCCTGACCTGCAGCTGACCGACGAGGAGATCGACAACCTGATCTTCCTGCCGGGCTTCTCCACCGCCGAAAAGATCTCGGACGTATCGGGCCGCGGCGTCGGCATGGACGTGGTCAAGCGCTCGGTCCAGGCCTTGGGCGGCCGCATCTCGATCTCCTCGCGCCCGGGCCAAGGCTCGACCTTCACGCTCAGCCTGCCGCTGACCCTGGCCGTCCTGGACGGCATGGTGGTCGACGTCGCCGGCGAGACCCTGGTCGTGCCGCTCGCCGCCATCGTCGAGAGCCTGCGTCCGAAGCCTGAAGAGGTTCGTCCGTTGGGCCCGGTGGGCTCGGTGCTGGCCGTCCGCGACAGCTTCGTCCCGCTCATCGATGTCGGCCTGACGCTGGGCTATCGCGAGGAAAGCCCGCATCCGACCGACGGCGTCGTGCTGCTGGTCGAGGGCGAGGACGGCTCGCGCGCCGCCCTGGTGGCCGACGCCATCCATGGCCAGCGCCAGGTGGTCATCAAGTCGCTTGAACAGAACTACCAGCAGGTCGAGGGCGTGGCCGCCGCGACGATCCTGGGCGATGGCCGCGTGGCCCTCATCCTGGATGTTGACGCCACGATCAACCTGCGCCGTCGCGAGGGTGGCGCGCCGCGTCCCCCTGAGCCCAGCCTCATCGCCGCGGAGTAAGTCATGACGGATCATGCCACCGCCACCAGCGCCGATCGGCGCGAGCTGATCTCCTTCCGCGTGGGCGAGCAGGAGTACTGCGTCGACATCATGGCTGTGCGCGAAATCCGGGGCTGGAGCCCTGCGACGACGCTGCCGCAGTCCCCCGGCTACATGCGCGGCGTCATCAACCTGCGCGGCGCGGTCCTGCCGATCATGGATCTGGCTTGCCGCCTCGGCATGCCGGTGATCGAGCCCACGGTCCGCAGCGTGTTCATCGTCGTCAAGGCGGGTGATCGCACCGTCGGTCTCCTGGTCGACGCGGTGTCGGACATCCTGTCGATCAACGACGACATGATCCAGCCGACGCCCGACGTCGCCTGTGACGCCGTCCGTAGCTTTGTCCGCGGGATTATCTCGGTCGAGGGACGCATGATCAGCGAGATTTCTCTGGATCGAATCCTGCCTGAACGGGAGGCGTTGGCCGCCTGATGTCTACTGTCGCCACATCCTCTTCGGACCGCCGCGAGGCCATCGTCGATGGCGAGTTCGCGTTCACGAACCAGGATTTCAAACGTATCGCCGCGTTGCTCTACGACCTGGCTGGCATCAGCCTGCCGGACAGCAAGGCGACTCTGGTCTACTCGCGTCTGGCCAAGCGCTTGCGCGCTCTGGGCTTGCGCTCGTTCAGCGAGTACTGCGCCTTCGTCGCCAGCGACAACGGCCATGACGAGAGCCAGGAGATGCTGCGGGCGCTGACCACCAACGTCACGCGCTTCTTCCGCGAGCCGCACCACTTCGACGACCTGCGCGCCAATGTGCTGGAGCCGGTCGCCGACAAGGTCCGCGCCGGTGGCCGGCTGCGCTTGTGGTCCGCCGCCAGTTCGTCGGGGCAAGAGCCCTACTCGATGGCTTTCACGGTCCTGTCGGTGTGGCCTAACGCCGCAGACCTCGACATCCGGATCCTGGGCACGGACATCGACACCAACGTCCTCGCTACGGGGCGGGCCGCCGTCTACGACGAGGGCCTGCTGGAAGGCATTCCCGCCGCCGCGCGCAGCCAATACTTCGAGCGCGATCCGAGTGATCGGCGCAACTGGCGTGTTTGCGAGGCGGCCCGAAGCCTCGTCGCGTTCCGCGAACTAAATCTCAACGGTCCGTCCTGGCCAATGAAAGGCCCGTTCGACGCCATTTTCTGTCGGAATGTCGTGATCTATTTTGATGAACCTACTCAGGAACGTGTCTGGAACCGGTTCGCGCCGCTCGTCGCGCCGGGTGGCCGGCTCTATGTGGGGCACTCTGAACGCGTCGGCGCATCCGTGACCGCGTTCGAGAGCTGCGGTCTGACCGCCTACCGGAAGGTGGGGCGCTAATGGCCAAGATTCGCGTTCTTGTCGTTGATGACTCCGCCACGATGCGGAGCCTGATTTCGGCGGCCCTCAATCGTGATCCGGATATCGAGGTGGTCGGCGGCGCCGGCGACCCGTTCGAGGCGCGGGGCATGATCAAGGCCCTGAACCCCGACGTCGTCACGCTCGACATCGAAATGCCGAACATGAACGGCATCGACTTCCTCGAGAAGATCATGCGCCTGCGGCCGATGCCGGTCGTCATGGTCTCGACCCTGACCCAGGCCGGCGCCGAGATGACGCTGCGAGCCCTGGAACTGGGCGCGGTGGACTGCGTGGGCAAGCCCGCTGACGCCACCGGCACCCAGGAAGCCCTGGCCGAGATCGTCGCCAAGGTGAAGATCGCGGCGCGCGCTTCGGTTCGCACCAACGCGGGCGCTGCGCCCACTACGGCGGCCCCGCGCCGCAAGGACTTCATGCCCTCGGGCGACATCGTGGCGATCGGCTCATCGACCGGTGGGGTGGAAGCCCTGTTGTCGATCCTGCAGCTCTTCCCCGACACCTGCCCGCCGACGGTGATCACTCAGCACATGCCGGCGACGTTCACCGCCAGCTTCGCCGCCCGCCTCGACCGTTCGAGCGGCGCCAAGGTTCAGGAGGCCTTCGACGGGGCCCCGCTGGAGCCTGGCAAGGTCTATGTCGCCCCGGGCGGCGCTACGCACCTGGAGGTCGTCCGTTCGGCCGGCCTACGTTGCCGCCTCGTCGCTGGCGACCCTGTCAGCGGGCACCGTCCTTCGGTGGACGTGTTGTTCAACTCGGTGGCCAACGCCGTGGGCGACAAGGCGGTGGGCGTAATCCTGACCGGCATGGGCCGCGACGGCGCCCAAGGCCTTCTGGCTATGCGCAAGGCCGGCGCCAAAACGCTGGGCCAGGACGAGGCAAGCTGCGTCGTCTACGGCATGCCCCGTTCCGCTTTCGAAATCGGCGCCGTGGAGAAGCAGGTCAGCCTGTCCTCCATGGGCCAGTCCATCCTCGATTTGGCCTCCGCGAGGCGATAGACCATGCCCCAAGCAAGCTCCATCTCCGTTCTGGTGGTCGACGACCAGCTCACCATGCGGGCCTTGATCCGGAATGCGCTGCAGCAGATCGGATTCAAGGACATCCGTGAGGCGCCCGATGGCGAGGAGGCTCTCAAGAACCTCCTGGCCAAGCCGGCGAACCTCGTCATCTCGGACTTCAACATGCCGAAGATGGACGGCCTGGCGCTGTTGCGCGCGGTGCGTTCGCACCCGCCGATCCGCCAGACCGCCTTCGTCATGCTCACCGGACGCGCCGACCGCGAACTGGTGCAGCGCGCCGTGCAGTTCGGCGTGAACAACTACTGCGTGAAACCCTTCACGGTCCAAGGCCTGAAGGAAAAAATCGAGCAAGTGTTCGGGCAACTGACATGACGGCATTCCATCACGACGACCCGGAACGCGCGATCAAGGTTCACGTCACGCAGGGCGAAAGCCATGTGTCGACCGATCCCAACGTGGTCATGACCACGGTGCTGGGCTCCTGTATCGCCGCGTGCATCCGCGACCCGCAGAACGGTGTCGGCGGCATGAACCACTTCCTGCTGCCGGACTCCGGCGACGGGCGCCGGGACGGCGACGCCGTCCGTTATGGCGCCTATGCGATGGAAGTGCTGATCAACGACCTCCTGAAGCGCGGCGCGCGGCGCGAGCGTCTTGAGGCCAAGATCTTCGGCGGCGCCAAGCTGTTCGATGGCCTCTCGGACGTGGGCGCCAGCAACGCCGCCTTCGCCGAGCGCTTCCTGCGCGATGAAGGCATCCCGATCGTCTCGTCCAGCACGGGTGGCGTTTCGGCCCGCCGCGTCGAGTTCTGGCCCGCTTCCGGCCGCGTTCGGCAGCGCTTGGTCGCCGTCGACAACGCGCCGCAGGACGTCCGGCGTCCGACTCCCCCGCCGATGCCGGCGGTGGCGAGCGGCGACGTGGATCTGTTCTAGCGAATGGCTGCTTCACCGCTCCAGGCCAACGCGACCACGACACCGGAAGAGCTGCTTCCAGTGGGCGAGCTGTCGCGACGCCTGGCGGCGGAATTGGCTTCGGCTGCGGCCATCTGCCAGGACTGCGAGCATATCGTGGGCGATCTGGCGGACGGCGGCGCGACCCTGCCAAACCTCACCAGACTCCAGGCGCTCGACGAGCTGAGCCAGCGTCTTCATGGCCTTTCGGCTGTGCTTCAGCGTATCGGCCAGCATGCGTCTGGCGAGTGGAGCATGTCGATCGAGCCGTTGTTGGAGGGGCTGGGCCTATCCGATCTTGTCGTCAGGCTCCGTGCGACGGAGGAGGCCGAGCGGAAAGCCGAGGCCGGCGAGCTGGACTTTTTCTAGGGCGCCGATGTCAGACGCCCTTCTTCCCTCGACCCGGATCAATCTCGAGCGGGCGACTGTGCTCGTGCTGGACGATAACGGACCCTCTCTGGACATCCTGTCCCAGGTCGTTTCCGGCTTCGGCGTCAAGCAACTGCATCGCGCCGAGACCGTCGCCGACGCCCAGGGCCTGATCAAGACAAAGACCTTCGACCTGATCATCAGCGACGTGCAGATGCCCGTGACCGATGGCATCGAGTTCATCGAATGGCTGAGGCGCGAGGGCGGGGAAACGAACCGCTTCGTTCCGGTCATCCTCGTGACCGGACACACACGCACTTCCCAGATCGTCAAGATCCGGGACGCAGGCGCCAACTACGTGGTGGCCAAGCCCATTACGCCCAAGGTTTTGCTCGAGCGGATCTTCTGGGTGGCGCGCGAGGATCGGGCGTTTATCGAGTGTCCGACCTTCGTGGGCCCAGACCGACGATTCAAACATATGGGGCCGCCTCCGGGGACGGATGGCAGACGCAAGGACGACCTTCCGGCGGAGGTGGGCGAGGCGCAGACGCCCAACCTGTCCGATGATGAAATCAGCAATATGATGCGCCCAGCGAAGGTGCAGATATGACCGTCCGTAAATTCAAACCGCCGAACCGCCTGGCCAAGATGATCAAGGAACGGGGTGGCTTGCTCGCTCAAGACGCCATCGCGGCGGCCGAAGCGGGCGTAGAGTCGCTTCGGGAGGCCTCGCTGGCGGCCTTGGACGAGACCCTCGCCGAGATCGAGGCCCGGTTTAGCCGGGCTGCCGAAGACCGGGAGGCCGAGTCGTTCGAGGCCCTCTATGTCCTCGCGTCGCGTATCATCGACGTCAGCGCCTTTGTCACCGGAACGGGTCTGGATCGCGCCGCCATGTCCCTGTGCGGGCTGGCCGACAACTGCGCCGAAGCTGGTGTCTGGCGTTGGGATGCGGTCGACGTCCACCTGAACGCCTTGAAACTCTTGCGAGCCGCCGGGGCTAGCTTGCCCGCGGCGCAGCGCGACTCCATGCTCCAGGGCCTCTACAAGGTCAGCCATTTCCGCCCCGACGAGAGCTGACCCGATCCCCAGCGGCCGGGCCGATTGTGTCGGAAACGCAACGGGCCGCAGAGTCTCTTAGCTTATGACCGCATTGTGGCCTTGTGGGTCGCCTCCGCCTTTGTTAGCAGTCTGATACCGGTGTCAAAAACCCAGAGAGGCTTGTGACACCGGTAGCAAAAACGAAGACTTCAAGGCCGGGGGCGGTTTCGCGGGAAGGACGCGGAGCCGATACGAAGGCCAAGGCGGCGGCGACGTCGCCGTCCAATGGTCGAACGGGAGGAGGTTCTATGTCCAAGAATACCACGGGACGCGTGCGCGGCCTGCAATACGGCGTCTCGGGCGGCGCCCTGGCGCTGGCGATGGCGTTCGCTGGCGCGGCGAGCGCGCAGACCGCTCCGGCCGCTCCGGCCGATGATCAGGTCGAAGCCGTCGTCGTCACCGGTTTCCGCGCCTCTCTGGCCAACGCTCTGGACGTCAAGCGTCGTGAGAACGACCTTGTCGACGTCATCAAGGCGCAGGACATCGCCGATTTCCCCGACCTCAACCTGGCTGAATCGCTGCAGCGCGTGCCGGGCGTCTCGATCGACCGTGACGGCGGCGAAGGTCGCACCATCACCGTTCGCGGCCTGGGTCCTGACTTCACCGTCGTGCGCCTGAACGGCCTGGAAGCCTTGGCCACCACCGGTGGCAAGGACGGTTCGGGCGGCGCCAACCGCGGCCGTCAGTTCGACTTCTCGATCTTTGCTTCGGAGCTGTTCAACAGCGTCACCGTCCGCAAGTCGACGTCGGCCATGAACGAAGAAGGCTCGCTGGGCGCGATCGTCGATCTGCAGGCCGGCCGTCCGTTCGACTTCAGCAAGTTCACCATGAGCGCCAGCGCCAAGGTGGGCTGGAACGACCTCTCGCGGAAGAGCGACCCGCGTTACACCTTCCTGGTCAGCAACCGCTGGGACACCGGCATTGGTGAAGTCGGCGCGCTGCTGTCGGTCGCCTACGCCACGCGCGCTCAGCGCGAAGAGGGCTCGTCGACCGGCCGCTGGGAAAACCCGTCGGTCCGCTTCAACTCCTCGACGGCGTTCCCCTGCTCGGGCGCGGCCTACAATCCCGTCAGCGGCCCGGCCCTGACCTGCGCCCAGATCGGCACTGTGACCGGCGGCACCAACCCCACCGTCACCGCCGCCTCGGGCACCGCCAACAACCTGTGGCACCCGCGGATCCCGCGCTACGGCCGTCTGGACTACGATCAAGAGCGTCTGGGCGTCACCGGCTCGCTGCAATGGCGTCCGACCGACCGCTCGACCCTGACCCTCGACGCGATGCTGGCCAAGTTCCAGAACAACCGCGACGAAACCTATCTGGAAATCATCTCGTTCAGCCGCAGCGGCGCGGGCCTGCCCCAGACCGACGTCGTGAACTTCACGGCTGACAGCAACGGCAACCTGATCAAGGGCACGTTCGACGACGTCGACGTTCGCACCGAGTACCGCCACGACACGCTGAAGACCGAGTTCAACCAGTTCGCCCTGACCTACGACACCAAGTTCGGCGAAGGCGGCAACCTGAAGGTCGGCTACGGCCAGTCGCGCTCGATCCAGGACAACCCGGAACAGACGACCTTCTCGTTCGAGCGCTACGACAGCGACAATTACAGCTACGACTACTCGGCCAACGACAAGCTGCCGAACTTCAACTACGGCTTCGATCCGACCAACCCGGCGAACTACGTCTACAGCCCGACCAACACCCTGGGTGACGCCTCGCTGCTGCGCATGCGTCCGAGCAAGGCGGTCAACACCTTCAAGACCTTCTTCGCCGACGTGGACTACCAGATCCTCGACGGGTTCAAGCTGCGCTACGGCGCCAAGTACAAGGAGTACGGCTTCACCTCGTGGGAGAAGCGCCTGAACTCGCGGGTGCTGGCCGGCAACTCCGCCACCACCTTCACCAACGAAGCCGCGTTCGGCCTGCCCGCCGGCGTCACGGTCGCGGACGTGTCGCGGGTTATCACCGGCTTTGGTCGCGGTCTCGACATCCCGGCTGGCGTGCCGACCTCGTGGCTGGCGCCGGACCTCGACAAGCTGCGCGAAAAGCTCGGCTATGACTGCAACTGCGTGAACGCCAACGGCGACTTCCGTCTCAGCGTCCTGAACCAGCTGGGCGCAATTCGGGCCATCACCGAGAAGGACACCGCGTTCTACCTGCAAGGTGATTTCGACTACGACGTCTTCAACATCCCGGTGCGCGGTAACTTTGGCGTCCGTTATGTGAAGACCGAGCAGGAAGCCACCGGCAACTACAGCATCGGCAACACCACCCAGACCGTCACGACGCTGGGCGGCACGTTCAGCCAGCGGGTGCCGATCGGCGCGACCCAGACCGTCAAGCGCCAGTACACCAACACCCTGCCGTCGCTGAACATCTCGGCCCAGCCCTTCGACAGCTTCTTCGTCCGCTTCGCCGCCGCCAAGGTGATGACGCGTCCGCAACTGCCGAACCTGTCGCCCGGTTACAGCGCCATCAGCCAGGCCGCCCAGACCCTCACGCGCGGCAATCCCGACCTGGACCCGATGCTGGCCAACAATCTGGACCTGAGCTTCGAATGGTATCCGGACAAGGAGACGCTGTTCTCGGTCGGCTTCTTCCAGAAGGACATCAAGTCCTACATCCAGACCTCGTCGGTCGCGATGCCGTGGGCTGAAACCCAGCTGCCCGACAGCCTGCTGTCGAACGGCAACACCGCCGACACGCTGTTCACGGTGACGACCCAGATCAACACCCCCGGCGGCAAGCTGAAGGGCTTCGAGGTCTCGCTGCAGCGTCCGTTCACGTTCCTGCCCGCGCCGTTCGACGGCTTCGGCGGCATCGTGAACTACACCCACGTCAAGAGCGACATTCAGTACGTGATCGCCAACCCCGTCTATTCGGGCACGCCGCGCGTCCTGGTCACGCCGGCGGTCATGCTGACCCAGCCGCTGGTGAACCTGTCGCCCGACGCCTACAACGCCACGCTCTACTACGAAAAGAACGACTTCAAGGCCCGCATCTCGGCCTCGTATCGTGACCCGTACCTGATCCAGGTGGCTCCCTCGGCGACGAACAACAACGATGTCCGCATCAAGGAAAAGACGCTGAACATCGACAGCCAGATCAGCTACAACTTCAAGAACTTCACGGTCACGTTGGAAATGATCAACCTGACCGACGAGAAAGATAGCAAGGTCGACGACTCGACCCGCATGATCTCGGAAGAGTACGTCCACTATGGTCGCCAGTACTATCTGGGCGTGAAGTGGAAGTTCTAAGCTCCCGCGTCATCTGCGCGTAAATGCGGAAAGGGCGCTGACCTCGCGGTCAGCGCCCTTTTTCGTTTTCCTGGCTCTCCGTCGTCAGGCGGTGACGCCGTCGATCCACGTGGCCGTGACCTCAAGACGATCGTCCAGCAGGCAAAGGTCCGCCGCGTAGCCTGGCGCAATAGCGCCGCGGCGCTGGCCAAGCCCTAGAAAGGTCGCCGGGGCTAGAGCCGCCATCACGACGGCGTCTTCCAGCCTAAGATCCAACAGCGTCACCGCATTCCGAACGGCGCTGACCATGTCCAGGTCCGAGCCCGCGAGCGTGCCCTGGTCATCGACGCAGACGCCGTCGACCACCCGGATATGGCGGCCCTGCAGCGTGAACTGCTTATCCGCCATCCCCACGGTGGGCATGGCGTCCGTGACCAGCATGAAGCGATCCAGCGGTCGAGCGCGCAGCGCGATCTTCAACGTGACGGGGTCCACATGGCGACCGTCGACGATGATTCCGCACCATGCCTCCTGGCTCTCCAGCGCGGCTCCAACGGCGCCCGGTTCGCGGCTGGTGAGCGGCGACATCGCGTTGAACAGGTGGGTGAAGCCGGTCAGGCCGTGGTCCAAGGCCTGGCGCATGGTCGGGTAGAGCGCATTGGTGTGCCCCGCCGCCACGATCACGCCGGCGTCCGCCAGTCGACGGATCATCTCCGGCGTCGTGCGCTCCGGCGCCAGCGTGACAAGCATCTTGCCGACCTTCAACGAGGTCAGCAGCGCCATGGCCTCGTCATCAATGACGCGGAACTTCTCCGCGTCGTGGATGCCCTTGCGCTTCGGATTGAGGAACGGGCCTTCGATATGGACGCCCAGCACTCCCGGAACGCCCTGGGCGATCGCCTGCTCTGTGGCGCGCATCGCCTGGTCGACGACGTGCAGGTCGTCGCTGATCAGGGTTGGCAGGAAACCGGTCGTGCCGAAGGGGCGATGGGCCGCGCCGATTGTGGCGATGGTCTCCACCGTGGGGGCGTCATTGAACAGAACCCCGCCGCCGCCATTGACCTGGGTGTCGATGAATCCGGGGGTCAGCAGGCCGCCGTCAAGGTCCAGGCGCTGGGCGTCGTCGGGGATCGCATCGCGCGTGACGATCGCCTTGATCACCCCGCCTTCGATCAACAGGGCCCGACCTTCAATGACGCCCTCGCCCGTCAGGATACGGCCATTTTCCAGTGCAGCCAGCATCAGACGGTTTCGGTGACCTTGTTGAGGTGGGGCGGGCTGTCGGGATCGTAGCCGCGCGCGACTGAAAGCGCATTGGCCATTCGGTAGAAGCTCTGGATCATCAAGATCGGCTCAAGCACCGGGTGGCTGGAAAGCGTCGGCAGCGCGCCTGGCGCGGCGTCCTCGCCGCCGGCGATCAGAACGTCGGCCCCGCGCGCCCGCAGGCCGGCGGCCATATCGTCGACACTGGCCCGGCTCTCGTCGTCCTGCGCGAAGACCAGAGCGGGGAATCCGTCCTTCACCAGGGCCATCGGGCCATGCAGCACTTCGGCGGCGCTGAAGGCCTCGGCGTGCAGGCCACAGGTTTCCTTGAACTTCAGGGCGGCTTCCAGCGCCACGCCAAAGCCGACGCCCCGCCCCAGGACGTAAAGGTTGCGGGCGGATTGCAAGCGCTCGACGGCCGGCGACCAGTCCAGGTCCCAGGCCTGCGTCAGCAGGTCGGGCAAGCGGTCGAGCGCCGAGGTCAGCTCGGTGTCCTCGGTCCATGCGGCGATCAACTGGGTCAAGGCGACCAGAGCGGCGATGTAGGATTTGGTGGCCGCCACGCTGAGTTCGGGCCCGGCGTGCAACGGGATCACCTCATCCGCCAGCGCCGCGAGCGGGGAGTCCACAACGTTGACCAGGGCCACGGCGTAGGCGCCCGCCGCCTTGGCCGCGCGGACGGCGGCCAGCAGGTCGGGGCTCTTGCCCGACTGCGAGATGGCCAGGTAGAGCGCCCCCTCGAGATTGGGCGATGCATCGTACACGGAGCTCACCGAAAGGCCGGCCGATGAGGTCAGAACGCCCGCCTTGGTCTCGATCAGGTAGCGCGCGAAGGTGGCGGCGTGATCGCTGCTGCCTCGCGCGCAGGTGACGACGACGCGCGGCGGATTGGCGCGCAGGCGGGCGGCGAGGGCCGAGATCTTGTCGCTGTTGGCCGTCAGTTGGGCGGCTGCGACCGTGGCGGCCTGGCCGGCCTCCTGGAACATGCGCGTGGATTCCGGGGAGCGGGCCAGAGGCGACGCGCCCGCAGGCGCGGGGGTCTCAGGACGGGTCAAGACAGTCGCCTCCAAGCTCTACTCCTCGGACTTCAGGTCGTACTCAAGACAGGGAATTCAGTTCCGCGACGAAATCGTAGGCGTCGCCGCGGTAGTACGATTGCGTGACCTCGACGGCCCGTCCGTCCTTCAGGAAGCCCCGTCGCTCGATCAGCAGGCCCGCGTCCTTCACAGGCACGCCCAGGAGGTCAGCTTGTTCGGCCTGGAACAGCACCGCACGCAGCCGTTGCAGGGCGCGCACCGGGCGATGGCCGGTCGTCTCGAGGGCCTCATAGAGCGAGGTGCCGACCACTTCGGTGGAGGGGAGGGCGAAGGCCGCGATCGTCGTATACTCCACCGCCATCGGTGCGCCGTCGGCGTAGCGGATCCGCGCAAATCGATAGACCGGAGTTCCAGGCGACAGCCCCAGGGTCAGGGACTCCTCGGGGGTCACCTGGCCTTCGCTGCGGCTGATCCACTCGCTGCGCGGGACCCGTCCGCGCGAGATCATGTCTTCGGTGAACGACGACAGCTTTGAGAAGCTTTTCTCGACTCGGGCGGCCACGAAGGTGCCGGCGCCCTGCCTGCGGGTCAGCAGGCCCTCGCTGACCAGACCGTCCAGCGCCTTGCGAACCGTGATGCGGGAGATGCTGAACTCGTCCGCCATGTCCCGCTCGGCGGGAAGGGCGTCATCGGGCGCCAGGATCTTCTTCTGGATGGCTTCGCGCAGCGCGCGCTGGAGCTGCCGGTAGAGCGGCGCATGGTCGCCGGCGGCGTCGAGCCGACCGATCCGTTCTGCAAACGTCATTGCTCAACCCTCCCTGGCTCGCGCCGCGCCGCAAGATGTTGCAGCGCCCCTTGGCTGCGTCGATAGCATAGGACCATTTTCATACCAATAAGAACATGGTCTGCAATTGGTTTCTTTTTGGCCTTGTCATTCGCAAAATTTCCGTCACAGTCGCGTCCCGAGGCCTGAGAAGTACCACTTTCTGCGGATCCTCCCGGAAAATTGGTATCATATTGGGCTTGGGGTTCGGCTCCGGGTCCAATCGGCCCGGCATAATGGGGAGAAGCCGAGTATGAAGACTATCCGTAAATCCGTTCTGGCGGCCTCCGCCAGCGCGATGGTGGTCATGATCGCCGCGCCGGCGATGGCCCAGAGCAGCGGCAACCAAGTGGAAGAGGTGGTCATCACCGGCATCCGCGCTTCGCTGCTGCAATCGATCGAGTCCAAGCGCAAAGCCGACGCCATTGTCGACGTCGTCACCGCTGAAGACGTGGGCAAGTTCCCGAGCTCGAACGTCGCCGAAGCGCTGACGATCGTCCCGGGCGTCACTGTTGATCGCGCGTTCGGTCAAGGTGAGAAGGTCAGCATCCTGGGCACCGACCCGGCGCTGAACCGCACGCTGCTCAATGGCCAGACCGTCGCGTCGGCCGACTGGTTCATCCTGGATTCTCCGGGCCGCACCTTCAACTACGCGCTGCTGGCGCCGCAGATCGTCGGCAAGGTCGACGTCTACAAGTCGCCCGAAGCGCGCATCGACGAAGGCAGCATCGGCGGCACCGTCATCGTCAACACCCGCAAGCCGCTGGACCTGAAGTCCGGCACGATCGCCGGCGCGGTGAGCTATCTCTACACCGACCGCTCCAAGAAGGGTGATCTGCAGGGCTCGCTGCTGGCCAGTTGGAAGAACGCCGACAGCACCTTCGGCGCCAGCTTCTCGGTGCAGCGCGCCGAAGACCAACTGCGCCGTGACGGCGTCGAGACCTACGGCACGATCGCGGCCAATCAATGGGCCGGGGGCAATCCGGACAACCCGGTCGACTCGCGCACCAAGGGTTGCGTCGGCTCGTGCGCCAGCACCCTGACGGCGAACCTCAACGCCCGCAGCCCGAACGCGTTCGGCGCGTCATACTTCGAGCAGGGGCGTACGCGGACGACCTACACCACTGCGCTGCAGTACAAGCCGAACGACCAGCTCTCGCTGGAGTTTAACTGGCTGAAGATCGACGCCGACTACGACAACACCAACCAGTCGATGTACGCCTTCCAGGGCAACACTTGGAACAGCCTGGGTGCGCTGACCGGCCTGACCGTCAACAACGGCGTGGTCTCCAAGGCCTCGTTCAACAACGCGCTCAGCGTACTGGACGTGCAGTACCGCGAGGCTGGCCTGAAGTCCGACACCTTCCACCTGAAGGGCGGCTACAACGGCGACGGCTGGGACCTGAACGGCGAGGTTGGCAAGTCGAGCGCCGACGGCGGCACCAAGCGTCAGGTGTTCCTCGAATTCCTGAACTGGGCCAGCTACACCGTCGACATCAGCGGCGCGCCGAAAAGCCCGGGCAGCCTGACCTATACGACCAATGTCATGGGCAACCCGGCCGCCTTCGCGACCGATCCGGGTTGGAGCGGCAACCTCGTCAGCAAGCCCACCTCGGATGAGGAAAAGTACGCCCAGTTCGACTTCGGCAAGGACTTCGACGGCGTCATCCAGCGCGTCCAGGTCGGCTACAAGCGCCGTGAACACCAGACCGGTCAGCAGTATGCGGGCATCGCCATCACCGGCGTCGCCGCCCCGGCTTCGTCGTTCAACCCCTCGACCGTGCCCAGCAACTACCTGAAGGGCTTCGACGGCGTCGGGACCCAGATGCAGAGCCGCTTCCGCATCGACGGCGAGTCGATGGTCTCGTATGTCGAGAGCGGCAAGTGGCTGGCGGCGGGCGCGACCATGCCCAAGCCGTCGATCTTCGCCGCCGCCGAGTTCACGGCCGGCAACTGGAACATCCAGGAAGACATCGACGCCCTGTACGCCCAAGCCAACTTCAAGGCCGATAACGTGCGCGGCAACTTCGGCGTCCGCTACGTGAAGACCTCGGTCGACAGCGCCGGTTACGTCTGCAAGCCGGGCGCGCCCTGCAACAAGGCCGCTGACTGGACCTGGCAGTCGACCAAGAAGAGCTACGACAACGTCCTGCCCAGCGTGAACATCATCGTCGACGCCCGCGAGGACCTCGTCCTTCGCTTCGCGGCGGCGCAGGTCATCGCGCGTCCGAACTATTCGGACATGACCAACTACTTCTGGCTGTCGGACGGCATCCTGACCGGCGGCGGCGGCAACCCGGCGCTGGAGCCCTATAAGTCGAGCAACTTCAACGCCTCGGCCGAGTGGTACTTCCAGCCCCAGGCGATCCTGTCGGCGGAGGTGTTCTACAAGGATATCTCCAACTACATCCTGCAGCGCACCCAGCCGGAAGCCTACTTCAACCAATCGCAAGGCAAGGTCACGACCTATCAGATCAGCCGTCCGTTCAATGCGGGTTCGGCTGAGGTGAAGGGTCTGGCGCTGGCCTATCAGCAGACCTTCGGCATGGGCTTCGGCGTCCTGGCCAACTACACCTACGCCGACGCCTCGGGCCAGTCGGGCGCGCCGCTGCCCTACAGCTCGAAGAACCAGGTCAATGTCAGCCCCTTCTACGAGAACGGTCCGTTCTCGGCCCGGGCCACCTTCACCTGGCGCTCGAAATACTTCACCGGCGTCGATCGCGGCGACGACATGTTCGTCAAGGCCTCGAAGACCCTCGACGCCACCGTGGGCTACGCCGTGACCAAGAACATCACGATGTCGGTCTCGGGCCAGAACCTGCTGGACAGCGAGTACTACGCCTACGCCAACACCACGGCCCTGCCGCGCGGGGTCTACCGCACGGGCCGCAAGCTGCAAGCCACGCTGAACGTCGCGTTCTAGGACGTTCAGTGGTCGGAGGCTTCGGCGCGATCCGAAGCCTCCGATGTTTGCGCATTGATCCAACCCCTCCTGACTGCAAGCATGGAGCTGGGGCGGGACGGCCCGGCCGTCCCGCCCGCTTTTTGCCGGCTGTCCACCACCTTCTTTGCGAGGCTGCGTGACCTTGACCCCGCTCCGTATCGCCGCTGTTTCGGCGTTCGCGCTAACCGCTGTGTTTGCGACCGGCGCATTCGGCAGCAGCCTCACGATCACGCCCGCACCCGCCAAGGTCGTCGAGGCCGAGGGGAGCTTCACCCTCTCAGCCTCCACCCGCATCCACGTGCCCAAGGGGGATGTCGAGGCCAAGGGCGTGGCCATCCAGCTCGCAGACCTTATCCAGCGTTCGCGCGGCTTCCGTCCGCTTGTCGCGGAAGGGCCCCCATCCGTCGGCGCCATCGTCCTGACCCGGGAAGGGCCCTCAGGCGAAGCCTATACGCTCGATATCAACGCCAAGGGCGTGACCATCGCCGCCGCCAGGCGCGCCGGCTTGTTCTACGGCGCGATGTCGCTCTGGCAGTTGGCCACCCCGGACGAGGCCAAGGGCCCTGTCGCTCTTCCCGCCGCCGCCATCGAGGATGCGCCGCGCTTCGCCTGGCGCGGCCTGATGGTCGACAGCGCCCGCCACTACCAGTCGCTCGACACGCTGAAGGCGGTGATCGACGCGATGGCCGCGCACAAGCTCAACACCTTCCACTGGCATCTGGTCGACGACCAGGGCTGGCGGCTGGAGATCAAGAAGTATCCAAAGCTGACGCAGGTCGCCGCGTGGCGGCGCAATCCGGGCGCGGCGGTCAACTATCCCAAGTACGGCGGCTTCTACACGCAGGACCAGGCCCGGGAACTGGTCGCCTACGCCGCAGCACGTAACATCACCGTTGTGCCGGAGATCGAAACGCCGGGTCACGCGCTGGCGCCGATCGTCGCCTATCCGCAGCTGGGAACCGCGCCGCCGGACGCCAGCAAGATGGGCGACTGGGGCGTGTTTCCCTGGCTCTACAACACCGACGACGCCACCTTCGCCTTCCTCGACGACGTCCTGAATGAGGTGATGGACATCTTCCCGTCGACCTTCATCCATGTCGGCGGCGACGAGGCGATCAAGGACCAGTGGAAGGCTAGCCCGAAGGTCCAGGCCAAGATCAAGGAACTGGGGCTCAAGGATGAGCACGAGTTGCAGAGCTGGTTCATCCAGCGGGTCGGCAAGAGCCTGGAAAGGCGCGGCCGCCGCCTGATCGGCTGGGACGAGATCCTCGAGGGCGGCCTCGCGCCCAACGCCACGGTCATGTCCTGGCGCGGGATCGACGGCGCGATCGCCGCCGCCAAACAGGGCCATGACACGGTGCTGTCGCCGCACCCGGTGCTCTATCTCGACAACCGCCAGAGCGCCTCGGCCGAGGAGCCCACCGGACGCGGTCACATCTCCAGCCTGAAGGATGTCTACGCCTTCGATCCGGCGCCAGCGCAGCTGACCCCTGACGAGCGCAAGCATATCCTCGGCGTCCAGGCCAATGTCTGGACCGAGCACATGCAGACCGATCAGCGCATGCAGCTGATGGCCTTCCCGCGCGCTGTGGCGCTGGCTGAGCGAGCGTGGTCGTCCGAAGCTAACGCCAGCTGGGCGGCTTTCGCCAAGCGCCTTCCCGCCGAGATGGCCCGGCTGAAGATCCTCGGCGTGGCCGCCAACCCGGTTCCCTTCGAGCCTCAGCCGGCGCTGTCCGAGGGGGAGGGCGGCAAGATGCGTTTGGCTTTAGCGACTGGCCTGGGCGTCGGTCAGATTCGCTACACGACCGATGGCAAGGCGCCCACGGCGGCCTCTTCGACCTATGCGGCGCCCGTCGAGCTGGCCACCGGCGCGGTGCTGAAGGCGCGGACCTTCGTCGACGGTCAGCCGCTGGGCCGCGAGCGGTCGTGGACGATGTCGGCGGATCTTCTGCAGACGCGCAACAGCGGCCAGCTGAAGCTCTGCACGCAGCAGGTGCCGCTGACGATGATCGACGACGCGCCCGCCGCGCTCGACCAGCGCCCGATGATGATGGTCGACATTTTTAATCCCTGCTGGATCTGGGAAGGCGCGCGTCTCGACAAGGGCGCGCTGCTCAGCGCCCGCGTCACCCAGATCCCGTTCAACTTCCAGGTTGGCCAGGACCGCGACAAGATCCCGCTGCGTGCGCCGGCCACGCCAGGCGGCGAGCTGGAGGTCCGTGCGGGTTGCGCGGGTGAAAAGATCGCCGCCATCCCGCTCGGCGACGCCGCCCGCAATGCCGGCCTCTCGACCATCGCCGGCCGTCTGCCGGCGCGCGCTGAGAAGGTCGATCTGTGCCTGACCTTCACGTCGAAGAGCCTCGATCCCTTCTGGGTGATCGAACGCGTGACCCTCAAGCCTGCGCACTAGTTTCGAGGAAGCGTAGATCGTGTCCAACCTCGTCCTCACCGCCCCCCTGAGGGGATGGATCGCGCCGCTTGAAGAAACGCCGGACGCCGTATTCGCCGAGCGGATGTTAGGCGACGGACTGGCGATTGATCCGCTGGATTCGACACTGCATGCGCCGTGCGACGCGACCGTCGTGAATGTGCACCGCGCTTGTCACGCCGTGACGCTGCGGGCGGCGAACGGCGCTGAGATCCTGATGCATATCGGCCTGGAGACCGTCGCCCTGAACGGCGAGGGCTTCGAGGTCTTTGTCCAGGACGGCCAGTCGGTGAAGGCGGGCGACCGGTTGATCAGCTTCGATCTCGACCTCCTGGCCCAACGCGCCCGCAGCCTGATCACCCCGGTGGTGATCACCAATCTGGAGGCGTTTCAGATCGTGCGTCGCGACCAGGACCGCGAGGTCGCGGCCGGAGCGTTCCTGATGGAGCTCGCGCCGGTCGGCGACGCGGTGGTGGCTGCGGCGGGGGCTGGCGAAGAGGCCCTGCGTGAGATCGTCGTGCCTTTGGCCCATGGAATCCACGCCCGCCCGGCCGCGCGGATCGCCGAGGCGGCCAAGACCTTTGACGCCGAGACGGCGCTGGTGATCGGCGCGCGACGCGCCAACGCCAGGAGCCCGGTGGGATTGATGTCGCTGGCCGTCCGTCATGGCGATGTGGTCCAACTACAGGCCTCCGGCCCAGATGCTTCGGCGGCGGTTGCGGCGCTGGCCGAGTTGATCGAAAGCGGGATGGGCGAGGGCGCGCCGCTGATCGCCAAAGCGCCGGCGGCGTCCGCGCCCCCGCAGGTCGAACCGTCCACGCCCGCCGACTTGCCGCGCGACGGCGTGCTCAAGGGCGTGCTCGCCGCGCCGGGCCTGGCGATCGGCAAGGCGGTGCGTCTGGCGGCCGCTGAGATCGTGGTGCGCGAGGCTGGCGAGGGGCGGGCGCAGGAAGAGGCGGCGCTGGCGGCGGCGCTCCAAAAGGTCCGGACACGGATCGGCAAGGCCGCCGAGACCGGCGACAAGGCTCGCAAGGCGATCCTGGCGGCGCACCACGCGTTCCTCGACGATCCGGAACTGACCGCCGGTGCGCGGCGGCTGATCGCCGAAGGCAGGAGCGCCGGCTTCGCCTGGCGCCAATCCGTAGGCGGATATGTCGAGGCGCTTCGAGCCTTGGGTGATCGTCGCATGGCCGAACGCGTTGATGACCTGATCGACTTGGAACGGCAGGTCCTGCGCGCCCTCAGCGGCGAGGAGGAAGCGGACGCCACGCTGGCGCCGGGCTCGATCCTGCTGGCCGACGAGTTGTTGCCCTCTCAGTTGATGGACGTCGATCCTGCCGCTGTCGCCGGCTTCGCCACCGCGCGCGGCGGTCCGACCTCGCACGTGGCGATCTTGGCGGCGGCCATGGGCATACCCGCGCTGGTCGCTCTGGGCGGCGCGCTGTCAAAGGTCAAGGACGGCGCGACTCTGATCCTGGACGCCGACGCCGCGACCTTGCGCGTCGCGCCCGACGCCAAGGCCCTTGAGGCGGCGCAGATGGGCCTGGCCCGGCGCCAGGAACTCAAGGCCGCCGCTAAGGCTGCGGCGCATCAGCCAGCCGTGACGCTGGACGGCGCGCGCATCGAGGTTTTCGCCAACACCGGTTCGGTCGCCGACGCCCAGACCGCCGTGGCCAACGGAGCCGAGGGCTCGGGCCTGCTGCGTACGGAGTTCCTGTTCCTGGATCGTGAAACTCCGCCCGACGAGGACGAGCAGGCCCGTCAGTATCAGGCCATCGCCGACGCCCTGGACGGCCGGCCGCTGATCATCCGCACGCTGGATGTCGGCGGCGACAAGGCCGCGCCCTATCTGCCGATCCCGGCCGAGGAGAACCCGGCGCTGGGCCTGCGCGGGGTACGGGTGAGCCTCTGGCGACCGCACCTTCTGAAGACCCAGCTGCGCGCCATCCTGCGGGTTGTTCCGCTTGGACAATGCAAGATCATGGTTCCGATGGTGGCGAGCCTGGACGAACTGCGCGCCGTGCGCGCGGTGCTGGAGGAAGCCAAGCGCGAGTTGGGGATCACTGAGCGCGTGGAGCTCGGGGTCATGATTGAAACTCCGGCCGCCGCGGTCACCGCCGACCTGCTCGCGGCCGAGGCCGACTTCCTGTCGGTGGGCACCAACGACCTGACCCAGTACGTGCTGGCCATGGACCGGGGCAATCCGGAACTGGCCGCCGGGATCGACGCCCTGCATCCGGCGGTGCTGCGCATGATTGACCAGACCTGCAAGGGCGCTGCCAAGCATCAGCGCTGGGTGGGGGTGTGCGGCGGCCTCGCCTCGGACCTCGACGCCACGCCGATCCTGCTGGGTCTCGGGGTCACTGAACTGTCGACCACGGCCTCGATCGCGCCCGAGGTGAAGGCCCGCGTGCGGATGCTTTCGCTGGAAACCTGCCGGGCCCTGGCGGCTCAAGCGCTGGAACAAACCTCGCCTGACGCGATCAGAGCGCTTGTCCAAACCCATCTGAATGCGCCCCACGGAGCCTGAACCGATGAAGTCTCCGCTTGAAGTGCTGCAGCCGCTCGGTCGCGCCCTGATGCTGCCGATCGCGGTGCTGCCGGTGGCGGCGCTGCTCCTGCGCATCGGCCAGCCGGACCTGCTGGGCGCGCCCGCCCTGGCGGCGATGACCCATGGGGTTTCGCTGACGGTGGCCAACACCTTCGGGGCGGCTGGCGGCGCGATCTTCGGCAGCCTGGGCCTGATCTTCGCCATCGGCGTGGCCGTGGGGCTGGCGCGCGAAAACCACGGCGCGGCTGGCCTGGCCGGGGTGGTCTGCTACGTGATCGCCACCAAGGGCGTCGAGGCGGTGCTGGTCGCCCCGCCCGAGGTTGCGGCCAAGGCCGTCGAAGGGGCCAAGGATCTGGCGGTCGCAGCCTGGAAGGCCAAGGAGATCGGCAAGCTCTCGATCCCTGTAGGCATCCTCTCGGGCGTGATCAGCGGCTGGCTCTACAACCGCTACAGCAGCATCAAGCTGCCCGAGTACTTGGCCTTCTTCGGCGGCCGCCGGTTCGTGCCGATCGTGGCGGGCCTGGCCGGGGTCGTGCTGGCTCTGCTGTTCGGGTCGTTCTGGGGCACGCTGGAGTCGGGTGTCGACGGCCTCAGCAATCTCGTCACCGCGTCCGGGAATCTGGGCCTCGTCATCTATGGCCTACTCAATCGCCTGCTGATCGTCACGGGCCTGCACCACATCCTCAACAACGTGGTCTGGTTCATCCTGGGTGACTTCAACGGCGTCACCGGCGACCTCAACCGCTTCGCCGCCGGGGATAAGACCGCCGGCGCGTTCATGAGCGGATTCTTCCCGGTGATGATGTTCGGCCTGCCGGCGGCGTGCCTGGCCATGCTGCACGCGGCGCGTCCGGAGCGTCGCAAGGCGGTGGCGGGCATGCTGGGATCGCTCGCCCTGACGTCGTTCCTGACAGGCGTGACCGAGCCGATCGAGTTCACCTTCATGTTCTTGGCGCCGGTGCTCTTCGCCATCCACGCGCTGCTGACCGGGCTGTCGATGGCCCTGATGAACATGCTGGACATCAAGTTGGGCTTTGGGTTCTCGGCGGGCCTGTTCGACTATGTGTTGAATTTCAACAAGGCCACGCGGCCGCTGCTGCTGATCCCGGTGGGGCTGGCCTATGGCGCGGTCTACTACGGCGTTTTCCGGTTCGCGATTCTCCGGTTCGATCTGAAGACGCCTGGTCGCGAAGTTGACGAGACGCCGCCGGTTGAGGCGGTGACCACCGGGGGCGGACGCGGCGCCGACTTTGTCGCGGCGCTTGGGGGCGCGGCCAATCTCGTCAGCGTCGACGCCTGCACCACCCGGCTACGCCTGATCGTGGCGGACCAGGGCGCGGTCAACGAGGCCATTCTGAAGGCCTTGGGCGCCCGGGGTGTCGTCAGACCCTCCGACAAGGCGCTTCAGGTCGTGCTTGGGCCCATCGCCGATACGGTCGCCGGCGAAATCCGCGCCGCGATGAGCAGCGCTGCGACCGGGGCGCCAGCATTGCGCGCACATACGCAGGCGCCCTCTGAAGCCTCACCCACCGGTCAGCGCTCCATCGCCGATGATCAAAGGGCCTCGGCGCTGGTCGGCGCGTTGGGCGGCGCGGCCAACCTGCGCGAGGTCAGCGCTTGTTCGAGCCGCGTGCGTGTCGTTGTCCACGACGCGGCGCTCGTTGATGAAACAAGCTTGCGGGTGGTGGGCGTTCGGGGCGTCGTTCGCGTGGGCGAGCGGTCCGTGCACGTGGTCTTGGGGCCGGAGGCCGAGGACGTTTGTCAGGCGATCCGCCGGCTGACTTAGCGCGGCGGCCAGCGCCAAGCTGTGGCCAGTTCCTCGGGTCTCGACGGGAAATGTCCTCGCGGAGGCTTGTTCGTCGTTTTTCTTGATGCGATAGGCGAACGTGGGTGGTCGATCCTGTTGGTCGATCAGGTTTTGCGTTGGTCGGGCCGCCAGCGTGGAGACCTGCGCCATGCTGCAACGCGTCCGTAAGCCGTCTGTTCTGAGAGAGCTCCTGGAGAGCGGCGCCGCCGGCGGCCTGCTTCTGATGGCTTGCGCCGTCCTGGCCCTCTTCGTCGCTAACTCGCCCCTGGCGGAGGGCTATTTCCACGCCCTGCATGTCCCGTTCGCCGGACTTGATCTGCTGCACTGGATCAATGACGGGCTGATGGCGATCTTCTTTCTGTTCGTCGGCCTTGAGATCAAGCGGGAGTTCCTGGACGGTCAGCTGTCGACGTGGGCGAACCGGGCGCTGCCTTGCGTCGCCGCCGCCGGCGGCGTGATCGTGCCGGGCTTGATCTATGCGGGCCTGAATGCAGGCAGCCCCGAAACGCTTCGGGGTTGGGCGATTCCCACGGCGACAGACATCGCCTTCGCCCTGGGGGTTCTCTCGCTGCTGGGCTCGCGCGTCCCCACGAGCCTGAAGATCTTTCTCGCGACGCTGGCCATTGTCGACGACCTGGTGGCGGTCCTGATCATCGCCGTCTTCTACACGGCCGAGCTCAACACCGCCGCCCTCGCGGGCGCGGGGATCGTCACGCTGGTCCTGATCGGCTTCAATCGACTGAAGGTGAAGCGACTTGCGCCCTATCTCGTCATGGGTGTCGCGCTGTGGTGGCTGGTCCTGATGTCCGGCGTCCATGCCACCATCGCCGGCGTGGTTCTGGCCATGACCATTCCTCTGCAGGCGTCCAAGGCCGCCCCGGACGACGTGACCTCGCCGCTGCACCGCCTGGAGCATGCGCTGTCGCCGTGGGTGGCGTTCCTGGTCGTGCCGATCTTCGGCTTCGCCAATGCGGGCGTTTCGTTCGCCGGCATGACGCCGTCAGTTCTGATCGAACCCGTTACGCTCGGCGTGGCGCTTGGCCTGTTCTTCGGCAAGCAGATTGGTGTCTTCGGTGCGGCGTGGCTCGCCATCCGGCTGGGTGTCGCCCGCCTGCCGGTGGCGGCCTCGTGGCTTCAGCTCTACGGCGTCAGCCTGCTGTGCGGCATCGGCTTCACCATGAGTCTCTTCATCGGGTTGTTGGCGTTCCGCGACGCCGCTCTTCAGAATGAAGTGAAGGTCGGCGTCCTGGTGGGTTCGCTGGGCGCCGCCCTCATCGGCGCGGCCGTGCTGAGCGTGTCCAAGACGCGCCGCTCGGTGCTGGCTGATGACCCCGCAAGCGCGGCCTTGGTCGATGACATCGAGCGCGGAGACGCGCGCTAACCCCTCTGAGGGCGTTCGCGCGAACCGGCGCCCTCTTCCTTGCGCCAGACAGGGGCTAAGGGACGCCGTGACTTGCTTGGTGCTGTTCTGACGAAATCAGTCCGCCATCGCGGCGCTAGGCGTCCGGCCATGGCTCATGGAACCATGCGGCTTCTGATGATCATGATCGGGCGGGGCTGGCGGAGAGGGTGGGATTCGAACCCACGTTACGCTTTCACGTAAACCGCATTTCGAGTGCGGCGCATTCGACCACTCTGCCACCTCTCCAGGCGCCGTCCGGGAGGCCAAATTCGCTGCCCGAGGTCGAGGGCGCGATACCTAGCGGCGTCGCCCTCGAGACGCAAGCCCCCGAGGCGCTTTCTTTCGTAGCTTTTTCGGCCTCAGCCCTTGAGCTGTGAATCGTCCGCGTAGGGAACGCGGTCCGCTCACGATCCGTGGCTAGATCCGGCTGAGATCAACTGGCGGGAAGCGAGGGCCTGACTCGGGCTCCGAAGGCGGGCGACCAGAACGAATGGCGACGCGCAATGCGGCGGCGGCCAGGTCCGGATCCGGGAGGAAGGCGTCGGCCGCTGTGCGCAGCGCGATGAAGTCGAGGCGGTCGATCGTGTCGTTGAGTTGGATGTTCGACGCCTTCTGGTCGGCCACCGTTGACTGGGCGGGCGTCGTCGCGGCTACGCCTGGAAACACACGGGTTTCCGGCGGCAGGGCCAGAATCTTCTGAGCGTCGTCCCACGCCTTGCCTGCGTCGCCGCCGGGAATGTCGCAGCGGCCGGCGCCTTCTGCGGGGGCGAGCACCAGATCGCCGGTGAAGACCATGTCCGCCATCTTATAGGCGACGGCGCCGGGTAGTCGACCCGTCAGGGCGATGGGGGTGATTTCCAGTCCGCCCATCGGGAAGGTGTCACCGTCCTGAGCCAACTTGTCAAAGTCCCAACCGTCGAGGTCGACCATGGTCTCGCCGAACTTGGGCGCCAGGCGCTTGAGGCTTTCCACGACCCGGGCGCCGATGCACACCGAGGCGCCGGTTTCGTACTTCAGGTGGCCGGCGGCTGACAGGTGGTTCGCGTGCAGGCCGGTTTCTAGAATCCAGGTCGGGCCAAGATCCTTGGCGCGAATATCGGCGATGATCGCATCGACAAAGCCGGTGCCGATCGTCTCGGTGATCGGATCGAAATCCAAAACCGGGTCGACGATGGCGCAAAGGAAGGTGGCCGGGTCGACGATCAGGTAGCTCACCGCGCCGGTGGCGGGGTGGTGGTATGGTATGATTTCCGGCTGCATCAAAAAGCCCCAGACGCCCGAGGCGCGCAACATCGCGCGCAAGCCGTTAAACATGAGCGAACAGAAGCGCAGGAAAAGCGAGATTTCTTTCGGTCAGCGAGGCGGAGCCGTCTGGGGGCAGGGATGCGTCCCGTCGCGCATGGTCTCCACCCACAGGGGCTCAACATAGCGTCCGCCGCTCCGGAAACCCGGCGCGCATCCGTCCGGAACGCCGGCGGACCCCGTCGCCTCGCCGGTCATCACCGACAGGGCGATGGATTGCCGCTCGCCACCGCGCGCGCGGCTGAAGGCGGGTCCGTCATAGCCATAAGCGCCGTAGGTTGGGTCACCGTACCAGCCGCCGTGCTTGCCAAAGTCCGTCTTCGAGACCGCGACGCCGATCGTGGTGCTTTCGCCGACGGGGATCAGCGCCGAGGCGTAGGCGCTGCGATAGCCGCCGGTGCCGACCGAGACGCCCATGGAGCCATGGATCTTGCGCTTGCCGTCCTCATCGCGTTCGGCGGGCAAGACGCCGCGCGGGGCGTCATCGGCTTGGGCGTTGGCGGCGATGAACGCGGCGATCTGTTCCTGGGTCGTCAGCGGCCGCGGGGCGGTCGCCGGGAGAGCGGCCGGCGCGTCGGCCGAGACGGCGGTGAGCGCCTTGGCCGAGGGTTTGGCGTGAGCCGTTGCGATCACCTCGTCGTCTCCCGACAAGGTCGCGGCCTGGGCCGTGCTCACCAGGGCTGCGGCAAGGCTGAGAGTCGCAAGATAAGGCCGCATAGGGTCGCTCCACATGACGAGGCCGAACCCTGCGGCGCCAAGCCAGCGCAATTAGGGCGCTTTTGTTGCGTCAGCGCAAGCTTGAGCCTTGTCGTGCTCAGAGCTTGGTGAGCGCCGCCTCCAGAGCCGCCATGTCGGCGGGGAGGGAAGTCTCGAATCTCAGCGTCTCGCCGGTGATCGGATGGACGAAGCCGAGCACGGCCGCATGCAGGGCCTGGCGTCGGAGGCCAGCCGTCTCCATCTGTTCGCGGACGGCGGCGGCGGGCTGTCCGGCGCCGTAGACGGGGTCGCCAAGGCAGGGCGAGCCCTTGCTGGCCATATGGACGCGGATCTGGTGGGTGCGACCGGTCTCTAGCCGACAGGCGACGCGCGCGGCGACGGGGCGATCCTGCGGACCAAAGGCGGCTTCGACCCGATAGTGGGTGATGGCTTCGCGACCGCCGGAGCGCAACACAGCCATCTTCTTACGGTCTCCCGGTGATCGGCCGAGCTGAGTGTGGATCGTACCGATCGGCGGGCTGGGCGCGCCGCGGGTGAGGGCCACATAGAGGCGATCAATGTCATGCGTGGCGAACAGCGCGGAGAGCCCGCGATGGGCCGCGTCGCTCTTGGCCGCGACCATGACGCCTGAAGTGTCCTTGTCGAGCCGATGCACGATGCCCGGTCGCGCCACCCCGCCGACGCCCGAAAGGGTGTCGCCGCAGTGATGCAGCAGGGCGTTGACCAGCGTGCCGCTGTAGGTCCCGGGCGCGGGGTGCGCGGCCATGCCGGCGGCCTTGTCCACCACGATCAGATGGGCGTCCTCGAAGAGGATCGACAGCGGGAGGGCCTCGGGCTCCGGGTCTGCGGGGGCGGGCGGCGGAACGACCAGGCTATAGACGCCCGCCCGGGCCTTGCGCGAGGCGTCGGCGATCGTCTCGCCCTCGAAGGTGAGCCTGCCTTCAGCGATCAGCGTCTGGAGCCTGGCGCGCGACAGGTCCGGGAACAGCGGCGCAAGCACCTTGTCCAGGCGCTGGCCGGCGAGGTTCGCCGGAAGGTCCGCGCTGAGGCGCTCGCCATCGCCGTCGGCTGGCGCGGCGGCATCGTCGAGCAGGTCGTCGTCCTCGATGTCGTCCACGCCGTTCACTGGGGTTTCATCGCTCCGTCATCAGCCCGTCGCACCGCCGACATGCTGGGCGCCTAGGTGCGTGCTCAAGTTTCGTGTCTTTTGGGGGATAGTCCATGCGCGCCTTCCGCACCACCACGCTGTTGACCGCCAGCGCTCTGAGCCTGCTCGCCGCCGCACCGACCCTGGCGGCCGCTCAGGAAGGCGCTCCGACAGGCAACAACGAACCCGCGCTGCTCGGAGAGCTCGTGGTGACGGCCCAGAAGCGGGCGCAGGATCCGGTCGACGTGCCGATCGCCGTCACGGCCTACTCCGGCAAGTTCCTGGAAGCGATCGGCGTAAAGGCGTTCGACGAGCTCTCGGCCTTCACGCCGGGCTTTCTGGTTCAGAACCAGTCGAACAACAATTCCGGCTTCGTGATGCGCGGCATCACCTCGGACTCAGGCTCGGCCACCGACGAAACCCGCGTTTCGATCTATCAGGACGGCGTGCCGATCTCGCGTTCGCGCGGCTCGTACGTCGAACTCTTCGACATGGAACGGGTGGAAGTCGCCAAGGGGCCGCAGTCGACCCTGTTTGGTCGCGGCGCCCTGATCGGGGCGGTGAACCTCGTCCAGAACAAGGCGAACCCCGCGAGCCTCGACTGGGCGCTCAAGGCCGAGGGCGGCACGCGCGGCTATCTGGTCGGCGAGACGATGGTCAACTTCGCTTTCGGCGACGGTTCGGCTCTGCGCATCGCGGCGCGGACGCGTCAGACGGAAGGCTATGTGAAGGACGCGGCCGGCGGCGACGCCTATGACTCGACCAACACGAAGGCCGTGCGGATCGCCTATCATATCGAGCCCGGCGCTTTGAAGCTGGACCTGATCGGTAACTACCAAGTCGACGACACTACGGGCACATCGTTCAAGAGCCACACCTTCAACCCCAGCAATCCAATCACCGGCGAGGCGCTGAGCGACACGTCGGTGGGCGGCTTTGCGACCCTGTCGCCAGGAGCGGGCTTTGAAGGCGGCAAGCCGCTGGGCCTCGACCGCAAGGTCTACGGCCTGACGGCGCTGGCCGATTACCGGATCAACGACAGCCTGACCCTGTCGTCGATCACCGCCACCCGCGCCTTCCACTCGAACGAAGTCTTCGATCCGGACGGCTCGTCCCTGCCGATCCTGACGTTCGCCGAGGACGCGCAAGGCCGCCAACAAAGCCAGGAACTGCGTCTGCGCTATGACGCCGGCGGCCGCTTCTCGGGCTTTGTCGGCGCCAACTATTTCCACGAGACCGGCTCGTGGCGCATCCCGGGGCAGATGGACGAGCGCCTTGTGCTGGCCTTGCTGGCGGGCGCCTCGCCGCTGGGCATCAGCCGCCCGACGCCCCAGCCTCAGGCCGTCCTGACCAACCCGGCCTATCTGGCGCAGGTCCTGCAACTGGGCTTTGGCATTCCCTCCACGCTGGCGACGGGCCTCGCCTCGAACCTGAAGCCGGTCCATCGCGAAGAGTTCGCCAACTACGGTGAGAACACCACCTACGACGTCTATGCCGACGGCACGCTGCGCTTGACGGACAAGCTGGAGTTGACGGCCGGCGTTCGCTACACCAGCGAAGATCGCGAGGCGGCCTACCGCTCCACCGTCCAGAACGGCCGCTCGATCCTGGGCGTGCTGCTGGCCGCGCCGACGCCGACCAACCTGTTCCTGGCCGCGCAGCCGAACGCGGTGAACAATCCGGCCTTGCCGCTGCTGGGCCTGCTCAACCAGCCGACCGCCAACAATGGCGACACGTTCAGCAAGTCGATCTCTGACAGCGGCGTCACCTGGCGGCTGGTGGGCCGCTACGCCGCGTCGGAGAATCTCAGCCTCTATGCGTCTTTCGCGCGCGGGCGTCGTCCGGACGTGATCTCGACCAGCGCGCCCGCCGCGCCGCTGGGCCAGCCGCGCTTCAGCACGGTCGACGCCGAGGTTGTCGACAGCTACGAGGCCGGCGCGAAGGGCAAGCTGATGGACGGTCGCCTGTATCTGTCGGGCGCAGTGTTCCGCTATGACTACGACAACTTCGCCACCACCTTCCGTCAGGGCGCTCAGGTCGTGACGCTCAACGCCGGCAAGGCCAAAGCCTATGGCTTCGAGGGCGAAGCGCGGCTGCAGGCGGGCGACTTCTGGACGCTGTTCGGGACCTACGGCTACAACCACGCCCGTCTCGAGAGCGGTCTGCGCAAGGGCAACCAGTTCCGTCTCTCGCCAGACCATGCCGTGTCGATGGGCGCGCTGTTCAGCCGCGAGGCGCTGGGCGGCAAGGTGACGTTCTCGCCGACCTACACCTGGCGCTCGAAGATGTTCTTCGATGACAACAACGACCGGGCTGATCTGCAATCGGCGGGTCTGTTCCCCGACACCAAGCTGGACGAGTTCCAGGACGCCTATGGCCTCCTGAATGTGCGTGTCGGCTTTGGCGCCGTGGACGATCGTTGGAAGGTCGAGGCCTTCGTCGAGAACCTCGGCGACGAGCGCTACCTGAAGGACGCGGGCAACACGGGCGACAGCTTCGGCATCCCGACCTTCATCGCCGGCAAGCCGCGCTTCATGGGCGTGGGGGTGACGTTCCGTCGCTGACGGCGCATCGTGTCGGAAAAGGGGAGGTCGGGATGAAGATCGATCGTCGCAGGTTGCTCGGACTACTGGGCGTGTCGGGGGCGGCTGCGGGTGAGGCCGCGGCCAAGCCTGTCGTGGCCTACAAGGGGGCTGTGGCCTTCGAGCACGGCGTCGCCAGCGGCGATCCCGGCCCAAGCGCCGTCGTCTTCTGGACGCGCGTGACGCCCAAGCAGCCGACGACCGGCGACATCGACGTCGATCTTGAGATCGCCGTCGACCCCGATTTCAAGACCCTGATCACCATCAGTCGCGGCCTGCGCGCCCGCGCCAGCCGCGACTGGACCGTCAAGCATGACCTCGACGGCCAGGGCCTGAAGCCGGCCACCGAGTACTGGTATCGGTTCAAGGCCAATGGCGTAACGTCGCCGGTCGGACGCACGCGCACACTGCCGGTCGGCGCGACCAAGGACGTCGTCCTGGCGGTGGCCTCTTGTAGCCTGCATCCCAACGGCTACTTCAACGCCTATGACGCCATCGCCAAGCTGCCGCGCGTCGACGCGGTGCTGCACCTGGGCGACTATATCTATGAGTACGGTGGAAGCCCCAAGGACTACGGCATGAACTCGCCGGTGGCTGCGGCGCGCGCGCCGGACCCGCCGCATGAGATCGTGACGCTTGAGGACTATCGTCGTCGTCACGCCCAGTACAAGACCGACCCAGGCCTTCAGGCGGCTCATGCCCGCGCGCCTTGGATCGTGGTCTGGGACGACCACGAGACCGCCAACGACAGTTGGGTTGGCGGGGCCGAGAACCATCAGCCCAAGACCGAAGGTGACTGGACGGCGCGCAAGGCCGCAGCGCTGAAGGCCTATTACGAGTGGATGCCGATCCGCGAGGCGACGCTCCCGGAAGCCGCCTGGCGATCGTTCCAGTTCGGCGACGTGGCGTCGCTCATGATGGTCGAGACCCGTCTGACCGCGCGCACGCCGGAGCTCGACTATGACGTCGATCTGCCGGTCGTCGAAGGCAAGCCCGATATCGCGGCCTTCGCCGCCAAGTGGAAGGATCCCAGCCGTCGTATGATGGGCGAGGGACAGGAGCGCTGGCTGGCGGGGCAGGTCGATGCGTCGGTCAAGGCTGGAACGGCCTGGCAGGTGCTTGGCAACCAGGTGGTCATGGCCCGCGTCGCGGCGCCGGACCTCAAGGCGACCATGGGCGAAGCCGCGTTCGCCGGGCTGCTCGCCAAGCTGCCCGACTACGCGCGCAGCCGCGTCGCGCAGTCGGTGGCCATGGCGGCCTATGACATTCCCTCCAACCTCGACGCTTGGGACGGCTATCCCGCTGATCGTCAGCGGGTCTACGACATCTTCAGCGCGGCCAAGGCCCGTCCGATCGTGCTGGCTGGCGACAGCCACATGTTCTGGGCCAACGAGCTGTGGAACGACGCGGGCCAGAAGCGCGTGGCGGTCGAGTTCGGGACCACCTCGGTCACCTCGCCCGGCTATGGCGACATCCTTCCGGGCGTGCCGCTCGGCGAGGCGTTCGTGCAGCGCAACAAGGAAGTCAAATACGCGCATCCGAGCGCGAAGGGTTTCGTGGTGCTGACCCTCGCGCATGGCAAGGCGACCAGCGACCTGATGGCGGTCTCCACCATCCTTGAGCCGACCTACACGGTCAGCGCGCTCAAGCGGTTTGTCGTCACGCCGGCGGCGGACGGCGGGGTGGAGGCCCTGCGGGAAGTCTAGAGCATTTCACGACCTGACTGCGTCAGGCCGTGAGCTCTAATCTTTTGTTTTGACGAATTTTTCTTCACGCGAACCGGAACCACTTCGCTCGAAAAATGCTCTAGCGCCGGTCGAGAGCCAAGCGCAGGCCGAACGCGATGAACACCAGGCCGGTGGTCCGGTCCAACCAGCGGACCACCACCGGTAACCGCAAGATTCCTGCGATGGGGACGGTGGCTGCGATGAGCAGCGCGAACCACGCCAGGCCCTCCACGACGTGGATCGTCGTGAGCAACAGTCCAAAGCGCGCCGGATCAACGCCGGCGGGCATGAACTGGGGCAGGAACGAGACGTAGAAGATTCCGACCTTGGGATTGAGCAGGTTGGTCAGCAAGCCACGTCGCAGCGCTGCGGCGGGCCCTGCGTCGACGGGCTTGGTCTCGCCCGGCTCGAAGGCCTCGCGTGGTCGCAGGATCATGCGCAATCCCGTCCAGGCGAGGTAGATCGCGCCGGCCCATTTCAGCACCGTGTAGGCCGCCTGCGACGCCGTCAGAAGCGCGCCGACCCCGAATGATGCGGCCGCGCCCCAGATCATGCAGCCGAGTCCGATGCCGATTGCTGCGCCGGCGGCGCGACGCGGGCCTTCTGCAGCCGCTGTGCGGATGACCAGCGCGGTGTCCAGGCCGGGTGTCAACGTCAAGAGGCCGGCCGCGAGAGTGAAGGCGATCAGGGCCTCGAGCGTGGTCATCGCGGGCTTTCCGGCTTTCTCAACCAATCCATGGTCTGTTGTCAGCATGACCGCAAGCCGCATCCCAGGTCTGGACGCCCTGCGGGGCCTCGCCGCCCTGTTGGTGCTGGCTTACCATGCGCGCGGACTGGCCCTGCCGCGCGAAATTCTCAGCCACGGCTACCTGGCGGTCGACCTCTTTTTCGTCATCAGCGGCTTTGTTCTGGCGCGAGCCTACGACGGAGCGCTGGCGGATGGCGCGGGCTGCGCCTTCATGCTCAAGCGCCTCAAACGCCTCTACCCCATGGCTGCCCTGGGCCTGTTTCTGGGGGCGACCTTGTGGCTGATCGGCGGCAAGGATCCGGCTTCTGTCGCGCTGCTTTTAAGCCTGGGTCTGCTGTTCGTGCCCTTCACAGCGGGCCGCGACGTATTCCCGCTCAATGGTCCGCAGTGGTCGCTGATGTGGGAATTGGCCTCCAATCTCGTCTATGCGTTGGTCGCGCCCTGGCTATCCACCCGACGACTGGTCGCCTTGGTTCTGGTGGGCGCCGCCGCTCACATCACCCTGGTGATCAGCCAGGGGACGGGCTCGCTGGGACCAGAAGGGGGCGCCTGGTGGATGGGCGCTCCACGGGTGGTCTACGGCTTTTTCGCCGGCGTGCTGGCGGCGCGACTGGTCATGGCGGGAAGGTCGCTCGTTCCCGCCGCGCCGATCGTTCCGATTCTGGCGGTGGTCGTCCTCACGCTTACGCCGCCAGTCCCCGAGACCGGGCGCGCCGTGTTTGATCTGTTCGCGGGACTAGTGCTTTTCCCTGCAATCGTCGCCTCGGCGGCGCAGGCGACGGTTGGTCGGCTGCGGCCTGCGCTGGACGCGCTAGCGGGCCTCTCCTACGCGCTGTACGCCTTGCATATTCCGGTCGTAATGGGGCTGGCTGAAGTCACCCGGACGATGCCCGATGGGATCGTACGTTGGAGCCTCAACGCTCTGGCCTTCCCTCTGGCGCTGGGCCTGGCCTGGGCTGCGCATCGCTGGTTCGAGCCTTGGGCCGCACGACGCCTTGATCGGAAGCCTCAGGGTTTCTCGATCAGCGCCCCGTCTTCCAGCACCCGGTAGAAGCACGACCGGAAGCCCACGTGGCAGGCCCCGCCATCGCCGCGCGGGCGGACCTTGAGCAATACGGCGTCCTGGTCGCAGTCGACCCGCAGCTCGACCACATCTTGCAGTTGGCCGCTGGTGTCGCCCTTCTTCCAGAGTTCATTACGCGATCGACTGAAGTAGTGCGCGATCTGGGTGTCGACCGTCAGCTTCAGCGCCTCGGCGTTCATCCAGGCCAGCATCAGGATCTCGCCGGTGTCGGCGTGCTGGGCTACAGCCACGACCAAGCCATCGCCATTGAAGCGCGGCGCGAGGGCCGAGCCCCGCTCAAGATCGTGCTTGGTGTGGGCTTGGGGGAACAGTTCGGTGCTCATGCGCCACATATGGCGCAGGCTTCGAGCCTGCGCTAGTTTCCGCGCCGCTTCTGGGGAAAGCGGACGCGTTTCGCGCGTCCCAGGGAACGCGATGAACCTGAAAGACCGCATCAAGGCTGGCGTGGCGGCGCTGGATGAGCGGGCCAGGCCGTGGGCGCGGCGGTCACGCTGGAACGGCTACGCCTACGAGTTTCTGCTGTTTGGGCTCAAGCAGGCCTGGGCCTGTCTGTTCGGCGGACTCATGCTGGCCCTGCTGGTCGGAACCAAGCTGTTCTGGCCCGAGGCGACGCCGATCGCCCGTTATGATTTTCTGGTGGTCGCTGCGATCGCGATCCAGGCCGCCTTGCTGGCGCTGAAGCTGGAGCGCTGGGACGAGGCGCTGGTGATCTTCATGTTCCACGTCGTCGGCACGATCATGGAGCTGTTCAAGACCGCTCAAGGCTCTTGGATCTACCCCGAGGAGAGCTTCTTGCGGATCGGCGGCGTGCCGCTGTTCACCGGCTTCATGTACGCCTGCGTCGGCAGCTACATCGCCCGCATCTGGCGACTGTTCGACATCACCTTCATCCGCTACCCGCCGTTCTGGACGACGCACATCCTAGCGGTGCTGATCTACGCCAACTTCTTCACGCACCACTACATGATCGACATCCGGGTGGGGCTGTTTGCGCTGTCGGTTCTGCTGTTCGCACGCACCTGGTTCGTGTTCACGCCCGACCAGACCGCGCGCCGCATGCCCATGCTGATGGGCGCAGTTCTGGTGTCATTCTTCATCTGGATCGCCGAGAACCTCGGCACCTTCGCCGGCGCCTGGATCTATCCCAGCCAGGCCGAAGGCTGGCGCATGGTGCCCTTCGAGAAGATGGGCGCCTGGTACCTGCTGATGCTGATCAGCTTCGTGCTGGTGACGCTGGTGCATCCGCCGGTGCACGCCTGCGTGGCGCGGATCCGTCAGGGGATCTGGCGGGCGGCTTAACGCGTGCGGCCCCCCGAGGCCCGCTGCGCGGCCGCCTCAGGATGAGGAAATCAGCAAACGATCCTCATCCTGAGGTGCGCGCTGCTAAGCGCGCCTCGAAGGACGCACCAGATCCATGAAGCGCTGCTGCAGGACCTTGTCGGTCTTGAACACGCCGCGGAACTGGGTGGTGATCGTCGAGACGTCGTGGTGGTGGACGCCGCGGGTGCTCATGCACTGGTGCTCGGCGTCGATCAGGACGGCGACGCCGGCCGCCGACAGGTGGTCCTCGATGGCGTCGGCGATCTGCATCGTCATGGTCTCCTGGGTCTGGAGACGCTTGGCGAAGATCTCGACCAGGCGCGCCAGCTTCGACAAGCCCACGACCTTGCCGGTCGGCATGTAGGCGACCCAGGCCTTGCCCAGGAACGGCGCCATGTGGTGTTCGCAGTGGCTCTGCACGTCGATGCCGCGCAGCATGACCATGTCGTCATATCCCTGCACGTCCTCGAAGGTGCGCGACAGTTCCTTGGCCGGATCGCCGTGGTAGCCGGCGAACCACTCGTCAAAGGCCTCGACCACGCGCTTGGGCGTGTCGAGAAGGCCTTCACGTTCCGGATTATCGCCGGCCCAGGCCAGCAAAGTCCGCACGGCGGCCATGGCCTCGTCCTTGGTGGGGCGCTGGGCGGGTTCAAGATCAAGACCGGTCGTATCGTCCGAGCCGATCAGGGTTCGCTCGCGGGTCAGTGCGTCCATTTTGGAGGGTTTCTTTCCACGGGCTGAGTTGCGCCGAGACGCCGATCGCCTCGGAATGACGCGTGCCACCCGTTTCACATACGGCCGGGCCGGGAACTTAGACGCATCACGCCGTGGCCCTGGCCGTAACAGAAAGCTATATGGGGCCGTTCATGGGGTGGGCAACACCCTTCCGCTACGTCAGAACCCAGAGTCATGACCCTTAAGATCCACGACACCCTGACGCGCGAAAAGCGCGACTTCGTTCCCGCCGATCCCAAGCGGGTGACGATGTATGTGTGCGGTCCGACGGTCTACAACTACGCTCACATTGGCAACTTCCGGCCCGTGGTGGTGTTCGACGTGCTCTATCGCGTTCTGCGCCACCTCTATGGCGAGGACGCTGTGGTCTATGCGCGCAACGTCACGGACGTCGACGACAAGATCAACAAGAAGGCCGCCGACGAGGGCGTGCCGATCAGCTTGATCACCGATCGCTACCTGGCCGCCTACCATCAGGACGCCGACGCGCTAGGCGCGCTCCGGCCCAACCTCGAGCCCAAGGCCACCGAGCACATCGGCGCCATCCTCGAGATGATCGGCCAACTGGTCGACAACGGCAGCGCCTACGCCGCCGAGGGTCACGTGCTGTTCGACACCCAGAGCTTCGCCGACTACGGCCAGCTGTCGGGCCGGCCGCTGGACGAGATGATCGCCGGCGCCCGCGTCGAGGTCGCGCCCTACAAGCGCCACCCGGCCGATTTCGTGCTGTGGAAGCCGTCGAAGGAAAACGAGCCCGAGTGGGACAGCCCCTGGGGCGCGGGCCGTCCGGGCTGGCACATCGAATGCTCGGCCATGATCGACAAGGCGCTGGGCAAGACGATCGACATCCACGCCGGCGGCATCGACCTGACCTTCCCGCACCACGAGAACGAGGTCGCCCAGAGCCGCTGCGCCCACAAAACGTCGGTGCTGGCCAACTACTGGATGCACAACGGCTTCCTCGACATGGGCGGGGAGAAGATGTCCAAGAGCCTGGGCAATGTGATCATCCCGCACGAGCTGCTGAAGACGGTTCCGGGCGAGGTGATCCGCTGGGCGCTGCTGTCGGCCCACTATCGCCAGCCGCTGGACTGGACGCCCGAGCTGCTGGAGCAGTCCAAGAAGTCGCTGGACCGCCTCTATGGCGCCCTGCGTCGCGCCAAGGACATCGCGCCGGATCAGGCCATGGAAGCGCCCGCCGACGTGGTCTCGGCCTTGATGGACGACCTCAACACGCCGCTGGCCACCTCGGCCTTCTTCGAGGTGTCGAGCCTGATCGAGAAGGCTGTCACCGCCGGCGACACCGTCGCCATCGCGGCCAACAAGGCGCGCTTGCTTGAGGCTGGCGCGCTGCTGGGCTTCCTGCAGGCTGACCCGGACGCCTGGTTCGAGGGCGACGCCTCGGATGAGCTAAAGGCCAAGGTCGAAGACCTGCTGGCCAAGCGGGTCGCCGCCCGCGCCGCCAAGGATTGGCCGGCCGCCGACGCCATTCGTGGCGAGCTGGACGCCCTGGGCGTGGTGGTGATGGACGGACCCTCGGGTGCGACCTGGCGGATGAAGGACTGATTATGCAACGCGCTGTCGAGCATCGCATCGGTGTCCAGGCGCCGGCCGAGATCGTCTGGGAGGTCGTCTCGGACTTCGAAGGCTGGGCGCACTGGAACCCGCTCTACCGGCGGGCCGAGGGCGTGATGAAGGTGGGCTCGACCCTGGTGCTGGAGCAGCACCTGCCAGGTCAGCCGCCCACGGTCATCCAGCCGATTGTCCAGGACTGGGTGCCCTATGAGCAATTGCACTGGCGTTCGAGCCGGCTGGGCGGCTTCGTGACCGCGATCCGGTATCTTGAGATCGAGAACATGGGTCCGGCCAACGCGACCTTCTCGAACGGCGAGCTGTTCATGGGCATGCTGCTGCGTTTCGTCAGCCGTGACGAGCGCCGCCGGCTGAAGGCGGCGTTCACCCAGATGGGCGAGGCGGTGCGTGACCGCGCTGAGGCGATCTGGTCCGAGCGGTCCGCGAGCACCATCTAGCCGACGATGATCGACGATCTCTACAGCGCCCGGATCCTGGGGCTCGTGGCCAACATGCCGCGCGCTGGCCGCCTGGCCGCGCCGGACGCCAGCGCCGAAAAGACCGCCAAGCTGTGCGGCAGCCGGATCACCGTCGATGTCATGGTCGAGGACGGCAAGGTCGTCGACTACGCCCAGGACGTTTCGGCCTGCGCCTTGGGACAGGCCGCCGCGGCGATCCTGGGGGCGAACGTGATCGGCGCGGAACTTTCGGACATCGAGTTGGCGCGCGACTCGCTTGCCGCTATGCTCAAAGCGAACGGTCCGCCTCCTGCGGGCCGGTTTGCGGAGCTCGCCGTGCTGGAGCCGGTCAAGGACTATCCCGCTCGTCACGCCTCGACGCTGTTGGCGTTCGACGCGACGGTCGAGGCTGTCTGTAAGGCCACAGGCGTCGGCGAAACGCGAACTAGCACCGCCGGCGCGTCTTGATCGCGACCCCCTTCGGGGTGTGTAACCGCATCGCAACAATTCGCGCGCCGGCATGACCTTCTACGAACGCACCGTCGATTTGGGCCTTCGGGCCTACAAGTTGACGCTCTCGCCTCTCATCGGGCGTCAGTGCCGTTTTACGCCGAGCTGCTCGGAGTACACGGCCGCCGCTCTCAAGGATCATGGCCCGCTCAAGGGCTCCTGGCTGGGGTTACGACGGATTTGCCGTTGCAACCCGTTTGGTGGATCGGGCTATGACCCGCCGCCGCCGCGACACCAGCCACGCAAGTGGAAATGTGAAGAATGATCGATCTGGTTTTCCCCGACGGCTCGGCGCGTCAATATCCTGACGGCTCGACGGGGCGCGACGTCGCGGCCGCCATCTCCAAGTCACTGGAAAAGAAGGCTCTGCTGATCAAGCTGGATGGTCAGGTTCTCGACCTCGATCGTCCGCTGACCCCCGACCTGCTGACGGGCGAGCGCAAGTTCGAGATCCTGACGCGTGAGGCGCCCGAGGCGCTGGACACCATCCGTCACGACACCGCTCACGTGCTGGCTGAGGCCGTGCAGGAGCTGTTCCCCGGCACCCAGGTCACCATCGGCCCGAACGTCGAGGATGGCTTTTATTACGACTTCGCGCGCGATGAGCCCTTCAGCCTGGACGATCTGGAGAAGATCGAAAAGCGCATGAAGGAGATCGTCGATCGCGACGAGAAGATCACGCGCGAGGTCTGGGACCGCAACGAGGCCATCGCCCACTTCGACGGCATCGGCGAGCAGTACAAGGCGCAGATCATCCGCGATCTGCCCGATACCGACACGATCACGGTCTATCGCCAAGGCGCCTGGAAGGATCTGTGCCGTGGTCCCCACCTGCCGTCGACCAAGCATGTCGGCAAGGCCTTCAAGCTGACCAAGCTGGCCGGGGCCTATTGGCGCGGCGACCAGAACAACGCGCAGCTCCAACGCATCTACGGCACGGCCTGGGCCTCGGAAGCCGATCTCGAAGCGCATCTCAAGCGCATCGAGGAGGCCGAGAAGCGCGATCACCGCAAGCTGGGCAAGACCATGGACCTCTTCCACATCCAGGAAGAGGGCAAGGGCATGGTGTTCTGGCACCCGAAGGGCTGGGCGCTCTATCGGGTGCTAGAGGACTATATGCGTCGTCGCCTCGATGCGGCCGGCTACAAGGAAGTGAAGACCCCGCAGATCCTGGATCGCAGCCTGTGGGAAAAGTCGGGCCACGCCGAGAAGTTCGGCCATGCGATGTTCATGTGCGAGAGCGCCGAGGGCGAGGTCCTGGCGGTCAAGCCGATGAACTGCCCCGGCCACATCCAGATCTTCAACGTAGGCCAGAAGAGCTATCGCGAGCTGCCGCTGCGCATGGCGGAGTTCGGCGCCTGCCACCGCTACGAGCCCTCTGGCGCGATGCACGGCATCATGCGGGTCCGCGCGTTTACGCAGGACGACGCCCACATCTTCTGCCGCGAAGAGCAGGTCACCGAGGAGAGCGCCCGGTTCATCGAACTGTTGCGCAGCGTCTATAACGACCTGGGCATGACGCTGGCGGACACCAAGTTCTCGACGCGCCCCGAGCTGCGCGCCGGCACGGACGAGACGTGGGACAAGGCCGAGGCCGCCTTGGCCGCAGCCGCCGAAGCCGCCGGCGAGACCCTGACCCTGCAGCCCGGCGAAGGTGCGTTCTATGGGCCCAAGCTGGAGTTCTCGCTGAAGGACGCCATCGGTCGGGTCTGGCAGTGCGGCACGCTGCAACTTGATTTCGTTCTGCCGGAACGATTGGACGCCGAGTACGTTTCGGAGGATGGTTCGAAGAAGCGTCCAGTGATGCTTCACCGTGCAATCCTGGGGTCCTTCGAGCGTTTCATCGGCATTCTGTTGGAAAACTTCGCGGGCGCTCTGCCCGTGTGGCTGGCGCCAACGCAAGTGGTGGTGGCTACGATTACCTCCGACGCCGATGACTATGCCCGCGAGGTCGTCGAGAAATTGACGAAACTGGGTATGCGTGCGGAGCTGGACCTGCGAAACGAGAAGATCAACTATAAGATCCGCGAGCACAGCCTCGCGAAGGTGCCAGTGATCGCAGTGGTCGGACGTAAGGAAGCGGAAACGGGGCAACTGGCCCTTCGTCGCCTCGGCGGCGAAGGTCAGAGCATCCTGTCGCTTGAGGAAGCGCTCCGGGTGCTGCAGTCCGACGCGACGCCGCCCGACGTCGCGCGCGCCCGGGCCGACCAGGAGGCTGCGGCCGCCTGATGAACAGCATTCTCCCGTCTGTTTCGACCCTTGCCGTTGGCGCCCGTCCGGCTCGTCCGAACGTGTCCGTCGTCATGGTCGTCTATCGGACGGGAGAGGCGCTTGTCGAAAGCATCCGCCACGTACTGGCCGAGCCGCTGATCGATGAATTCATCATCGTCGACAACGGCTCGTCTTCGCGCGATGAGGACATGCTGCGGTCCCTGGCCCTCACCGAGCCGCGCGTTGTGCTCAAACAAGGCCACGGCAATGTCGGCTTCGCCCGCGGAGCCAATCTTGGCGCTGTGACAGCCGGCGGCGAGTACATCGTCTTCCTCAATCCTGACGCCAACCTGCAGCCCGGTTGCGTGGCGTCGCTCGTCACAGCCTTCAAGGGCCAGCCCGTGCCCACGATCGTCGGCGCGCGGGTTCTCAACGCCGACGGCAGCGAGCAGCGCGGCGGGCGCAGAGGCGAGGTCACGCCGATCAGCACCGTTCTGAGCTTCGGGCAACTGACGCGCCGCTATCCCAAGCTTGCGGCGTTCGAAATCCATCGTGAGAACGAGCCTCTGCCCGGCGCGCCGGTGCCGATGCCAACGATCTCGGGCGCCTGCTTCGCCATGCGTCGCGCCGATTTCGAGGCCCTGAACGGCTTCGACGAGGGCTACTTCCTGCACGTCGAAGACATCGACCTGTGCTGGCGCGCCCGCCGGGCCGGCGGCCGAGTGCTGTTCCAGCCCAACGCCCAAGTGATCCACCTGGGCCACACCAGCTTGGAACACCCGGTGAAGGTCGAGTTCCACAAGGGCGTGGGTTTGACCCGTTACTTCATCAAGCGCGCCGACAGCCTGCAGCTGTTCGCCGCCGCCGTGCTGCTGGCCCCGGCGATCATGCTCATGAGCGTATGCCGCCCACTGCTATGGAAACTGACCGGTCGCCCCATCTAGGGCTGCGGGTCGGCGCGTCTTTGCGTCCTTCGAGGCGTGCCCCTTCAGGCTGGACGCCTACATCGGCGCAATGGTCTCGAACTTCAGGCCGTCCGGGCCCTCGATCGACGTCGGCGCTTTGAGATTCCGCGCGGGAAGCATCGCTCGATAACGCGCAAAAACCGCCCTGGCGTCGCGTCCCGGCTTCACTGTCAGGCACTGGTCGAACTCGCCCTCGCGGCCCCAGGGCTTGCGTTCGGAGCGAGCGATCGCCCGGTCGGACTTCACGGCGGCCGCGACCTGGTCGGCGAGCGCGCGGTCGATCCCAGCGCCGTAGCTGCCAAACCGGATCGTGACGTCGCAGCGCGCGGGTCCTGCGTCGGCCACGGGCGCGGCGACGCAGGCGGAGAGGCCCAGGGCGAGCAGAGCTGTCAGGCGCTTCATGCGGGAAATCCTCCGGCGCGGGCCAGGGAAGAGGCGGGGGCCTTGCCGAGGCGCGCGCTGATGTCGCGGCCAATCGCGATCAGCGCCGCCAGATCGTAACCGGTCTCGAAACCGGCGCGTTCCAGCATGTAGACCAGATCCTCGGTGCCGATATTGCCGGTGGCGGCCGGGGCGAACGGACAGCCGCCCAAGCCTCCAACCGAAGCGTCCAGCACGTCCACGCCCGCCTCGACGCTGGCGAAGGCGTTGGCCAGGCCCGTGTTGCGGGTGTCGTGGAAATGCATGCGCAGTCGAGCGTTCGGCGCGGCGGCGCGGGCGGCCTCGATCCTTTTGCGGACGGTCCAGGGCTCGGCCACGCCGATGGTGTCGGCGATGGCGATCTCGGGCACACCCAGCGCGGCGGCCTCACGCACGATGGCCACCACCTGGTCCTCGGAAACCTCGCCGTCGAACGGACAGCCGAACGCCACCGAGATGGTGGCGGTGATCGGGGGGCCGCCTTCGCTGGCCTGGCGCTCGACGATGGCCGCCAGGGTCTCGACTTGCTGGCGCGTCGTCGAGCCCTGGTTGCGGGTGGCGAAGCCGTCCGAGGCGCAGACCACGACATTGGCTTCGTCGCAGCCGGTCGACACGCATCGCTCCCAGCCCCGCATGTTCAGGACCAGGCCGATCCGCGAATGGACGAGATCGGCGGGCAGGGCGGCCATGATCTCTTCAGCCCCGGCCATTTGCGGCACGCGGCTGGGGTTCACGAACGACACGACCTCGGTGCGACGAGCGCCGGCGGCCTCCAGCCTGGCGATCAGATCCAGCTTTTCCGGGACGCTCAGTACGGTCTTCTCGTTCTGCAGCCCGTCGCGCGGCCCGACCTCGACGATCTGGATGAAGCGGCTCATGGCTGGGCCTCCTGGGGGGCGATCGGTTCGCCGCGATAGACGGTCAGGCGCTCTTCGTCGCCGTCGGAATAATTCAAGCCTTCGACCACGGCGGCGGGCCGGGCCGTCAAGCCGAGCGCCTTCAAGGCTGTTTGGAAAAGCTTTTCCTCCCGCGCCTCGACGATGGCCGGACGGCCCTCGGAGATCGCCCGAGCCGCGCCCGCCCCGTCTGTCAGTTGGGTCGTCGTACCAAGTTTGAAGATCAGGCTCGGCTCGGCGTAGCCAGTCACCGCCACCGGACCCGGCGCGCCCGACTGCGGCGACAGGCGGGCGGCGTCCAGGGTCCGGGCCAGATCCCGCGACAAGAAAAGCGGCTCCAAGCGGGGGATCAGGCCGGCGGTCAGAGCGATATGGGCGGCTACGCCGAGGGCTCCGGCGGTGACCAGCGCTCGCGCGGACTGATGAAGAAGTAGCAGCGCTGCGCCGGCGACGCCCGCGCCCAGGGCGAGCAGGGTGGCCAGGATGGTCCAGACAAGATCGCTTGCCGCGCCAAAGGCGGTCTGGCCGTAGATCGCCACAGCCGCCAGGGCCGCGCCCATCAGCACCGACAGCGCGCCGCCGATCCAGCGTGACCGCTGGCCGATCGGCTCGCGCACGGCGGCGGCCATCAGCATGGCCAAGGCGCCATAGGCCGGGAGCTCGTAGTGAACCAGCTTGGTCGGCAGAAGCTCGAACATCAGCCAGGTCGGGATCAGCCAGCAAAGCGCGAAGCGCACGCCGGGCTCGTCACGCTTGGTCCAGCCGACGACCAGGGCCGCGGGCAATAGCAGGGTGGCGGGGAACGACAGCAGCGGCGCCAACAGCGTATGATAGCCGAAAGGACCGGAGTGGCCTTCCTGGCCGCCGGCCAGCTTGGGGGCCAGGTCCGCGCCGACCGCCGCGCCCCAGAAGGCGCCGTCGGTGGCCACGGTGATCATCATCGCCCAGGGCAGAGTGATCGCGGCGAACAGGATCAGGCCCCAGGTCCAGCCCAGGCCTTTCATCCAGCCGGCCTTTCGGTCCCAGACCGCCAGGGTGACGAGGGCGAAGATCGCCACCAGCAGGCCCACGGGCCCCTTGATCAACGCGGCCAGGGACAGGCCCAGCCAGAAGGCGAGCTTGGTCCCTTTGCTCGAAGGCTCGCCTCTGCGATGCGCCATGTAGACCCGCGCCAGGGCCGCCATGGCCAGGGTGGTCGTGCCGCACAACGCCGCGTCGGTCTTGGCGATGAACGCCTCGGACGACAGCAGGAAGGTCGCCCCCAGGATAGATCCGGCCAGCAGGCCTGTGCGCGGGTCGAACAGGGCCGCCGCGCCCCAGGCGCAGGCCGCCGCCGCCAGCATGGCGCCCAGCAGCGAGGGAATGCGATAGGCCCAGATCTGGCGCGCCTCGGCGTCGGACAGCGCCTTGACGCTCAGCGCCTGCATCCAGTGGATGCCGACGGGCTTCTTGAAGCGCGGCTGGTCCTGGAACTTGATGACCACATAGTCGCCGGTCTCCAGCATCTGGGAGGTGGCCTGGGCGAAGCGCGACTCATCGCGGTCCAGCGGCGGCATGGCCAGCAGACCAGGCAGGCCGGCGATCAGGGCGACCAGCGCGGCGAACAGCGGCGCGCGCCACCCGCGGCTCCAGTCGTCGAGGCGAGATTCAAGCGTCATACCGCCTGCTTTAGCACGATCCTTTCGTGGGGAAATTTTTCCGGTATTAGAGGGCGATGAACGCCGCCCGCGCCGCCACACCCGATTATTCCGTCGTCGTGCCTGTCTTCGACGAGGGCGAGGCCGCGCCGAAGCTGGCCCGAGAGATCGCGGCCGCCTTCGCCGGCGAAGCCTATGAGATGATCTTTGTCGATGACGCCAGTCGCGACGACACCAAGGCGCGGCTGATCGCGCTGAAGGCTGAAATTCCCCAGCTTCGGGTTTTGGGGCATCGCAAGAATTCGGGTCAAAGCCGCGCTGTGCGCAGCGGGATCCTCGCCGCGCGCGGTCCGATCATCGTCACCCTGGACGGCGACGGCCAAAACGACCCCGCCGACGCCCCGCGCCTGGCCAAGGCCCTGGCGGCCGGTCCCGAGACGCTCGCCTTGGTTGGCGGCGAACGCGTCAAGCGCCAGGACAGCAACGCCAAGCGCTTTGCTTCGAAGTTCGGCAACGGGGTCCGCAAGCGGCTCTTGAAGGACACCGCCAACGACACCGGTTGCGGGCTGAAGGCCTTCCGGCGCGAGGCCTTTCTGCGCCTGCCGTACTTCGATCACATCCACCGCTACATCCCGGCGCTGATGCTGCGCGAGGGCTATGAGGTGGCGTTCCAGCCGGTCAATCACCGGCATCGCGAGAGCGGCGTGTCGAAGTACACCAACTTCGGCCGCCTCAAGGCGTCGGTCTCTGACCTGCTGGGGGTGATGTGGCTGCAGTCGCGGGCGCGTAATCCTCAAGGTGTGGACGAGGCCTAGTCTCGGGCTAGGCGAGCCGACTTCACCGAAGCGCAAATTCCGGCTAGGCCTTAACCATGGCTCCCACACGCATGGTGGGCGCTGGAGGGGGAAGCTCGATGTTCGCGGCCGTTCCGCTGCTGGCCTTGCCGGTGATTGTCTACAATCTGGTCGCCCTGACGCTGACCGGAGGCTTCAAGGCCACGGACGCCTCGGTTCGCATGACCGAGACGCTTTTCACCATCCATATGACCTCCCGCACCGACTGGGCCGTCAGTCTGGGCGATCTGTTGATGGCGGCTTCCCTCGTCGTGCTCTTTGTGGAGCTTCTGAAGTCGACGACCAGCCGCAAGATCGCGATCATCAACCACTCGCTGTCGATGGTGCTGTTCATCCTGTGCCTGGTCGAGTTTCTGCTCGCCCCGGCTTTTGCGACCTCCACCTTCTTCCTGATCACGCTGATGGTGCTGCTGGACGTGCTGGCCGGCTTCATCGTCACAATCGTGGCCGCGCGCAGAGACGTGGATTTCGGCGACAGCTAACCCGCTGCGGGGAAGCCGCCGGTCTGACGCAAGGCTTCACCCAAGGCCATCGCCGCTGTCGTCGCCAAGTTCATCGAGCGCGCCTCCGCGCGGATCGGAATGACGATTCGACCGTGAGCGGCCGCATGAACCTCGTCCGGCGCGCCGCGGCTCTCGTTGCCGAACAGCAGGGTGTCTCCGTGTTCGAATGAAAAGTCGTGCAACGGCGTCGCGCCCTTGGTCGTGAACAGCAGAAGACGTCCGTCAACGCGTTCCGGCGCCTTAAGGAATGTCTCCCAGCTGTCGTGCCGGGTCAGGTGCGACAAAGGGCCATAGTCCAGGGCGGCGCGTTTCAAGCTCTTGTCGTTCAAGGGAAAACTACAGGGCTCGATGACGTCGAGGCCGAGGCCAAAACAGGCCGTGAGGCGGATGCAGGCCCCTACGTTTTGGGGAATGCCTGGTTGAAAAAGTGCGATGCGCATAATAAGCGAACCAACCACAAGGGCAGCAGGGGCTTTGCCACGAATCGAAAGGACTTGCGGACTTCGCCCGCGCGTCCGATAGGACGATTTGACCGCTGCCTTGTGGCGGAGATCCGCTTGCGGGTCGAGCAAGATATGGCGCCGAAAGGCGCGTCTCCAAGCCGGTCGCTCCCGCGGCCTGGCGGAACCAAAGGGTGACTTAAGGTGGCCGACACCGCCGTGGGCGCAACGACCGAGCCGGAACACGGGGGCGATCCCTCCCGGCGCGACTTCATTCATATCGCCGCGATCGCCGCTGCTGCTGGCGGCGCGGCGAGCCTGGCTTGGCCGTTCATCGACCAGATGAACCCGTCGGCGGACACGCTGGCCATGGCCTCGACCGAGTTCGACCTGACCAAGGTGCCGGAAGGCCAGCAGGTCACGCTGAAGTGGCGCGGCAAGCCGCTCTTCGTGCGCAACCGCACCAAGGGCGAGATCAGCAAGGCCGTCGCCGACGACAGCGTGTCGATGAAGGACCCGCAAAAGGACGCTGACCGCGTGAAGCCGGGCAAGGCCCAATGGCTCGTTCTGATCGGTTCGTGCACGCACCTCGGCTGCGTGCCGACGTTCGGCGGCGGTGACTTCGGCGGCTGGTTCTGCCCCTGCCACGGGTCGCACTACGACACCTCGGGCCGCATTCGTAAGGGCCCCGCGCCGCTGAACCTGGCGGTGCCGGAGTACGAGTTCCTGTCCGACACCAAGGTCAAGATCGGTTAATCCAGATGAGCGGACATTCGACCTACCAACCCAAGACCGGTTTCGAGCGCTGGCTCGACGCCCGTCTGCCGATTATCCGCCTGGGCTACGACTCGTTCGTCGATTACCCCACCCCGCGGAACCTGAACTACTGGTGGACCTTCGGCGGCATCCTGTCGCTGTGCCTGGCCTCGCAGTTGATCACCGGCATCATCCTGGTGATGCACTACACGCCCAGCGCCTCGGGCGCGTTCGCGTCGGTCGAGCACATCATGCGCGACGTGAACTACGGCTGGCTGATCCGCTATATGCACTCCAACGGCGCGTCGATGTTCTTCATCGCCGTCTACATCCACATGATGCGCGGTCTCTACTACGGCTCATACAAGGCGCCGCGTGAAGTGCTGTGGCTGCTGGGCTGCGTGATCTACCTCCTGATGATGGCCACGGCCTTCATGGGCTACGTCCTGCCCTGGGGTCAGATGTCGTTCCACGGCGCCGTCGTGATCACCAACCTGTTCGGCGCCCTGCCGATCGTCGGCGAGAGCATCACCACCTGGCTGTGGGGCGGCTTCGCGGTCGACAACGCCACGCTGAACCGCTTCTTCTCGCTGCACTACCTGCTGCCCTTCATGATCGCGGGCGTCGTGATCCTGCACATCTGGGCGCTGCACGTGGTGGGCCAGAACAACCCGACCGGCGTCGAGCCGAAGTCGAAGGCCGACACCGTGCCCTTCACGCCGTACGCGACGGTGAAGGACGGTTTCGCGATGAGCGTCTTCCTGATTCTCTTCGCCTTCTTCATCTTCTACATGCCGAACGCCCTGGGCCACCCCGACAACTACATCGAGGCCAACCCGCTGGTGACGCCGGCGCACATCGTTCCGGAATGGTACTTCCTGCCGTTCTACGCGATCCTGCGCGCCGTGCCGGACAAGCTGATGGGCGTCCTGGCCATGTTCGGCGCCATCGCCTGCCTGTTCGCCCTGCCGTGGCTGGATACGTCGAAGGTGCGCTCGATGCGCTATCGCCCGACCGCCAAGGTCTATTTCATGATCTTCGTGGTGGCGTGCTGCATCCTGGGCCTCTGCGGCGCCAAGCTGCCGGACGACAAGGTGATCCCGCACCTGACCACGTTCAAGCTGATCGACGCTGACCTGAACAGCTTCGTGTGGCTCAGCCGCGTGGCCTCGCTTTACTACTTCGCCTTCTTCCTCTTGATCCTCCCGATCCTGGGCCTGAAGGAAAAGCCGCTGCCCGTGCCGGAATCGATCGCGTCGCCGGCGCTGACCGAGAAGAAGGGCTGATCCCGATGCTGCGCAAACTCTCCATCATCGCAGCCGTTGCGGGTCTGGCCTTCGCCGGCCAGGCGCTCGCCGCCGGTCACCCGCTGCCGCCCAAGGACGTCAAGTGGTCGTTCGAAGGTCCGTTCGGCAAGTTCGATCAGGCCCAGCTGCAGCGCGGCTACAAGGTCTATCGCGAGGTCTGTGCGTCGTGCCACTCGATGAAGCTGGTCAGCTTCCGCAACCTGGGCGACAAGGGCGGTCCGTTCTATAACGAGAAGTACAAGAACCCGAACGACAACCCGTGGGTCAAGGCGATCGCCAAGGAGTACGAGGTCGCCGACATCGACTCCGAAACCGGCGATCCGATCAAGCGTCCGGCGACCAGCGCCGACCACTTCCCGGCGCCCTTCGCCAACGAAGTGGCCGCTCGCGGCGCCAACGGCGGCGCCCTGCCGCCGGATATGTCGCTGCTGGCCAAGGCCCGTGCGAACGGTCCGGACTACATCTACTCGCTGCTGACGGGCTACGTGAACCCGCCGGCCGGCCTGAAGATCGGTCCGGGGCAGCACTACAACCCCTACATGGCCGGCGATCTGACGGCCTACTGGTCGGGTTCGCACGAGCATGTTCCGCCCGGCGGCTTCATCGCCATGGCCCAGCCGCTCAAGGACGGCCAAGTGACGTTTGACGACGGCACGAAGTCGACCCTCGACCAGCAGTCCAAGGACGTTGCGGCCTTCCTGATGTGGGCCGCCGAGCCCAAGCTGGAAGAGCGCAAGCAGACCGGCTTCGCCGTGATGATCTACCTCCTGCTGCTGAGCGGTCTGCTCTATGCCAGCTACAAGCGGGTCTGGCGCAACGAGTCGCACTAAGCGGCTAGCGTCTTCCCAAGATTGGAAGGGCCCGGTGGCGACACCGGGCCTTTTTCATTTAGACGGCTGATCTTGGTTTAGGGCGCGATTGCAAGGGTCCGGGCGTCCGCCGCCAACCGTAGCCGATGACGCGCCCACAGACCGGTGCCTAACGTCCCGGTGACGCCCTCAGGCAGATCGTCCGCAAGGGTGGCCGGAACGTTCTCGGCCAGCACGCCGGCGATCGACAGGGCTCTGAGGCGGGCGGGAGCCTTGTGCCGAGCGCTCGGCGCCAGCGGACCCGTCGTCGTGGCGTCCCGCACGGAGAGCCGCGCCATGGCCCGAGACGCCGTATCGATGGCGAAAGCGCCTTGGAGCGCCCTCGGGCCATCACTGACCGCGGCGGTGATGGTCGGCAGCCCCTCAACCACCTCCACAGGCAACACCACCTGCCGTCGCGCGCGCCATGGCTCATCAATGAGCAGACGGCATGCGGCGAAGTCGATCTCGACGCTATGGCCGGCCAATACATCCATGCCAATCACGCCCGCAATCGGCGCCACAAAGCCGGCGCCGCGGTCGTCGAGATCGGCGACGGTCACGGAAACCGCCGGAACCTTCAGCCCTGCGACCTCGACGGGAAGGGCCAGGACCTCAGTGGTGATCCCGGCCATCTGGGCCTTGGTGTTATGGAGCAGGGTCCGCGGGGCTGAGAGATCGATCACAAAGTCGCCGGCCATGTCCGCGATGGCGGCTGGCGCGACAACGGCGCCGTTCTCGAACCAGCAGTGGGTCTGGCCTGCCCAAGCGCGACTGGTGACGCCAAAAGGCGCGGCGAAGCAGAGCACCAAAACGGCGAGGCGGGCACGCATGGGGCGAGCGTAGCTCAGCCTTGGCCTTCGCGCGATGGGCGCTGCGTTCAAGGCTCGCGTGATCAGTCCCCGGGGCAGGCCTGGGTCGCGGCGCCATAGCGCGCGTGGATCGCGCGGCTGGACGGCGTGCTGAGGGAGACAATTGTCATCTGATCATAGTCGCAGTCGGTGACCGGGCCTGGCGCGGCGTCGCCCAGAGCCCGCGCGATCTCGCCGATGGTGTTGCTATGGCCGACGACCAGCACCGTGCCGTCTTCGGGCGCGGTCCGAGCGGCCGCCGCGACCCGCTGGGCGTGGGCGGGAACACCACCCTCCAGAGCGATCGTCTGGATCTTCACACCGGCCGCATCGGCGGTCGGCTGAGCGGTCTGCTGCGTGCGCTTCAGCGGTGTCGCGAGGACCATCGTGACCTTGGCGTTGGAGAGCGCCGCCGCTAGCGCCCGGGCGCGCGCCTGTCCGGCGTCAGACAGGTCGGGATCCCCGTCCGGGAAGGCCTTCTCGCCATGCCGGACGATGACGACCGTCTGGGCCAGGGTAGGGCCTGCGGCCAGCAACAAGGCGAGGGTCAGCGCGCTGAGTTGTCGGATCATGGTCAAGTCTCGGCCTTGGTCCCGCCGGACCGTTGGAACAGTTGCAGGGTGCGCAGCAGTGACAGGCGTGCGCTATCGGGATGATGACCGTTGGGGGCCACAAAGGCGTGACCGGCATCGTAGAGATAGATCGGCAGTTCCGGATGACGTTCGCGGATCGCCTCGACGTCGGCGAGCGGGATCATCGTGTCCGCTTTGCCAAAATGCAGGATCGTCGGGACCCTGGGAGCCTCGTCGCGATAGGCCGCGATATCGCCGCCGTAGAAGGCCGAGACGGCCGAGAGACCTTCGCAGCGGGAAGCGGCCAGCCACGCCGTGGTCCCGCCATAGCAGAAGCCCATGGCGTAGACCGGCCCTTCCAGGGCGTCGATGCAGGCCTGGACCCGGGGCAGGATGCTCGCGCCCCATCCGGTCCGCTCACCCATGGCCATCCGCGCCTCAAGGATCGTCGGTGTGGTGTCCTCGCTCGGGAACGCAGCGTCCGCAGCGTCCATCAGGCTGGGGAGGATGACCTCATAGCCCTGCTCGGCCAGACTGTCGGCCAGCTGGCGCAGATGCGGCGTCACGCCCCAGATGGCGTGCAGCACGACGATCCCGCCACGCCGAGCCTCCAGGGGCGGGGCGTGGTAGGCGGCGAAGGGCGCGCCGTCCAGCGTGGCGAGGGCGATCCGCTCGCCCACTACGCCGTTCCGTGCTTGGCGAAGAAATCCACGGTGCGCTGACGGGCTAATTCGGCGTCAGCAGGGTCGGAATCCGGGCGGCCGTCATTGTTGAAGCCGTGGCCGCTGGCCTCGTAGATATAGACGGGAACGTCCGGGTGGGCCGCTTGGACCGCCGCCTTCACGTCGTCGGCCGGTATGTGCGGGTCCTTGCGCCCCAGGTGGACGATCACCGGCGCTTTCAGCGCGAACTTGGCCATGCCGGCGACCTGGCCGCCATAGTAGCTCGAACCGGCCGCGATCCCCTCGCAGCGCGAGGCCGCCAGCCAGGTCATGGTCCCGCCATAGCAATAGCCAACCACGAAGACCGGTCCCCGTTCCCTCAGGAAGTCGACACAGGCCTGGATGTCGCCCATGGCGTTGTCGGGGCCGTTGGCCAGGGCGTGCTTGACGCCGTTCTCGAAGCCCGCCGGATCGTGAAGCGCGGTGAAGCCCTTCTCCTGCCGGTCAAACATCGACGGCGCGATCACTTCGAAGCCGCGCGCGGCCCACCGGGCGACGTCCTCGTGGACGTACTGGTCCAGACCGAAGATCTCCTGGATGACGATCACGCCGCCTTTGCGCGCGCCCTCCGGTTCGGCGTGCAGGGCGGTGAATGCAAAGCCGTCATGCGTGGCGGTCAGGGTGATGGTCTTGGCCACAAGCTTACTCCCCAATGAGAAACGGCCGGGGCGTCTCCGCTCCGGCCGTTGGTATTCTGGTTGCTTAGACGTTGAAGCGGAAGTGCATCACGTCGCCGTCCTTGACGACGTATTCCTTGCCTTCCGACCGCATCTTGCCGGCTTCCTTGGCCCCGTTCTCGCCGCCCAGCTTGACGTAGTCGTCGAAGGCGATGGTCTCGGCGCGGATGAAGCCCTTCTCGAAGTCTGTGTGGATGACGCCTGCCGCCTGCGGGCCGGTGGCGCCCACGGGGATCGTCCAGGCGCGCGCTTCCTTGGGGCCGACCGTGAAATAGGTCTGCAGGCCCAGCAGGCTGTAGGCCTCGCGGATCAGGCGGTTGAGACCCGGCTCGGCCAGGCCCAGGGTCTCGAGGAACTCGGCGCGTTCTTCCTCGTCCAGCAGGGCGATCTCGCTCTCGATCTGGGCCGAGATGACCACGCTCTTGGCGTTGTCGCGGGCGGCGCGTTCGGCCACCAGGTCCGAGAACTTGTTGCCCTTGTCGGCGCTGGCTTCCTCGACGTTGCAGACATAGAGGGCCGGCAGCGAGGTCAGCAGCTGCAGCATGGCCCAGGCCTTGGCGTCTTCCTTGTCGATCTGGGCGGCGCGGGCCGGACGGCCGGCGCGCAGCTGCTCCAGCGCCAGATTGATCAGGCGCAGGGTCTGGATCATGTCCTTGTCGCCGCCGCTCTTGGCGCGCTTCTCGACGTTGGGCAGACGCTTTTCCAGGCTCTCCAGGTCGGCCAGCATCAGCTCCATCTCGATGATCTCAAGATCGCTGATCGGGTCGATACGACCCTCGACGTGGGTGATGTCGCTGTCCTCGAAGCAGCGGGCCACGAAGGCCACGGCGTCGCAGTCGCGGATATTGGCCAGGAACTGGTTGCCCAGGCCCTCGCCCTTGGACGCGCCGCGCACCAGGCCCGCGACGTCGACGAAGTTGATCCGGGCGGGGATGATCTCCTTCGACCCGGCGATCTTGGCCAGAGCGTTGAGGCGCGGCTCGGGCACGGCGACGTCGCCAGTGTTGGGCTCGATCGTGCAGAATGGATAGTTGGCGGCCTGGGCCGACGCCGTCTGGGTCAGGGCGTTGAACAGGGTGGACTTGCCGACATTGGGCAGGCCGACGATGGCGACTTTCAGGGCCATGGAACTCTCGTGAATTTCGTTGGGCGCGCGCTTAGCACGGATGGCCGCGAAAGGCGACCGCGCCCCTTGCGCGAACCGCAACACGATCTGATATCAATCGCCGAGCAAGGAGCCCGTCATGCCCGTTCGTCCGGTCCTGAAGATCGTCAAAGGCCAGCCCACTTCAGACGGGGCCGGCGTGCGCCTGACCCGGATGCTTGGCACCCCGGAAGCTCAGATGTTCGATCCGTTCCTGATGCTGGACTGCTTCGACAACGACCAAGCGTCCGACTACTTGGGCGGCTTCCCCGACCATCCGCATCGCGGCTTCGAGACCGTGACCTACATGCTGGAAGGTCGGATGCGTCACAAGGACAACACCGGCCGCGAGGGCGTGATCGGGCCGGGCGGGATCCAGTGGATGCGGGCCGGCAAGGGCATCGTCCACTCCGAGATGCCCGAGCAGGACGCGGGCCGCATGCGCGGCTTTCAGCTTTGGGTGAATCTGCCAGCCAAGCTGAAGATGAGCGCCCCCGGCTACCAGGAGTTCGAGGCCGACAGCATTCCGGTTGAAACCCGCGACGGCGAGGTGACCGTCAAGGTGATCTCCGGCGCGACGGAAGCCGGCACGGCCGGTCCGATCGGCGGTGGCGCGGTGGACGCGCTGTATTTCGACGTCGTGCTGCCCGCCGGTGCCGTCTTCGAGGAGCCGGTCGGCGATGATCGCAACGCCATGCTGGCGGTCTATGAAGGCCAGGTGCGTGTGGCCCATGACACCGTCGGCGCCTTGTCGGGCGTGTTCCTGGGGCGCGGCGACACGGTGCGCGTGGAGGCCGTCACCGACGCCCGCGTCCTGTTGCTGGCCGGTCGTCCGATCGGCGAGCCAGTGTTCTGGCACGGGCCCTTCGTGATGGACACGCGCGAGGGGCTGGTTCAGGCGTTCGAGGACTTTCAGCGGGGAAAATTCTGAGGCGACGGCCTAGAGCCTTTAGCCCGAAAACGGAATCGATTTCGGGCGTTAAAAGGGCTCTAAATCATATGCTTAGAGCGTGAGGCCGAAACCGGTTCCCACTTTCAGCCTCACGCTTTGGGCGGGGACGGCCGATCTAACCCACCGCCTGCGCCGCGAAGTCACGCCAGGTCTTGGCTTCCTTGCGGAAGTGGGCGTGGGTTTTGGTCAGGCGCTTGTCGATCTCGGCGAGTTGCGCGCGCGCTTCGTCTTGTCGGCCCTGACGCGCCAGGAAGGCCGTGTAGCGCGCGACGCCTTCGAAGCCGGGATAGTGGTCTGCGGCCCAGCGGAGCGCCGTCTCGGCCTGCTCGTCGCGGCCCAGCGCCTGGTAGACGCGGCCCAGCGCCAGCATCGTGTGCGGCGTGCGGCCGGCGGTCGGGGTTTCACCCAGCTTTTCGAGCAGCGGCAGGGCCTCGGCCGGCCGGTCCAGTTCGATGAGAGCGTTGGCGCGACCCAGCAGCAGTTGCGGATCGTCGGCGTAGAGGCCCGTAAGGCTGTCAGCGTAAAGGCGCTCGGCCTCCGCATGCTTGCCCAGCTCCGTTGCGGCCAAGGCCAGGCGAACGCGGTTGGCGACGGTCGGCGCGTCGTCCACGGCCTTGGCGGCCTCGCGGTACTCGCGTTGCGGATCCAGCGCCTGGCGCGCGGCGGCGCCGACCTTCTGCGCGGCGCGTCCGCCCAGCAGCTCAGGCAGGATCACGGCGGCCAGATAGACGACGCCTCCAACCGGCTGGAACAGCAGGATGATCCAGAGCCAGTACATCTCGCGATGGGTCCGGACGACGTGGACGCATAGCGCGATCGAGAACAGCAGCGACAGGCCCAGCAGCGGCAAAGGAAGCGAGAACATGGCTGGGTGTTTCCTTCGCAGGCTGGAAGTCGTCAAGCAGGCGGCCGAACCGCCGCTCCGGTCTAGATGGGGACGCCTTGGCGGAGCGGGAAGGCTCTAGGCGGGCTTGCGCGGGTCCGCCTTGGGCGCGGGCGCCAGGCGCATGACCTCGGCCTGGTAACGCTCGTCGTCGCCGAAGGCGGCGAAGGGCAGGGCGTCGGCGATGGCGTCCAGCATCGGGTCCAGCCACTGGTGCTCGACCTTATGGAAGTCGCCGAGCACATAATGCATCACCGCGTCCTTGTGACCTGGATGGCCCACGCCGATGCGGCCGCGCCGGAAGGCGTCGCCGACCTGGCTGGTCACCGAGCGGATGCCATTGTTGCCGGCCGCTCCGCCGCCGGACTTCATTCGGAAACGGCCCGGCGCCATGTCGATCTCGTCGTGAAACACGACCACGTCAGCCGGCGTCAGCTTGAAGAACTTCATCGCCTCGCCCACCGCGCGGCCGCTCTCATTGTAGTAAGTTTTGGGCTTCAGCAGCAGCAGCTTGACCGGCCCGTCCGGCGTCGAGACCTGCCCTTCGCAGGCCAGACCCTGGAAGCGCGCGCGCCAGGGCGCCGTGCCCCATTTGCGAGCCAGGGCGTCGACGGCCATGAAGCCGACATTGTGGCGGTTCTTCTCGTACTTGGGCTCGGGATTGCCCAGGCCGGCGAGGATCAGCATGTCTGTTCCTTGTAGGCGGTGAGGCCTTGCGTTCTTCGAGGCTCGGCTTCGCCTCGCACCTCAGGATGAGGAATTCAATATGCAAGGGGCCCTCATCCTGAGGCACCCGCGCAGCGGGCCTCGAAGGACGCACGGCCTCAAAGAAAAACGGGCGGACCCGAAGGCCCGCCCGTCTCTAATGCGCTTCGATCCGACGACCGAGAGACTTAAGCGACGGTGGTGTCGCCGGCGTCCGACTGGGCCGAGGCCGAGGCCTTCAGGTTGGCGATCACGAAGTCGCGGTCCATGGCCGGCTTCACGCCTTCCGGCAGCTTCACTTCCGAGATGCGGATGACGTCGCCCAGGTCGTGCTTGGCCAGGTCGATGACCAGCTCTTCCGGAATCTTGTCGGCCGGGCAGGCCAGCTCGACGGTGTGACGGATCACTTCCAGGGTGCCGCCCTTCTTTAGGCCCGGCGAGGTTTCCTGGTTCTTGAAGTGCACCGGCACTTCGATCTTGATCAGCTGGTGCTCGTCGACGCGGTACAGGTCGAAGTGGACCGGCTCGTCGGTGACGGGGTGGAACTGCACGGCCTTGGCGATGACCGACTGCTTTTCTTCGCCGTACTGCAGGGTGACCAGGTGGCCCAGCAGCTTGCCGGTGTACAGCGACTTGCGGAATTCGTTGGCCTTCACGGCGATGTTCACCGGAGCCTTGCCGCCGCCGTACAGGACGCCCGGGACCTTGCCGGCGCGGCGGGTGGCGCGCGCGTTGCCGGTGCCGGCGCCGTCGCGGATTTCAACGTTCAGAATGATCTCGGCCATGGTGGCGTTCTTTCTAGAGAGCCGGATGCTCTCTTCTGGGACCAGAGCGCCTATGGCTGGATCGCCACGCTCGCCCGGTCGTTTTGGGGTCGCGCTACATACACAAAAGGGCCGGGCGACGCAACGCCCGGCCCCTGGTGATGGAAAGCGCGGAAGATCAGCCCTTCTTGGCCGGCTTCTTGGCGGCGGCCTTGGCCTTGCGCGAGTTGGAGCCGGCCCCCTTGGTCGCGATCGATTCCTTGACCGGCAGAACCTTGGGCGGCTCCGGCGGCACGGTGGCGCCGGCCGCCTTGATCACGCAGGCGCCGGTGTCGATCAGGATGTGCTGACCCAGGCAGAAGATGTCCTCGTAATGCGGCTTCGACACGGCCAGGCACTGGTAGAGGTTCAGCTTGGCCATGCTCAGGCAGCTGTTGGTGGCCGGATCGAGGCTGAGGGCGTCGATCGAGGCCAGGTTCTCGTCGCCGGCGGCGCCGAGCGCGGCGAGGGCGGCGACCGCAAGGCCCCGGATCACCACGGGCGAGTAAGGCGCCTCGGCGGCGCGCGGGGTCAGGCCCAGCGACTGCCCGCCGATCGAGGCTTGCTGCAGGACGGCGACATCAGCGCTTTCGGCCAGCGCGGGGCTCGTCGACAGCGACTTGGCGGACGCCAGGCGGCCGTCGCGGTCCACGACAGCGCTCTTGGACCAGGTGGACTTCTGAACGTCATAGGCGGCCTGCTTGACGGCCTTGCCGGCCATGAACAGCTTCAAGCCGTCGCCGCCGATGGTGTCGATGATCAGGCCTGCAGCGCTGTCGCTGCCCTTGAACACGGTGGCGTAGGACGGGTTGGAGAAGAGGTTGTTGACCATCTCCTGGCGCTGAGCCGGATTGGCCGCAATCTCTCGCACCGAGGCGACGAAGGTGGGGTCCTGTAGGGCGAGCACGGCGGCATAGGCGACCGCGCCGTTCATGAACGACTTGGTCTCATAAGCCGCGCCGACCTTCAGCGAAGCCTGAATCTGCTCGCCGTTCTGGAAGGTGGGCGAAACCTGGCTGGCGCGCGCCATATAGCCCCGGAAGGCGCTGGCGCGCTCGACGACGCTGGCCGACAGGGTGATCGGCGGCGGCGGCGGCGGGGCCTGGACGACGGGCGGAGGGGGCGGGGGAGGCGGAGAGCTACAGGCCGCGACCATAGCGGCCAGCGCCACGGCGGTCGTCGTCAGCACGACCCGCGTACGCGAGAAGAAACGCATTATCCGAATTTCCCCATAAGACTTTAGTGGCGCACATAGCAGCCCGGGCAGGCGACATTGTGACTGTCGCCCCGTTAACCAAGCTTTTACAAGCGTGACCGTGCGAGAGGCGAATTCCTCATGGAACGCGCCGCTTCACGCGAAAAATAACCTTAATGGGCCTCCGGGCGCGCAACGCCCTGGAGGAGCGCGGCGTGGCCGGTAACGAATGGCGTCGGCCGCCGCTCAGTCGAACAGCTTCGACACAGACTCTTCGTTGGCGATCCGGCGGATGGCCTCGCCGATCAGCGGGGCGCACGAGACATAGCGAATCTTCGGACACGCCTTGGCCTGGTCCGAGGCCTCGATGGAGTCGGTGACAACCAGCTCGGTCAGGACCGAATTGGCCACACGATCCGCCGCCGCGCCCGAGAGCACGCCATGGGTGATATAGGCGCTGACCGACTTGGCGCCGTGGGCCATCAGGGCCTGGGCGGCGTTGCACAGGGTGCCGGCCGAGTCGGCGATGTCGTCGAAAAGGATGCAGCGGCGATCCTTGACGTCGCCGATGATGTTCATGACTTCCGACTGTCCCGGACCCGAACGGCGCTTGTCGACGATGGCGAGGTCCGCGTCGTCCAGGCGCTTGGCCAAGGCGCGCGCGCGCACCACGCCGCCGACGTCGGGCGAGACGACCATCAGATCATCGCCCATCGGATAGTGACGACGGATGTCCTCGGCCATCAGGCGCGAGGGCAGGAGGTTGTCGGTCGGGATGTCGAAGAAGCCTTGGATCTGGCCGGCGTGAAGGTCCATCGTCAGGACCCGGTCGGCGCCCGAGCGGGTGATCAGGTTGGCCACCAGCTTGGCCGAGATCGGCGTGCGGCCGCCGGTCTTCCGGTCCTGGCGGGCGTAGCCGAAATAGGGCAGCACGGCCGTGATCCGCTTGCCCGACGCGCGCTTGAGGGCGTCAATGCAGATCAAGAGCTCCATCAGGTTGTCGTTGGCCGGATAGCTGGTCGACTGGATGACGAAGACGTCTTCGCCCCGCACGTTCTCGTCGATGGTGACGAACACCTCGAGGTCGGCGAACCGGCGCACCTGGGCGCGGGTCAGCGGCATGTCGAGATATTCCGCGATCGCCTGGGACAGCGGGCGGTTGGAGTTGCCGGACAGCAGCTTCATGATGATCTCGGGTGTGGGGGTCGCCGTTGGCGGGCCTTCTAGCAGGCGAAGCCCCGGACACAAGTGTTAACGGCGAGACTTTTTCGTTTCCGTACCCGGAGCATGGTCTGGACGGTGGCGGGGGCTCACGCCTCGAGCATGATCGCCGACAGCAGGCGGCCGTAATCGCCCTCGTTGTTCAGGAAGGCGCGGCGGTTCGAGAAGAACCATTCCTCCTCGGCGCGGGTGTCGCGGCCGACCCACTCGCGGCGTTCGACGCCGGCGGTCGCCAGGCGGTCCAGCACGAAGGCGGGCAGGTCGAAGAAGCGCTTGTCCTCGCTCGCGCCGCGCTTGAAGAACCGGCCCGAGCCCGGGCAGTCGGCCTCGAAGCGATGCAGGAAGTCCAAACCCACCTCGTAGGACTTCGGGCCGATGCAGGGGCCGACCACGCCCGTCATGTTGGCGGGACTGGCGCCCAGCTCGACCATGCGGTCCACGGCCGACTGCACGACGCCGTCCAGCGCGCCGCGCCAGCCGGCATGGGCGGCGGCCACGATCCGCGCCTCGGGATCGACCAGCAGCACGGGGGCGCAGTCCGCCGCCATGGCCCCGCAGATCACGCCGGGGGTCTTGGACACCACAGCGTCGCCCTCGGGCCGCGCCTCGCCCCATGAGCCATCAGCGACGATCGAGATGGTCGAATGGATTTGATAGCAGACGTTGAGGTCCTCAGGGCCGCCGCCGAACCAGCGCGCGATCCGGGCGCGGTTCTCCTCGACATCGGCCGGTTCGTCCTTGCTGCCGCGTCCGACGTTCAGGCTGTCATAGATGCCCTTCGACACGCCGCCCTGGCGCGTGAAGAAGGCGTGGCGCACGCCCGGCAGGCTGGACAGCAGCGGCGACTGGACGGTGGGCAGGGTCGGCGTCTTCATGTCGCGTCCTCGAAGAGGGGGGGCGAAAGGCCGGGCGCGCAAAGGCACGCGACCTTGAACAGATCGCCCATCTGCGCCTCTCCGACCAGGCGATCAAGCTGTCTTGCGATCTCGTCGACGCGATCGGGCTGGCGCGCGGCCAGGGCCTCTGCGCGCTCCAGAATTCCGAGGGCCAGCAGAAACTGGCCTTGCGTCAGGATCGGACCCGCCTTGGCCCCGGTCTCGCGCGCCGCCGCGATCACCGACGGGAAGTCCGCCCAGACGGTCAGGTCCGCGAGGCCCGCCGTTTCCAGCGGGTCGACCTTCCGGTGGTTCTGGATCGCCTGCAGCGTGTCGCCGGGCTCAGGCTCCGCGCGGCCATAGTCGATCAGCAGCGCCGCGCCGCCGTCGGTGATCAGGCGATGGGCGATGTCCGAGGCGAGCGCCGCCTGGGCGGGGGAGGATTCCACGACGCAACCGGCTTCCAGATCCTCCCCCCAGCGGGGGAGGTGATCCAAAGGACCGGAGGGGGAAGGCGCGTGGCCGACGGGACTTCCCCCTCCGTCCGCTACGCGGACACCTCCCCCTCTGGGGGGAGGGTTTATAGCGCGCAACCCGAACGCCAGCGCGCCATCCGCGTCCAGTCCGATCACCCGCTCGGCCCAGCCCGTCCGGGTGCGGACGAACTGACGCGCGGGCAGGCAATCCAGCAGTTCGTTGGCGACGAGGATCATCGGCGCGCCGCCCGGAACCTCGTCCAGGCGCGAGACCCAGCGGGGGCCTTCGCCCAGCCGCGTGACCTGCTTGGTTTTCAGAGGTTCGGACACTTCGACCAGCCACACCTCTGCGGCGGCGAGAAAGTCGGGCGCGAGTCGCCCGGCCCGAAGGAGGTCGCTCATCAGCGTTCCATCCCCCGGCCCCATCTCGACCAGACGGAACGGCGAGGGACGGCCCATGCGCGTCCAGGTCTCGATCGCCCATAGGCCGATCAACTCGCCGAACATCTGGCTGACCAGCGGGGCGGTGATGAAGTCGCCGCCCGCTCCGAGGTCCGGACGCGTGGCGTAGTAGCCGTCGCGCGGGTCATGCAGGCAGCGGGTGAAGAACTCGGGAACCCCGATCGGTCCATCCTGGGCGATCTGGGCCTTCAGACGATCAAGCAGGCTCATGCGCCTCGGCGTCGTTCTGGATCGGTTCCTTCAGCGCCTTCCACAACAGCCAGCCGCCAGCCAGGATCATCGGGATCGACAGCATCATGCCCATGGTCAGGCCCAGCGGGAAGTCGGGCATGCCGACGTCGGGATTGCGCACGTTCTCCAGCGACAGGCGCGCCAGGCCATAGCCCAGCAGGAACGTCGCCACGAGCGCGCCGCGCCGGCGAAGCCATTTCAGCTTGTAGATGGCGAACGCCATGATCAGGAACAGCAAAAGACCTTCCAGCGCCGCTTCGTAGAGCTGGCTGGGATGGCGGGGCAGCGGCCCGGCCGGGCAGATGCGCTGGGGGTGATTGGCCTGGATCGTCTCGTTGCAGAAGATGATCCCGAACGGTCCGTCGGTGACGCGGCCCCACAGCTCGCCGTTGATGAAGTTTGCGATGCGGCCAAAGAAGATGCCGATCGGCGCGACCGGCGCGATCAGGTCGCCCAGTTTCAGCATGTCGATCTTCTGCTGGCGCGCGAACAGGACGATGGCCGCGCAGACGCCCAGGAAGCCACCGTGGAACGACATGCCGCCTTCCCAGATCTTGAAGACGTCCATGGGGTGGGCGGCGAGCCAGGCGCGCTGGTCGTCGTTCATCAGCATGTAGAAGAGGATGTAGCCCAGGCGCCCGCCGGCGATGATGCCGAGCGTGATCCAAAGCACCAGATCATCGATCTGCAGCCCGGTGGCCGTCGGGGCTCGGCCGCCCCAGACGCTGGACGTCCGCGTCAGGCGAAGCGCGTAGCGCCATCCCAGCAGGATCCCCGCCACATAGGCGAGAGCGTACCAGCGCAGGGCCAGCGGGCCGAATTGCAGGGCCCAGGGGCCAATGTGGACCACGGGGTCGATGTTCGGAAAGATCACGCGCTCGGGCTCCGTGCGGGACAGATCGACGCAGACGTATAGCGTTCGGGCTTCGCTTTCATCCACCGTTTCCCATATAAGAGCGCAAGGCCCATTCGCGGGCATGGATTACCGATGCACAGCCAGAACCCCTTCCTCGACGAATTCGCCAAGCTGACCCAGGCGGCCATGGGCATCGCCCAGACGGCCGGCGAGGAGGCCAAGACCGCGATGCGGGCCCAGGCGGACCGCTTGGCGGCGGAGTTCGACCTGATCCGTCGCGACGATTTCGAGGCCCTGAAGGCCGAAGTGGCGGCGCTGCGCGAGGAAGTGGCGGCCTTGAAGGCGGCCAAGAAGGCGCCCGCGAAGAAAACCGCGAGTTCAGGCGAATAGCTGACCCGCCGCTCGCTTCCAGCGTGAAGCGAGTTGAGACGAACGCCGCGAAGCAGATTAGTGTCCCCGTACGTGAGCGATTCAGCGCGGGGCTAACCCCCGCCGTCGCCGGCGGGGACGTAGGTTTTTCATGGACACCCAACCGGAAGACGACGACGTCCTGATGGCTCTCGATCCCCTGGAGGTGGTCGAGCACGTGCTGTCGGCCGAGAACCTTACCTTCGATCGCACCGAGGACGGTGATCTCGCCTTCGCCCTGAAGGGCGACTGGAAGGACTACGAGCTGTGGTTCGCCTGGCGGCCCGAGGCCGACTGCCTGCAGCTGTGCCTGTCGCTGGACCTGCGCGCACCGAAGTCCAAGCGCGCCAACGCGTATGAACTGCTGGCCCTGATCAACCAGCGCGTCTGGCTGGGGCATTTCGAGGTCTGGACTGAGGACGGCGAAGTGGTGTTCCGCCACGCCCTGGCCCTGCCGTCGGGCGAGCGTCCCACCATGGCCCAGGCCGCCTCTATGATCGACGCGGCGGTGGAGGCGGCTGACCGCTTCTTCCCGGCGTTCGAATTCCTGCTGCAGGGCGCCAAGACCCCCGACCAGGCGATGGCCGCCTGCATGTTCGAGACCGTCGGCCAGGCCTGATTAGGGCTTCAAATCCTTCTCCCCTTGCGGGAGAAGGTGTCGCGAAGCGACGGATGAGGGGTCGCGCAGGCGAGCGCTCGTCATCTTGCGGCGAAGTCCGAGAAACCCCTCATCCGACCTGCTCCGCAGGCCACCTTCTCCCGCAAGGGGAGAAGGACAGAGATCGAGGTGACGCGCATGACTCCCATCCTTCTCCTCGGCGCGGGCCGCATGGGTGGCGCTCTGATTCAGGGCTGGCGCGCCGCGGGCGCCTTTCAAGCCTCCGACCTCATCATCCGTGATCCCCATGTGGACGCCGCCGCCTTCGCGGGCGCGGTGGTCAACCCGCCGCTGGAATCCCTGAGCGCCGCCAAGACCGTCCTGCTGGCGGTCAAGCCGCAGATCTGGCGCGAGGCGATCGAGGACGTTGTTCCGCACCTGGCCCCGGATGCGGTGATCGTGTCGATCGCCGCCGGCGTCCGCGCCGCCGACATTTCACAAGCCTTCGGCGGCCGGCGCGTCGCAAGGGTGATGCCAACGACGGCCGTCGCGATCGGACGCGGCGCGGCCAGCCTCTACGCCGACGACGCCGAGGCGCTGGCGCGGGCTCAAGCTCTGTTCGCGCCCGTCGCGGTGGTGGCGATCCTGCCGGCCGAGGACCTGATGCACGCGGCCACCGCCGTATCGGGCTCGGCCCCGGCCTATCTCTACGCCTTCATCGAGGCGCTGGAGGCGGCGGGTGCGGCCCAGGGGCTTGAGTCGGCTGAAAGCGCCCGTCTGGCCCGCGCGACCATCATCGGCGCGGCCGCCCTGATGGCGCAGAGCGGCGAGGAGCCGGCCGAATTGCGCAAGCAGGTGACGTCGCCCGGCGGCACGACGGCGGCGGCGCTGTCGGTGCTGATGGGCGAGGGGGGCTTTGGGGACCTTCTGCCCAAGGCGCTGGACGCGGCCGTGGCGCGCTCGAAGGAATTGGGCGGTTAGGCGCTTTGACGGCTTAACGGGAGAGGATCGTCTTGTCCCTGTCGCCGCGCGGGGCCATGTCTAGCCTATGACCGCCGACATCCTCGACCGCGCCGCCGCCGCCCTGGCGCTCGCCGCCGACAAGCCATGGCCTCAGGTCACGCTGCGCGACATCGCCGCCAAGGCCGATGTGCCCTTTCCGGCGCTGTATGCGCTGGCCGATAGCAAGGCGGCGGTTCTAAGCCACCTCTCGAGGCGCTTCGACCAGGCCGCGCTTGGTGTCGACTATCCCGAAGGCTCCGCCGCGCACGACCGCCTGTTCGACGCGGCCATGGCGCGTATCGAGGCGATGGAGCCGCATCGCGCGGCGCTGATCGCCATCGCCAAGAGCGAAGGGGTTCTGGCCTCCGCCGCGCGTTTCCCCCGCATCGCTCGCGCGATCCTTGAGGCCGCCGGTGTCGAGGCCACCGCCCCGCGTCTGGCGGCGATGACGGCGGTGTGGGTCCGTGTGGTCCAGGTCTGGCGCGACGACGAAGGCGCGCTGAACCGCACCATGGCCGAGTTGGACAAACGCCTGAAGCAGATGGCCGAGCAATTGGGCAAGATCGGCGCGGGTCTCTAGGCCCCTGTTTGTCGGCCCCCTGTTGAAATCCACCGCGTCTTCGTCTATACGGCGCGCCTTCTCCGACGGACTCCGGTCCGTTGGCGAACCTGTTTGAGAACAACGGGGCGTGGGGTCACCAACGCCGTAACCGAGGAAGAGCCCTTCCTCGCCGTCGGGAGACAGGGATAGAGACGCCAAGTCTTCCTGCTCGTGGCCCCCTTCTTCGGTTGGGCCGGTCCGAGACCGGAACGCGGCCGACTTTCCTTGAAACAGGCACATGCGACTCGCACGCGGGAGCAATCCCGCATGGGACCGCATCTGGCTGCCGGAATGGTCCGGCCGCTGTTATTGAGTAGGAGACCGCAATGGACCGCGCTCAAAAGCAGGAATCGATCGAGTCGCTGAAAAGCGTCTTCGCCGATGCCGGCGCTGTCGTCGTGACCCACTACATGGGTCTGACCGTTGCGGAAATGACCGACCTTCGTCTTCGCCTCCGCAAGGAAGGCGCCGCGATCAAGGTTGTGAAGAACACCCTGGCCCTCAAGGCTCTGGACGGCAAGCTCGGTGACAAGGGCGAAAAGCTCTTCACCGGTCCGGTCGCCATCGCCTACGGCCCGGACGCCGTTTCGGCCGCGAAGATCGCGGTGCAGTTCGCCAAGGAAAACGACAAGCTCAAGCTCGTCGGTGGCGTTCTGGACCAGACCAACGTGCTGGACGAAGCCGGCGTGCGTGCTCTGGCGACGCTGCCGTCGCTGGACGAACTGCGTGGCAAGCTCATCGGCCTCATCCAGGCTCCGGCGACCAAGGTTGCTGGCGTCCTGCAGGCCCCGGCTGGCCAGCTGGCTCGCGTTTTCAACGCCTACGCGACCAAAGACGCCGCGTAACGGTCATCCCCGCAATCTATCCCAATCTCTCTAAGGAACTGACACATGTCGAAGCTCGAAAAGCTGGTCGAAGAACTGTCCACCCTGTCGGTGCTGGAAGCCGCTGAACTCTCGAAGATGCTCGAAGAGAAGTGGGGCGTCTCGGCCGCCGCTCCGGTCGCCGTCGCCGCCGTTGGTGGCGCTGCTGCTGCTCCGGCTGAAGCCGCCGAAGAGCAAACCGAATTCACCGTCGTCCTCGTCGACGGCGGCGACAAGAAGATCAACGTGATCAAGGAAGTCCGCGGCGTCCGTCCGGACCTCGGCCTGAAGGAAGCCAAGGACCTGGTCGAAGGCGCTCCGCAGAACGTCGTCGAGAACGTCTCGAAGCAACAAGCCGAAGAGATCTCGAAGAAGCTCACGGAAGCCGGCGCCAAGATCCAAATCAAGTAATTCGGTCCCAGCCCCGGACATTCCGACCCTGTCGGAATGTCCAGCCTTTTACAGGAAATTGGAGCCCCTTGGGGCTCCGGGCTGGGAATCGGGTTCCTTTTGGACCTGCCGAAGCGGCCTCGGAGGGAAACCTCCGGGGCCGTTTTCTTTGGGCGTTCAAGGCGCCGTGATCGGGGCCTTGGTCCTACGACATCGGATTGGCTGGCGGCGGCGGCCCCTCGGGCAAGGGGATGAATTCATCGTGGTCCAGATCCGGCAGCTTCATGCGGCCGGCCTTCCAGTCGGCCTTGGCCTGCTCGATGCGGTCCTTGGACGAGGAGACAAAGTTCCACTCGATGAAGCGCGGCCCCACCGGCTCGCCGCCCAGGAGCATCACGGTGGAGCGCTCCAGGGCCTTGAACACAATGGTGTCGCCCGGCGCGAACACCGCCATCTGTGTGGCTGCCAGTTCCCGGTCGCCCACCTCGACCCGGCCAGCCGCGATATAGGCCGCACGTTCGGAATACTCGGCTGGGAGGGCGGCGACCGTGCCGGGCTCCAGCTCCCAATGCACATAGAAGAGCGGCGAATAGACTGGAACGTTCGACTTGGCTCCGAAGGCCTCGCCAGCAATCAGCCGCGCCTTAAGCCCGCCGCTCTCGTAATAGGGCAGCTCGGCGGCGCCTTCGTGGTGCGTAAAGCTTGGAGCGATCTCCTCGAATTCCTTGGGCAGCGCCACCCAGGCCTGCATGCCGTCCATGCGGCCGCCATGCTCGCGCAGGCCCTCGAAGCGCTCGGAGTGGGTGATGCCGGAGCCGGCGGTCATCCAGTTGACCTCGTGCGGCTTGATCACGGCCAGCGAACCCACGCTGTCGCGGTGGGTGATCTCACCCTCGAAGAGATAGGTCAGGGTCGACAGGCCGATATGCGGATGCGGACGCACGTCCGCGCTCTTGGCGAAGCCGGGGTCGAAGGCCGCGGGGCCCATGTGGTCGAGGAATGTGAACGGGCCGACCATCCGATGGGCATGGAACGGCAGCACACGCCCGACCTCGAAGTTGCCGAGGTCCTTGCGGCGGGCGTCGAAGACGAGGTCGATCATGGAAAGCTCCGGCGGCTAGGCGACCGGGAGCTTAGCGGGGAGTTTCGCGGGGCGCTTGTTGAAAACGACCCTTCTCCCCGTGTGGGAGAAGGTGGCCGCGAAGCGGTCGGATGAGGGGTTTCTGGGGCTGTCCGCGTATGAAAAAGGGGCCGCTGGTGCGACCCCTCATCCGTCGACTGCGTCGACACCTTCTCCCGCAAGGGGAGAAGGAAAGTCGCTAGCTCAGCGGGCTGACATAGGGGCTGATCAGGCCCAGCGGCACGGCGGTGGAGTTCTTGACGCCGCGGATGACGATGCGGCTTTCGATGTTCGACACCAGGCCCAGCGACAGCAGCTTGTCGCGCAGGAATTCGTCAAAGGCGCGCATGTCGCGGGTGACGATCCGCATCTCGTAATCCGCCGCGCCGGTCACGGTGGCGCATTGCACGACCTCGGCCCACTTGCCGACGGCCTGTTCGAAGGTGTCGAGATTTTCCTTGGTCGGCAGCGACAGCTTCACGGTGCAGTACACCTCAAAGCCCAGGCCCAGCTTTTCGCGGTCCAGAATGGTGACGCGGCGCTGGATGACGCCGGCGTCTTCCAGGCGCTTGATCCGGCGCCAGCAGGGGCTGGACGACAGACCTACGCGTTCGGCGATCTCCGCGACGGACAGTCCGGCGTCGTGTTGGATGAGATCCAGAATCTTGGCATCCACGGCGTCGAGTTGTTCGGACAAGAAATTCCTCCCCCCAGAGGGCGTTGGCGCTTTGATTTTGCGCAAAGCGCCCCCGAGTCGGGCACGCCTTGGGCAAACATTTTCCGCGCTTCTATAAGATATTGCGTAGCGGGCGAGAAGACCCGGGAGGAAAATTTTTGCCATGCGGCACTCGGAAGTCACTCTCGACGACAAATATGTGCTCGAAGATGGTCGCGCCTTCATCACCGGCGTGCAGGCGCTGCTCCGTGTTTTGCTCGATCGCAAACGCCTCGACCGCAAGGCGGGGTTGAACACCGGCGGCTATCTGTCGGGCTATCGCGGGTCGCCGCTGGGCGGCCTCGATCAGCAGGCCGCGCGCATCAAGAAGCTTCTCACCGCGCATGACGTGGTCTTCCAGGAAGGCCTGAACGAAGACCTCGCCGCCACCGCCGTGTGGGGCAGTCAGCAGGCCAATCTGTTCCCCGGCGCGCTTTACGATGGCGTGTTCGGCATGTGGTACGGCAAGGCGCCCGGCGTTGATCGCACCGGCGACGTCTTCAAGCACGCCAACTTCGCCGGGACCTTCCCGACCGGGGGCGTCCTGGCGGTGGCCGGCGACGACCACGCCTGCAAGAGCTCGACCCTCCCGTCGCAGTCGGAATTCGCCTTCCAGGACTTCGAGATGCCGGTGCTGTCACCGGCCGACGTCCAGGAGGTGCTCGACTACGGCCTGCTCGGCATTTCGATGTCGCGGTTCTCGGGCCTGTGGACGGGCATGATCGCCCTGGCCGACACCATGGACTCCGGCGTGACGATCGACGTGTCGCTCGATCGCCACCAGATCGTGGTCCCCGAGTTCGCGTTTCCGCCGGGCGGTCTGGGCATCCGCCAGAAGGACCAGCCGATGGAGAAGGAGCGGCGCATGCGGCTCCACAAGATCCCGGCGGCCCTGGCCTTCGCCCGCGCCAACAATATCGACCGCGTGGTGCTGGGCGCTTCGCACGTCAAGGTCGGCAAGGCGCGGCTGGGCATCGTCTGCCAGGGGCAGGCCTACAAGGACGTGCTGGAGGCCTTCACGGCCATGGGCATGACCCTGCAGGAAGCCGCGGACCTGGGCGTCTCGATCTACAAGGTCGGCATGCCCTGGCCGCTGGAGCCGCTGGGCCTGCGCGCCTTCGCCGCCGGCCTCGAGACCCTGATGGTCATCGAGCACAAGCGCGCCCTGATCGAGCCGCAAGCGCGCGCTGCGCTCTACGACCTGCCCGCCCAGGCGCGTCCGCGCGTCATCGGCAAGACCGACGAAAAGGGCGGCCCGCTGCTGTCCGAGCTCGGCTCGCTGTCGGTCGCCGAAATCGCGCTCGCCATCTACGACCGCTTGCCGGACGGCCCGCACATGGAGCGCGCCCAGGCCTACCTCAACCGCGTCAGCGCCGCTGGCGTCGCCGCCGTCAGCCTCGCCGCCGACCAGGCCCGCAAGCCGTTCTTCTGCTCGGGCTGCCCGCACAACACCTCGACCAAGCTGCCCGAGGGCAGCCGCGCCCTGGCCGGCATCGGCTGCCACTACATGGCCGGGTTCAACGACCCGATGACCGACCTCAACACCCACATGGGCGGCGAGGGTCTGACCTGGGTGGGCGCCGCGCCGTTCACCAGCGAAAAGCACGTGTTCCAGAACCTGGGCGACGGCACCTACAACCACTCCGGTTCCTTGGCCATCCGCGGCGCCGTCGCGGCCGGGACCAATATCACCTACAAGCTGCTCTATAATGACGCCGTCGCCATGACCGGCGGCCAGCGCGCCGAGAGTGGCTTCACACCCGCCCAGATCACCCGCCAACTGGCGGCCGAGGGGGTCAAGAAGACCGTCATCGTCGTCGATGACCTCCAGCGCTACGAGGGCGTCAACGACCTGGCGCCCGGCGTCGAGATCTTCCCGCGCTCGGACCTGATGCGTGTGCAGGAGATGCTGCGCGAGACGCCCGGGACCACGGTGCTGCTCTACGACCAGACCTGCGCCACCGAAAAGCGCCGCCGTCGAAAGCGCGGCTCGATGCCCAAGGCCACCCAGCGCGTCTTCATCAATCCGCTGGTCTGCGAAGGCTGCGGCGACTGCTCGGTGAAGTCCAACTGCGTCTCGGTCGAGCCGCTGGCCACCGAGTTTGGCCGCAAGCGCAAGATCAACCAGTCGTCCTGTAACCAGGACTACTCCTGCGTCGAGGGCTTCTGCCCCTCGTTCATCACCCTGGAAGGCGCCGAGAGCGCTCAGTCCAAGAAGACGCCGGCGACCCTGACGGCCGAGTCGACGCCGTTGCCCCAGTTCGAGCCCCTGACCGGCGTGCGCAAGATCCTGTTCACGGGCGTGGGCGGGACGGGCGTGACCACGGTCGCCTCGATCATGGCCATGGCCGCCCATATCGACGGCCGCGCCGGCAGCGTGGTCGACATGACGGGTCTGGCCCAAAAGGGCGGCTCGGTGTTCAGCCACGTCAAGATCGGCGAGACCGAGGAGACGATCGTCGGCGGCCGCGTGCCGGCGGCCAGCACCGATGTGCTGATCGCGTGTGATCTTCTCGTGGCGGCCAGCCCCGAGGGTCTCTCGCTCTACGCCAAGGACCGCACGCGCGCCTTCGGCAACAGCGACTTCGCCCCCACGGCCGACTTCGTCACCAGCCGCGACGTGCGCTTCGACAGCGGGGCCATGGCGCGGCGCGTCAAGGGCGCGACCAAGACCTTCGACGCTTGCCCGGCCCAGCGCCTGGCCGAGACCGAGTTCGGCGACGCCATCTATGCCAACATGATCATGGTCGGCTTCGCCTGGCAGCGCGGGGTGATCCCGCTGTCCAGCCGCGCGGTCTATCGCGCGATCAAGCTGAACGGCGTCGACGCTGACGCCAACCTGCAGGCCTTCGAGCTGGGTCGCCGGGTGGCCCACGATCCGTCGACCCTGACGGTGAAGGAAGACACCACCCCGACGCCCGAAACCATGCCGCTGGACGCTCTGATCGCCCACCGCGTGGAGCAGCTGACGGCCTATCAGAACGCCGCCTACGCCCAGCGCTATGCGGACAAGGTGGCCAAGGTCCGCGGCGCCGAGACCGCCGTGTCCGGCGAGGACGGCGCCCTGCCGCTGACCCGCGCGGCGGCGGTGAACCTCTACAAGCTGATGGCCTACAAGGACGAGTACGAGGTCGCGCGCCTCTATACCGACGGCCGTTTCGCGGCCGAGCTGGCCGGGACCTTCAAGGGCGGCAAGGCCAAGGTGTGGCTGGCTCCCCCGCTGCTGGCCCCCAAGGGCGCCGACGGTAAGCCCAGGAAGATCGCCTTCGGCGGCTGGATGCTGGATCTGGCCTTCCCGATGCTGGCCAAGCTGAAGGGCCTGCGCGGCACGGCGCTCGACATCTTCGGCAAGACCGAGGAGCGCAAGATGGAGCGCGGCCTGATCGCGTCTTACGAGACGAGCCTTGATCGCCTGGTCGCCGGGCTGTCCCCCGAGAGCGTGCCGCTGGCCGTGAAGATCGCCGAGATCCCCCAGCAGATCCGCGGCTTCGGTCACGTGAAGGAGGCCTCGGTGAAGGTCGCCAAGGCGGCCGAGGAGAAGCTGTGGGCGCAGTGGGGGTAGGGGCGAGAGACTGCTCACGACCCTAGTCGGACGCTCGGAAAATCCTCCCCCCAGAGGGGGAGGAGGCCGAAGGCCGGAGGGGGAAGTGCTGCCGAGCCGGTGTCTTCCCCCTCCGTCGGCTTCGCCGACACCTCCCCCGCTAGGGGGAGGATCTGGTCTCCTCACCACCCCAAGCCGTCGCTCCAAACCTCCGCCCCTCACCGCATGAACGGCACCTTCACCGTCCCATAGGTCGCTGCGCGCCAGACCCACTCCAGCGGGCCGTAGTGGAAGCGCTTGAACCACAGAGTCGCCACCACGCCCTGGATCACCAGGAAGCCGAGGCCCAGCAGTAGGGCGGTTCCCTGCGGCAGCCATTTCCAGGCGCCCAGGCCAAAGCCATAGAACACCGGCACCCAGATCAGCGATTGCAGGACATAGAAGGTCAGGGTCATCCGACCCATCGGCGCCAGGCGTCCCAGCAGCTTCCGGCCAACGCCCTCATAGGCCTCGACGATCAGCAGCACATAGACGCCCATCAGCGAAACGTCGAACCAGCCGCCCATCAGGTTCCCCAGCAGCTTGCGCGCCATAGGCGCTGCGGTCGCGTCGGGCAGCAGGGCGGCCAGCGGCGCCTGGCCAAAGCGGGCCAAGAGCGCGACCACGATCAGCGCGACCAAGGCGCGTCGGCGCTGGCGGAGGAACCGTTCCGGCGCATCGAACACCCCGGCGCGGCCCAGGCTCAGGCCAATCAGGAACAGCGCCAGGATCTGGAAGAGGCGGCCCGTCTCGATGAAGAACCACCACTTGAAGCTCTGCCCCTGCCAGACGTTCCAGGTCAGCATCGGGCCAAGGGCCGCGTCGCGATAGAAGGCCGGGCCGGTGTCGCCCCAGTGATGCGGCGCGGCGTTGGCCCAAGTCGCGCCCGTCGCGGCGCTGACGATCTGGAAGGCCAGCAGCGGCTGGGCCAACAGCACCGCCGCGACCGTCAGGATCACCTTGGTCGGGGCCCGATAGAACGGGATCAGCAGCAGGCCCAGCGGCGCCAGCACCATCAGGATGTCGCCGCGATAGACGAGGCTATGGGCCAGGCCGATCAGGGCCAGCACCACCATCCGCCAGGCGAAGCGGCCCGAGAAATTGGTTCCCCGCCGATCGGCCCTGTCCATCAACAGGAAGAAGCTCAGGCCAAAGCACAGGGTCAGCAGGCTGAAGGCCTTGCCCATGAAGAAGGTGGTGAAGATCGTGTGGGTCAGGTTCTGGTTCGGCGCAGCCCAGTAGATCTCGTACTGCTCGAACATGTGGACCATGTAGACGCCGATAAGGGCGAAGGCCCTCAGCGTGTCGATCAGCAGATTGCGCGCGGGCGCGGCTGGCGTGCCGTCCATCTCGTCATTCCCCCCGATGCGACGTCTGGGCGCCGCGTGGCCTGACCATGCCGCGTTTGCTAGCGCTGTCAATCAAGGTGAGAGCGTCGTGACTGGCCAATTGGGGCGCCTCGTCTAAGGTGGCGGTATGAGCGAGTTTGATTTCGACGCGGTCGTGGTGGGCGCGGGCGCCGTGGGGCTGGCCTGCGGTTACGCCCTGTCCCGGCGAGGCCTGGTGGTCGCGGTCCTGGAGGAGCAGGGGCGCATCGGCGAGGGCGTCTCCTCCCGCAATTCCGAGGTCATCCACGGCGGGCTTTACTATCCGACGGGCTCACTGAAGGCCAAGCTGTGTGTCCAGGGACGGCGCGCGCTGTACGCGTTCTGCGACGCCCACAAGGTGCCCTACAAGAAGTGCGGCAAGCTGGTGGTGGCGACGTCGCAGGACGAGATCGCTCGGCTGAACGCCATCTGGGACCAGGCTCTGGCCAATGATGTCGAAGGCATGGAGCGCCTGACCGGCGCGCAGGCCCGGGCGCTGGAGCCTGGCCTCAACGCCCACGCCGCGCTGCTGTCGCCCGAAAGCGGCGTGTTCGCCAGCCATGACTACATGCTGGCCCTGCAGGGCGAGATCGAAGCCGCCGGCGGGGCTGTGGTGCTCTCGACCCCGTTCGAAGGCGCCGAGCCCTTGGCCGGCGGCGGTTTCCGGATTCGCGCCGGCGGCGCCGAGCCCACCGACTTGACCTGTCGGCTGCTGGTCACCGCGCCGGGCCTGTCGTCACAAGCGGTGGCGGGCCGGATCCAGGGCTATCCCGCCGACCGAATTCCGACGGCCCACTTCGGCAAGGGCGTCTATTTTCGGCTGAGCGGCAAGGCGCCGTTCCAGCGCCTGATCTATCCGCCGCCGATCCATGGGGCGCTGGGCACCCACTATCGCAACGACATGGGCGGTCAGGCGGTGTTCGGGCCGGATCTCGAATATGTCTCCGCGCCGGACTATTCGATCGATCCAGCCAAGGCCGAGGCGTTCGCCGCCTATATCCGCAAGTTCTGGCCGGACGTGCCGGCGGATCGGCTGGTGCCCGACTATGCGGGCGTAAGGCCCAAGCTGCATGGGCCTGATGAGGCCCAGCCGGATTTCCAGCTTCTGGGCGCCGAGGATCACGGACTTCCAGGTCTGATGGCGCTCTTCGGCATCGAGAGCCCTGGCCTGACGAGCTCGCTGGCGATCGGCGAGACGGTGGCCGAACGGCTCGCCTGATCGAAGCTGGCAGGGGCGGATCGCAAGCCGAAGCTCCCGCGTTGACACCAGGGCCGCGCGCCACGATGGTCGCGGCCCGCAACGCCTCCCCCGGAGTTTCGCCTTGACCACCATCCTGCACGCCATGCTGGGCAAGGGCCTTGGCGGTCTTGAGCAGGTTTTCCTCGACTACCAGCCGATCCTCGAAGCCTGGGCCGCGCGCCACGGCGATAGCTGCGTGGGCGTCGTCCGTAGAGGCGGCAAGGTCGCAGCGGCCCAGGCCGAACGCAGGCCGCCGCTCAGCGTCATGCCGGCGCTGACAGACTGGGATCCGATCACGGTCGGCGCCGCACGCGACCTCGTGAAGGCGCATCGGCCCGCGCTCATTTTCAGCCACGGCCAGCGTCCGGCCCGCGTCTTCGACAAGGCTGCGCCGGCCGGCGTCGTGCGCGCCGTATGCTTGCACAAGCCGTCCTTCGACGTCACGCCGGGCACGCACTATGTCTGCGTCGGACGACATCTGGCGGCGCTAGCGATCGAACGGGGAGCCCCTGCGGATCACGTGTGGTTCGTACCCAATGCGGTCAAGCCGCCCCGCGCTCAAGCCCATCCCTTCGCCGTGGACGGAGCGGCGGTCAGGATCGTCGCCGCCGGACGGCTCCATTCCAAGAAGGGCTTTGACGTCCTCATTCGCGCGATCGGCAAACTGCGCGCCTGGGAATACGAGGTGACTTGCCAGATCGCGGGCGAGGGCGACGAGCGCGGCGCGCTGGAGACGCTGATCCGCGAACTCGACCTCGAGGCCTGCGTCAGTCTGGAGGGCTGGACCGATGATGTGGCCGGGTTCCTGGCGACCGGCGATCTCTTCGCCTTTCCTTCGCACCAGGAGGGCTTCCCTCTGACCTTGCTGGAGGCGATGGCGGTCGGCCTGCCGGTCGTGGCCAGCGAGATCGATGGACCACTTGAGATCCTGACCGATGGGGTCGACGGTCGTCTGGTTCCTGACGATGATCCGGACCGTCTGGCCGAAGCTCTGGCTGAGCTGATCAGCCAGCGCGACGTTTCGCGGCGCCTGGGGGGCGCTGCTCGCCAGCTGGTCCTGACCGAGTACAGCCCCGAGGAACTAACGCGGCGACTGGAAGCTGCGCTGAATGGAATGACATCGCGCACTTGATGCGAAGCGCGCTTGGGCGTATGACCCCCGTCCGTCCTGGCTATGGCTGGGTAGCTCAGATGGTTAGAGCGGTGGATTCATAACCCACAGGTCGGCGGTTCGATCCCGCCCCCCGCCACCAGGACGGATAGATCTCCCCTAAAACAGATCGGGATTTTCCCTAGGCGCGTTCGGTCGAGAGCTCCGGCAGCTTGGCCCGAAGCGAGCAGGAAAAGCCCTCAGGCGGATAGGCCATGGTCGCCTCGCCCTTGAGTTCGCCCCTCAGGCTGCGCTCGATTAGCCGCGAGCCGAAGCCCTTGCGGGTCGGCGGAGTCACGGGCGGGCCGCCCGCTTCTGTCCATTGGCAGTCGAGCCAACGCGCCTCGGGATCATACCGCCACGAAAGGTCCACTCGACCCTCGGCGTTCGACAGCGCGCCGTACTTCAGAGCGTTGGTGGCCAGCTCGTGGAAAATCAGGGCCATGGTGAGGGCGCCTCCGGGCTGCAGGCGCACGGGCGGGCCCGTGATCTCGACACGGGCGCCGGCCTCGTCGAAGGGGTGCAAGGCCCGTTGCGCGACTTCGCTCAGGGAGGCCCCGTGCCAGCTCTCGCGGGTGAGGATGTCATGCACGCCTGAAAGGCCCATCAGTCGGGCCTCGAACTTTTCGAACGCCGCTGTCGGGCTGGGCTCGTTACGCAGCGTCTGGGCGGCCATCGACTGCACCGTAGCCAACGTGTTCTTCACGCGGTGGTTCAGTTCGTTGATCAGCAGGCGTAGCTGGGCCTGGTGATGTTGCTGTGCGCTTTCGGCCTGCTTGCGGTGGCTGATGTCGGAGAGGATCACGACCGCATAGGGAGGCTCCTCGGCGGGGCTGACCTTCGAGACGGTCAGGTTCAGCCAGAGGATTTCGCCCGGCGTCGCGCCGACAAATCGGCGGTCGGCGGCGTAGGTGTTGATCTCGCCGGCCCACAAGGCCTGGCCGTCGGCGATCGCCTTGCCGAGGTCTTCTTCGTGCACCAGGGCGGCCATCCGGGTTCCCACCAGCTGGTCCCGGGCGCGGCGCAAGATGGCGCAGAAGCTGTCATTGGCCTCCAGAATGGTCCCGTCCTCAGTCAGGCGCGCCACGCCCATGGCGGTCTGGTCAAAGACGGCCCGATAGCGCGCCTCGGCCGCTTCCAGCGCACGGCGCGCCAGGACGCCAGCGGTCACCACCTCGGTGTAGAGCACAAGGCCGCCGATCTCTCCTGCGTCGGTGCGCCAAGGCGCCATCGACCAACGGATCCACTCGGTGCGTCCGTGACGATCGACATAAGGGTCGCCGTCGTGGCGCAACTCGACGCCCTCGGCGAGAACCCGGGCGTGCAGGTCCCGCCACTTTTGCGGCACTTCGGGAAAGACGTCGTAGTGGAGGCGGCCGATCAACGGCAGGTCTGGCGCCATGTCCTGGTCGGTCAGATACCGGCTCGACGCCGCCAGATAGCGCATCTGATTGTCGAAGATGGCGATGCCCAGCGGCGCGTGCTTCAGCGCCGTCGTGACGCTGGGGGACGTGGCCATGGGGGGGCTGGGCTGGGGCGGCGCTTTGTCGATCATCGCGCAACCATCGTATCGCCTGAAGGTAAGGCTTGGATTGACGTTCCCGTGAGGCGGGCGTTTCAGCCCGCCACAGGAAACACACGGGTCTGCTTGACCACCCCGTAGGCGAAACTGGTGTCGATCGAGGCGATGCCCGGGATGGCGTGCAGCTTGCGGCGCATGAAGTCCTCATAGGCCTCCAAGCTGTCGACGATCACGCGCAACAGGTAGTCGTCGCCGCCCGCCAGCAGAAAGCAGTCGAGGATCTGGTCGATACGCGCTACGGCGTCTTCGAACCCCTTGATCAGATCCTGGCCATGGCGGTCCAGCCGAACGCGGACAAAGACCGTGATGGGCAGGCCATAGGCCTTCTGGTCCACCAGCGCCGTATAGCCGGTGATCACGCCCTCGGCCTCGAGATTGCGCACGCGCCGCAGGCAGGGGGAGGGCGACAGGTTCACCCGCTCGGCGAGTTCTTGGTTGGTCAGCCGGCCATCCTTCTGCAGTTCACGGATAATCTGACGATCTTTGGTGTCCATACGTCGTTCCTGAGCAGGATCTGCCAAAATGGATGCTTAGGATAGCAGACTTTGCAATTCCATGTGCCTCTCTCGGCGCCAAAGTGGCGTCAAAGGGAGCAGCACATGCGCGACGACCAGACCGGCTTTTCCACGCGGGCGATCCATGCGGGCTACGATCCCGCCGACGAGCATGGCGCGCTGACCCCGCCGCTGCACCTGACCTCGACCTTCGCTTTTGAGAGCGCCGAGGCGGGCGGCGAGATGTTCGCCGGGACCCGCGAGGGGCACTTCTACTCGCGCATCTCAAACCCCACGACGGACCTTCTGGAGCGTCGCCTCGCCAGCCTGGAAGGCGCCGAGGCGGCGGTCGCCACGGCTTCGGGCATGGGCGCCATCACCGCCACGCTGTGGAGCTTTCTGCGCGCGGGCGACGAGGTGATCACCGACCAGACCCTTTATGGCTGCACCTTCGCCTTTCTGCGTGATGGCCTGACCCGCTTCGGCGTGACGGTGAAGCAGGTCGACATGACACGGCCCGAAGCGCTTGCGGCCGCCATCTCCGACCAGACCCGGATCGTCTATTTCGAGACCCCGGCCAATCCGAACATGCGTCTGGTCGACATCGCCGCGATCACCCGCATCGCGCATCGCGCCGGAGCCAAGGTGGTGGTGGACAACACCTACGCCACGCCGTGCCTGACGCGACCGCTCGCTTTGGGCGCGGACATCGTGGTGCACTCGGCGACGAAGTATCTGGGCGGACATGGCGATCTGATCGGTGGGATCGCCGCTGGCGGGATCGAAGACATGGGCCGCGTGCGCTTGTGCGGCGTGAAGGATATGACCGGTGCGGTCATGTCGCCGTTCACCGCCTTCCTGATCCTGAGAGGGCTCAAGACCTTGTCGCTGCGGATGGGCCGCCATAGCCAGAGCGCCCAGACGGTCGCGCGTTGGCTTGAGGACCATCCGGCGGTGGAGCAGGTGTTCTACCCCGGCCTCCAGAGCTTTCCACAACGGGATCTGGCCGCGCGCCAGATGATGTCGGGCGGTGGCATGATCGCGTTCGAGCTGAAGGGCGGCCACGCGGCCGGGGTGGCGATGATGAACCGGCTTGAACTGATCCGCCGCGCCGTGTCGCTGGGCGACGCCGAGACGCTTATCCAGCACCCGGCCAGCATGACCCACTCGCCCTATACGCCCGAGGAGCGTGCGGCGGCCGGCATCGGCGAGGGCATGGTGCGCCTGTCCGTCGGCCTTGAGGACGTCTCCGATATCCTGGCGGACCTGGAGGCGGCGCTGGAGCCGCTGAAGGTCGCAGAACCGGCCTGACGTCTGAGGTCAGCAGTCGAGGAACTTCACCTCGGCGGCCTCGTAACGCATGTCGCTTGCCGTGAAGAGACCCGATAGTCCCAGCAGCGTGCAGCGTCCGACGGTGAGATAGACCGGAATGTCCTTCAGATAGGCGCTCATCCGGCCCTTGTCCTCGAACCGGCGCGCGAAGGCCGCAGGGTCGAGAAGATCGCCGATCCGTTCCATGAGCGGGCTGTTGATATAGACCCCGCCGCGCGCGGCGAAGATCAGAGCCGCGTCGCCGGCGAAGGCGCCCAGCAGGGCGCTGAAGATCGAAACCGCTTCGCGCGCGGCCGCGTCTCCGGCACGGGCGCGCTGGATGATCCGATCGTCGTCATCCGCCGCGTCGCCGCCTAGGGCGGCGTAAATGTCGACCAGGCCCGCCTGGGAAAGAAAATGTTCCGCTGACACACGCCCATGCCGGGTCTGCAGCGCCTTGAAGACGGGGATCTCGCGGGGCTCGCCCGGCGTGAAGTCGATGTGGCCGCCCTCGCTGACCACAGGGGTCCAACCGTCTGTGCGATGCGGGGTCAGACCGGCGACGCCAAGGCCCAGGTTGGGTCCGATCACCGCGATCTGGGCGTTGCGACCCGGCTTGCCGTCGTGGATCAGGCGCATCGCCGACGGATCCAGGCGCGGCGCGCCAAGCGCGCACGCGGCGAAGTCGTTCAACAAAGCGACGCGTGGCGTCTTCAGCACCGCGCGCAGCCAGGCTTGGGTGACCGTGAAGTCGCCCGCCGTCAGTGCGATTGCGCCATCGATCTCAGGGCCCGCCCCGCAGACGGCGGCGCCGATCAGTTCTTCCGCTGCGTTGTCGGACAGGGCGTCGATCAGGTGTTGCTCGAGCGCTTTCAGGGAAGTGCAGGTAAATTCGCGATGCGTGCGAGGCGCGTCCCCAGGGGGCACGAGCGCCAAGGCGAGATCGCGACCGTTCACATCGGCGAGCAAGACCGATCCCTTGGCCATGGTGCCTCCTCCGCGCCGGCGTCTTTGGCCGGCTTGCGCGCCCCTCTGATAACAAGGGTCGCTGAGGGACCTTGGCCTGATCCTTCCCGTTGTGACAAGGCTGTCATCGACCCCTGAGGGACCAAACCTCAAATTGGGTGCGCGGCGACGTTAACCTTCACTACAAAAATCTTACTTCTGCACGGCCGATTAACTGCGTCGTGCGTTTATCCACCCATGGCGAAGAACGCGCCCGGCGCGGAACATGATCGACGAGCGGCTGTCCGCATTCAGACACAGAGGTCCGGCAAAGTTCTCTGTGGCGCCTTTGCGTGGGACTGCGTCATCCGTGATCTTTCCAGCCAAGGCGCGCGCGTGCAGATGCTGACGGGCGGCGGCGCGCCGACGGGACAGGGTCAGTTGGTGGATTTGGATGCGGGCTTGGCGCATGACGTGACCGTGGCCTGGCAACGCGAGCGCGAAGTCGGCATGCGCATCATTCGAACCTATGACCTGCGAGGGCTGGCGCCTGCGGCCGCCGGAACGGCGAAGCGGATCTGGAAAGCGTCGCGATCGGACATTCCGACGGGATGAAGTCTTCCGGATTCGACAGCGCGTCGAAAGCGGCGCTCATCGCTTTGCTCTAGAGCATTTTGCGAACGAAGTGGTTCCGGTTCGCGTGAAGAAAAATGCGTCAAAACAAAAGATTAGAGCTCACGGCCTGACGCAGTCAGGTCGTGAAATGCTCTAGACTAGGCTGGCTTGAGCGTAAAAAAACGGACCCCGACGAGCCGCCGAGATCCGTCTATGGGATTGTATCGTTCAGCGTAGGGAGGTCCTAGACCCCGTCGATCGAGGCCTCGTCAGCCATGGCCCGAACCAGGTCGAGCACTTGCCGGCGGACACGACCGCGCGCGATCCGCGGGAAAACCTCAGCCAGTTCGAGACCTTCGGGAGTTGTCAGGAATTCCTGCACCACCTTCTCGGCCCGCAGGCCGGCGTCGTCCATGTCCGCGCCGCTCATGGGATCGGCGAGCCCGTCGAAGAAGAACGATACAGGGACCTGCAACGTCTTGGCGATTTCGTAGAGCTTGCTGGCGCTCACGCGGTTGGCGCCACGCTCGTATTTCTGGACCTGTTGGAAGGTCAGCCCGAGGGAGTCCGCCAATTGTTCCTGGCTCACGCCCAGCAGCTTACGACGCATGCGGACTCGACCCCCGACATGCAGATCGACAGGGTTGGGGCGCCGGCCTTCGGTGTCTTCGCTCATGTTTCTTCCGCCTCCAACGGTTGTCCCTTGAAAATGACACGACCGTTACGTTGGTGGAAGCGAGCCCAACCTGGCGCGGCGTTACGTCGCGATGTCGACACTTCCTTCCCCGCATTGGAGGAAGGCTAGCGACCTCAATTGCGATTCGCCGCCAACCAGAGCTTGACCGGCGCCCGCGTGGCGCGAGTCGTCCGGCGTAGATTTCGCAGACGCTATGGGTTCGCCGCAGTCCGAAGGGACTCAGGCGGCGGCTTCGGCGCCGCTAGGGTCTTCGCCCGCCAGTAGGCTGTTGAGCACAAGGGCGAGGCGCTCAGGCTTGATCGGCTTTTCCACGACGTCCTGCATGCCGGCGGCCAGATACGTCTGCACGTCGGCCGGGTCGGCGTTGGCGGTCAGGGCCACGATCGGCGCGGAGCCGGACCGGCCGCCCAGTTCGCGGATGGCGCGGGTGGCGGCGACGCCGTCCATGCGCGGCATCTTGATGTCCATAAGGATGAGGTCGAAGCGGCCGCCGCGCGCCATCTCGACGGCCTCCACGCCATCGACAGCCTGCTCTGAGGTGCAGTCGAACATGTCGCAGAGCGCTTCGGCCACCATGCGATTGGTGGCGTTGTCGTCGACGATCAGAATATGCGCCGAGGGGCCGCCGACGGAATCGGTGGCCTCTTGGGTTGCGGCTTCGGCGGCGGCTGGAGCCAGGGACAAGCAGAATCCAACCGTCAGACCCGCACCGCGATTGGCTTCCGCGACCAGGCGGCCGCCCATCGCGCGAACGACACGCTGGGCCAGGGCAAGGCCCACGCCCAGGGCCATCTCGCTGCGATCCTGCGCGCCCACGGCGCCGAGCGGATCGTTGACGCGACGCACCCGGTCTTCGGCGTGTCCGCCAGCGTTGTCGCGCAATTGACAGTCCAGCAAGATCTGGTCGCACTCCGCGCGCGCGGACAGGCGCACCTCGGTCATGCCGCGCCCGGCCGAAAGGGCGTTCTCGACCAGGATGTCGATGACTTGCAGAAGGCGTTCGCCGTCGATCTCGACGCCGCATTCGGGGTCTCCATCGTAGGAGACCAGGAAGGTGGAGCCCCCTTCGCTCGCCCGGCTTCCCCACCGGGCTTCGACGACGTCGGCGAAATCGCGCAGTCGCGTGGGAACGGCGTTCAGGGACAGATCGCCGTTCACGGAGCGATGCAGATCCACGGCGCGCCCAACCGTCTCGCTCATATCGCGGCTGGTGTCGCCGATCGCGCGGACGAAGGCTGCGGCGTCAGGCGTCAGGCGTTGTTGTTCGAGGCGTTCGGTGATGGCGAGGACGCCGTCCAGGTGCGCGCCGATATCCACGGCCATCCGCTCGACCATGGCCATGGCGTCGTGCGCTTCGCGCTGGCGGCGTCGGTGAGACGCCAGCAGGGACGCCAGCCCGCCTACGCCAGCGTAGCGTCCGTCGGCGTCGACCGCGACGTAGGCGGTGCGGAAGATGGGGGTGGGGCTGTCGGCGAGGGCGTTGACGAACGTGTTGGCGTCCATGGCGACGGTCACCATGCGGGGCGACGCGTCCATGATCTCGGAGATCGGGCGATCGCCGAGGGCGGCGCCCGCGACCCGCATCATGCCCTGGAACACATCCCGATAGACGAGTCCCAGCGGCGCGCCGTCATCGACCACGGCGAGCGCGGCGATCGTCGGATCGGCGTCGAACATCGCCGCCACGGTCGTGCTGGAGCAGTCCGGCGCGATGGGGGCGAGCGGTTCGATCAGACGGGACAGCGTTTCCATACGGCGCTTCGTCAACGGCTTGGGATCTGCACCTTGCCCCGCCCGCCCTTGCGGAGTCGTTAAGGTGGTACCGCTCTCATCCTAGCGATCCGATTTGAAGGGATTTGAACGTCTGGAGCGTGACGCCGAAAGTGGGGACCAGCTTTGGTGCGAGTTACGCTCTAAGTGTTTGATTTGGAGCCCTTCTATCGCGTCAAAGCGATTGTTTCTTAACGCGCAAGGCTCTGGCGACGACGTAAAAAAGGGGGCGGCGGATAGCCCGCCGCCCCCCCTCAAGTTCTTCGGCGAGATCCCTACCAGGACTTGCTGATCGCGATCCCGTAGAGGCGCGGCTCGGCGGTGATCACGTTCGTGAACAGGCCAGAGCTGTCGTCTGTGGTGTAGGCGTCGACGATCGGAGTCTTGTTGCCGATGTTCTTGACATAGGCGTCGATGGCGAGGCCCCACTCGGGTTTTTCAACCTTCAGGGTGATGTTGCCGTTGTCCCAAGACTTCAGGGTGTCATAGGCGGTGTTGTAGACGCGAGCGAATTGCTTGCTCTGGCGGTAGTAGTCGCCGCGCAGCGTCGCCGACCACCCGTCGGACAGTTCGAACCTGTACTGAGCGCCGACCGAGGTGGTCCAATGCGGGGAGTTGGGCAGTTCATTGCCCGACAGATCCGCCGCCGTGCCCTCGATCGAATAGCCCGAGCCGTAGGTGTAGAGCCCGACGCCGTTGGCCAGGAACGCCGCCGTCGCCGCAGGAAGGCCCGCGCCGCCAGCCGCAGCCGGAGCCGCCAGGAAGCCTTGATAGGCCGCCGCGCCCGAGCAGGCGAAGGGCAGGGTCGCGCCGGCGCCAGCGCCCAGGATGGTGGCGACGCCCGCAGTGCTCAGCACGCAATTGGCGCCGACCGACGAGGCGTTCGGACCGACCTTCACCACCGTATAGGCTGGGTTCGACTGGGTGCGGTTCATGGTGTCGATCGAGCTGACTCCGGCGCCGATCTTGGTCTTCAGGTAACCGACGTTGGCGTTCAGGCGCAGGTTGCGGACCGGCGACCAGATCGACTCCAGTTCGAAGCCGTGGACCTTGGCGTCCACGTTCTCGTTCACCGAGGTCCGGTTCACGATCTTCGAGATCTGGTAGCCCTTGTAGTCATACGAGAAGGCGGTTGCGTTGAAGAGCAAGCTGCCGCCCAACATCGTGTTCTTCGTGCCGACCTCGATCGCGTTGACGAACTCCGGCTCGAAGGTCTGCTTGATGCCGACCGAGTTCGCCGGGACCCCCGGGTTGATGCCGCCGCCCTTGTAACCCTTGGAGTAGAAGGCATAGAGCAGGGTGTCGTCGGTGAAGCCCAGGTGCGCCTTGTAGTCGACGCCGGCCCGACCGGTGGTCTCGTTGAAGCGGGCGCGCTGGTCAGGGTTCGTCGGGTTCAGCGTCAGGCCGTAGCCGGGCGCAAGCAGAACGGTCGAGTAGTTCTTGACGGCCTTCTTGTCGCGGGTCTGACGCAGACCCAGGGTGAACTTCAGATCGTCGTTGACCTGATAGTACACCTCGCCCAGCAGGGCGTCGGACACGAGGTTATAGGGCGTCCGATTGTCATAGTAGTTGTGGCCGTCGCCGGTCGGATTGGCCGAGGTGTCGATGCCGATGCAGTTGGCGGTCGTCGCCGGGTTGCAGGTCGGATTGCCCGTGCGCTGGAAGTTCAGCGCCATCGACGACAGGGTCAGTGAATTGCCGATCACGTAGTAGTCGGTCAGCGTGCGGTAGGTGAAGTGGATGCCGCCCACCGTGAAGTTCAGCGGGCCGTCGAACGCCGACTGCAGGCGGAACTCCTGGCTGAACTGCTCAGAGCGGCCCGACGAGACGTCGATGGTGGTGAACTTGTTGGTCCGGCCCACCTGCGGGTCGGTGAAGAAGCCGCCCGGCGTGAAGGGCGTGTTGTTGAACGGCACCGTCGCGACGTTGCGGTTGTAGTCCTGCTTGGTCCAGACGTCGCCCTTGCCGTACGAGGTCATCGACGTGAAGGTCAGTTCGTCGGTGATGTCGTAGTTCAGGGTGAACTGGTAGGTGTTGGACTTCGACTGGTAGATCGGATCCAGCGAGGTCTCGATCTCGCGCAGGTTGGTCGAGGTGGTGTCGCCGGCGTTCACGTCACCCGAGGTGAAGCCGAAGATGTTGCCAAGCAGGCCTGTCAGCGAGCCCGACGTGTTCACCGTGCCATAGGCGGCCGGGGCGTACAGCGAGCCCGGGAGGCAGCCTTGGGTCAGGAACACGCGGGCCGCGCCAGTGGGCACGCCGCCGACCGTGGCCGGACCGTTGTCCTTGGTGCACAGCTGCTTGCCGGTCCGGGCGCGGCTGTCGTCTTCGTGGAACCGTTCCCACAGGAAGTTGGTGCGCAGCTTCTCGGTGGGATTGAACATGACCTGCACGCGGGTCGAGTACAGATCCCGGTCGTCGACCTTGTGGCCATTGAAGGTGTTGGTGACGAAGCCGTCGCGCTTCAGCGTGGTGCCCGCCAGACGGACAGCCAGCTTATCGCCGAAGATCGGCACGTTCACCATGCCGCGCAGCTTCATCGAGTTGTAGTTGCCGTACTCGGCGCGAACATTCGCCTCGAACATGTCGGTCGGCTTGGCCGTGATCACGTTGACCACGCCGCCGGTCGCGTTGCGGCCATAAAGCGTGCCTTGCGGACCGCGCAGCACTTCGACGCGCTCGACGTCGTAGAACTCCGCTTCGAACAGGTTGCCCGACTGCTGTGGGGCGTTGTTCATGTGGACGCCCACGCCCTGGTCGGCCGACGCGCCGACCGCCTTGGCGCCGATCCCGCGGATCTGGAAGTTGAAGCTGTTGGTGAAGTTGCTCTTGGCGAAGGTGACGTTTGGAATCGCCAGCTGCAGGTTGGGACCGCCGTCGATCTTCTGGGCTTCCAGGCTGTCCTGGCTGAAGGCGGACACCGCGATCGGCACGTCCTGTAGCGCTTCTTCCTTCTTTTGAGCCGTAACGACCAGCTCCTCGATGATCGTCGTGTTCTGTTGGGCGAACGCGGGGACGGCGAAACCGGAGATCGCGACCGCCGAAGCGCCCATGATCAATAGGCTCCGCATACGCAGAGTTTGCGACATTGAATTCCCTCCCTGAACGCAAGCGGCGCCTTATGGGTGGAGCCTGCGAGCGTCGATGTTTCCTCGGCGCCGTACTGTTTTCACCGCGTGGGCGTACGGCGAGCCCCTCGCAGCATTGGGAGATTGCATACTTGCGTTTGAAGGCTGTCAACTGGCCAGAGTGTAAGTGAACAGCGATAGGTTATGCCTTTTCACTTTCCGGGAGGCCCTGTTCTCCTGCTGCGGGTAAGTTTCCGCACGATTAGAAGAAGCGGTTTGTGATTTCCCTTGCGGAAGTCTGCCCCCGGATATGGCCAATAGGTCATTCACAGCGAGATGTGCCGGTAGTTCGTGGGCGAAAGAGTTCGTTTCTTTTCGTGGGCTGAGTATCGCCTGAGTCGCGGGGCGGCGCTTCGGATGGTTCCGGGGGCGACTGACCTCGTGTAGAGGGAGGGCCATGTTCCCCCTTTTCATGGACATCGAGAGGCCCGCATGAGCGCCCGTGAACGCCAGGCCGCCCTGGTTCTGTTCTCCGGCGGTCAGGACAGCAGCGTCTGCCTGGCCTGGGCCTTGTCGCGTTATGATCGCGTCGAGACGGTCGGCTTCGACTACGGCCAGCGCCATGCGGTCGAGATGGAGGCGCGCCAAGCGGTGCGTCGCGAGATCGCCGCGCGGTTTCCAGACTGGGCGCAGCGGCTGGGCGAAGACCATGTCCTGGACATCCGAAGCTTCGGCGCGGTGGCGCAATCTGCCCTCACCGCCGATCGCGCGATTGAGATGACGGAACGCGGGCTGCCCTCGACCTTCGTGCCGGGGCGCAACCTGGTGTTCCTGACCTATGCGGCGGCCCTGGCTGATCGGCGAGGGATCGACGCCTTGGTCGGCGGCATGTGCGAGACTGATTTCTCGGGCTATCCCGACTGTCGGCGCGACACACTGGACGCCATGCAGGCGGCGCTGAACCTGGGCATGGATCGGGATTTCCGGATTGAAACACCGCTGATGTGGCTCACGAAGGCTCAGACCTGGGGGCTCTCCAAGCAACTCGGCGGGGAGACGCTTGTCCGCCTGATCGTCGAAGAGAGCCATACCTGTTACCAGGGGGAGCGCGGTCAGCTTCACCCCTGGGGGCATGGCTGCGGGACGTGTCCCGCGTGCGAACTGCGCGAGAAGGGCTACGTCGAATGGGACGCGGCGGGGCGTGAGGCGCTGGCCCAATGACCTATTCGGTCAAGGAGATCTTCCTCACCCTGCAGGGCGAGGGCGGACAGGCGGGCAAGGCCGCCGTGTTCTGCCGGTTCTCAGGCTGCAATCTCTGGAGCGGGCGCGAGCAGGACCGGGCCAAGGCGGTCTGCACGTTCTGCGACACCGATTTCGTGGGAACCGACGGCGAGAATGGCGGCAAGTTCGCGACGGCCGATGATCTGGCGGCGGCCGTCGAGGCTCAGTGGACCGGCGGTCCGGACGATCGCCTGGTGGTCTGCACCGGCGGCGAGCCGTTCCTGCAGCTGGACGAAGCGGCGATCGTGGCCCTGCATGCGCGCGGGTTCCAGATCGCGGTCGAGAGCAACGGCACGCTCCAAGCGCCGCCCGGTATCGACTGGATCTGCATAAGCCCCAAGGCCGACGCGCCCGTCGTCCAGACATCGGGTCAGGAGCTAAAGCTCGTTTTCCCGCAGGAAAAGGCGATGCCCGAGCGCTTCGCCGATCTGGATTTCGAGCGGTTCTATCTGCAACCGATGGACGGACCTGACCGCGACGCAAATACGCAAATGGCTGTGGCCTATTGCCTTTCGCACCCACAATGGCGTTTAAGCGTCCAAACGCACAAATATCTCGGCCTGCCCTGACGGATAAGGCGCGCGACTTGGTGACAGGGTCGTTGCGCTAGAGCCTCCCAGGCCTAGTCAAAGAAGCAACAGATGAAGCCCGTCTTCGAGATCACGAAGGCCGCGTATTTCGACGCGGCTCACTACATTGAGCAGGGTCCGCAGGACCATCGCTATCGCAAGCTGCACGGTCACTCGTTCAAGGTCGAGGCCAGCGTGCGGGGCGAGATGCTGGAGGCCGGTTGGGTGGCGGACCTGGACACCCTGGACGTGGCTCTGAAGGCCGTCGCTACGGAACTGGATCACGGGTTGCTGAACGACAAGCCGGGTCTCGAGGTGCCGACGCTGGAACGTCTCTGCCTCTATTTCGCCGAGCGCCTGAAGGTCCGGTTCCCGGGGCTTTCGCGCGTGGTGCTGTCGCGTCCGACGATCGGCGAGACCTGCTCACTGTCGCTGTAAGCGGGCCTATTCTTCCTCGTGGCGATGATCGGCGAGATTGCTCTTGTCGCTGTCGCCAGGGATGATCGCCTTTCCGGTGGCGACGACGGCCTTGCCGCCGACCTTGGCCGCGCCCCCCACAACGGCGCCGGTGACGCCGATCGCCGTTCCGGCGACCGTGCCCACGGCTGCTGCGGCCATGCAGCCGGCTTGAGTGAGGCATAGACCGCCCAGAACAAGAGCGATCGGAACGAGGCGACGAGGGATCATGACGGTGCTCGTGAAGGGGCTGTTCACCATCTTGTAGGCCCGTAAAGGTTTACAGTCTCCGCGTCGGATGGTCGTGCCCTGCGTCCAGGTCGTCCAGGTAGAACGCCCCGCCGTCCTCCGCCCGGCGCCGGGGCCCGGCGTACCGTGGATCATCACGTCGCCGACGGTCTGGCCCGAAGTAGTCTCCGGCCCGAACAAAGGGGCGCGGATTTTCGATCAGCAGGGTCAGGCGGTGCACCAAGCCGCGCGCGGTGATGGGCTTGGCCAGGAACTCGTTGACCCCAGCGTCGCGGGCTTCCCGCACGCGACGTTCGGTCGAGTGGCCGGTGATCATCACGATCGGGCAGAACGGGTTGGGGCTGTCGGGCGAGCGGCGCAGAAGGTGCACGAACTCAACGCCGTCGAGGCCGCTCATCGTCAGATCGGTCAACACCACGTCGATATGGGTCGAGCGCATGGTCGTGAGCGCTTCGGCCCCGTCCACCGCTTCATGGATGTGACGCACGCCGATGGCGCGCAGCATCTCGATCAGCAGGATGCGCATGTGCTGGTTGTCTTCGACCAGCAGGATCTTCAGGAGGTCGAACCGCACGCCAAGCCTCCCCACCGCCTCGCATAGCACACTTTATGCGGGCGCTTTGAGCCGCCATCGTTTCTGTAGGCTGGAGGCTTACTCGCGCCTTTGGCCACCGGTCAAGCCGGCGACCCGGCATATCGGGTACGCTTGGCCGTTGCGGGCTATCTCTGGTTTCACAAGCTTTCCGGGTGGCGGCCTGCGCCAAGCCGGAAGTGCTCGCCTCCGGTCTGACCACGATGACGCAGGAAGGCGTCGGCAAGCACGCAGGCCGTCATCGCTTCCACCACCGGTACGCCGCGAATGCCCACGCAGGGGTCGTGGCGGCCCTTGGTGCGCAGCTCGATCTCCTCACCGGCCTCGTTGACCGTCTCGCGGGGGATCAGGATGGAGGAGGTCGGCTTGAACGCGACGCGCGCGACGATCGGCTGTCCCGTAGAGATGCCGCCCAGGACGCCACCGGCATGGTTGGACTGGAACACGGGCTCGCCGTCCGCCCCCATCCGCAGCGTGTCAGCGTTATCCTCGCCCGTCAGGGCGGCGCTGTCGAAGCCGTCGCCGATCTCCACTCCCTTGGCGGCGTTGATCGACATCAGGGCGGCGGCGAGTTCGGCGTCCAGCTTGCCATAGAGCGGCGCGCCCCAGCCGGCCGGAACACCCGTGGCCTCGACCTCGACAACAGCGCCGGTCGACGAGCCGGCTTTGCGGATCTTCTCGAGGTGCTCCTCCCAAACCGGCACAACGGCCGCATCAGGGGACCAGTAAGGGTTCTGTTCGGTCTGGGCCCAGTCCCAGTTGGCGCGATTGATCTTGTGCGGACCGATCTGAACGAGGGCGGCGCGCACCGTCACGCCGGGGAGGATCAGCCGGGCCACCGCGCCGGCCGCCACGCGCGCGGCGGTTTCGCGCGCCGAGCTGCGGCCGCCGCCACGATAGTCGCGCACACCGTACTTGGCGAAGTAGGGATAGTCAGCGTGGCCGGGCCGGAAGGCCTGCGCGATCTCCGAATAGTCCTTCGAGCGTTGGTCAGTGTTCTCGATCATCAGGCTGATCGGGGCGCCGGTCGTGCGCTGGCCGTTCGAGCGCTCGTCCTCGAACACGCCAGACAGGATCCGCACCGCGTCCGGCTCCTGGCGTTGGGTCACGAACTTGCCATTCCCCGGACGGCGCTTGTCGAGGAACACCTGGATCATCTCCGCCGTGAGGGCGATCCCCGGAGGGCAGCCGTCGACGACGCAGCCCAGCGCCGGGCCGTGGCTCTCGCCCCAGGTGGTGACGCGGAACAGGTGACCGAAAGTGTTGTGCGACATGGGGCGGCTTCTAGCGGAAAGCGCGCGGGGGGGCAAAAGCCGCAAAGATCCTCCCCCTAGCGGGGGAGGTGGCGCGAAGCGCCGGTGGGGGAAGGCCTAAGGTCGGCAGAACTTCCCTCTCTGTGGGGTCTACCCCCGAACCTTAGCCGCGTCGGCGAGATAGAGCTCCAGGTTCGTCCACCCCGAACCGTCGTTGGCCGGCGCCGCGCCGTCGGCGGTCTTCGGGTCGAGGCCTTGCGCCTTTTCCCAGGCGTCAGGCATGCCGTCGCCGTCGGTGTCGGCTGGCGCCTTTCCGACGGGTAGTTCCGGCCAGCCGCCGACGTCGGTCTCGGTGTTGATCACCTTGCCCTGGCGGGAGCGCACGCCCTCGACGATCCGCCGGTCGACCGGGTCGCGCCAGACCGAGGCGCCGGCGTCGGCCAGGACACGCTGATAGGCCTTGTCGGCGCTCTCGGGTGAAACCGGCGCCACGTCCAGCGGCGTAGCGAGACGATAGCCGGCGGGTTCCGGGATCGTGAAGGTCACCAGGCTCCAGGGATCGGCCGGGATCACGCCATCCATACTGTTGCCGGCGAAGTAGCCCTTGGCCTCCAAGTTGCTCTCCTGGAAGATCACGCGCTTGCCAGTGTCGGGACCGGGGACGTAGGCGTTGTCGACGAAGTTGTAGGCCGCCCGCGTGGCCTTGTCGGCGTTGTAGCCGGCATAGCCCTTGCCCCAGTTGTAGAAGACGTTGGATCGGAAATCGAACAACGGACCGATCGGGTCCTTGTCGGGCCCGTCGTAGTTCCCCGGGCGCGGCATGCGGGCCACGTGGTTGGCCCACAGATTGTGGTGAAAGCTGATCCGGCTGCCCTGGCCGCCGCGGATCAGGCTGCCATACCCGTGGTCGCCCTTGACGTGGATCGACTTGGCCAGGCTCTCGGCGATGATCGACCACTGGACCGTCAGGTCATGGAAGCCTTGGCCCGGCTCGCCGTAGCGGGCCGAGGCCGACAGCGTTTCGTCCACCGACCAACTGGCCGAGACGTGGTCGAGGATGATACGGCGCCCGCCGCTGATCCAGATCGCGTCGCCCTCGACCTTGCTCTCGGCGCCCAGGCGCGAGCGGATGAACCGGATCACGACGTCATCGGCGCCGATCACCAGGGTCTGGTCACGCAGGGTGATCCCACCGCCCGGCGCGGTCTGGCCGGCGATGGTGATACGCGGATTGCTGATCTTCAGCGGCGATTTCAGTTGGATCGTACCGGCGACGTCGAACACGACCGTGCGCGGGCCCTTGGCCTCGACCGCAGCGCGTAGCGAGCCCGGGCCGGAGTCATTCAGATTGGTGACCTTAAGCACCGCGCCGCCGCGCCCCCCAAGGCTGAGGCGTCCCGCGCCTTCAGCGCCTGGAAAGGCGGTGACTTCGCTGGCGCGGGCGGGGCCGGCGGCGAGCAACGCCAAGGCTAGCGCGCCGGTGGCTGCGAAAAGGGAGCGGCGGTCCCGCATGGCGTTTCCTGTTCGAAGACGTCGGCGATCGAGCCGCCGTTAGGTCGATGCCGAAAATGCCGGGCGGGCATCACTTTGTCCACCGGTGTCATTCTTCCTCCCCGCTGCGGCTCGATTGGGACACACCGTTACGCGCGACGAGGAGACTTGCGGGATGGGTTATTCCATAGCTAACTATATAGCGCGCTATGAAATGGAGCGGGGCGATGGGCGTTGATCTTCTGGCCGGTTTGGGCGTCGGATTCCTGGGCAGCCGGCTCAAGCGCCTGGCGGAGCGGATGCAGGCTGACGCCGCTGAGGTGGCGCGCTCGTTGGATCTGCCCGTGCAGCCAGCCCAGATGTCGCTCCTCATGGCGATCCGTATGCACGAGCCGATCTCTGTGGGCGAGCTGGCGGAACGGCTGCAACTGGCGCAGCCGACGGTGACGCGGGCGCTGGGGCCCCTGGAGCGCGAAGGTTTCGTCGAGATCCGTCGCGTACCGGGAGACCAGCGCACCAAGCGTCTGGCCTTCACCGACAAGGGACGAGCGCTGATGGCCCGGATCCAGTCTGAACTTCTGCCGCGCATTGAACCGGCGGCGGCCCAGTTGGTCGCGTCGCTGAATGGCGATTTCATGCTGGGGCTGTCACGGGTGGAGGCGCGGTTGGCCGAGCGCTCGCTGTTGGCCCGCGCCGACGCGGCGGGTCGTCCTACGATGTGGACGCGCGACTTCTCCGACGACTTGGCGGAGGCCTTCTATCGGATCAACGCCGAGTGGATCGAGGAGATGTTCGCGCTCGAAGAAAACGACATCGACCTGCTGTCGAGGCCCCGTGAACTGATCCTGGAGAAGGGCGGGGCGGTGCTGTTCGCCGAGACGGCGGCGTTGGGCGTTGTGGGGACCTGCGCCCTGATGGTCTCGAAGGACGACTGGGTTGAACTGACCAAGATGGGCGTGCTCAAGAGCGCTCGCGGGCTCAAGGCGGGTGAGTTCCTGCTCGCAAAGACGCTGGAACGCGCCGCGAGCCTGGGAATGGACAGGATCTACCTGCTGACCAACCGCAAATGCGAGGCCGCCATCCACCTCTATGAGAAGCTAGGCTTCGTCCACGATGCGGAGATCATGCAGAAATTCGGGGCGCGCTATCAGCGTTGTGACGTGGCGATGTCGTATCGCCCGCGATGATCGCGTTCAGGTCCGGCGTCGCCAGACCCTGGAAGACCGGCTTTGCGATGACGTAGCCCTGGACGTAGTCCACGCCTAGATCGCGAAGCGCCGACAGCTCATCGATCGTTTCGACGCCTTCGCAGACCGTCAGGATCTCCAGTTCGGCGAGCATCTTCACCAGGTGCGAGACGATCACCCGCTTGCCGCGATCGCTGTCGACGCCGCGGATTAGCTCCATGTCCAACTTGACGATGTCGGGCTGGTACTTGGCGAGCAGGTTGAGGCCTGCATAGCCCGCGCCGAAGTCGTCGATCGCGGTCTTGAAGCCCATGGCGCGATAGGTGCGCAGGATGTTCAGCACGTGCTGGATATCTAGCTGCTCGTTCTCGGTGAACTCGAAGATCAAGCGATTCAGGGGAAAGCCCGTCCGCATGGCGGTCGCCAAGGTCAGGCGAATGCAGGCGCGCGGCTCATAGACCGCGTTCGGCATGAAGTTGATCGACAGGTTCGCGCCCGTCTGGGGGAGCTCCAGCGTGGTGGCCAGCTCGATGGCCTTCACGCGACACTGCTGGTCGAAGACGTAGCGGTTCTGGTCCGAGATCGTCGACAGCACGGTTCCTGCGCCCTGACCCTCAGCGCCGCGCGCCAGGGCCTCATGCGCGAAGACCGCGCCAGACGACAGCTGCACGATCGGCTGAAAGGCCATCGAGAAGGGCGTCTCGAAATCCTGGCCATCGCGGCATCCGCTGCAAGCTTTGGACATGATCATTCCCTGAAACGCGATAAGGCGCCGAGCATCGCAGGAAAGAATGAAGCGAGGCTTAGTTCGCCTGCGACAACCTGGCGGCTCTACGAGGTTTGGCGCGATGCGCGCGCCCAGACACGCCGACGCCGGCGGGGGAGGGCCCGCGCCGGCGTCTTTAAGGCTGTGGCCGAGACGCGTGAACGTCTCGGCCGGTTCTGTCTTAGAAGCTGTAGCGCAGCGTCGCCGAAGCGGTCCGGCCCAGGAAGGCGCGGCCGAGGATGACGCCGGTTGCGGGGATCGCGGGCTGCTCGGAGTCGATTAGGGCCAGTTGGTTGAACAGGTTGTTGACGTTCAGCATCAGCTCCACGCGTTCGGCGGGGCGGACCTGCACGAAGGCGTTGACCAGTTTGTAGCCGGGCAGCTTCAGCTGGTTGGCGTCCTGCGCGAAGCTGCTGGTGGTGCCGATCACATTCGCGCCGAAGGTCACATGCTTCAGCTCGATTTGCGGTGTCACCGAGTAGATGAAGTCGGCCTGGTGACGTGGCGTGTTGCCGACGAGCTGGGGACGGAGGGCGTCGCTGGCGATCTTGGCGTCCGTATAGGTAGCGCCGGCGTTCACACTGAACGGGCCCTTGCGAACGGTCGCTTCCAGCTCGACGCCCTTGGCCTCGTAGCTGCGAACGATGTTCAAGACCTGAGCCGTGCCATCGGCGCCGCTGACGATCTGGACGTTGCGCTCGCCGGTCTTGGCCGAAAAGCCCGTGACGTTGAAGGTCAAGCCCGAGATCCGGTACTTCAGGCCCAGCTCGGCCTGCTTGACGGTGTCGTAGGCGCTCTCGTCGTCCACAAGCTTGCCGGTGCTGTAGTTGACCGCCGGCGTGAACAGGATCTTGTCGGCCGAGGCGCGCCCGCCGCGGCTGTAGCGACCGAAGACGGCCAGCTGTTCGGCGATGCGGTAGTTCACGCCCGTCGAGTAGCTGAGGTATTTGTAGTCGTAGTCCACGTGGCCCGGCTGGCCGAGGGGCAGGTACGAAACCTTCGTTTCCGCCGTCGAGATCACGCCGTCGCGGTTCATGTCGAAGGATGTCGTGCCAGGACGTCCGCCGCCCAGTTCGGCGCCGAACAGCGTGCCGCGGACTTTACCCATGTCGTAGCGCAGGCTGCCGCCCACGGCGATCTTGCCGATGTGATAGTTGATCGATGCGTAAGGCGCGTTGACGCCGTAGTTCATGTCGTAGTTGCGGCGGAAGGTGTTGCCCAGGCCATACGAGGCATAACCGTCCTGCGTGTAAGGTACGCCGGCCGCCGTCCTGGTGTTGATCAGCGTGGCCTGGCCTTCGCCGGCGACACTGGCTAGGACGTTGAGGAACGTTAGATCTGTCGCGTAGTCCTGGGACGAGGCGTAGAACCCGGCGGTCGTGGTGAGGGCGCCGCCATTGATGTCCCACACGCGGCTGGCGCGGATGTCGTTGGTGACGTTGTTCAGGCTCTTGATCTTGGTGTCGAACTGCAACGAGGAGGTCAACAGCCCGTTGCCGTTCAGGGTTGCGGGGCTCGATATAGCCTGACCCGCCTGCGGTCCCGTGGCGAAGCTGAGCGTGCTACCCGCCCCGCCATTGGCCACCGCTAGAACCGCCGCCTGATTCACCGCGATGGGGCGAATGGTAAGATTGCTGCCGCCCACGTCGGAGAAGCGGAACTTCTCGGTGATGGTCCAGCCGTTCACATCGAACTGAGCGTCCAGGCCCACCGACTTGACCACGGCATGCTGGCCGCCGCGCGCGTCGTCTTGGGCCAGATTGTTGTTTTCATCCAGCTTCAGGATGTTGGTGGTGTAGCGCGACAGCAGCGAGTCGGTCTTCGGGTTGAAGTTGGCGAGCGCGCTAAACGTCGGGTCGGCGTTCGTGCCCGAAACCTTGATGGGAACGAACTGAAAGTTGGGCGTGCGGTCGTTCAGATACTTGCCGTAGACGCGCACATAGCCGTTGCTGAACGTCTTGGTGAGGTTGGCCTTGATCTGCCCGCCCTTGTAGGCGGTGTAGCCGACATCACGCGGGCCTTCGCCCTGACGGTAGAAGCCGCCAACATGGAAGCGCAGGGTGTCGCTGATCTTGCCGCCGTAGTCGCCGTCGAGGCGCTTTTCGCCGTAGTTCAGGCCATAGGTCCCCTGGACCGCGCCGCCTTCGGTGTCGCCGGTCTTGGAGATCAGGTTGATCACGCCGCCCGGCGAGTTCGACGCGAAGGTCGAGGCCGAACCGCCGCGGATCGTCTCGATCTGCGAAAGGTTCAGGTCGGCCCGCATGAACATGTCCGGGGTGAACTGGTACATGTCGCCGAACTCGAGGACCGGCAGGCCCTCTTCCTGCAACTGAACGTACTTCGAGCCGGCGCCCGACAGGGGCAGGCCGCGGATCGAGTAGTTGGCGTTGCCCTCACCGATCGCGTACTCGGCCCGGATGCCGGGGATGTTGCGCAGCACTTCGCCCAGCGAGCGGGCGCCGTAGGTCTCGAACTCCGAAGCGCGCAGGGCGCTGGTCGAGGTGGCGCTGTCGAGGCGGTCGCGGCCCTTGGCGACGCCGGTCGAGAACACAGCTTCGCCGCTCGCCTTGCCGCCGGCGCTTTGGACGGCCTTTTCAGCTGCGGGTTTAGCCCCATCGGCGGCTTCAGCGCTCAGCGCCGCTGCGGTCGCCGAGGAGAACATCAAGAGAGGCGCGATCGCAGCAGTTGCGAGCAGGTACTTCATGAAGGGCTCCGTACGTCTCTGTATGTGTTGTGTAATTTGATCAGATATTGGGGTTCCGATTATAACGATAAGGTAAATCTGGACTTATGCTTTGCCGCGCGCGGGTGCGACATTGTGTCCGCATTTCTACTTTTTATTTTGACTCAACCTTGTTCGGGTTGCGCCGCTCAGGCGTGAATATTCTGGCTCGTCGCGGCGATGGCGACTGATAGCCAGCTTCAGGGGGGGGCTGCGCTTGGGTCTGGGCTTCTATCTTGTCCGCGACCTCGCGGGCGGGCGCTTCGGTGTCGCCGATCGTCGACCCCAGCTACCCAAAAAAGCAGCGGCCGGGACGCTTGCGCGTCCCGGCCGCATTGGTTCTAGAGCTTTAAGTGCAGCGTCTTAGAAGCTGTAGCGCAGCGTCGCCGAAGCGGTCCGGCCCGCATAGGCGCGGCCCAGGATGACGCCGCTGGCCGGGATTGCGGCCTGCTCGGAGTCGGTGAGCGCCAGCGTGTTGAACATGTTGTTGACGTTCAGCATCAACTGCACGTTCTCAACCGGACGGATCTGCACGAAGGCGTTGACCAGGGTGTAGGCGGGCAGCTTCAGCTGGTTGGTGTCCTGCGCGAAGCTGCTGGTGGTGCCGATGACGTTGAAGCCCACCGTGGCGTTCTTCAACTCGACCTGAGGCGTCACCGAGTAGATGAAGTCCGCTTGGTGGCGCGGCTTGTTGCCCTTGTACTCCGGATGGAGGACGTCGCTGGTGATCTGGGCGTCGGTGTAGGTGGCGCCGGCGGTCACGCTGAACGGACCCTTGCGGACGGCGGCTTCCAGCTCGACGCCCTTGGCTTTGTAGCCACGCACGATGTTCTCGACGCGGATCGAGCCGTCGGCGGCGCTGTTGACCTGGAGGTTCCGCTCGCCGGTCTTGGCCGAGAAGCCCGTGACGTTGAAGGTCATGCCCGAGATCCGGTACTTCAGGCCAAGTTCCGCCTGCTTCACGGTGTCATAGGCGCTTTCGTCGTCCACCAGCTTACCGGTGTTGTAGTCGATCGCCGGGGTGAACAGCAGCTTTTCGGCCGAGGCGCGGCCGCCGCGGCTGTAGCGGGCGAAGACGGCCAGCTCTTCGGCGACGCGGTAGTTCACGCCGGTCGAGTAGCTGAGGTAGTTGTAGTCGTAGTCGACGCGGCCCGGTTGACCCAGCGGCAGTGCGGCGGTCTTGGTCTCCGCGAGCGAGATCACGCCGTCGCTATTCATGTCCTTGGAGATGACGCCCAGGCGACCGCCGCCCAGCTCGGCGCCGTACAGCGTGCCGTCAACCTTGCCCATGTCGTAGCGCAGGCTGCCGCCCACGGCGATCTTGCCGATGTGGTAGTTGATCGAGGCGTAGGGCGCGTCGACGCCGTAGTTCACGTCGTAGCTGCGGTGATAGAGCGCGCCGCCGATGCCATAGGCCAGCATGCCGTCCTGCGTGACCGGCACGCCGGTGGCCGTGCGCACGTTGACCAGCGAGGTTTGTCCGTCGCCGTTGACGTCGGTCAGCATGTTCAGGAACGACCAGTACGAACCATAGTCCTGTGACGACTTGTAGTAGCCGACCGTGGTGGTCAGGTTGCCCTCGCCGACCTTCCAAACGCGGCTGGCGCGCAGATCGTTGGTGACGTTGTCCAGGCTGTTGATATCGCTCTTGATCATCAGCGACGACGTCATCAGGCCGTTGCCGTTGAGCGCCGACGGGTTCGCAATCGCCTGTCCGCGCTGCGGACCGGTGGCGAAGCTGAGCGCGCCGCCGACGCCGCCGTAGGCGAAGGTGAGCGCCGCCGCCGGAGCCACGGCGATAGGGCGCACCTGCAGGACGCCGCCCGAGATCTTCGAAATGCGGAACTTCTCGCTGATGGTCCAGCCGTTCAGGTCGAACTGCGTGTCGAGGCCGATCGAGGCGACCTTGGCGCGCTGGCCCTCGCGGACGTCATCGCGAGCGATGTTGTTGGCGCTGTCGAGCGTGAGGATGTTGCCGGTGTAGGGCGACAGCAGCGAGTCGGTCTTGATGTTGAAGTTGGTCGGGCTGCTGAAGGTCGGATCGGCGTTCGTGCCGGTCACGCGGATCGGAACGAACTGGTAGGACGGCGTGCGGTCGTCCATCAGTTTGGCGTAGACGCGGACATAGCCGTTATCGAGCGTCTTGGTGAGGTTGGCCTTGATCTGGCCGCCCTTGTAGGCGGTGTAGCCGACGTCGCGCGGGCCTTCGCCCTGGCGATAGAAACCGCCAACATGGAAGCGCAGGGTGTCGCTGATCTTGGCGCCGTAGTCGCCGTCGATGCGCTTCTCGCCGTAGTTCAGGCCGTAGGTCCCCTGGACCGCGCCGCCCTCGGTGTCGCCGGTCTTGGAAAGAAGGTTGATCACGCCGCCCGGCGAGTTCGACGCGAAGGTCGAGGCCGAACCGCCGCGGATCGTCTCGATCTGCGCGAGGTTAAGGTCGGCGCGCATGAACATGTCGGAGGTGAACTGCAGCATGTCGCCGAATTCCAGGACCGGCAGACCGTCTTCCTGGAGCTGGACATACTTCGAGCCGGTGCCCGACAGCGGCAGGCCGCGGATCGAGTAGTTCGCATTACCTTCACCGCCCGCGTACTCGGCGCGGATGCCGGGGATGTTGCGCAGCACTTCGCCCAGCGAGCGGGCGCCAAAGGTCTCGGCGTCCGTGCCGCGCAGTGCGCTCGTGGAGGTGGCGCTATCGAGGCGGTCGCGGCCCTTGGCGACGCCGGTCGAGAACACCGCTTCGCCGCTCGCCTTGCCGCCGGCGCCTTGAACGGCCTTCTCGGCTGCAGGCTTGGCGCTCTCGGCGCCAGCGCTCAGCGCCTCAGCGTTCGCCGAGGAAAACATCAGAAGGGGCGCGATTGCGGCGGTGGCAAGCAGGTATTTCATGAGAGAGCTCCGTATTTCTACTTATATTTTATGTGGCTTCAGATGATGTTGGCGGATCGAGTATAACAATAAGGTAAATCTGGACTTATCAGCCGCGACCTTTAGGTGCGACAATGTGTCCAAAATACTATCGTTATACTTGCTATTGCATCCCTCGCTCGAGCTTTACGAGCGCGAGCGCGCAGGCTCGGGCGCCGTATGGCGCCCGACTGGACGTCAATGCAGTGTCGTAGGGCGCGGGGGGCGCGCCGCCGAGATCAGCCCCGGCCGGCGCCGGCGACCCTCAGGCCGCGCGCAGCCGGAGCTGAGGCTTGGCCGAACTCCGCCGAGCGCAGCCGGAAGCGGGCGACCAAGGTGGCCAGTTCGTCGGCCTCCCCGGCGAGGCTGCGCGCTGCAGCGGTCGCCTCTTTCACCATGGCCGCGTTCTGCTGGGTCATGCTGTCCATGCTCGCGACGGCGCTGCTGACCTGCTTCAGGTTGTCGGCTTGGGTTTCGGTGTTGTGCGCGATCTCGTTGATCAGCGTGTTGGTGTCGCCGATCTTCGAGCCGATGAGGGTGAGCATCTGGCCGGTGTCGCCGACCCGGCGCACGCCGCTGGCCACTTGTTCGGACGACGTATGGATCAGCGTCTTGATGTCCCGCGCCGCATCGGCCGAACGCTGAGCCAGCGCGCGAACTTCCGAGGCCACGACCGCGAAGCCCTTGCCCGCATCGCCCGCCCGGGCGGCTTCGACGCCGGCGTTCAGCGCCAGCAGGTTGGTCTGGAAGGTGATGCTGTCGATCAAGTTGATGATCTGGCTGATCTCTTCCGAGCTGGTCTGGATGGCGTCCATCGCCGAGATCGCCTCGTTGACGATCGCACCGCCGTCCGCAGCATTACCGTTCGCGACCTCGATCGCGGTGCGGGCGTCAGCGGCGCGCTGCGCGGTCTCGCCCACCATGACGGTGACCTGCTTGGTCGCTTCGGTCGTTTCCTGCAGGCGCGAGGCCTGCTGTTGAGTGCGGCGCGAGAGATCTTCGGAGGCCGTGTAGATCTCGGCGGCGCCTGAGCGCACGCTCTTGGCCGAGCGCGCCACGCCGGAAATGCTCTGCTCAAGACCTTCCACGGCGCTGTTGAACGACTGACGCAGGCGTTCGTATTCGGGCTCGAACGGGTTGCTGATGACGTGCGTCAGGTCGCCGGACGCCAGAGCGGCCAGGGCCGTGTCCAGCGTTTCCACGACGCGACGCTGGGCCGCCTCGGCGCCGAGCTTAGCGCGGTCGGCCTCAGCCTTGGCGCGATCGGCTTCTTCCTTGGCGCGGTCGGCCTCGGCCTTGGCCAGGGCGGCGTCACGGAACACGAGCACGGCGCGCGCCATATCGCCCAGTTCGTCGCCGCGGTTGGCGTCGACCACGATGTCGTTGTCGCCGCGGGCCAATTGGGTCATCGCTGCGGTCAGCGTCGTGATCGGACGTGCGATCGAGCGGCTCAGAATGCGCGCCGCCAGCATCGCGATGGTGATCAGCGCAATCCCGCCGATGGCGAGGGCGGCGATGGCGGTGACGATCGCGGTCTGCTGACGGTCGCCGTTCTCAGCGATATGCTTGACCTCGGCGTTGCGAACTTCGCGCAGCGGCAGCACGGCCGCGCTGACCAGCACCTTCTTGCCCGCGTCGCGGACTTCCTGCTGCGCGGCGTCGCGCTGGCCCGACTTCACGACCGCGATCAGACGGTCGCCCCAGTCCTTGCGCCAGGCGAGGGTCGCGGCGCGCGAGTCCTCGATGTGCTTGAGCATCTCGGGATCGGTCAGCGTGGCGGACAGCTTGGCCGAAACCTGATCATACTCGTCCCGGCCCTCGTAGTAGGACTTCAGGTAGGTGTCGTCGCCAGTGACCAGATAGCCGCGGAACTGGCTGTTCTGCCGGAGAATGGCCGTCTCGAGCGCCAAGGCGTCGGCGTGAATCTCTTGGCTGAGATTGTTGTTTTCGGTCGAGGCGCGGATCATCAGGATCGTCGCCAGGAAGACGACCATCATGATGGCTGCAGACACGCAGATGAAGACGAACGACAGGCTGAGCTTCTTCGGAATGTTCATATCGGTCGTCATCGTTCCACTACTCTCTGGCCGATCAGCTGCAGGCCCCGGGGCGACATCGGATCGTTCTCGACGTGTTTGTCTCAAACGGTGAATCGACCCGTGGGAAGCTGGCATCAAGAGCTAGACAAGAGTGATTGCTCGGGTCTTAACGACGTTTGGCGTGTGCCCAATCTGAGGGCGCGACATAGTGTCGCCAGAAAGATCGATCGTAATTTATACGGCCTTAACGGGCGGCGCGCTTAGGTCGCCACGGCCACAACTCCAGAAGAAGCCAAAAACAGGGACCCGGTGTCATCTGGCGCCGATACTTGGAAACTGATCTGTCCCACCTTCCGGGACGTGTTTCTCGCGTGGATTGTATTTCATGAAGATGCTCGCAGCTGGCGCCAAGTATGAGTTCGCGCGCCAGGCGGAAAAATGCCGCTCGACGGGCTCTGACTTTGTCGCCGCCGTTCTGGAGGCCGTCGATCGCCAGCTTCCGCTGGCGCCGCAAAGCAGGAAGATGGTCGAGAGCTGGCGCGGGGACCCTGCGGCGGCCGCCGTCGCGATGCGCGTCAACGGCGCGCTTCACGCACTCGCGCGTCGCGGAAAGCCGCAATATCTCGCCGATCTCTACAGCGGTGAGCATGACGATTTCGACGGCGCGATCGCTGAGGCGCTGGCCCAGGAAGACCAATTCATCGCCGACTGGATGCGCTACCCGACCCAGACCAACGAAGTCGCCCGGGGCGGCGCGGTCATGTCGGCGCTGATGGCGGTTGCGGCGCAACGGCCGATGCCCTTTCAGATCCTGGAGCTTGGTTCCAGCTGCGGCCTCAACCTCAACCTCGCCCGCTACGCCTATCAGCTAGGGTCGGTCGCGGCGGGCGACGCTGCGTCGCCGGTTCATATCGCCCCCGTCTGGCGCGGCGCGGATCCGCCTTTCGCCTCCGTAGAAATCGAATCCGCCCAGGGTGTCGATCTCAGCCCCCTCAGCGCCCTCGACCCCTCGCATCGCGAGCGGCTCTTGTCTTTCACCTGGGCTGACCAACCCGCGCGCTCACAGCGGCTCGAGGCCGCTCTGCAGATCGCCGTCGATCATCCGCCCAACGTCCATCGCGGCGACGCCAAGCTTTGGCTCGCCCAGCGTCTGGCGGAGCGGCAACCCGAAGGCGTTTGTCGCACCGTGGTCCACACGATGTTTATCCAGTATCTCAGCGATCGAGAGCGCCAAGGCGTCGCCAGGATGATGGCCGCCGCCGGCGCGGGCGCGACGGCTGATCGGCCGCTCGTCGAGATCGGTCTTGAGTGGACGCCGGATCGCCGGGAGGTTCAGCTGCGCTGCACGCGCTGGCCCGACGGTGACACGACGATCCTGGCTGTCTGCCATCCCTACGGCGATTGGGTCGAGTGGCGCGGCTTCCCGGGCGCCACGTCCTAGCGTCTGTCCATCCTTAGGCGCGGCCCGCCTAGTTCACCTTCGACAACACGGCGCGGATCGTTTCCGCCATGCGGTCGATGTGGTCCTTCTCCAGGATCAGGGGCGGCGATAGGGCGATGATGTCGCCTGTCACGCGGATCAAAAGGCCTTCATCGAAGCAGGTCTCGAAGACCTCCATCGCCCTGGCCGTGGGTGCGTCAGGGCGCGGTTCAAGTTCGATCCCGGCGACGAGCCCCAGATTGCGGACATCCACGACGTGGCGGGCGTCGGCCAGGCTGTGCATCGCGTCCTGCCAGTAACCCTCCAACCCGGCGGCTCGCGCAAAGAGATCGTCCTCGTGGTAGGTCTCCAGCGTAGCGAGGCCAGCGGCGCAGGCCAGCGGGTGGGCTGAATAGGTGTAACCGTGGAAGAGCTCGATCGGGGCGTCCGCGCCGTCCATCATCGCATCGTAGATCTTGCCGGACGCCGCCACCGCGCCGCAGGGCACGGCGGCGTTGGTCAGGCCCTTGGCCATGCAGATCAAGTCAGGTGTGATCCCGAAGCGGTCGGCGGCGAACGGCGCGCCGACCCGGCCAAAGCCGGTGATCACCTCGTCGAAAATCAGCAGGATGTCGTGCTTGTCGCAGATCGCCCGCAGGCGCTCCAGATACCCCTTCGGCGGGATCAGCACCCCGGTCGAGCCCGCCACCGGCTCGACGATCACGGCGGCGATGTTGGAGGCGTCGTGCAGCGCGACGATCCGCTCCAGATCATCAGCCAGATGCGCGCCGTTCTCGGGCTGGCCCTTGGCGAAGGCGTTGCCCGGCAGGCCGTGGGTGTGGGGCAGATGATCGACGCCGGTCAGCAGGGACCCAAAGTACATCCGGTTCTTGGGGATGCCGCCCACCGAGATGCCGCCGAAGCCCACGCCGTGATAGCCGCGCTCGCGCCCGATCAGCCGGGTTTTGGTCCCCTTGCCCCGGGCGCGGTGGTAGGCCAGCGCGATCTTCAGCGCCGTGTCGACCGACTCCGAGCCCGAGTTTGTGAAGAAGATCCGGTCCAGGCCCTTGGGCGTGATCTGCGCCAGGCGCGAGGCGAACTGGAAGGCCAGCGGGTGGCCCATGTTGAAGCAGGGGGCGTAGTCCATCTCGGCCGCTTGGCGCTGGATGGCTTCGCGGATCTTGGGTCGGTCGTGGCCCGCATTGACGCACCAGAGGCCAGACGTCGCGTCCAGGACCTCGCGGCCTTCAGGCGTGCGGTACCACATGCCACTGGCTGATGAGAGCATGCGCGGATGGCTTTTGAACCGCCGGTTCGGCGTGAACGGCATCCAGAAGGCGTCTAGGTCGTTGGCGCCGAAATCAGGCATGGGCAGGATCCTTGCGAGCGCTTGCATTGTGATCGCAATTGAGGGTCAACTGGCAAGGCCTTCTTGGAAGATGACGCATGAAGACCCGCCGGCCGCTCGCCGATTCAACAGCCGTGCATGACCAAGTGTACGAAGCGATCCGGCAGGCGCTGATCACGGGTCGGATTGCGCCGGGCAAGGGCGTCTCCCTCCGGAGTCTCGCCGCCGAGCTGGGGGTTTCGCCCATGCCTGTGCGGGACGCGGTGCGGCGGCTGGTGGCCGAGCGGGCCCTGGCGATCAACCCGGCCAACAAGCGCCTGTCCGTGCCGTCGCTGACTGCGGATCGCCTGGAGCAGCTGTCTCTGGCGCGGCTCTGGGTCGAGCCTGAATTGGCCGCGCGCGCTGTGACGCGGGCGGACACCGGGCTCGTCCGCCAGCTTCAAGCCATCGACGCCGACCTCGACGAGGCGCTGCGGCTGGGCGATGTCGACCGTTACATGGCGGCCAACCACGCATTTCACTTCGCGCTGTATGAACGCGCGGAAGCGGACGTTCTGCAGGCCATGGCGGGCGGGCTCTGGCTACAGATCGGACCGTTCATGCGCGTGGTGTTCGGCCGTGTCGGCGCCGACGTGCTGGTCGCTGACCGCCATGCCGAGGCGATCGAGGCGGTCAGGAGCGGCGACGCAGAAGGCGCCCGTCGCGCCATCGCTGCTGACCTATCCGAGGGCATGGATAAGATGCGTATCGCCGTCGAGGCGATCGCCTAAGGCGAGCGCTTGACACGCCGCCTGATGCAGAAAACTGTGATCACAGTATTATGGAAATCCAAGCGTGACCCTTCCCGCCGACATCGCCGAGCGCCTCGCCAAGCTTGCGCCCCCCAGCCAGGCGGTGATCGACGGCGCCTTGGTTGAGGCCGCATCGGGCGCGACCTTCCACAACGTGTCGCCTCGCAACGGGCAGGTGCTGAACCTCGTGGCGGCCTGCCAGCCCGAAGACGTCGAGCGCGCGGTCGCCGGCGCCCGCGCCGCCTTCGAGGACGGCCGCTGGCGCGATCAGGGGCCGCGCCAGAAGAAGGCGGTGCTGTTCCGTCTGGCCGAACTGATGGAGCGCGACGCCGACGCGTTGGCGCTTCTGGAAAGCCTGGATGTCGGCAAGCCGATCAGCGACGCGCGCAACGTCGACGTGCCCCTCGCGATCAACACCTGTCGCTGGTACGCCGAGGCGTTGGACAAGGTCTATGGCGAGGTCGGGGCTTCGCCGGCGGATCGACTGAGCTACGCGGTCCACGAACCGCTGGGCGTGATCGGCGCGATCGTGCCGTGGAACTTTCCGCTACACATGGCGATGTGGAAGGTCGCTCCGGCCCTGGCCATGGGCAATTCGGTCGTGCTCAAGCCCGCCGAGCAGTCGCCGCTGACGGCCTTGAAGTTGGGCGCGCTGGCGCTTGAGGCGGGGTTGCCGCCGGGCGTCCTCAATGTCGTGCCAGGCCTTGGCGGCGTTGCGGGCGAGGCGCTGGCGCTGTCGATGGACGTCGACATGATCGCCTTCACCGGTTCGGGACCCGTGGGCCGGCGGCTGATGGAGTACTCGGCGCGCTCGAACCTCAAGCGCGTCTCGTTGGAGCTGGGCGGCAAGTCGCCCCAGATCGTCTTCGCCGACTGCCCGGACCTGGAGGCCGCCGCCCAGGCCGCGGCCTGGGGCGTGTTCTACAATCAAGGCGAGGTCTGCACCGCCGCCTCTCGCTTGCTGGTCGAGGCCTCGATCAAGGACACTTTCCTGGCGCGGGTGGTCGAGGTCGCCAAGGCCATACGGGTCGGCGACCCGCTGGATCCCTCGACCCAGTTTGGCGCCATGGTCAGCGAGCGCCAGATGAACACCGCGCTCGACTATATCGCCACGGCCGACAGCCAGGGCGCGCGGCGCGTGCTGGGCGGCGCGCGCGTGCGCCAGGAGACCGGCGGCTTCTATGTTGAGCCGACCATCTTCGATCAGGTGCGGCCCGACCACTCCCTAGCGCGCGAAGAGGTGTTCGGCCCGGTTCTGGGCGTTATGACCTTCCAGTCCGAGGACGAGGCGATGCGTCTGGCCAATGACACCATCTACGGCCTGGCCGCCGGGCTCTGGACCGCTGATGTCAGCCGAGCCCTGCGCGGTGCGCGGCGGCTGAAGGCGGGTCTGGTCTGGGTCAATGGCTGGGACGCCTGCGACATCACCATGCCGTTCGGGGGTTTCAAGCAGTCCGGCTTTGGCCGCGACCGCAGCCTTCATGCGTTGCACAAGTACGCCGACCTGAAGTCGGTGTCCGTGACGCTGAGGTAAGCCGAATGACCGCCCTGAACCTTGTTGAAACAGAAGCCCTGATTGACGCCCGTTGGGTCCGGGGCGAGACGACCTTCGACGTGTTCAATCCCGCCGACGAAGCCGTGATCGCCAAGGTCGCGGACCTGGGCGCGGAAGAGACGACGCTGGCGATCGACGCGGCGCATCGCGCCCTCCCTGCGTGGGCCTCGAAGACCGCCAAGGACCGCGGGGCGATCCTGCGGCGGTGGAGCGAACTGATCCTCGCTCACGCTGACGATCTGGCCCGACTGATGACCGCCGAGCAGGGCAAGCCGCTGGCCGAGGCCAAGGGCGAAGTCGTCTATGGCGCGTCGTTCATCGACTGGTTCGCCGAGGAGGCCAAGCGCGCCTACGGCCACACGATCCCGACGCCCATGGCCGGCAAGCGCCTGGTCTCGGTCAAGCAGCCTGTGGGCGTCTGTGCAGCCATCGCGCCGTGGAACTTCCCGATCGCCATGATCACCCGCAAGGTCGGCCCGGCCCTCGCGGCCGGCTGCACGGTGGTGGTCAAGCCGGCGGCCGAGACGCCGCTTTGCGCGCTGGCCATCGCGCGGCTCGCCGTCGAGGCGGGCGTGCCGGCGGGCGTGCTGAACATCGTCACGACCACCCGCTCGGGTGAGGTCGGCAAGGTGCTGTGCGACGACAGCCGGGTGCGCAAGCTGTCGTTCACCGGCTCCACCCCCATCGGCAAGGTGCTGTACCAGCAGTGCGCCGGCACGATGAAGAAGCTTTCCCTGGAGCTTGGCGGCAACGCGCCCTTCATCGTCTTTGACGACGCAGATCTTGAGGCCGCCGTTGATGGCGCAATCGCCAGCAAGTACCGTAACGCCGGCCAGACCTGCGTGTGCGCCAACCGGCTTCTGGTGCAGTCCGGCATCCACGACGCCTTCGCCGCGCGCCTAGCCGAAAAGGTCGCCGCGCTGAAGGTGGGGCCCGGCACGGGCGAGGGCGTGCAGATCGGCCCTCTGATCAATGAGAAGGCCCTGACCAAGGTGGTAGGCCTGGTCAGCGGGGCCGTGCAGGGCGGGGCAGAAGTGCTGACCGGCGGTGACGTCCATGGCCTGGGCGGGCTGTTCTATCAGCCGACCGTGCTGGTCGGCGCCACCCCCGAGATGCGGATCTTCCAGGAGGAGATCTTCGGGCCGGTCGCCCCCATCGTGAAGTTCGAGACCGAGGCCGAGGCGGTCGAGCTGGCCAACGCCACGCCCTTTGGCCTGGCGGCCTATTTCTACAGCCGCGACGTCGGCCGCTGCTGGCGCGTGGCCGAGCAGATCGAGGCCGGCATGGTCGGGATCAACGAAGGCCTGATCTCCACCGAGGTCGCGCCGTTCGGCGGGGTGAAGGAATCGGGTCTGGGCCGTGAAGGCGCTTCCGAAGGGCTCGATGAGTATTTGGAGACGAAGTACCTGTGTTTTGGCGGGGTCGGATGAGACAGGCGCTCAACATCCAGACCTGTCATCCCGGACAAGCGCGTAGCGCGCCGATCCGGGACCGTCGCCTGAGCGCCGTGCTCTCGGCGGTCCCGGGTCTGCGCTTCGCTACGCCCGGGATGACAGCATCTGTCGAGGCAGCGAGATGATCGCCGAACTTTCCAGATCGCTGGAAACCCTCCTTGCCGCCGAGCGCGCCCGCTTCACGACCGAGCACCCGCGTTCGGTCGCCATGGCCAAGGCGGCCGGCGCCCACTGGCGCGGCGGGGCGCCAATGCACTGGATGAACGACTGGGCCAGCCCGTCGCCCATCTTCGCCGCTCAAGGCGTCGGGGCTCAGATCACCGACGTCGACGGCAAGCTCTATGACGACTTCTGCCTGGGCGACACGCCGTCGATGTTCGGGCACGGCGATCCGTCCGTCGCCGCCGCCGTCGCCGACCAGATCAAGCGCGGGGCGGGCTTCATGCTGCCGACCGCGTCGGCCGCGATCGTCGGCAAGCTGCTGGCCGAGCGCTTCGGCCTGCCGCTGTGGCAGGCGGCGACGACGGCCAGCGACGCCAACCGCGCGGCGATCCGCTGGGCGCGGGCGGTCACCGGTCGGCCGGCGATCCTGGTGTTTGACGGCTGCTACCACGGCATGGTCGACGACGCCTTCGTGGTGCTGAAGGACGGTGCGCCGGTGATGAAGCCGGGTCTGCTGGGGCAGGTTCAGGACCTGACCGCCACAACCCGCGTCGTGCCCTTCAACGACCTGGCCGCCCTGGAAGCCGCGCTGGCCCCCGGCGATGTCGCCGCCGTCCTGGCCGAGCCGGTGATGACCAACTGCGGCATGATCCTGCCCGAGCCCGGCTTCCTGGAGGCCCTTCGTCGGGTGACGCGCGAGGCTGGAACCCTGCTGGTCATCGACGAGACCCACACGATCTCGACCGGCCCCGGCGGCTATACGCGGGCCCACAGCCTGGATCCCGACGTCTTCGTGCTGGGCAAGGCGGTCGCCGGCGGCGTGCCGGCGGCGGTCTGGGGCGTCACCGCAGAGCTTTCGGCGCGGATGGACGAGGCTCAGCAAAGGATTGGTCCTGGCCAGTCGGGCATCGGCACCACCTTGTCGGGCAACGCCCTGGCCATGGCCGCCATGCGCGCCATGCTCACCGAAGTCATGACCGAGGCGGCCTACGGCAAGATGCTGGCCGGCGCCGATCGGCTGGTGACCGGTCTTAAGGGCGTGATCGCAGCGCGGAAACGGCCTTGGTCGGTGGTCCATGTTGGGGCCCGGGTGGAGCTGGTCTTCGCCGACCCGCCGCCGAAAAACGCCGCCCAAATGCGGAAAGTGCTGGACCACGAGGCGGTGGAAGCGCTGCACTTGTGGCTGATTAACCGGGGCGTCCTGATCGCGCCCTTCCACAACATGATGCTGGTCTCGCCCGTCACCGAAGACGCGGCGATCGACCGACTGGTCGCGGCCGTTGACGGCTTTGCGGCGGCGATGGGGGAATGATGAGCGCAGTAGCCGACATCCAGGAGTGCCGCGACTTTCTCGCCGCCCATCCGCAGGTTAGGTTCGTCGAGGTGTTCTTCACCAGCATGACCGGCGTGCCGCGCGGCAAGCGGCTGCGCGTGCACGAGCTGGAGGCCATCTACGAGTATGGCCGGTTCCTGCCCGGCTCGGTGCTGGTGGTCGACACCAACGGCGCCGACTGCGAGGACACAGGCCTGGTCTGGGAGGACGGCGACGCCGACCGCCGCGCGCGGCCCGTGCCGGGCACCCTGACGCTGGCGCCGTGGCTCGGCCCCGACGTCGCCCAGGTGATGCTGTCGCTGTATGAGCTGGACGGCACGCCCAACGACCTCGACCCCCGCCATGTGCTGCAGCGTGTGCTCGACCGCTACGCCGCCGACGGCCTGACGCCGGTCGCGGCCTGCGAGCTGGAATACTACCTCGTCGATCTGCAGCGGGGCCCGAACGGCGAGCTGCTGCCCGCCAAGTCGCTGCAGACCGGTCTGCGCCCCACCGGCATACAGGTCTATGGCCTGCCGGAACTTGAGGCCCACGCCCCGTTCCTGCGCGAGCTTTGGGATGTCGCCGATACGATCGGCGTGCCGCTGGAAGGCGCGATCTCGGAGTTCGCGCCGGGGCAGGTGGAGCTGACGCTCAAGCATAAGCCCGACGCCCTGCGCGCGGCGGACGACGCGGTGCTCTACAAGCGCGCGGCCAAGGGCGTGGCCCTGCGTCACGGGATCGAAGCGACCTTTATGGCCAAGCCGTGGAGCGACCGGGCCGGCAACGGATTCCACGTCCATCTCAGCGTCAACGACGCGGCCGGAAACAACCTCTGCGCCAGCGAGGACCTCGAGGGCTCGGATCTGCTCAAGCAGGCCATCGCCGGCATGAAGGCGCTGCTGGGCGAGGGGATGGCGATCCTGGCGCCTAACGCCAACAGCTATCGCCGGTTCAAGGCCAACAGCTACGCGCCGGTGGCGCCGACCTGGGGCGTGAACAACCGCACGGTGTCCTTGCGGGTGCCGGCCGGTCCGCCCAAGACCCGTCACGTCGAGCACCGCGTGGCCGGCGCTGACGGCAATCCGTATCTCGTCCTCGCCGTGCTGCTGGCCAGCGCCCACCACGGGATCAAGAACAAGCTCGATCCCGGTCCGGCGGTGGTCGGCGACGGCTATGCGGCGGCCGCCAAGGAGAACATCCGCCTGCCCAACAACTGGTTCGCGGCGGTGGACCTGTTCGAGCAATCGACGGTGCTGCGCGACTATCTGGGCGACCGTTTCGTGGACATGTTCGTCTCTGTGAAGCGCACCGAACAGGCGCGTTTCTTTGAGGTCGTCACCGAACTGGATTTCGACTGGTATCTCCGCAACGCCTGAGGGCGCTGCGATGTAGCGTGAAGTCAGCCCGGGGCCCGGGCCCCGCATTTAACGAAGCGATAGGGGAGTTTCGAGACGATGAGCACGATCACCCAGCGAGGACTGAACAAGGCGGGCCTGAGCCGCCGCTCGCTTCTGACCGCCACCGGCGCGGCCGCGATCGGCCTGACCTTCACGGCCTGCGGCGAGAAGCCCAAGGCCGCGCCCGGCGCCGAGGAGGCCAAGCTCAACTTCTACAACTGGGACACCTACATCGGCGAAACCACGCTCGGTGACTTCAAGAAGGCCACCGGGATCGACGTGAACATGAGCCTGTTCGCGACCAACGACGAACTGTTCGCCAAGCTCAAGGCCGGCAATCCCGGCTTCGATGTCGTGGTGCCGTCGAACGAGTTCGTCACGCGGATGAGCCAGGGTGGCCTCTTGGAGCCTCTGGATCACGCCAAGATCCCGAACCTGAAGAACATCGATCCCAGCTTCCTGAACCCGGACTTCGATCCGGGTCGGAAGTTCTCGATGCCCTACACCTGGCTGCTGCTGGGCATCGGCTACCGCAAGAGCAAGGTCAAGGGCGTGCCCGACAGCTGGAAGTGGCTGTTCGACAGCGACCAGTACAAGGGCCGTATCGCCCTCCTGTCGGAAAGCGCCGACCTCGTCCGCCTCGCGGCCAAGTATATGGGCCACTCGGTCAACAATATCCCGGCGGATATGCTGCCGAAGATCGAGCAGATGCTGATCAAGCAAAAACCCTTCGTGAAGGCCTTCCACGACGACAACGGCCAGGACCTGTTGCTGTCGGGCGAGGTTGATCTGGTGCTTGAGTACAACGGCGATATCGCCCAGGCGATGAAGGAGGATCCGGACCTCGACTTCGTCGTGCCCAAGGAAGGCAGCCTGATCAACTCCGACACGCTGTGCATCCCGAAAGGCGCGCCGCGGCCGAACAACGCCCACGCCTTCATCAACTACCTGCTGGACGCGCAGGCCGGGGCCGAGATCAGCAAGACGATCCTCTATCCGACCCCGAACGCGGCGGCCAAGGCGCTGATGCCGGAGGATTACAAGAGCAATCCCGTGATCTTCCCGCCGGCCGACGTCATGGCCAAGTGCGAGTACGGGGCCTTCGAGGGTGCGGAGAAAGCCAGCCAGTACGAGGAGCTGATCACCCGGGTGCGGGCGGCTTAAGGTCGCGACGAGGAAATAGTTCCTCCCCCGCGCTGCGGGGGAGGTGGCCCAGAGGGCCGGAGGGGGCGGTTCCGCCAATCTCCAGCTAGCCCCCTCAGTCGCTCCGCGACAGCTCCCCCGCAGCGCGGGGGAGCATCTTCAAGGACGAGCTCCATGGAACAATCCTGGAAACAGGCGAAAGCCGTGTTCGCCGCGGCGCTGGGACCGCCGCTGGTGTGGCTGGCGCTGTTCTTCCTCGCGCCCATGGCGATCGTCTGGGCCTATAGCTTTGGCCACAATGTCGGGCTGACCGACATCGCCATCAGCGGCACGTTCCACAACTATGCGCGCGCCATCGAGTCCCTGTACCTGAAGATCTTCCTGAAGTCGGTCTGGGTCGCGGGCCTGACGACCGGCCTGTGCCTGGTGATCGGCTTCCCGGTCGCCCTGGCCATCACCTTCGCCTCGGACAAGGCCAAGGCCTGGCTGCTGCTGCTGATCATGCTGCCGTTCTGGACGAACCTCCTGATCCGCACCTACGCCCTGATCGCCGTGCTGCGCACCGAGGGCTATGTGAACCAAGGCCTGGAGTGGCTTTGGAAAGGCGGCAGCACTCTGGCCGCGCTGGTCGGCCTGCAGCCGCTGGGCGACTTCCAGCCGCTGGAGCTGCTGCACAACAATTTCTCGGTGATCCTGGGCCTCGTCTATGTGCACCTGCCCTTCATGGTGCTGCCGCTCTATTCGGCGCTGGACCGGCTGGACAAGTCGTTGCTGGAAGCCAGCCTGGACCTGGGCGCCGGACACCTGCGGACCCTGTTCAAGGTCGTCGTGCCGTTGGCTATCCCGGGCATCGCCTCGGGCGTGCTGATCACCTTCATTCCAGCGCTCGGCGCCTATCTGACGCCGGACCTCTTGGGCGGCCCCGACAGCCAGATGATCGCCAACATCATCGAGCGCCAGTTCAAGCGCGCCAATGACTGGCCGTTCGGCGCGGCCCTGTCCTTCCTGCTGATGTACCTGACCTTCATCGCCATCGCGATCCAGGCGGTGCTGAACAAGAAGACTCCGGAGGCCAAGGGATGAGCAAGAAATCGCCCCCCGGTCCCCTCGAGTACCTGCGTCGCTGGCAGATGCAGGCCTGGCTGGCGGCCGTGTTCATCTTCCTCTACGCGCCGCTGATCGCGCTGATCGCGTTCAGCTTCAATGACAGTCGACGCAACATCGTCTGGAAGGGCTTCACGCTCAAATACTACGAGAAGCTGTTCAACAATTCCGAGCTGCTCGAGGCGTTCGGCAACAGCCTGACGATTGCGGCGGCCTCCACGGTGATCAGCCTGTTCCTCGGCGCGGCCGTGGCCCTGGCGCTGTGGCGGTTCCGCTTCCCCGGTAAGACGGCGGTGGACGGGGCGATGGCCCTGCCGATCGTGGTGCCCGAGATCTGTATGGGCGTGGCCATGCTGGTGTTCTTCGCCAAGGTGCTGCCCTGGCCGCAGGGGATGCCGTGGCCGCTGAACCTGGGCGCGATCATCATCGCCCACGTCTCGTTCTCGTTCCCGTTCGTGGCGGTAGTCGTCCGCGCGCGGATGGCCAGCTTCAACCGCGAGATGGAGGAAGCGGCCCGCGACCTAGGCGCGGGTGAGTTCCGCACCATCAAGGACGTGATCCTGCCGCACATGGCCCCGTCCCTGATCGCCGGCGCGCTCCTGGCCTTCACGCTGAGCCTGGACGACTTCGTCATCACCTTCTTCACGGCGGGCCCTGACACAGTGACCTTCCCGGTGAAGGTCTACTCGATGGTCCGCTTCTCGGTGACGCCCGAGGTCAATGCGGCCTCGACGGTTCTGATCGTGCTGACCGTGCTGCTGACGGCGGCGGCGCTGAAACTGCAAGGCAATCCCGCGGCGGCGGCCGGTCATGGGGCGGGGGACACCAAATGACCAAACCCATCATCACTTTTGAGAACGTCACCAAACGCTTCGGCAAGCTGGCCGCGGTCGATGACGTATCGCTGACCGTCAATGAGGGCGAGTTCTTCGCCCTGCTGGGGCCGTCGGGCTGTGGCAAGACCACCCTGCTGCGGATGCTTGCCGGCTTTGAGACGCCTACCGAGGGACGGATTCTGATCGACGGTCAGGACATCTCGAAGGTGCCGCCCAACAAGCGGCCGGTGAACATGGTGTTCCAGTCCTACGCCGTGTTCCCGCACATGACCGTGGCTGAAAACGTCGCCTACGGCTTGGTGGTCGATAAGGTCGGCAAGGCCGAGCGCGAGGCGCGCGTGGCCGAGGCGCTGGAGCTGGTGCAGCTGGGCGGCTTGGGCGGTCGCAAGCCTGACCAGCTGTCGGGCGGGCAGCGCCAGCGGGTCGCTTTGGCCCGGGCGCTGGTCAAGCGTCCGCGCGTGCTTCTGCTGGACGAGCCCCTGTCGGCCCTGGACGCCAAGCTGCGCGAGCAGATGCGCACCGAGCTCTGCACCCTGCAGGAGAAGGTTGGCATCACCTTCATCATGGTCACCCACGACCAGGATGAGGCCCTGGCCCTGGCGTCGCGCTGCGCGGTGATGAGCCGCGGCGTGCTGCAGCAGGTTGCGACGCCCAGCGACCTCTATGAGTTCCCCAACAGCCGCTTCGTCGCCGACTTCATCGGCCAGGTGAACCTGTTCGAGGGCGTGCTCGCGGTCGACGAGCCCAGCCACGCGGTGATCAAGTCTCCCGACCTGCCGGTCGACATCTTCCTGGATCATGGCGTCACCGGCCCGCGCGGCGGCACGGTGTGGGCGGCGATCCGCCCCGAGAAGATCGAGCTGCACAAGAAGACCGACGACAACCCGCCCAACCTCGGCGACGCGCCCAAGGGGACCAACGCCGTTGAGGGCGTGATCAAGCACGAAGCCTATCTGGGCGGCTCCTCCACCTTCGAGGTTGAGATCGCCGGCGGTCGCCGGATCAAGGTCCAGCGCTCGAACCTGACCCGCTGGGACCAGGAAGACTTCAAGCTGGGTGAGACCGTCTGGCTGTGCTGGCACGCCTGTTCGCCGGCGGTCTTGCTGAGCTGACGCCATGACCGCACGCCCCGTCGCCGGGATCATCTGCTGCACCCGCACCGTCGGGATCGAACCGGCCCAGGCGGTGATGAGCCGCTATGTCGACGCGACCATGGCCTATGGCGACCTCGCGGCGCTGCTGATCCCGTCGCTGCCGGGCCGCATGCGGGCGGCGGAGGTCGCGGGCCGTCTCGACGGCCTGATGCTGACCGGCAGCCCCTCGAACCTGGATCCCGCCCTCTATGGCGAGGAGATCGGCGACGCGCCGGGCCCATTCGACGCCGCCCGCGACGGCATGACCGCCGACCTGATCAAGGCGATGCTGGACCTGGGCAAGCCAGTGTTCGGGATCTGCCGGGGCTTCCAGGAGATCAATGTCGCGTTTGGCGGCACGCTGCGCCGGGACATGACCTCAAGCTCCGACCTGATCGCCCACCACGCGCCCGACGACGTCGACTTCAACGGCATGTTCGATCACGTCCACGAAGTCGCCCTGACGCCCGGCGGGGTGCTGTCGCGCGCTCTTGGCGTCGAGGCGGCCGTCGTCAATTCCGTCCACTACCAGGGCGTCGACCGGCTGGGCGAAGGGCTGACCGTCGAAGCCCGCGCCCCCGACGGCGTGGTCGAAGCCTTCTCCGCCACCGTCAACGGCGCGCCTGTGCTGGCCGTCCAGTGGCACCCCGAATGGAAGCCGGCGCAGAACCGGCAGTCGCAGATCTTCTTTGAAATCTTCGGACGCGCCCTGAGAGGCGCGCCGCCAGATCCTGTTTCCTCTCTCTAGCCGTTGGGATTTCAAGGTGACGAAACAGGATCAGAATCAACAATTTAGAGCGTGTCGGGCGGCGAAACCGCTCGCACTTTCGCCTGACACGCTCGTCGCGTAAGGCCCAGGAGCCCCCCATGAACGCCCCGATCCGCAACCACGACATCGCTGAGCTGAAGCGCCTGGACCTGGCGCACCACCTGCCGGCCCAGGCCGACCACAAGGTCATCGCCGAGCTGGGCGGCAGCCGCATCGTGACCCGCGCCGACGGCTGCTACATCACCGACGGCGATGGCCACCGGATCCTCGACGGCATGGCCGGTCTGTGGTGCGTCAATGTCGGGTACGGCCGCAAGGAGCTGGCCGACGCGGCCTACGAGCAGATGCTGGAACTGCCGTACTACAACACCTTCTTCAAGACCGCGACGCCGCCCACCGTGACCCTGGCGGCCAAGATCGCGCAGAAGATGGGGGGGCACCTGACCCACGTCTTCTACAACTCGTCGGGGTCTGAGGCGAACGACACGGTCTTCCGCCTCGTCCGCCACTACTGGAAGCTCAAGGAGCAGCCGCAGCGCACGGTCTTCATCAGCCGCTGGAACGCCTATCACGGCTCGACCGTGGCCGGCGTGTCGCTGGGCGGCATGAAGCACATGCATGTGCAGGGCGACCTGCCGATCCCAGGCGTCGAGCACGTGATCCAGCCCTATCACTTCGGCGAGGGCTTCGGCGAGGATCCGGCCGCCTTCCGCGACCGGTGCGTCAAGGCGATCGAGGACAAGATCCTCGAGGTCGGGCCCGAGAACGTCGCCGCCTTCATCGGCGAGCCCGTGCAGGGCGCCGGCGGCGTCATCATCCCGCCCGACGGCTACTGGCCGGCGGTCGAGGCCCTGTGCCGCAAGTACGGCATCCTCTTGGTCTGCGACGAGGTGATCTGCGGCTTCGGGCGCCTGGGCCAATGGTTCGGCCACCATCACTATGGGATCAAGCCCGACCTGATCGCCATGGCCAAGGGCCTGTCGTCCGGCTACCTGCCGATCTCGGCCGTGGGCGTGGCCGACCACATCGTCGCCGAGCTGCGCGAGAAGGGTGGCGACTTCATCCACGGCTTCACCTATTCCGGCCACCCGACCGCCGCCGCCGTGGCGCTGAAGAATATCGAGATCATGGAGCGCGAGGATCTGATCACGCGCACCCGTGAGGACACCGGCCCCTATCTGGCCAAGGCCCTGGCGAGCCTGAACGACCATCCGCTGGTCGGCGAGACCCGCTCGCTGGGCCTGATCGGCGCGGTCGAGATCGTGCGCGAGAAGGGGACCAACCATCGCTTCCTCGACAAGGAAGGCGAGGCGGGGCCCATCGTCCGCGACATCTGCATCAAGAACGGCCTGATGGTCCGCGCCATCCGCGACACCATCGTCTGCTGCCCGCCGCTGATCGTCAGCCACGCCGAGATCGACGAGCTGGTCGGCATCATCGGCAAGTCGTTGACCGAAGCCGAGCCGATCCTCCGCGCGCTGAAGCCGGAGGCGGTGTCATGAAGCCCAAGCACAACAAGGCCAAGCGCGACCAGATCCTGGATCGCGGCGTCTCGACGATCGAGGAGGCCAAGGACTGGTTTGCGCGCCAGCACATCGAGGAGATCGAGTGCGTGGTGCCCGATCTCGCCGGCGTGGCGCGCGGCAAGATCATGCCGGTACGCAAATTCCTGGGCTCGCCATCGATGAACCTGCCGCTGGCGGTGTTCTACCAGACCATTACCGGCGACTTCCCCGAGTTCGAGGGCGCGGTGAACGCGGTGCAGTCGGACACCGACATCTTCCTGACCCCTGACTTCGCGACCCTGGCCGCCGTGCCCTGGGCGCAGGATCCCACGGCGCAGGTCATCCACGACGCCTTCCATCCCGATGGCCGCCCGGTCGAGGAGGCTCCCCGCCAAGTGCTGCGCCGGGTGCTGGCGCTCTATGCCGACAAGGGCTGGAACCCCATCGTCGCGCCGGAGATCGAGTTCTATCTCGTCGATCGCAACACCGATCCGGACTATCCGCTCAAGCCGCCGATCGGGCGCTCGGGGCGTCCCGAGACCGGCCGGCAGGGCTATTCGATCAGCGCGGTCAACGAGTTCGATGCGCTGTTCGAGGACATGTACGAGTACTCCGAGCGCCAGGGGCTGGAGATCGACACCCTGATCCACGAAAGCGGCGTGGCGCAGATGGAGATCAATCTGCAGCACGGCCATCCGCTGGAGCTCGCCGATCAGGTGTTCATGATGAAGCGCACGATCCGCGAGGCGGCGCTGGAGCATGAGATCTACGCCACCTTCATGGCCAAGCCGATGGCCAACGAGCCCGGCAGCGCCATGCACATCCACCAGTCGATCGTCGACAAGAAGGGACGCAACCTGTTCTCGGACGAGGACGGCGCGGAGTCGGCGCTGTTCCACGGCTTCATCGCCGGCCAGCAGACCTATCTGCCGGCGATCATGGCCATCCTGGCCCCCTATGTGAACAGCTATCGCCGCATCTCGCGCGACAGCGGCGCGCCGGTGAACACCCAGTGGGGCTATGACAACCGGACCTGCGGCCTGCGCGTGCCGCCGTCGGGACCGGCCAACCGCCGGGTCGAGAACCGCATTCCCTCATCGGACGCCAATCCGTACCTGGCGATCGCTGCGTCCCTGGCGGCCGGCTATCTGGGCATGGTCCAGGGCCTGACGCCCAGTGAGCCGGTGGCGATCGACGCCGGCGCGCGGGGCATCGAACTGCCGCGCAGCCTGTCGGATTCCTTGCGCCTGTTCGTCGCCTGCCAGCCGCTGGTCGAGATCCTGGGGCCCACCTTCTGCGCCGCCTATGACCGGGTGAAACAGGCCGAGTACGAAACCTTCATGCGCACCATCAGCCCGTGGGAGCGGGAGTTCCTGCTGCTGAATGTGTAGGGCGGAGTATGAACCTTCTCCCATAGGGAGAAGGGGGACCCGCGCCGAAGGCGTGGGGGATGAGGGGTTACAGCGGTGACCGGCGAAACCCCTCACCCCTGCCCCTCTCCCTATGGGAGAGGGAACTGGTATGCGGCCACCGCTCCCGACGGCCCCGCCCTTGCGTCGCTTGAGGGCGATGTCCAAACCGAGGTCTGCATCGTCGGCGCAGGCTTCACCGGCCTCGGCGCGGCCTTGGCCCTTGGGGAGCGGGCCATCGTCCTTGAAGCAGGGCGCGTCGGCTGCGCCGCCTCAGGCCGCAACGGCGGACAGGTCCACACGGGGCAGAGGCGCGACCAGGCCTGGCTTGAAAAGGCGGTGGGCCAAGACGACGCCATGGCTCTCTGGCGCTTGGCGGAGGACGCCCGGGCGCACTTCGCCCGCCTGGTCCGGTCGATTGACTGCGACTGGCGGCCCGGCATGATCCATGCCCGCCACAAGCCTGGCGGCGAGGCTGAGGACGCGGCCTATCTGGCGCTGATGGCTGAGCGCTATGGCTACGGTGAGCTAGCCCTGATCGATGCGGAGGCCCTGGCGCATGAGCTGGGGACCGACGTCTATCACGGGGGACTCGTCGACCATGGCGGCGGCCACGTTCAACCGCTGAAGCTGGCGCGCGGCATGGCGGACTTGGCCAAGGTCGCTGGGGCGAGGATCTACGAGAACACCCAGGCTGCGTCCTGGCGGCGAGAGGCCGGCAAGATCGTGGTCGAGACCGCGCACGGGCGGGTCGCCTGCGACCAGCTGATCCTCAGCGGCGATGGCCTGCTCAACGCCATGGCCGGCAAGGCTCGCGCCCGGGTCATGCCGATTAACAACTTCATCGCCGTCACCGCTCCCCTGGACAAGCTGGCCGACGAGATCATTCGATCGAACGCGGCGGTTTCGGACAGCCGCTTCGTCGTCAACTACTTCCGCAAGACGCCGGACGGTCGTCTGCTGTTCGGCGGCGGCGAGAACTATCGTCCTGGCTTTCCGAGCGATATCGCGGGCCTGGTCCGGCGGAACCTCGCCAAGATCTATCCGCGCCTGGCGGACGTCGAGATCACCCACGCCTGGGGGGGCACGCTGGGGATCACGTTCAACCGTATGCCCTTTGTCGGTGAGGTGGCGCCGGGCGTGCGCGTCGCTTCAGGCTATTCGGGGCAGGGGGTCATGCTGGCGCCCTATGTCGGCAAGCTGCTGGCCGACGCCGCCTCGGGCGAGACCGGGCCCATGGCGTTGCTGTCGCGCCTGCCCACCCCGCCGTTCCCCGGCGGACGCCTGTTGCGCTGGCCGCTGACAGTGGCGGGGCTCAGCTGGTACGCGCTTCGCGATCGGCTTTAGCCGAAGCGGCGGGAAGACGTGCGGATCGCATTGACACCGGCGCCGGCGCGCCGCTCTCCTCCCGACATGGAGTCCACGACCGCCCAGCCCGCCGTCAGCCTCGCCGCGGCGCTTGAACATGCCGAACGCCTGCTGGAGACTGATCCGCGTCTGGCGGCCGAACAGGCGCGGGCGATCCTGGAGGTCGTGCCGCGTCACGCCGACACGACTCGAGTGCTGGCTGCCGCCCTGCGCCTCTCCGGCGACGCCGAGAGCGGGCTGGCCGCTGTCGCCCCGCTAGCCGCGGCCCTGCCCAACATGGCTCTGGCGCAACTGGAGCTGGCCCTGTGCTTGGAGCGACTGGGGCGGACCGCCGAGGCGGCCCGCGCCTTCGACCGGGCCAGCGCGCTGGAGCCGCGCCTGTCCGAAGCCTGGCGAGGCTTGTCGGAGAGTCTGGAGCTGCTGGGCGATCACCAGGGCGCCGAACGCGCGCTCGCGAGGCAGCTTCGCGCTTCGACGCGTGATCCGCTCCTGGTCGAGGCGGCCACGGCGCTGTCCGAGGATCGCCTTGGCGAGGCCGAACGCCTTCTGCGCGATCGTTTGAAGGCCGACGCCGGCGACGTGGCGGCGATCCGCATGCTGGCCGAAACCGGCGCGCGCCTGGGCCGGTACGCCGACGCTGAGGCGTTGCTGACCCGCTGCGTGGAGCTGGCCCCGAACTTCGCCGCCGCCCGCCACAACCTGGCGACCATGCTCTACCGCCAGAACAAGAACCTTGAGGCGCTAGCGCAGATCGAGCAGCTCGTAGCCAAGGATGCGCGCCATCCCGGCTACGCCAACCTCTACGCGGCGATCTTGGCGCGCCTGGGCGAATACGATCGCGCCATCGCCGTCTACGACCAAGTTCTGGCGGACTACCCCAATCAGCCCAAGGGTTGGATGAGCTATGGTCACGCCCTGAAGACCGTGGGCCGGCAGGCGGACAGCGTCGCCGCCTATCGAAAGGCGCTGGAACTGGCGCCAACGCTCGGCGAGGTCTGGTGGAGTCTGGCCAACCTCAAGACCGTCAAGTTCACGCCCGACGATCTGAACGCCATGCGCCAGGCGCTGCAAGCCGAGGGCCTGTCCGACGACGATCGACTGCACCTGCGCTATGCGCTGGGCAAGGCGCATGAGGACGCTCAGGACTGGGACGGGTCTTTCCAGCACTACGCCGCCGGCGCGGCGATCCGGCGCGCGCAGCTGGACTATGATCCCGACGAGAACACGTCCGACACCGTCCGGACCAAGGCGGTGTTCTCGCCTTCGTTCGTCGCCGCGCGGGCGGGGCAGGGCTGTGATGCGCCCGATCCCATCTTCGTCGTCGGCCTGCCGCGCTCGGGCTCGACCCTGGTGGAGCAGATCCTGGCCAGCCACTCCCAGGTCGAGGGGACGATGGAGCTGCCCGACCTGATCGTCATGGCGCGTCGCCTGGGCGGCAAGACCGCCAGGCGCGCCGAGTCGACCTATCCGGAAAGCCTGGCGGACCTGTCGGCGGAGGACCTCAAGGCCCTGGGCGAGGAGTTCATCGAGCGCACCCGGATCCAGCGCAAGACCGACAAACCGTTCTTCATCGACAAGATGCCGAACAACTTTGCTCACACCGGCCTGATTCACCTGATCCTGCCCAACGCCAAGATCATCGATGCGCGGCGCCACCCGCTGGGCTGCTGCTTCTCGGGCTTCAAGCAGCACTTCGCGCGGGGCCAGGCGTTCAGCTACGACCTGACCGACATTGGTCGTTACTACGCTGACTATGTCGACCTGATGGCGCACTTCGACGCCGTGCTGCCTGGGCGGGTGCATCGCGTGATCTATGAGCAGATGATCGCAGACCCCGAAGCGCAAATCCGCGCTCTGCTGGAGCACTGCGGCTTGCCGTTCGAGGAGGCCTGCCTCTCGCCGCACGAGAACGATCGTGCGGTGCGGACCGCCAGTTCAGAGCAGGTTCGCCGCCCCATCTTCAAGGATGCGGTTGAGCACTGGCAGAAATTCGAATCGTATCTGGGGCCGCTCAAGCAGGCATTGGGACCTGTGCTCGACTCTTACCCGCAAGCGCCCGTTATTTGACCACCTGCCCAACCCCTCGCCATTTCTGCAACACTCACAGGAATTGACGACAAACCGAAAATTCAATCTTGCCCAACGATTAGGCGCGGGTCGAACATCGTTCCTTCAAAGCCGCAAGGGGAGCGACTGTATGTCGTCGGGATCGGTTCGTTTAAAGAAGGCGGGGGTCTACTCCGCTGCGTTGCTAGCCAGCACGATGTTGTCCGGCGTCGCTTACGCCCAGGCGCAGTCGGGGCCCTCCACCGCGCTCGAAGAGGTGGTCGTCACCGCCCAGAAGCGCAGCGAAAATCTTCAGGACGTGCCTGTCAGCATCCAGGCGCTGGGCGGCGAAAAACTGGATCAACTGCAGATCAGCGCTTTCGCTGACTATGTGCAGTATCTGCCCAGCGTCTCGTTCACCAGCTCGGGCCCGGGCTTCGGCCAAGTCTACATGCGCGGCGTGGCCAGCGGCGGCGACGGCAATCACTCCGGTTCGCTGCCCAGCGTGGGCGTCTACTTGGACGAGCAGCCGGTCACCACGATCCAGGGCGCTCTGGACATCCACGTCTACGACATCGCCCGTGTCGAGGCGCTGGCCGGCCCTCAAGGTACGCTGTACGGCGCCAGCTCGCAGGCGGGCACCCTGCGGATCATCACCAACAAGCCTTCCACGGCCGGCTTCTCCGCCGGCGTGGACGTCGAGGTGAACAAGATCGCCCACGGCGACACCGGCCACGCGCTGGAAGGCTTCGTAAACATGCCGCTTTCGGACAAGATCGCGGTGCGTCTGGTCGGCTGGGACGTCCGCGACGGCGGTTACATCGACAACGAGCCTGGCACGCGCATCTACAATCGCGGCGACGCCGATCTGGCCAATGATTTCACGATCACCAACAAGGCCCGTGTGCGCGAGGACTACAACTCTGTCTACACCCAAGGCGGCCGCGCCGCTCTGCGGGTCGAGCTCGACGACAACTGGGTGATCACGCCCCAGGTCATGGGCCAGGTGCAGAAGTCGAACGGTTCGTTCTCCTATGACCCAAAGGTCGGCGATCTGAAGGTCCAGCGCTACTATCCTGAGAGCGCCAAGGACAAATGGTACCAGGCCGCCATGACCATCGAGGGCCAGGTGGCCAATCTCGACGTCACCTACGCCGGCTCGTTCCTGAAGCGGAACACCGAGACCAATTCCGACTACACGGACTACTCGTACTTCTATGACCAGGTCGGATACGGTTTCTACTGGACCGACAACGCCGGCAACCTAGTCAACCCTTCCCAGTTCATCCAGGGCCAGGATGACTACAAGAAGGAAAGCCACGAAATCCGGATCGCCTCGCCTCAGGACAAGACCTTCCGGTTCGTGGTCGGCGGCTTCTACCAGAAGCAGACGCACGACATCTTCCAGAACTATCGGATCGCCGACATTGGCAGCGACATCTCGGTGCCCGGCTATACCGGCACGATCTGGCTGACCAAGCAGCAGCGTATCGACCGTGACCGGGCGGTGTTCGGTCAGGCCGAGTACGACATCACCGACAAGCTGACCCTGACCGCAGGCATCCGCTTCTTCAAGGCGCACAACACCCTGGTCGGCTTCTACGGCTACGGCAAGGGGTACGGCTCGACCGGCGAGAAGGCCTGTTTCAAGGCTGCGGTGGTGTCAGGCTCGCCCTGTACGAACCTCGATAAGGGCGTGAAGGAAAGCGGCAACGTTCCGAAGGTCACGCTGACCTACAAGCTCGATGACGACAAGCTGGTCTACGCCACCTACTCCAAGGGCTTCCGACCGGGCGGCATCAACCGGCGCAGCACCTTGCCGCCTTACCAGTCGGACTTCCTGAAGAACTACGAGGCCGGGTGGAAGACGACCTGGCTGAACAACAGCTTCCGCTGGAATGGCGCGGTGTTCATGGAGGACTGGTCGAACTTCCAGTTCTCGATCCTGGGGGCCAACGGCCTGACCGAGATCAAGAACGCCAACCAAGCCCGCATCAAGGGGATCGAAAGCGACATCACCTGGGTTCCGGTCCAGGGGCTGACGATCAATGCGGCCGCCGCCTACACCGACGCGCAACTGACGGCGAACTATTGCGGCTTCACCGACGCTGCTGGCAATCCGGTCACGACCTGCGCTTCGCCGCAGGCGCCGGACGGCACCTCCCTGCCGGTCACGCCGAAGTTCAAGGCCAACCTCACGGCGCGCTACGACTTCAACTGGGGTGAGTGGGACAACTATGTGCAGGGGTCGGTCGTCGGCCAATCCAGCACATGGACCGACCTGCGGCTGTCCGACCGCGCGACGCTCGGACAGCAGAAGGGCTGGGAGACCGTCGACCTGTCCGGCGGCATGGAGAAGGATGGTCTGTCGATCGGCTTCTACATCAAGAACGTGTTCGACAAGCGCGCCAGCCTTGATCGCACGGCCCAATGCGCGATCAGCGTTTGCGGCGCCCAGTCCTACATCGTGCCGAACCAGCCCCGCACCATCGGGGTCAAGCTGGGCAAGGCGTTCTAGCCATTTGTGGGTAGCGTAGCGGGGGCGGTCCATCGGGCCGCCCCTTTTGCTTTCCGGGGAGGCCGGACCGTCATGACGTCTCCAAAAGCCAAGCCGCTGGGCGTGTGGATGTGCGCGGCCCTGGTGGTCGGCAACATGATCGGCTCGGGCGTCTTCATGCTGCCCGCCTCGCTGGCGCCGTACGGCTGGAACGCCGTCATCGCCTGGGGGCTGACCATCGGCGGTTCGCTGTGTCTGGCCTATGTCTTCGCAAAGCTGGCGGGGGCCTTTCCCCGGGCGGGCGGTCCGTTCGCCTATACCGAGGAGGCGTTCGGGCGCGGGCCCGGCTTCCTCGTCGCCTGGTCCTACTGGATCTCGGTGTGGGTGGCCAATGCGGCCATCGCCATCGCGGCGGTCAGCTATCTGAGCGTCTTCCTGCCCGGCATTTCCAAGGTTCCCGCCCTACCGGCCCTGTTGACTGTAGCGGTGGTCTGGGCCGCGACCGGGATCAATTGCGCCGGCGCTCGGTCAGCCGGCTGGACCCAGGTGGTGACCACAGTGCTGAAGCTGGTTCCGTTGATCGCCGTGGCGGGTCTGGCGCTGAGCGTCCTGTTGCGAAAGGGCCCAGCTGCGGTGACGCCCTTGGAGCCTTCGGCGCTGTCGGGCGCATCGATTACGGCTGCGGCGGCGCTGACCCTGTGGGCGCTGCTGGGCGTGGAGACCGCGACCATCCCCGCCGACAAGGTCAAGGATCCCGCCCGAACGATCCCACGCGCCACCTTGGCCGGCACAGCCTTCGCCGGACTTGTCTATCTGGTCGTCTCGTCGGGCGTGCTGCTGCTGACGCCCGCCGCCGTGCTGCAAGGCTCCAATGCGCCGTTCGTCGACTTTGTGACCTATCACGGCGGTGGTGATTTCCGGCTGGCGCTGGCGGCCTTCGCGACGATCAGCGCGCTCGGCGCCCTGAACGGCTGGTCGCTGATCCAGGGCGAACTGCCCGCCGCCATGGCCCGCGAAGGCGTCTTTCCGGCCTGGTTCGCCAAGACCTCCGCCAACGGCACGCCGGTACGGGCGCACCTGGCTTCCAGCGCCCTGGTGACGATTTTGGTGCTGATGAACTACGCCAAGTCGATGGCCGACGCTTTCACCTTCATGGCCCTGCTGTCGACGACCTCGACCCTGTTCGCCTATCTCTTTTGCTCGCTCGCCGTGCTGCGCCTGCAGCGCAGCGGCCGCATGGCGCCGTCCAAGGCCCTGGGCGTCGTGGCCGGCCTCGGCGCGATCTATTCTGTCTGGACCTTCTATGGCGCCGGATGGTCTGTCACCTTCTGGGGCTTGGTGCTGCTGGCTGGCGGCGCGCCGGTCTATTGGCTGATGCGGAGAGCCGTCCGGTGATCGTCCGTCTCCTTTGCGTCGCCGCGCTGGTCGCCCTCGTTCCCACCGCCGCCTCGGCGCAGGTCTCCTACGTCCGGGCCGGCAAGCTGGTCGATCCCCAGGCCGGCAAGGTTCTGACGGACCAGATCCTCCGCATCGAGGGCGAGCGCATCGTCTCGGTCGGGCCCTGGAAGGGCGCGCCCAAGGAGGGGCGGGTCATCGACTGGTCCGGCCTGACCGTTCTGCCCGGCCTGATCGACATGCACACCCATCTCGTGGACGACGAGCAGAGCGAGAACATCGCCCTGCCGCTGCTGCGCTCCGCCGCCCAGCAGGCCTATATCGGTGCTGGCCATGCGCGCTCGACTCTGATGGCCGGCTTCACCAGCGTACGTGATGTCGGCGCCTGGCGGGCGCTCAGCGATGCGGCCCTGCGTGACGCGATCGATCAAGGACTCGTGCCTGGACCGCGCATGTCGGTCGCCGGAGCCTATGTCACCGCGCCAGGCGGGGGCGGGGAGATCACCGGCGTCGCGCCCGACGTGGCCATCCCCGCTGAGATGCGACGCGGCGTGGTCGAGGACGCCGCCGATGTCCACAAGAAGGTCCGCGCTCTGCTGGTGGGCGGCGCCGACTTCATCAAGCTGATCGCCACCGGCGCCGTGCTGACCGAAGGCACCGAGCCTGGCCAGCTGGAGCTGTCCGAGGACGAGATCCGCGCCGCTGTCGAGGAAGCCGCCAAACGCGGGACCTACGTGACCGCCCACGCTCATGGCGCCGAAGGGATCAAGATCGCCGTGCGCGCCGGCGTCCGGTCGATCGAGCACGGCTCGCTGATCGACGACGAGGGGATCGCCCTGATGAAGGCCAAGGGCGCCTTCCTGGTGGCCGACATCTACAACGGCGACTTCATCGACACCTATGGCCGCGAGCAGGGCTGGCCCGAGGGCATGATCCGCAAGAACCGCGAGACCACGGACGCCCAGCGCGAGGGCTTCCGCAAGGCGGTGAAGGCCGGGGTCAGGATCGCCTATGGCACCGACGCCGGCGTCTATCCGCACGGCGGGAACGCGCGCCAGATGCCCTACATGGTCAAGTACGGCATGACGCCGATGCAGGCGATCCAGTCGGCGACCACGGTGGCGGCCGAGTTGTTGGGCAAGACGGGTCAGGTCGGCTGCGCCGCCGTCGGCTGCTACGGCGACCTGATCGCCGTTGCGAGCGATCCGCTCGCGGACGTCTCCACCCTGACCAAGGTCGCCAAGGTCATGAAGGGCGGGGCGGTGGTGAAGGACGACTAAGTCCGCGTCTGGCGCGGCTCATGCATTGTGCATCGCAACGCAATTTCGTTGTGCGATTGCGAAACAACTGTCATGTCCCCATGCCTAAGTGCACGCTGAGTTGTCCAAGGAGGTCGCCATGACCGAGAACCACTACTACGTCCGTCCCGTCGCCGGGGTGTGGCATGTGACCTGGAACGACTCTCCCGAGCTGATCGGCTCCTATTCCTCGCAACATGAGGCCGAGGCGCTGGCGCAACTGCTGGCTGGCCACATGCGGGTGCAAGGCCGCAAGGCCGAGGTGCACACCTTCGAGCCGGAAACCCGTACGCCGTCCTGGGGCCGCAACCGCGCGGCCAACCAGGCTGCGGTGGCCTAAAGCCAACCGTCGAGCGCGCGGGTCACGATCGCGCGCGCCTCGTCTGGATTGAACGTCGCCGGATCGAGGCAGAGCTCCAGCCAGAGTCCGTCCACTATCGCCGTCAGGGCGATGGCGGCGAGACGCGTCTCGCGCGCGCCGGCCTTCGCCAGCAAGACCTCGAGCCGCGTGCGGAAGTCGGCGTAGGAGGCCGCGTGGATGGCGGCCATGCGCGGCTTGGTCTTGACCAGCGACCAGAACCCGACCCAGGCCGCCAGCAGACGCTCGTCCAGCACCGGGGCCGCGAAGCTGGCGCCCAGATAGGCCAGCAGGCGCGCCCGGGGATCCTCGCCCGCGCCCTCCAGCGCCGCATCCAGCGCGGTGTCGATCCGCTGCGACACCGCCTCATAGGCCGCCGCAATCAGCTCATCGACACCCTCGAAATAGTGCCGCAGCAGGCCCGGAGAGACCCCGGCCTCGGCGCAGATCGTCCGCACACTGGTCCCGCCTACGCCCTCGCGCGCCAGCACCGCCTCGGCGGCCGCCACCAGCGCGTGCCGGCGAACGTCGGGGGTTTCGCGGGTGAAGGCGGCGCGTGCGCTCACCACCCCTCCGGCGGCCGGGACAGGCGACTTTCCGGGATCAGGGCCCGCATCTTGCGGCCGAAGCTGCGCAAGCTGACCTCACTGGTCGCCAGCGGACCGGCGGTGAAGGTGCGCGAAGCCATGCCTTGCTGCACGCGGGCCACCAGCTCGGTGTCCTCGGCATTGACCTGCCGGTTGATGCGCCAGTTCAGATAGCGGGCCGCCTTCATCTCGCGCCGCTCGTCGGGCAGGGCGTAGGCGATCTCGCGGATCATCGTCTGCTCGGCCGAAATCGGGATGAACTGCATGAAGTCCACCTGATCGGGATAGATGTCGAAGGCGAAGTTCGGCCAGAGCTTGAAATAGGTCCACAGCCGCTTGCGGTCGTCCGGCAAGTGCGCAACGTCGGGCAGGAGGTCCTGATACAGGCGCTCGGACGGGCTCTCGGACGGCTCGTCGATCAGCTGGCCCCACATCTTGTCGACATAGGCCTCGGCCTCGACCCCGTAGCCCTTGCCGAACAGCCGGGTCAGGCCCGGATGGGCGACCGGGATGTGCAGGCCGTCCGAATAGTTGTCGCTGATGTTCTTCCAGTTCACCGCGCGCGGACGCAGCGTGACGCGACCGAACGGCTGAAGCTCCTCGAAACGGTAGTGCGCCACCTCGTCCTCGTAGGGAGCCATCATGGTCGCCACCGAAGGACCCTCGCCCTCGATCCGGACAAAGACGAAGCCGCGCCAGATCTCGGTTTCGATGGCGGCCAGGCCCTCCTTGGCCATGTCCAGCGCCGGGTAGTCGTCGCGCATCGGCACGCCGATCAGCCGGCCTTCCAGGTCATAGGTCCAGGCGTGGTAGGGGCAGACGATCCGCCCACCGCAGCGGCCGACGGGTCCGTCCAGCAGCCGCGCCCCGCGATGGCGGCACACATTGGCGAAGGCCCGCACGCCGCCGTCCTTGCCGCGCACGACCACCAGGCTTTCGCCGACGAAGTCGAAGGTATGGAAGTCCCCGGCCTTGGGGATGTCGTTCAAATGGCAGACGATCTGCCAGGACGGGCGGAAGACCTTGTCCTGCTCTTCCTTGAAGAACCGCTCATTGGTGTAGATCCAGCCGGGCAGGCCCCAGTCGGAGAGGGGGTCGGTGTTGGAGATCTGGGTCATGGCGCCACCTTCTCTCCGATTTCCCCGGCGAATGCCGGGGCCCAGGTCGTAGGGCTGTGGGGCGCCAAGCACGGCGAAAGCTCGGGGTGAATCTGGGTCCCGGCATTCGCCGGGAAGGTCGGATGTTGAGCCATCACCGCCCCACCACCGACAGCTTCACGGCCGTGGCGAAGTCCTTGTCGCGCAGGATCTCGCGGGCGGCGTTGCGGCCCGGATTGCCCGAGACGCCGCCGCCGGGGTGCGTGCCCGCGCCGCACATGTAGAGACCTGCGATCGGCGCGCGGTGGCTGGCGTGGCCCAGCAGCGGGCGTGTGGCCCACAGCTGATCCAGCGACATGTGGCCGTGCATGATGTCGCCGCCGATCAGGCCGAACTTTCGCTCCAGGTCCAGCGGCGACAGGATCATCCGGCCCAGAACCGAGGCCTTGAAGCCCGGCGCCCACTGGTCGACCGTGTCGATGATCAGGTCGGCGGCGGCCTCGCGCGCGTCGTCCCAGGAACGACCATCGGGCAGCTCTGGCGCGAACTGCTGGCAGAAGAGGCTCGCCACATGCTGGCCGGGCGGAGCCAGGCTGGTGTCCAGGCTGGACGGGATCAGCATCTCGACGATCGGGGCCTTGCTGATGCCCTCGCCCTTGGCGTCGCGATAGGCCGCGTCCATGTAGTCGAGGCTCGGGGCGATCACGATGCCCGACTGATGGTGCTCGGCGGTCTCCTTGCCGGGCAGGCAGGTGAAGCTGGGCAGCTCCGACAGCGCCACGTTCATCCGGAAGGTGCCCGAGCCGTTCTTGTAGCCGTCGACCGCCTTGCGGAAGTCGGGGGGCAGCGCCGAGGGCGGCACCAGTTTCTTGTAAAGCAGGGCCGGGTTGACGTTGGCGCTGACGATCGGGGCCATGATCTGGCGGCCGTCGACCAGCTGCACGCCGGCGGCCTTCCCGCCGTCGACATGGACGCCCTCGACCGGAGCGTCGAGCAGGATCTCGACCCCGGCCGCCTCGCAGGCCTTGGCCATGGCCTGGGTGATCGCGCCCATGCCGCCGACCGCATGGCCCCAGGCGCCCTTCTTGCCGTTCACCTCGCCGAAGGTGTGGTGCAGCAGCACATAGGCCGAGCCGGGCGTGTCGGGGCTGGCGAAGTTTCCGACCACGGCGTCGAAGCCGAAGGCGGCCTTGACCGGCTCGCTCTCGAACCAGCCGTCCAGCACGTCGCGGGCGCTCTTGGTGAAGAGATCCAGCAGGTCACGCTTGCGCTGACGCGACAGGAACGCCAGGCGACTGCCCTGGCGCAGGGCGCGCAGCAGGCCGGGCAGACCATCACCGAGGTTCGGCGGCGTCTCCTGGGCCAGGTCGCGCAGGATGTCGCCGATCTCGTCCAGCATGGCGTAGTAGGCCGGCAGCACCTCGGCGTCGCGCCGGCTGTACTTGCGGAACTCCTCCTGGGTGCGCTCCAGGCCTCCGCCCAGCTTGATGTACTTGTCGTCGCTGATCGGCAGGAAGTTCGAGATCGGCCGTTCCAGGAAGGTCAGGCCCAGCTCGCGCAGGCCCATGTCGGCGATCACGCGCGGGTTCAGGAGGCTGACGGTGTAGCTGGCCACCGAGTTGCGGAAACCGGGGTGGAACTCTTCCGTCACCGCGGCGCCGCCGACCACGCCCCGAGCCTCACAGACCGTGACCTTCAACCCCGCCTTGGCCAGGTAGAAGGCGCAGACGAGGCCGTTATGGCCCCCGCCGATGATGACGGCGTCGCGTGTTTGCGTGATGGCCATGGTGTTCTCCCCGCACAGGTGGGGAGAGTGTTGCTATACGATCGTATAATAGGCAAGAGCGATGCCGCAGATCCTCCCCCTAGCGGGGGAGGTGTCCGCAAAGCGGACGGAGGGGGAAGTCATGCCGACCCTGCCTCTTCCCCCTCCGTCGTCTCTTCCTTCAGGGAGAGGATTTTTGGTCAAATCGCCTCCGCCTTCCCCCGCGCCGTCAGCCAGTACATCACCGGCGTCGCTACGCGGCTGAGCAGGGTCGAGGTGATCAGGCCGCCGATGATCGCGATGGCCAGCGGCGAGTAGAGACCCGATCGCTCCAGGGCCAGGGGCAGCAGGCCGCCGATGGCTGTGACGCTGGTCAGCAGCACGGGCAGGAAGCGGACCTCGCCGGCTTTCTCGATAGCGTCGTGCAGGTTCATGCCTTCGCGACGCAGCTGTTCGGTGAAATCCACCAGCAGGATCGAGTTCTTAATCTCGATGCCGATCAACGCGATCAGGCCGATGGTGGCGGTGAACGACAGCGAGTTGCCGGTCAGGGCCAGGGCGAGCACCGCGCCGAACACGCCGAACGGGATGATGCCGGCGACCACCAGGGCGGTCTTGAACTTCTGGAACTCCAGGACCAGCACCGCCAGGATGCCGAAGATCGCCACCAGCACCGCGGCGCCGAGCCCCGCGAAGCTTTCCGACTGCGCCTCGGCCTGGCCGCCCAGCGACAAGCGATAGCCCGGTGGCATGGGGACTTCTTTTTCCAGGCGCTGGACCACGTCCTCGGTGACCTTGGCGGTCAGATAGCCGGTGGCGACATAGCTGGTCACCGTCACCGTCCGCTCACGGTCGAAGCGGTCGATGCGGGCCGGGCTCGAGCGCAAGGTCGGCGTGGCGATCGCGCCCAGCGGCGCGGCCTCGCCCTCGGCGGTCGGCACATAGACGCCGTTCAAGGCTGAGAGCGGATTGCGCGCGGCGCCGTCGACCTGCGCCGTCGGCAGGCGCACCCGCACGGCATAGTCGTCGCCGTCCGGATCGCGGAAGCGGGCCGCCTCCTCGCCTGACAGCGCCAGGCGGGTCACGCGGCGCGCCGCGCCGGCGGGTACGCCAAGAGCGGCGGCCTTGGCCTCGTCGACGCCGAGGTCGAGGTCGGTGCGGTCCAGGCGCATCGGATTGCTGACATCGCGCGCGCCGGGCGTGTCCTTCAGCGCCGCCTCGGTCCGGGCGGCCAGGGCCTTCAGCACCTCGAGGTTCTGGCCGGTGATGCGGATGGCGATCGGCGCGTCGATCGGCGGGCCGTTCTCGAAGGCCACCACGGTGATCCGCGCGCCGGGGTACTTGGCGAAGTCGGCGCGCAGGCTGTCGAGCACCTTGTCGCTCTTGCCCGGTTTCCAGGCCTCGAAGCTGGCATAGACCTCGGCGAAGCTGTTGGAGCTCTCGCGCTGGCTCTTGTTGTAGAAGATCTGCGGATTGCCCCGGCCCAGATTGCTGGCGCGCCAGAGGATCTCGGGCTCCGTGGCCAGACGCGCGTCGACGAAGCGCAGGGCCTGGTCGGTACGGGCCAGAGAGGCGCCGTCGGGAGTCTCGATGCGGATCAGGAACTGCGGCGTCTCAGCGGGCGGAAACAGCGAGCTGCCGATCAGTTTCACCAGCGGGACCGTGGTGGCGCACAGGGCCAGCATCAGGGCCAGGGCCAGCCAGGGGCGCGCCAGCGAGGCGTGCAGGACCGGGCGATAGAAGCGCTGGATGCCGCCGTTCACCGCCCGCAGGATCGCGTTGCCTTCGGGATCCGAGTGCTTGTCGAGGATGCGGCTGGCCAGGAATGGAATGATGGTGAGCGACACCAGCAGCGAGGCGCCGACCGTGCACAGCACCGTCACCGGCAGCGACTTGATATAGGCGCCCGAGCCGGCCGGCAGGGCCATCAGCGGCAGGAAGGCCAGCATCAGGGTGGCCGTGCAGCCCACGACCGCCAGGCCGATCTGCCGCGCGCCGTTGACGGCCGCTTCGGTCCGTTCCTCGCCCTCGCGGATCCGGCGGGCGATGTTCTCGGTGATCACGATGCTGTCGTCGACCAGAAGACCCAGCGCCAGCACGAAGCCGGCGATCGACAGCTGGTTCAGGGTGAAGCCGAACGCCTGCAGCAGCGACAGGCCGATCAGCAGGCTGAGCGGAATCGAGACCATCACCACCACGCCGGCGCGGGGGCCCAGCGGCAGCAGGGTGATCAGCACCAGGACGAGCGCGATGCCAAAGTCGCGGAACAGGTTCTTCAGGCGATGCTTGACGTTCTCGGCCTGGAAGAAGGCGCGTTCCAGCTTCACCCCGGCGGGGAGGGCGCGCTCGTACTCGTCCAGGACCTTGCGCACCTCCTGAGTGATCTTGGCGACGTCCTGGCCGTCCTTCTGCTTGACGGTCACGAAGACGGCCCGCTTGCCGTTGAAGCGGGTGACATGGGTCGGCTCCTGCTGCGCCCAGCCGATGGTGGCGACGTCGGAGACGCGCACGACCTTGCCGCCGATCGATCGCACGGGGGTGTCGGCGATAGTCTTCAGGTCACGGAAGGCGCCGCCGGACTTGACGTTGAAGCGCCGCTCGCCCGCTTGCACCGCGCCGATCGGCGCCTCGGCGCCGGCCGCGCGCAGGGCGTCGGTCACGGCGGTCGCGGGCAGCTTCAGGGCCGACAACCGGGCCAGGTCCAGCGTCACCTGAACGTCCGACGGTGGCGCGCCCCAGTACTGGGCCTCCCGCACGCCGGGCACCCGGTCCAGCCGCTCGCGCAGGCGATCCGCCACCTTCTCCAGACGGCGCATGGGCAGGGTGTCGCTGGTCAGGGCCACCTGCACGACCGACACTTCGGTGGTGCGGGCGCGCTGGATGTCGAGGCGGGCCAGACCGGCGGGCAGATTGCCTCGGATGGCGTTCACCTCGCGGACGACCTGGTCGTATTTACGCTCAGGATCGACATCCCAGGTGAAGTGCACCGAGACGACCGCCGCGCCGTCCAGGCTGACCGACTCCACCTTGTCGATGTTGTCGAGGCCGTCGACCGCGTCCTCGATCGGATCGACGACCAGTTGCTCCATCTCCGAGGGCTCGGCGCCCGGCAGCACGGCGCGGACGACGACAATCGGGATCGGGAAGTGCGGGTCTTCCGAGCGCGGAATGCTGGTGAAGGCGTTGATGCCCAGCATCACCAGCAGGCCAAAGGCCACCAGCGTGAACTGCCAGCGACGGACCGCGAAGGTCGAGAGGTCGAACTTCACGGTCTAGCGTCCGAGCTGGGTGGGATCGACGACGGCCACGCTCTCGCCATCGGAGACGAAGCCGGCGCCGGCGGTGATCACCTGAGCGCCGTTCGGCAGGCCCGAAACCAGGGCGTCGTCACCGTCAAAGCCGCCAAAGCCGACGGCTGTGCGCCGGGCCTTGCCGCCGTTGACGCGGAAGACGAAAGCGCGTTGGCCGTTGGCCTCCAGCACCGCTTCGGCGGGCACACGGGCATAGGCGGTGGCGACGCTGGGCGCGGCGCGGACGTTGAGCGTGGCGTGAGCGACTTGGCCGCTGCGCAAGGTCGAGGGCGGCGCGGAAAGCTCGATCTCGACCAGGATCGCGCCGGTGCGGGTGTCGGCGGCCTCGCCCACGCGGGTGACGCGACCGTTCAGGGCCGTTTCGCCGATCTCATCGACCTTGACCGTAGCGGGATCACCGACCCGGATGCGGGCCGCGTCTCGAGCGGCCAGAGGCAGGCGCAGGACGAGCGGGCTGGTCAGGTCGGCGACCCGCGCCACGACCTGGCCGGCGCCGACCACCTCGCCCGCCTGGACGCGGCGCTCCAGAACCACGCCCGAGACTGGCGAAACCAGATTGGCCCAGCGCCGGTCGAAGCGGGCGGCGTCATAGGCGGCCTGAGCCGACTTCAGCGTGCTGGTCCGGTCATCGATACGCTGACGGCTGACATAGCCCTTTTCGAACAGGATCTTGTCCCGCTCCAGGTCGCGGCGCACGCGCTCAAGATCGGCCTGGGTCTGTTGCTGGCGGGCGTCGACGCCGGCGGGGTCGATGGCGGCGATGAGTTGGCCAGCCCGGACACTGTCGCCGGCCTCGATCTTCATGGTCGTCAGCACGCCGGGGATCCGGAACGACAGCGCCATCTCGCGACGGCGCTCCAGCGTCCCCGCGCCAGCCACGACGCCGGCGGCGTCAGGGGCGGCGACGCGAGCGGCCTCGACCGGCGTCGGCGGAGCCGGCGCATCGGTTTCGGTCTTGCCGCCACAGGCGCTCAACGTCGCCGCCAGGAGGAGGGCCGCCAGGGGAGGGAGCGGGGTCCGCCACATAAGCTGTTCCAAATCAATCAGCGATAAGTTATCAGTGATTGATAACATCGTCTTGTCAAGCTGATGTGACGAAGCCTAGGACGTCGGAATGAAGTCGCCGAAGACCCGTTCGCCCCGGAAGCCCAAGGGACATGGGGGCGAGCGTCGCGAAGAGATCCTCGACGCCGCCCTGACCCTGTTCATCCAGAAGGGCGTACAGGCGGTCTCGACGCGTCAGATCGCCGAGATCGCGGGCATCTCGCAGCCGGCGCTCTACGCCTATTTCGCCACCAAGGACGATATCGCGGCCGAACTCTGCGTCCGGGCGTTCGCCATTCTGGGGGAGCGGATGGAGGCGGCGCGTGTCGACTACGTTCCGACGGCCGAGAACTTCGAGCGGTGCCTGCGGGTCTATATCGACTTTGGGCTGGACCATCCCGACGCCTACCGGGTGGCCTTCATGCTGGAGAAGAGCGTCGACGGCTCGTTCCTGGAAAAGACCGGCGGGCGCCCGATGATCGCCGGCAAGGAGGTCTTCGCGGTGTTCGCCCAGATGGTCGGGGAGTTCCACGCCCGCGGCGAAACCGTCTCGGACGATCCGGAAGCGGCCACCCAGTCGCTGTGGGCGGGTCTGCACGGCCTGGTGTCACTGCTGATCGCCCGTTCGGAGTTTCCCTGGGTCGAGCGCGAGCAACTGATCGCCACGCACGTGGCCATGCTGCGCAAAGGCGCGTTGAAGTAAGGCCTGTGCTTCCCTAGATGAGCGCCTCGCTCTCTCGGGAAGGATCCCCCATGGCCAAGCTCCTGCCGCTCCAATCGTTCAGCCTGCAGGAGACCGAGGACGGCTACCGCCTGCTGGTCTCGGCCATCGGCGGGGAGTCGCTGTACGTCTCGATCACCCCGGACCAGATGGACGACATAATCGACAGCCTCGAGAACGCCATGGGCGGCGAGGCGGACGAGGCTGAAGCCGACGACGACGACGCGTTCTAAAGGGGACTCAACAAGGCCAACTCCCGTAGGCCCCGCGCCAGCGTCGTTTGTTTGCTCGCGGCGCCCAGCGAGATTCGTAGTCCCTCGCCAGAGGCGCCGGGGGCTTTGAAGGCGCTCGCGCCGACCAGCGCCAAGCCGCGCTCGCGCGCCGCCAAGGTCGCCGTTGCGTCCGGCAGCCAGACGTGCAGGCTTTCGACGCCGCCTATTGCGCCAGGCAAAAGCTCCGCCGCCAGCGCCCGGCGGGCGACCGCTTCAGACCGGACCCCCGCCAGCACCTTGGCCGCCACGCCCTCGCGGATCCACTGCGTGACGGTCCCCGCCATCAGCGGCGCGGGCATCTGGGCGATAGCGTGCAGCGTGGCTGCAAGCGCCTCGGCGCGTCCCGGCGGTGTCACGACATAGGCCAGCCGAAGGCCGGGCGAGAGCGTCTTGGCGGTGGTCGTCACATGAAAGACACCCTCGGGCCACAGCGCCGCCAGAGCGGGGAGGGGCGTGGCCGGCAGGAGGCCGTAGGCGTCATCCTCGACGATGAGCGCGCCGGCGGCGCGGGCGGTCTCGACAACAGCGACGCGGCGGGCCTGACTCATGGTGGCGGCCGTCGGGTTCTGGAAGGTCGGCGTGCAGCAGATCAGGCGCGGCCGATGGACCGCGACCAGCCTGGCCAAGGCCTCGGGCTCCAGGCCCTCAGCGTCCATCGGGCAGCCGACGAAGTTCAGCCCTCGGCGCGATGCGGTCGCCAGCAGGCCCGGATAGGTGAAGGTCTCGACCAGGATGGTGTCGCCGGGCACGGTCAGGTGGTCGATCAGAGCGGTGAGCGCGGTCTGGGCGCCGCCTGTGACCACGACGCGCGCCGGATCAACCTCGCCCACGGTCGGCGCCATCCAGGCCGCGCCCGCCGCGCGTTGAGCCAGCGAGCCCGCGCCGGGATGATAAGCCATCAAGGCGGCTGGATCGGTGCGGGCGAGGATTGCGCTGGTCGTCTCGCGCAACAGGCTGGCGAGGTTCACGCCCTGCGGGGGCGGCGGGAGGTTCATCGACAGATCGACGAGGCCCGTCTCGTCCTCATTGCTCCGTGGGCGGATAAACGTTCCGCGTCCGGCTGTTCCCTCGATCAGGCCGCGCTCGCGGGCTAGGCCATAGGCGCGAGTGACGGTGGTGAAATCCACGCCGACCAGGCGCGCGACCTCGCGCTGGGCGGGGATCTGGTCGCCCGCCTGCAGTTCACCCTCGGCGACCGCCGCCTCGAGCGCCAGGGCGATCCGGCGGTAGGTCGGCCCTTCCAGCGCGGCTACCCGCGACAGCCAGCCAGCGGCGACATTCGGCGATCCCTTAGTTGCGGGCATAACGGTATTTCCATACATTGAATGCAGAATGTATGGATCAATCGCGCGATTGTAGGAAGGGCTTTCGATGGCCGACGCCGCCTATCCCAATGCTCCGAGCCCCATCCGGGCGGGTCTGAAATGCTGCTGCCCCCGCTGCGGTGAGGGCAAGCTCTTCCAAGGCTTCCTCAAGCTGGCGCCGGCCTGCGATCGCTGCGGGCTCGACTACGGCTTCGCCGATCCGGCTGACGGTCCGGCCTTTTTCGTGATGAGCGGCGTCGGCATCCTGGTGACCGCCGTTTTCGCCTGGGTCGAGGTCGTCTATCGCCCGCCGATGTGGGTGCATCTGGTCACGGTCTTCCCGGCCTTCCTGGTGGGCTGCCTGGCGACCCTGCGCCCCGTGAAGAGCTGGCTGGTCGCTGCGCAGTACATCAACAAGGCCGAGGAAGGCCGCTTCGAGAGCCTGGGCCGCCACGACTTCGATCCGCGTCGGCTCTAGGAACGTCTTACTTCAGCAGCAGCTGACCGCGGCGGCTTAGCTCGTCCTTGATCTTGCCGGCGGCCATGCCCAGCAAGCCGGGCAGCGAGAGGTCGAGGCGCGCGTGGTCGTCCAGCACCTGCACCACGCCGGTGATGGTCTGACCCATGGCCACGGCCGAGAAGTTCAGCACGTCGCCCGCCCAGCTCTGGGTGAATCGCGCCGCGTCGCCGCCGGGGATCTGACCGGCCAGCTGCGACAGGCCTTCTTCAAGGCGACGTCGGGCTTCGGCCGCGCCCAGCTGGTGAGGAATGTTGATGCTGACGGTCTTGGCCATGAGGTCCTCGTGAATCCTTGCCCGTGAAATGCGGGCGTCCGGCCGGAAGTTCAATACGTCCGAATCTGGCGCATGTCCCGGCCAAGGTCGTCTTCATCAGATGAGGGACGACGACATGACCGACTTCGCCATGACCCAGCCGTTCGCCGCGCCGCGCCGGCCCGCCCGTTTCGTGCGCCCGGGGCGTCCGGGCGGTCTGTGGGGCGCGGTTCACTACGCCGGCGTGCTGCTGGTCTGGCTGGCGTTGTTCGTTGTCGACCGGCCGCTGGCCCTGAAGGTGATGGCCGAACGTCGCGCCGACTCGCCGATCCCGCGTCACTGGGGCTGGTAGAGGCCCGCAAACGGCGCCATCCCTGCGGTCATGTCGATCGCCGTTTCCGCCCGCCCGGTCTCGCATCCGCTGAAGGCCCCGTTCCGCATCTCGCGCGGGGTCAAGACCGCCGCCGAGGTGGTTGAGGTGATCGCGCGGGTCGATGGCCACGTCGGGCGCGGCGAGAGCGTGCCCTACGCCCGTTATGGCGAGACGGTGGAGAGCGTGCTGGCCCAGCTGGCGCCGGCTCTCGCGGCCGAAGACGTGGAAGCCGCCTGCTTCGCTCTGCCGCCCGGCGCGGCGCGCAATGCGCTGGACCTGGCCCTGTGGGACCTGCGCGCCCGACTCACCGGCGTCAGCGTCGCCCAGGCCACCGGGCTGCCCGTTCCTCGCGATCTTGTTACGGCCGTCACGGTCAGTCTCGATACCCCCGAAGCCATGGGCGCGGCCGCGCAAGTCGTCGCCGAGGCCCCGCTGATCAAGATCAAGCTGTCGGCTGACGATCCCGCCGCCCGCCTGCGCGCCGTGGCGGCCGCCGCCCCGAACGCACGCTTCATCGTCGATCCCAACGAGGGCTGGACCTTCGAGATTCTGAACGACTTGAAGTCGCTGCTGGCCGACCTGCCGATCGCGCTGGTCGAGCAGCCGCTTCCCGCCGGCGAGGATCAGGCGCTGGAAGGCTGGGACCCGCCGTTCACCGTCTGCGCCGACGAGAGCGTGCATGTCGGCGACGATCTGGCGGCCCTAAGCGGGCGCTATGGCGCGGTGAACCTCAAGCTCGACAAGACCGGGGGGCTGACCGAGGCGTCGGCCATGCTGAAGGCGGCCCGCGCCCTAGGCTTCCAGGTGATGACGGGCTGCATGGTGGCGTCGTCCTTGGGTGTTGCGCCGGCCCTGCATCTGGGGGGCGCCAGCGACTTTGCGGATCTCGACGGGCCTTGGTGGCTGGCGGCCGATCATCCGGGCGGTTTGCGGGTCGAGCGGGGGCGCATCATGCCGCCCAAGCCGGGCTTCTGGGGGGATGGAGCGGACGGGGAAGGGCTATGGCTCTAAATCCTCCCCCTGTGGGGGAGGCGGTCGCATAGCGACCGGAGAGGGAAGGAGGCAGGTGCCTCAGAACTTCCCCCTCCGTCACCTGCGGCGACACCTCCCCCGCTAGGGGGAGGATCTAAGTCGCGTATTCCCCGTATCGACTCCGCCGCCACAACCCTCACATCGCACCACAGGCGCCAGCCGCGCACCGCAGTGATGTGTCAGAATTTCGGGCGCTCCCTCGTTTCCTGACAGCCAGCGATCGCCCCACGCCATCAACGCCGCGATCAGCGGGAAGAGGTCGCGCCCCTCCTTGGTCAGGCGATATTCCCAGCGCTCGGGCTTTGCCTGGTATCGAACCCGTTCCAGCATACCCCGCACGACCAGTCGCTCGAGGCGGTCGGTCAGGATGTTGCTGGCGACCTTCAGCTCCTCCTGGAAATCCTTGAAGCGGCGCAGACCGTAGAAGGCGCGTGCAACCACGTGGGCGGTCCAGCGGTCGCCCAACACCTCGATCCCGCGCTCCAGCATCGGATGCAGGCCCTCGCCCCCGACGTCGTCATGGCTGGCGCGGCGCGAGTGACGGGCGCGCGGGGCTGGCTCGAGGCCCGCGCCCGGACCGGGCGACAGGGTGATGTCGCGGACCTTCACGACCTCGCCACAGGCCGCGCAGCACAGGACGGGCTTCAACGGTTGTCCGCAGCTCGTGTGGACGATCTGGTGGGACGGGCAGGTTGGGTCAAAGCGCCAGCGCATCTCCCAGCCCAGCAGCATCAGCGCCGAGTCGTAAAGATCGCGACCCATAGGTGTCAGGCGGTATTCCGACCGCGGCGGACGATCCTGATAGAGGCGACGCTCCAGCACGCCGCCCGCTTCCAGGCGTTTGAGGCGATCGGTCAGCAGTGAGCGGGCGACGCCCGTCATCTCGACGAAGCCGTCGAAGCGGGTGACCCCCATGAAGGCGGCGTAGAGCACCAGCAAAGTCCAGCGGTCGCCGATCAGGTTCAGCGCGCGGGCGGCTGAACTGCGGCGCACCAGCGCCGTCCGGGCGGGGTCTGGAGCCGTCGGCGGGACCATGGCGGGCTTGGTGCGGCGTTTCGGTCTGGAGAGTCAATGTTCGACGACGGCGTGGACTCCGGACAAGTCGCTTGTATAATCGGACTAACTAGAACAACCGGGGGTGCGGCCATGGTCTATGTGCTGGGCGGCTGGCAGAGCGATTTCGCCGCCAACTGGAGCCGCGAAGGCCGCGAGCTGGCCGACGCCTTCGCCGAAGCGGTGGGCGAGGGGCTGGCCGCCGTGGACCTTGATGCTGAGGACGTCGAGACCGGTCACGTCGGCAACTTCGCCGCCGAGCTTTTCGCTGGTCAGGGACACCTTGGCGGCATGTTCGGTCTTGTGCACCCAGCGTTCGACGGCCTGCCGACCGCGCGCCACGAGGCGGCCTGCGCGTCGGGCAGCATCGCCATCCTCGCCGCCGCCGCCGAAATCGAGGCCGGGCGCTACGATCTGGCCTGTGTGGTCGGCGTCGAGCAGATGCGTAACGTCCCGGGCCAGAAGGCGGCCGAGAACCTGGGCAGCGCAGCCTGGGTCGGGCACGAGTTCCAGGACGCGCGCTTCCTCTGGCCGCGCGCCTTCTCCGACCTCGCCGACGAGTACGATCGCCGCTATGGCCTGAAGTACGAGCACCTGATGGGCATCGCCGAGGTCAATTTCGCCAACGGCAAGCGCAATCCCAACGCCCAGACCCGCGGCTGGAATTTCGGGCCTGGCGCCTTCACCGCCGATGAGGTCGCCAATCCGGTGGTCGAGGGGCGCACCCGCAAACAGGACTGCGGCCAGGTCACTGACGGCTCGGCGGTGATCTTCCTGGCGTCGGAGAAGCGCGCGCGCGCCTATGCCGACAAGCGCGGGATCGCCCTGGAGAGCATCCCGCGCATCAAGGGCTGGGGGCACCGCTCGGCGCCGCTCAGCTACACCCGCAAGATCGAAGCCAGCCGCGACCAGGATTATGTCTTCCCGCAGGTGCGCCGCGCCATTCTCGACGCCCGCGCCCGGGCTGGGATTGCGCCGGACGTCTCGGGCATCGACGTGGTCGAGACCCACGACTGCTTTACCGCCACCGAATACATGGCCATCGACCACCTGGGTCTTACGGCGCCTGGAGAGAGTTGGAAGGCTGTCGAGAACGGCGACATCGCCATCGGCGGCAAGCTGCCGATCAATCCCTCGGGCGGCCTGATCGGTACGGGCCACCCGGTCGGCGCGACCGGCGTGCGCATGGTGCTCGACGCCTGGAAGCAGACCACCGGTCAGGCCGGCGACTATCAGGTCGAGGGCGCCAAGACGGTGCAGACCCTGAATATCGGTGGGTCCACCACCACGACCGTGAGCTTCGTTGTGGGGACGTGATTTGAAAGATCCTCCCCCGCGATGCGGGGGAGGTGTCGCGGAGCGACGGAGGGGGCGAACTGGACCCATGCCGCGCTAGCCCCTCCGCCCCTTCGGGCCACCTCCCCCGCATCGCGGGGGAGGATCAACCAAAACGCCCCGCCGCCCGTACCATCCGCATCTTCCCGTCAGAGCCCTCCATGCCCATCCTCACCATCCTCGCCGTCAACGCCGCGGTATCAGCGGTCGCGTTCCTCGCTCTCTGGGCCGTCAGCCTGCGGACAAAGGACGTCAGCTTCATCGACGCCTGGTGGGGGCCTAGCATGGCGCTGCTGGCCTGGAGCACCCTGCTGCAGAGCCAGCACACCCCGCACGGCCTGCTGCTGACCGGGCTCTGCACCCTGTGGGCCGCGCGGCTTGGGATCTATCTGCTGTGGCGTTGGCGCAAGCATGGCGCCGACCGCCGCTATGTCGCGATCTTCGCCCACTATGAGAAGACCAAGCGCTGGAACTTCGCCACCACCTCGCTGATCATCGTGTTCGGCCTGCAGGCGGTGCTGAGCTACCTCGTCGCCCTGCCGGTGCAACTGGGGCAGGGGCCTGGCGTGCTCGGCGGACTGGCCTATGCTGGCGCGGCCCTGACGATCGTCGGCATCCTCTTCGAGACCATCGGCGACGCCCAGCTGACCGCCTTCAAGGCCAATCCGGACAACGCCGGCAAGGTCATGGACAAGGGCCTGTGGCGCTACACTCGCCACCCGAACTATTTCGGCGACGCCTGCGTCTGGTGGGGTCTCTATCTGATCGCCGCCGAGACGGGCATCGGCGCCTGGGCCTTGCCGGGGCCGCTGCTGATGACCTTCCTGCTCACCAAGTGGAGCGGCGTGCCGACCACCGAAGGCAAGATGCGCAAGAGCAAGCCGGGCTACGAGGAGTACGTCGCGCGCACCAGCGGCTTCGTGCCGTGGTTGCCGAAGAAGGGGTGAGGAAATCCCTCTCCTTTTGGGAGAGGGCGGGGCCCGACGCGAAGCGGTGGGAGGGTGAGGGGTTACAGCGGCAACCGGACAGCCGGCAACGCCCTCAGACCTCGTAACCCCTCACCCCAACCCTCTCCCAATGGGAGAGGGAGCTTTCAGCCCAGCTTCTCGATCAGCGCCATCGCCGCGGCCGGATTCCTCACCTTCGCCCCGGCGATGAAGTAGGCGAACAGGTCGCCGCGCTCGGCCCACTTGCGGGTCTGGGCGACCACGCCATCCAGCTCCTCGGAGGTCATGCCGGTGGGCTCGTCCGCGCGGCTGCACATCAGGCGGGCGTAGGTGAAGTCGGCGGTCGGCTGGTCGATGCACGGCCACTCGGGGGCCTCGTCGTCGACGGCGTAGACGATGGCCACGCCATACTGAGCGCAGAGGTCGTAGAACTGCTGGCAGGCGAAGGTCGGACTGCGCACCTCCATCGCGTGACGCAGGCGCACGCCCTTCTGCTCCTTTGGCAGTAACTTCAGAAAACCCTCGAAATCCGCCGGATCGAACTTCTTGGTGGCCATGAACTGCCAGTTGATGGGGCCAAGCTTCGAACCCAGCTCTTCCAGCCCCTGCGACAGGAATTTCTCGAGCGAGTCGTTGTTCTCCGACAGCACCCGGCGGTTGGTGCAGAAGCGGCTGGCCTTGACCGAGAACACGAAGTCATCGGGCGTCTCGTCGCGCCACTTCATCCAGCTGTTGGGCTTGAAGGTCGAGTAGTAGGTGCCGTTGATCTCGATGCTGGTCAGCTTGGAGGACGCGTATTTCAGTTCGTCCTTCTGCTTGAGATCATCGGGATAGAAGGTCCCGCGCCAGGGCTCGAACGTCCAGCCGCCGATGCCGGTTCGGATCTTGCCCATGTGCGAATGTTCCCTTGATGTTCTCGCGGAAGTTAGGCGAGGTTTGGCAGGGCGTCGAGAGGCAATAGCGCCCCCTCCGTCACGATGCTGACGCATCGTGACACCTCCCCCGCGATGCGGGGGAGGAGGCCACTCATCCTGCCCCGCGCAACGGGGGAGGGGGACCGCGAAGCGGTGGAGGGGGCGCTTACGCGCTCCTCAACACTCCACCCGGTTGACCGACAGGCCCACCGCTAGGCCGCCCATCGAGGTCTCCTTGTAAATCTCGTTCATGTCCTCGCCGGTGCGCTTCATCGTGGCGATGACCTTGTCGAGCGACACCGAGTGCTGGCCGTCGCCCAGCAGGGCCAGACGCGCGGCGTCGATGGCCTTGATGGCGCCCATGGCGTTGCGCTCGATGCAGGGGATCTGAACCAGACCCCCGATCGGGTCGCAGGTGAGGCCCAGGTTGTGCTCCATGCCGATCTCGGCGGCGTTCTCGATCTGGGCGTTGGTGCCGCCCAGCGCGGCGGCGAGACCCGCGGCCGCCATCGAGCAGGCGACGCCCACTTCGCCCTGGCACCCGACCTCGGCGCCGCTGATCGAGGCGTTCATCTTGTAGAGCGCGCCGATGGCGGCGGCGGTCAGCAGGAACGTCCGGACCTGTTCGGGCGTGCCCTTGTGAAAGCGGACGAAGAACCGCAGCACGGCCGGAACCAGGCCCGCCGCGCCGTTGGTCGGGGCGGTGACCACGCGGCCGCCGGCGGCGTTCTCTTCGTTGACCGCCATGGCCCACAGGTTGACGAAGTCCATCGCGGCCAGCGGGTCGCTCATCTGGCGCTCCATCCGGCCCTGGATGGTCTGGTGGATCTGGCGAGCCCGGCGCTTGACGGTGAGGCCGCCCGGCAGGACGCCCTCCTGGCGCATGCCGCGATCGATGCAGGCCTCCATGGCGCCGAAGATGCGGTCGAGACCGGCGTTCATCTCGCCCTCGCTCATCCGCGCGCGTTCGTTGGCGGCCATCACCTCGGCGATCGTCAGACCCGCCTGCTCTGCGCGGTCCAGCAGGTCGGCTGCGCTCTCGAACGGGAAGGGGATCGCGGGGCCTTCCTCGGGCGGGGCGTTGCGGCCCATCTCGCTCTCGTCGCGGACAAAGCCGCCGCCGATCGAGAAGTAGGTGCGCTCGGCAAGGAGGGCGCCGACCTTGTCGAAGGCGCTGAAGGTCAGACCGTTCGGGTGCTGCGGCAGGCGTTCATGGCCCAGCCAGACGATGTCACGCGCTTCATCAAAGGCGATATCGACCTCACCGCCCAGCTTCAGCGACTGGCTGGCCTGGCTTTCCAGCAGGGCGGCCTCGCCAGCGTCGGGATCAAGCTCCGCGGGCACCAAGCCCATCAGGCCCAGGATCACCGCGCGATCGGTGGCGTGGCCTTTTCCGGTGAGGGCCAGGGACGCGTAGAGCCGCGTCTCGACCCGCGCGACGGACGTCAGCTTCCCGGCGTCGCGCAGCCGACCGATGAACAGCACTGCAGCCGTCATCGGGCCCATGGTGTGGCTGCTCGACGGGCCGACGCCGAGTTTGAAGAGGTCGAAGACGGAGGCGGTCATGGGGGAGGTCGCAAACTCAAGGTGTCATCCCGGGCGGAGCGAAGCGCAGACCCGGGACCTCGGAAAGCGCAGAGCTTCCTGCGGTCCCGGCTCGGCGCGCTGCGCGCTTGGCCGGGATGACAGTTACCAACGCCTACTTCCGCTCAGCCTTGCTGGCGTCGCGGGCGGCCTTGAACTCGGAGTCCGCGCCCCAGTCGGGCCAGCGGGTCGAGCCGGCTAGGTCGCGGCCGACGCTGTAGACCAGCGCGATGTCGGCGCTCATGCCGTCCAGCCGCCAGCTGTCATTCCACTCGTCGGCGGGCTGGTGGTAGGCGTTGATGCGGTAGGCGTCCGAGGCGGCCTTGCCCGCGGCGACGCCGCCCTCGACAAGGTCCTCGCCGGAGCCGAACGAGATCGCCGGCACGCCGCGCTTGGCGAAGGGGAAGTGGTCCGAGCGGTAGAAGTAGCCGGCTTCGGTGGCCGGATCGGGCGTGTAGGTCCGACCGACGGCCTTGCCCTTGGCGATCAGGTCGTCCAGCAGATCGAGCTTGGCGTTGCCGGAGATCGTGAAGTCCTTGGCCGGGCCCGTCGGGTCCAGGGCGTCGGTGTTGATCACGCCCGCCGTCTTGGCCAGCGGATACAGCGGATTGGCCGCGTAGTATTCCGAGCCGAGCAGGCCCTTTTCCTCGGCGGTGACCGCCAGGAACACCATCGAGCGATCCGGCTTGGGGCCGCTGGCGGCGATGCGCCCCATCTCCAGCATGGCGGCGATGCCGGTCGCGTTGTCGACGGCTCCGTTATAGATCTTGTCGCCCTTGGCGTCTGGCAGGCCGACGCCCAGGTGGTCCCAGTGACCGCTGAAGATCACGGTCTCGTCCGGACGCTTGGCGCCGGTGACCTTGCCGACCACGTTCTTCGAGACGATCACCTCGTATTTGACCTTGTAGTCGGCCGAGAAGGTGGCGCCCTTCAGTTCCACCGGCTTGAAGTCGCGGCTCTGAGCAGCCTTCTTCAGCGCGTCGAAATCTAGGCCGGCCTTCTTGAACAGGTCCACGGCGACGTCGCGCTGGATCCAGCCTTCCATCGGCGGATGCGACTTGGCCGGGTCTTTCCGGACGATGTCGAACATCGTGTTGGTGTTCGAGTTCTTGACGGTGGCCCAGCCGTAGGAGGCGGGCGCGGTTTCGTGGACGATCAGCAGGCCCGCCGCGCCCTGACGGGCGGCTTCCTCGAACTTGTAGGTCCAGCGGCCGTAATAGGTCATGGCCTTGCCGCCGAAGTCGCCGGATCCCGTCTCGAAGTCCGGATCGTTGATCAGCACAACGACGACCTTGCCCTTCAGGTCCATGCCCTTGAAGTCGTCCCAGTTGCGCTCGGGCGCCTTGACGCCGTAACCGGCGAAGACGATCGGCGCGTCCTTGATCGACACGGCGTTCACGTTGGTCATCGCCGCGCGGATGGCGACCTGTTCGCCCTGGTTCAGCATGATGTGGTCGGCGCCAACCATCACATGGGCCATGACCGGGCCGTCGATGTCGAACTTGCTGAGCGGCACGTCCTGGGTCCAGAGGCGCTTGCCGTCCTTCAGGTCGCCGCCGGGCTCCAGGCCCACGGCCTTCATCTGCTCGGAGATGTAGGCGACGGTTTTCGTCTCGCCGGCTGTGGCGGGGCCGCGACCTTCGAAGGCGTCCGAGGACAGCGTCTTGATGTGGGCGGCCAGCTTGGCGGGGTCGATCTTGGGCGCGTCCGACGCGTACGCCAGCATGGGCGCGGCGAACAGGGCGGTGGCGAGCAGCAGGCGTTTCATCGGTAAGCCCTCTTGGAGCAAATCTTGTCGTTGGGCGCGGACCCTAGATCGCTCTTGCCCCAAGGGGAAGCGGTTTACCGCTACCCAAAGGCCCGACCTCACCGGCGAATGCCGGGGTCCAGATTCATCCGGTGCTTTTTAGGTGTTCGCGCCAACAGACAGCGCTTCTCGGAGGCGCTTGCGGGCTCGATCTGGACCCCGGCATTCGCCGGGGAAGCCGGTTTAGAGCGCGCTGACCCGCCGCCCGTCCACCGCCCAGCGTTCCAGCGTCTCGCCGTCCCAGACGTGGATGGCGTCATAGAGGTTGATCGTCGGGTCGCAGTGGCCGGGTTGCAGCCAGACCACATCGCCGACCTTGGGCGCGTCGGAGGGCCAGGCGCGGGCCGGATCGGCGTCGGCTTCGGCGACCGCCTTGTCGAAGCTCAGGGGATCGCGGCCGCCGGCCTTCAAGACGTCGATCAGGCTTGGATGAGCGATCATGCCATGCTCGTCGCCCATGGCCCGCCACAGCGAGCCCGGCGCGGCGCCGGCGACAACGCGGGCGGGGGGACCATCCATCGCCACGGCCTTGAATCCGGCATCGACGGTGACGTGGCTCTTGTGGTTGGCCGAAACCACGCTCGCGGCGACCACCATCGCCGGCTCGAAGCCCCAGGCCTGCCCGTCTGGCGCGCCGCACGCATCGTACTCGACGTCCATCACCGCGTAGGAGCCCGCCTGCAGCTCGGTGTAGACGCCGGAGGCGAGGTCATAGGCGTGGGTGCCTGTCCCACCGCCCGTCACGACCGGCGGCGGCAGGCCGGCGGCGGTCAGTTCGACGACCAGCGCCTTCAGGGTGGCGAAAGCGGCTTCGTCCGCCGACTTGCGCAAGGACAGATCATCCATGTGCTGCAGGTGGCCGAGATAGGCCTGGATCCCCGCAAACCGCAGTCCCGGCGCGGCGTCGGCGGCGCGCGCCAGCCGCAGGGCGTCTTTCGGATAGGCGCCGGCGCGGTGGGTGCCGAGATCAAGGTCCACAACAAGGTCTAGGACCACGCCTGCAGCTACGGCCGCGTCCGACAGGCGGTCGATCTGGCCCTCGTCGTCCGCGACCGCGCCAACGCGCGCGCCGGTCTTGGCCAGGGACGCCAGCCGCGCCGCGCCCCAGGGCGGGGAAGGCGCGGTGAGCAGCACGTCCCGGATGCCGCCCGCGACATAGGCCTCGGCCTCGCCGACGGTCTGGCAGCAGAGCCCGACCGCGCCGCCCTCGATGATCAGGCGGCCCAGAGTCGAGCACTTGTGGGTCTTGCCGTGCGCCCGCAGCCGAACCCCCGCCGCGTCGCAGAGCGCCTGCATCCGCGCGAGGTTTCGCATCAGCGCCGCGCGGTCGATGACGAGCAGCGGGGTCTGGGGGAGGGCGGTCGTGGGCGGCAGGTTCATGTCTCTCCGCAATGCTTCTATTGTCATCCTGGGTCGGCCTCACTGGCCGGGACGACACGGCTCTATGAGCTAGATTTGACCGCTCAACACCTGCGCGAACAACCCCGGATCCACATTGCCGCCCGACAGCACGATCGCCACGGTCTTGCCCGTCACGTCGACCTTGCCCGCCAGCGCCGCCGTCAGGGCCACGCAGCCGCCGGGCTCCACCACCAGCTTCAGGGTCGAGAAGGCGTAGCGCATCGCCTCGGCGACCTCGGCGTCGGTCACCGCGACCGCGCCGGCGAGGTTCCTCTGGTTGATCGGCCAGGTCAGGTCGCCGGGGATCGGCGTGAGCAAGGCGTCGCAGATCGAGCGGGCGTCCTTGTCGATGGTCTCGCGCTGGCCGCTTTCGAGCGATCGACGCGTCTCGTCGAAGCCGGCGGGCTCCACACCCCAGATTTCAGTCGACGGCGAGAGCGCCTTCACCGCTGTCGAGGTCCCCGCAATCAGGCCGCCCCCGCCGACGCAGCAGATCAGGCGGTCCAGCGTCGCGCCTTGCGCGGCGGCCTGGGCGACGATCTCCAGGCCCACCGTACCCTGGCCGGCGATGATGTGCGGATCGTCATAGGACGGCACGACCACGCAGCCGCGCTCGGCCGCGATCTGGTCGGCGATGGCGATTCGATCTTCTGTGAAGCGATCGTAGAAGCGGATGTCCGCGCCAAACCCGCGCGTGCCCTCGACCTTCACGCTGGGCGAATCGGAGGGCATCACGATCAGGGCCGGCACGCCTAGAAGCTGGGCCGCCAGCGCCACGCCCTGGGCGTGATTTCCTGACGAGAACGCCACCACGCCGCGCGCTTTCTCGGCGTCGGTCAACTGGCTCAAGCGGTTATAGGCCCCGCGAAACTTGAACGCGCCGGCGCGCTGCAAGGTCTCGGGCTTCAAGAAGACGCGCCCGCCCAATCGCGCGTTGAGGGCTGGACTCTCAAGCAGCGGCGTCTCGACTGCCAGCCCCTTCAGGCGACCAGCGGCGGCTTGGATGTCGGCAAGAGAGACGGTCATGCCCAACAGGCTAGCTCGCCGACGCATCGATCGAAACCCTTTCCGACCTCTGCCGTTACGGCCATATTGGGCCGGGGGCCCATGCTGTTCAGGACGACTTGATGAAGACCGCCACTTTCGCCGCCGTGGCCTCCTTGACGCTGGCCGGAGCCGCGCTCGGATGCGCCGTCCCCGCCTTTGCGGGAGAGGCCTTCGTTGGCGTCTACAAGCACGACGTCACCTTCATAGGCAAAGCCGTCGGCCTGGGCGCGGCGGGCCGGGAAGGCGGCGCCGACATCCACCTGGGTTATCGCACGGACCGGATCGAGCGTCTGGACTGGCTGGGCAAGCCGCAGGTCCACGCCATGGTGTCGATCAACACCAACAACACTTCGAACTTCGCCGCGGTCGGCTTCAACTGGAAGGTCGAGCTGGGTCAGCCGGGCGGCTTCTATCTGCGCCCCGGCATGGGTCTGGCCTACACCGACGGCAAGGCCGGCCTGCCGCCGGCCAACGCGCCGAACCTGACCCCGGAAGAGCGCGCCCGCCGCACCTGGCTCTACTACAACCGCATCGACTTCGGATCGAAGGTGCTGTTCGAGCCCGAACTGGCCCTGGGCTACCAGGTCAGCGACAAGGTGTCGGTCGAGCTCAGCTATACCCACCTGTCGAACGGCCAGATCTTCCACCAGGGCAAGAACCAGGGGCTTGACGACGCGGGGGTTCGGCTGGTTTACGCCTTCTGACTTCGCGAAGGGACTGTTTGACGGTCCGCGCGGCGCCGCCCAAAATTGAGACCACGTCCGGGGTCGAGTCCTGTCGAAGGACCTCGCGGCGTCACTCGGCAGGCGACAAGGCGTATTCAAACCATGGCTAACGTGACCGTTGTCGGCGCCCAGTGGGGCGACGAGGGCAAGGGCAAGATCGTCGACTGGCTCAGCAACCGGGCCGATGTCGTCGTGCGCTTCCAGGGCGGCCACAACGCCGGCCATACGCTGGTGGTGGACGGCAAGGTCTACAAGCTGGCCCTGCTGCCCTCGGGCGTCGTGCAGGGCAAAACCTCGGTGATCGGCAACGGCGTCGTGGTCGACCCCTGGCACCTGCTGAGCGAGATCGACAAGATCGCCGACCAGGGGGTGGCGATCACCCCGGACCTGCTGATCCTGGCTGACAACGCCTGCCTGATCCTGCCGCTGCATCGCGATCTGGACCAGGCGCGTGAAGCCGCCTCGACCCAGAAGATCGGCACCACGGGCCGGGGCATCGGCCCGGCCTATGAGGACAAGGTTGGCCGTCGCGCGATCCGCGTCGCCGATCTGGCTGATCCGGAAGCCCTGAAGCCGAAGATCGAGCGTCTGCTGGCGCACCACGGCGCTCTTCGGCGCGGCCTGGGCTTGCCCGAAGCCAGCGCCCAGGAGCTGTTCGACGCGCTGATGGAGCTCGCCCCTCGCATCCTCGCCTACGCCCAGCCGGCCTGGCGGGTGCTGGACCAGGCCTACAAGGCCGGCCGCCGCATTCTGTTCGAGGGCGCGCAAGGCTCGCTGCTGGACGTCGACCACGGCACCTATCCGTTCGTCACCTCGTCGAACACCGCGGCGGGCCAAGCGTCCGCCGGCTCGGGCATGGGCCCTTCGGCGACCGGCTATGTGCTGGGCATCGTCAAGGCCTACACCACCCGCGTCGGCGAAGGCCCGTTCCCGGCCGAGCTGTTCGACGAGGTCGGCAAGCACCTGTCGACCGTCGGCCGTGAGGTCGGCGTCAACACCGGCCGCGCCCGCCGCTGCGGCTGGTTCGACTCGGTTCTGGTGCGCCAGTCGGTGGCCATCAACGGCATCCACGGCGTGGCCCTGACCAAGCTGGACGTGCTGGACGGCCTGAAGACCCTGAAGATCTGCATCGGCTACAAGATCGGCGACAAGGTCGTCGACTACCTGCCGGCCGGCCTGCGCGACCAGGCCGCCGCCACGCCGATCTATGAAGAGATCGAGGGCTGGACCGAAAGCACCGCCGGGGCGCGCTCGTTCAAGGATCTCAACGCCAACGCCATCAAGTATGTGCGCCGGGTCGAGGAACTGATCGGCGCGCCGGTGGCCCTGTTGTCGACCAGCCCCGAGCGGGACGACACCATCCTGATGCGCGACCCCTTCCAGGGTTGATCGAAGCGTCGAGAGCCATGCTCGGCCTCGCTTAAATGCTTTTTGAACACTGTACGCCTTAACTCCCGCGACCTTTGGTTCGCGGGAGTGAGCGTTGGCTCTCCGGGATATTCTTGACGACGGCCAGGCGGGCTCAATGCTTGTGGTCACTCGGCGTAGCCGGGTGGCGCGCTTGAGCGTGACCGCCATGGTCGGCGGACTCCTGGCTTTTTATCTGGGTTGGCCCGCCCTCGTCGTATGGCTGATCGCGAACACGGTGTTTGAGCTCTCGGTGCTCTATCTGGAGAGGCGCTACAATCCGACTTGGCCGATGGCCATGATCCGGTTCATGCGGATCGGCCCCACCTCAGGCTTCGCGATGGTCTGGTCATTCATGGCCGGTTACTGCGTCATCAACGGCCCGATCGCGATGAAGTACGCGGCGCTCCTGATCTTGTTTGGTATCGTCGTCGAAGGCGTTCGCTACGCGATGAACAGCCTTTTGGCGATGCTGTCGTTGACGGTCTGGCCGTTCATGACGCTGGCCGCGCTGCCGCTGATGGCCACCCGGTTCAGTCTATGGGATCGCCTCGCGGCGTTCGCCATCTTGCTAGGCCTGGTGGGCTATGTCGCTGATGCTGTTCGCACAATGCGGGCCTCGGCCAAGGCGCGCGAGGAAGCAGAGGCCAATGCGATCGAGGCCAGCCGCGCCAAGTCAGCCTTCCTGGCGATGATGAGTCATGAATTGCGCACGCCGATGAATGGCGTCCTGGGTCTGGCTCATGCGTTGCGCGGCACCAAACTTGATGCCCGCCAGTCCGAGTACCTGGAGATGATCGAGGAGTCCGGCCACGGGCTGATGACGATTCTCAACGACATCCTTGATCTTTCCAAGATCGAGGCGGGAAAGCTGAGCTTGGAGGTCGCTCCGTTCGACGTCCGCAAACTGGCGCTGCAAACGCGCGCAGTCTGGAGCGAGAGTGCGCGCCTGAAGGAACTGGACCTGGTGCTTGAGGTCAGTCCTGACACGCCCCGTTGGGTTGCTGGGGACGCTGCGCGCGTGCGTCAGATTCTGATGAATCTGGTCTCAAACGCACTGAAATTCACAGAGACAGGCCGGGTGTTCATCCGCGTGGCGGGCGAGGAGGCGCAGCGCATGGTCACTCTGTCGGTGAGCGACACGGGTGTCGGCATGACGGCTGAGCAGGTCAGCCGCCTGTTTACGCCGTTCGGCCAGGGCGACCCTTCGATCGCGCGTCGTTTCGGCGGCACAGGTCTTGGTCTTTCCATCTGTAGACAACTGGCTGAACTTATGGAGGGCGAGATCCTCGTCTCCAGCGAGCCTGGCGTAGGCTCCACCTTTACGGTTCGCCTGCATCTCCCCGCCGCGCCCGCTCCGGCGACGACCTCGGCCCCAGCGGCCCCGCCGCAACTCGAAGGCGCGCGCGTGCTCGTCGTCGATGACAATGTGGTCAACCAGATGGTCGCCCGCGCGATCCTCGAAGCCGTCGGGGCCGCTGTGGCCGTGGCGGGCGATGGCCATGCCGCGCTTGCCCGGTTGCGCATCGAGGACTTCGATGTCGTCCTGATGGACGTTCACATGCCAGGCATGGATGGGGTGGAGGCGGTGCGCCGCATCCGCGCCGGCGAGGTCGGCCGCAGTGACCTTCCCATCGTGGCCCTGACAGCTGACGCCATGGCCGGCGACAGTGAGCGCTTGATCGCTCAAGGGTTCGACGACGCCCATCCCAAGCCCGTCCAACCCGCGGGACTGCTGGCGACGGTGGCTGGCCTGCGTCGCGTTCCTTCGGAGCTCGAGCGCCTGCGCCTTGCCGGGTTAGGGCGGTCTCTTCCGGTCGGGTAAGATTGCGGAACGGTGTTCGGTTAGCGTTTGTTAGCCAGCTTGGCGTTACACAGACGGGCGTTTTCAGAACTGGGGGATCTGTGCCCGCATCCGCGCGCCGTAGGCTCAAGCCGGCCAGAACGTCCGATCGGGTGACGCGGAGTCTTCGCGCGCTGGAGCGGACGGCCTCGACCAGCCGCGTGCTGAACCTCATCGCGATCGAAGCCGAGGGCGGCCACAAGCCCGAATACCTCCAAGCGCCGCTGTTCAAGAACCGGGTGCTGAACACCGCGCTCATCGTCAAGCACCGCGTCCGTCACGACGACATCTATCTCTTCGAAGAGGCGCGGGCGACGGCGACCAAGATCATCATCCCGTTCGACCGCAAGGATCTGTCCTTGGGCGGGCAATCGGTCTTTGTCGGGCAGCGCGGCTGGACCAATCTGCTGATCGACGCCTGCAATGGCGCGGGCGAGAGCGCGCGGGACCTGTCGGTTCTGCGGATGATCGACCAGCTGCCGTCGCTCGATCCTTTCTTGCTGCGCGAACATCTGCGTCGCCAAGGCGTTTTCGCCGCCCCGTGCTACTTCGCCCTGTCGCCGGCCGACGTCGACGCCATGCAGGGCTTCGTGGCCATGGAGATCGCGCGCCTGATCGCGCTGGCCTACCGCGACCTCGGCGGGGTCGGCGAAATCCACGCCACCCGGATGGTCGAGGCCTTGCTGGCGACCGATGTCGATGGCCGGCTGGAACCCCTTCGTGAAACCCTTGTCCTGGAGGGCGACAGCTTCAAGGAGGGCGTCTTCAGCTGGAAGGGCTTCCTCTACTACAAATGGACTCTGGAGAGCCTGTGGCCGCGCTTGGCTGAAGTCGCCGCGGAGATCGGGCGTCTTGCCATCCGTGGGGAGCGCGACCCCGAAACGGGGCGCTACCTGGAGGATGCGCGCCGTCGTCTCCAGGGCGGTGTTCTGGTGGAGCGCAACGCCATCCTCAGGACGCTGAAGGTGTACGATGACGCCTTCGAGGGCTTGGTTGAGAATAACAACCCGCGCGCATTCCGTGAATTCTTGCTCAGGGCGCCAGAGTTATTTCTGAGTTTGGGTGAACGCGTTGGCGCAATCTCGCACATCTCCAGCTACTGGCGTTACCGTTTTCCGTCAGGCGAGACACTCACAGCCTCTGTTGAAGAAGCGCTCGATATCTTCATGGATTTCGAGGCGGGACTGTCGGTGCCCCTTCCTGATTGAGGTGGGCATGGTCCAAGATTCATCAAGCGGATTTTTACACTCTAGGGCGTAGTTTCCCGCCTTAGGTTCAGGAGTCGTGTTCGTGTTTGACGGCAACGTCCGCACAATCCAGCGTGTCGCCGCAAAGGTTCAAAGGGTGATGGTCGTCGACCCCAGCCCAGCGACTGCACGTCTGTTGACCGAGCATCTTCGGCCCCTGGGCGGGGTGCAGATCTTTCCAGCCGCGACCGCCGAGAAGGGCTACGCCCTAGCTCGCGCCGCCGATCCGCAGCTGATCTTCGTCGAACACGGCAGCAGCGGCGTCGACGGTCTGGCGTTCACGCGCAAGCTGCGTCGCAGCGATCTGGCCTGCCGCGAGGCGCCCGTCATCATGTGCACCAGCGAGGCGACCGCCGAGGCGATCTTCGGCGCGCGGGACGCGGGTGTGCATGAGTTCATGCGCAAGCCCTTCAACCTGAAAGACCTTGAGCGACGTCTGGAGGCGGTGACGCTGAAGCCGCGCGACTGGGTCGAGGCCGTGGCCTATGTCGGCCCCGATCGACGTCGCTTCAACTCGGCTGACTACAAGGGGCCGCGCAAACGCAAGGCCGACGCGTCCGACACGCCCGCCGCGCGGCTTTCCCAGGCCCTGCGGATCGTCAAATCGGCCGCCCAGGCGCTGGACAGCGATCCGGCCCAAGCCCGACGCGCCTTGGCGGCTCAGGCGCTGGAGCTGCGCCGGGTCGGCGAAGCGGTGAAGGAGTCGCGCCTCATCCAGGCCGCCGAGGCGCTGACCGCCTGCACCCAGTCTGACATGACCGGCTCGGGCGCGCGCGTCGAGCTGGTCAAGCGGATCGACGCTCTCCTGGGCTTCATGGCGCCCGAGGATACGGGCCGCGCGGCCTAGCGCATTTTTCGAGCGAAGTGGTCCCGGTTCGCGTGAAGAAAAATGCCCAAAACAAAAGATTAGAGCTCACGGCCTGACGCAGTCAGGTCGTGAAATGCTCTAGCGATGTCCGGCGGGACGAGCCAGCCAATGCCGTAAGGCGCCATTGACGAGGCCGGGCGCCTCCATCGGCGTCATGTGCCCCGTATCCGGGATCACGACGAGGTGCGAACAACCGATGGCTGCGGCCATCTTGCGGTGTCCTTCCGCAGGCGTGATCTGGTCGTTCTCGCCGACGATGACCACCAACGGAACCCGCAAGGCGCGAAGCGCCGCTTCGCCGTCCTCTCGTTCCAGGCTGTTCTGGCGCAGAAACACCTCGCGGCCCAGGCGCTGGGTCATGTCGACGATGCGGCGGGTGAGGTCGAGGTCGTCCAGGCGCGAGGCGTCGACATAGCTTTTCATGATCGCCTGGCCGATCCCCAGGAACGTTCCGCCCTTGGCGGCGGCCTTGTTCAGCGCGCGGCGTTGGGCGGCGCGCTCGGGCGTGTCGACGCGGATCGAAGTGTCGAGCAGGGCCAGACGCTCGATGCGCTCAGGTGCGATCCTGGCGATGTCCTGGGCCACATAGCCGCCCATGGAGAAGCCGGCGAGGGCGAAGGTCGGCTCGGCATGATCCAGCACATGCTGGGCCATCTGGCGGATCGTCCCATAGGGCGTGAGATCCGGAACCCAGGGCCGTGCGACGTCGGCAAGCCCGCTGATCTGATCGCGCCACAGCTCGGCGTCGTTGAGGAGGCCGGGGAGCAGGATGAGCTGAGGTAGGGCGGGGACGGTGATCATGGCTTGGCTATACCACTCTTGAGCGCCGTCATTTCCGCCTTAGGGGTCAGCTTTCACCGGGGGGCGAGAGACAGTTCGCGACCCATTGCGGACGTTCGGAAAATCCTCCCCCCAGAGGGGGAGGAGGCCGAAGGCCGGAGGGGGAAGTGCTGCTGAGCCGGCTTCTTCCCCCTCCGTCGGCTTCGCCGACACCTCCCCCGCTAGGGGGAGGATTTGATCTGCCATCCACCCATACTTGCCCCCGCCGCGCCGGAGCCTGTCCTCGGGCGCGCGCTTCGCGCGACCCGGGGGGCGCTCCTCCCCCGGAGGGGGAAGAAGGAAGCGCACCTTCTGCCCCCTATGGGGGCGGACGACCATGCGAAGCATGGTCCGGTGGGGGCCTGCGGCCTGTCCGACTTCCACCCCAAACAGCCGATCGGAAGGTCTGCTGTCGGGCGCCACGGTCGGTTTGGTCAGTCGCTGTGCGTCCCTCCGCTGCATAAAGGGCATGACGGCGAGGTGGGACGGGCCACAAACAAAAAAGGGCGCTCCGAGGAGCGCCCTTTGGTCGAGACGGTGAGCCCGAAGCGTCAGGCATCCACCATATTCTTGGCGATCGCCGCCTCGCGCATGGTCTTCTGCAGCTTTTCGAACGCGCGGACCTCGATCTGGCGCACGCGCTCGCGGCTGACGCCGTACTGGGCGGCCAGCTCCTCCAGGGTGGTCGGATCGTCCTTCAGGCGGCGCTCGGTCAGGATGTGACGCTCGCGGTCGGTCAGCTCGACCATCGCCTCTTCAAGGAGGCTCATCCGCAGCGACTTCTCCTCGTCCTCGGCGACGCGGGTCTCCTGGGAGACCTGTTCTTCGTCCGCCAGCCAGTCCTGCCACTCGCTTTCGCCGTCGGCGCGCAGCGGCGCGTTCAGCGAGGCGTCGGGGCCCGACAGGCGGCGGTTCATCGAGATGACTTCGCTGTCCAGCACGCCCAGCTTGGTGGCGATCTGGCTGACCTGGTCAGGATGCAGATCGCCTTCCTGGAAGGCGGCGATCTGGCTCTTGGCCTTGCGGAGGTTGAAGAAGAGCTTCTTCTGCGCGGCGGTCGTGCCCATCTTCACCAGCGACCACGAACGCAGGATATATTCCTGGATCGAGGCGCGGATCCACCACATGGCGTAGGTGGCCAGGCGGAAGCCCTTCTCAGGCTCGAACTTCTTGACCGCCTGCATCAGGCCGACATTGCCTTCGGAGATCACCTCGCCGATCGGCAGGCCGTAGCCGCGATAGCCCATGGCGATCTTGGCCACGAGACGCAGGTGGCTGGTGACCATCTTGTGGGCCGCTTGCGGGTCCTGATGCTCTTTCCAGCGCTGGGCCAGCATGAACTCTTCGTCCTTGCTGAGCATCGGAAACTTGCGGATCTCGGTGAGGTAACGCGACAAGCCGCCGTCCGGCGACATCACCGATAGAGAATTTACGGCCATCCTACTTATATCCCCTTGCGTGCGGATCCGCTCGCCAATCGCGCGCGATCATCCCCCACACGAGGGACTAGATAGTTCACGCTGCGGCGGTTTGAAGAGCGGTAACGCATTTGTAATGTCCGAGTTTCGTGCTCGGATATTGTACGAATGCGGCGATCGTTTGGACGCGTCGCCTCTGACGTTCGGGAGACTCCATGGTCCGCCTCATTTTCCGCCTGTTGATCGCCGCCTTCGGCTTGTGGCTGGCGACCCAGATTGTGCCGGGCGTCGCCGCCGACGGCTGGAAGACCCTGCTGATCGCCGGCCTCCTGCTCGGGATCGTCAATGCCGTGGTGCGTCCGATCGTGACTCTGCTGACCTTCCCCCTGACCCTGGCGACGCTGGGCCTGTTTCTGCTCGTGATCAACGCGGGCATGATCGGCCTCGTGGCCTGGATGCTGGACGGTCTGACTGTTCAAGGCCTGTGGGCGGGCGTCCTGGCCGCTATCGTCACGGGTTTCGTCAGCTGGGGCGGCCAGGTCCTGCTCGGCGACACCAAGAAGGAGGAGCGGGCGTAGGCGCCCCAACGTCACGCTGTACGCCCCATCGCTTTGGCGTAACCTTGGTCTCGGGGAGGAAGCCGAGATGAAGATCACCGGCGTCAATCACCTGGCCCTGGTCTGCCGCGATATGGCGCAGACCGTCAGGTTCTACACCGAGATCCTACAGATGCCGCTGGTCAAGACCGTGGCCCTGCCGGATGGCGGCCAGCATTTCTTCTTCGACTGCGGCGGCGGGTCTTGCCTGGCGTTCTTCTGGTGGCCGGACGTCCCGCCGGCCGCGCCGGGCGTGGCGTCAGTGAAGGCCTTCCCGGCTGAAGCCAAGACCGCGGTCGGCTCGATGAATCACGTCGCCTTCAGCGTCGACGAGGCCGATCTCGACGCCTGCCTTGAGCGCCTGCAGAGCGCCGGCGTTCCGGTGTTCCCGATGGTCGTGAATCACGACGACAGCGAGATGGGCGTGGCGCGCAAGCTGCACCTTGGCGTCTTCGTCCGCTCGGTCTACTTCACCGACCCCAACGGGATCATGATGGAGCTCGCCGCCTTCACGCGGGCGTTCGGGCCCGAGGACGTGCGGCACGAACCGGCCCGCGCAGCGGTCGACGCCTGATGCCGCGCCTGCGGCAGATCCCCCGCGCCGAGGTCGCCGACACGGGGACCCTGCGGCTCTACGACCTGTTGTTCGGCGACCGCGATCCGGTGGCCGAGCCGGGCACTGACACCGGTACGCGCGGCGACTGGTGGACAGTCTTCGCCGGCAGTCCCGACATCCTGCGCCACGCGGCCCAGGGCTTTGCGCTCTATCGCGATCCGGCCCGCAAGCTGGACCCGGTGCTGCGCGAGCTGGCCCAGACCCGCGCGGGCTGGGCGCGCGGCAGCCAGTTCGTCTTCTCCCAGCACTGCAAGTCGCTTCGGGGGCTTGGCGTGTCGGAGGCCAAGATCGCGGCGGTTCCGCATTGGCAGGTTTCCGAGGTCTTCGACACCCACGAATGCGCGGTGCTGGCCTATGCCGACGGTCTGGTGCTGGACGGGGGCCGGATCGCTGACGGCGTATTCGCAGCGCTGAAGGCGTTCCTGTCCGACGAACAGATCCTGGAGCTGACCTACATTACCTGTCTCTATGAGATGCACGCCGTGATGAGCAGGGCCCTGCGCACCGAGTTCGATGACCGCGACGACCCGATCGTCGAGGTCGCACCGCCGGAGGGCTTCAGCGCCCGGGACTTCATGGATACGGGCCGCTGAGCCATCTCGCCAGTCGCGTGAGGGGCCTTGTAAACACACAGGAAAACACTGTGACAGGCCTGTGAAGTTTTCGCGAAATCAGCGCCGTAAAGCGGCGCCATTAGCGCCTCGTTAGCCCCGTCCAGGCCTCCTCCCCCCCGTGAGTGGAGGCGTATCAATGTTCACCCTGAGGGACACCGTTTCTTTCCTGGAGCCAGCGCGCGAGGATCAGCTCGGCAAGGCTCTGTACGAGCGGTTCCGGGAAGAACCCGACACGCTGATCATCCCGGTGCTGGACCACGACGACCGGCCGATCGGCCTCGTCGAGCGCAACGCCTTCTTCCTGCGTATGGCCGCCGAGTATGGGCGCGCGCTCTACGCCAACCGGCCGATCTCGACCTTGATGGACCGCGAGCCGCTGGTCGTGGACGCTGACACCGAACTGGCCGAGTTCACCTCCGACAGCCTGTCGTATCGCGCCTCGGATCTGCTGCGCGGTTTCATCGTCACCGAGAACGAGCGCTATCTGGGGGTCGGCACGGTGCTAGCCCTGCTGCAGGCCAGCAACGAGACCAACCGCCGGGGCGTGGCGCAGATCGCGCGCCTGGCTCACTTCGATCCTCTGACCGACCTGCCCAACCGGGTGCTGTTTCAGAAGTCGCTCAGCGAGGCCCTGGCCCGCCGGTCGCGCAAGGGCGACGCCCTGGCGGTGCACTTCGTCGACCTGGACCGCTTCAAGACCGTCAACGATACTCTGGGCCATCCGCTGGGCGACGCCCTGCTGAAGATCGCCGCCGAACGTCTGCGCGGCTGCGTGCGGGAGGGGGACACTGTCGCACGCCTGGGTGGCGATGAGTTCGCGGTGGTCCAGACGGGACTGGACGACGGGAACGGCGCGACGCGCTTGGCGGCGCGGATCGTCGAGGCGATGGCAGCGCCGTTCGATCTGCAAGGCCACCATGTGGTGATCGGGGCCAGCGTCGGGGTCAGCCTGGCGCCCACCGACGGCGACGACGCCGACGAGCTGCTGAAGAAGGCCGACATGGCGCTGTACCGCGCCAAGGCCGACGGGCGCGGGGCGTATCACTTCTTCGAACGCGCGATGGATGAGCAGCTTCAGGCGCGCCGGGCGCTGGAGCTGGACCTGCGCCGGGCGCTGCAGGCCGGCGAGTTCGAGCTTGTCTATCAGCCGCTCTATCACCTGGGCGCCGAGCGGGTGACGGGCTGCGAGGCGCTCCTGCGCTGGTATCATCCCGAGCGCGGCACGGTCTCGCCCGCCGACTTCATCCCCCTGGCCGAGGAGATCGGCCTGATCGTCCAGCTAGGCGAGTGGGTCTTGCGCCGGGCCTGCGCCGAGGCGGCGAACTGGCCCGAGCATGTGCGCCTGGCGGTGAACCTGTCGCCCGCCCAGTTCCGTGACCGGGGTCTGGTGCGCACCGTGGTCTCGGCCCTGGCGGCGTCTGGCCTGTCGGCGAACCGTCTTGAGCTTGAGATCACCGAGTCGGTCCTGCTGCAGGACAACGCCGCCAACATGACCATGTTGCACGACCTGAAAGCCCTGGGCGTGCGGATCTCGATGGACGATTTCGGCACCGGCTACAGCTCGCTGAGCTATCTGCGCAGCTTCCCGTTCGACAAGATCAAGATCGACCAGACCTTCGTTCGCGACATCCTGCACGACAGCGACGCCATGGCCATCATCAAGGCGGTGCTGGACCTGGGCGCGTCGATGGGCGTCACCACCACGGCCGAGGGCGTGGAGACGCTGGAGCAGCTGAACGCCCTGCGCGGGCAGGGCTGCGCCGAGATCCAGGGCTACTTCATCAGCCGTCCGGCGCCTGCCAGCGAGATCGCCAGGATGCTGGGCGTCACCGAGACATCGGCCGCTGAGCCGATGTCGCCGGTGATCACCTTCTCCCAGAGGGAGAAGGAGGGGCCCGCGCCGCAGGCGTGGGAGGATGAGGGGGTGCAGCCTCGCATGGAGCGCCAGCACGCCGGGTGACGGCGTAACCCCTCGCCCCGAAGTCCTCTAAGCCACCCGCTTCAGCGCCGCGCCCAGGTCCTCGACCATCTCGGGCGTCGTGGCCCACGAGCACATGAAGCGCACCGTGCCGTCCAGGAAGCGATAGACGAACCAGCCCTCACCGCGCAGACGCTCCAGCGTGGGCTCGTCCATCTCGACGAAGATCCCGTTGGCCTCGACCGCGTGCTTGATGGGGAAGGGCATCAGATCGGCCAGCTTCCGCGCCATCGCGTTGGCGTGGGCGGCCCGCGCAGCCCAGGGACCGGTGTCACCGTGCTCGCCCAGCAGGCCCAGCCACGGGGCGGCAAGGTAGCGACCCTTTGAGATCAGCTGACCCGCGTGCTTGAGCCGCGCGTCCAGGCGTCGCGCGTGGTCGGGGTTCAGGAAGACCACGGCTTCGGTCGGGGTCGAGCCGGCCTTGGTGCCGCCCATCACCAGGATGTCGACGCCCATCTTGGCGATGCTCTTCAGATCAAAGCCCGCCGCGACCGCATTGGCCAGCCGCGCGCCGTCCAGATGGACGCCATAGCCCTTGGCCTTCACCGGCGCGATCAGGCTCTCCAGGTGCGCTTGCGAATAAACCGTGCCGTACTCGGTGGCCGTGGTCAGGGACAGGGCCGCCGCCGGCTGGCGGTATGAGACGTCCGGCTGCGCCAGCGCCGCCTCCAGCGGCGCCAGCTCCATCTTGCCCGAAGCACCCGGCAGGCCGATCAGGCCGACGCCCTGGCCAAAGAAGCCCGGCGCGCCGGTCTCGTCGGTGCAGATATGGGCGTGCTCGTGAGCCAAAACCGCCTCGTGCGGCGCGGCCAGCAGCGTCAGGGCGAAGGCGTTGGCGGCGGTGCCCGAAGCGGTGAATCGCACCTCGGCGTCCGCGTTCAGCGCCGCGCGGATGCGATCTGCGGCGGCGCGGCTGACGTGGTCTGTCCCATAGCCCGAGGCCGTCCCCGCATTGGCTGCGATCAACGCCTCCATGACTTCCGGCATGGCGCCGGCGACATTGTCGGAGGCGAAGTCGAAGCGGGGCGTGGTCTGGGTCATCAGCCTGAGGGATTCTTCGGGAAAGCCGGTGCGGCGGGATCGATCGGATGCCACGGCTGCGCCTCGCACGTCCAGACCGAGACCCCCGCCTTGTAGGGCGCCGGATCATCAAGACCGCCCAGCTTCACCGCCACGACGGGCATGGCGATCTCTGACGCCAGGGGCGTTCCGCAGTCGGCGCAGAAGATCCGCGTCACCGCCTGGCCGCTGCCGCCGGGACGGGTGTAGCGATGCGGCTCGCCCTTGGTGAAGGCGAAGGCCGGCTTGGGGACCAGCGCGATATAGTTGGGCCCGCCGCCCGACGCGTACTGGCATTCGCGGCAGTGGCAGACGGCGACGTTGATCACGCCCTCCATCTCGTAACGGATTTCACCGCACAGGCAGCCGCCGGTGATCTTGCTCATCGCGTTTCCCCTCTGATCAGAAATCTAAAGTTCGCGCGCCCAGGCCCGCACGTCGTCGACGAACAAGCCCGGCTCCTCCATCGCTGCGAAGTGGCCGCCGCGCGGCATCTCGCTCCAGCGGGTGATGTTGTAGGCGCGGTCGGCCCAGGAGCGGGGCGGGGGCTTGTAGATGCTCTCGCCCGGGAAGTTGGCGAAGGCGGTCGGCGTCTCGCAGCGCTGGCCTTCGGCGAGGACTGGGCCGCCTTCCTCCAGCATGGCCCGGTAGTACCAGGCGCCGGTCGTGAAGCTGCCGGTCATCACATAGATCATCAGGTTGGTCAGCAGCTGGTCGCGGCTGAACACCTCTTCGAACGGCTTGCCCGACAGGTCGGCCCAGTCGTGGAAGCGCTCCAGGATCCAGGCCGCTTGGCCGACCGGGTTGTTGGCTCCCAGCCAAGCCACCGATTGGGGCTTGCTGGCCTGCAGCCGGAAATAGGCGCCCCAGAGGTCCATCTGGGCGCCGAACCCGGTGATCCAGTCGATCTCGTCCTGGGTGCGCGGCGGACCGGCGGGGCGCAGGCCGATCATGTTAAGGTGGATGGCCTTGGCGTGGGCGCCGTGATCCAGGCCCAGCCAAGAGGTGACGAGACCGCCCCAGTCGCCGCCCTGGGCGAGGTAGGTTTCATAGCCCAGCTCGCGGGTCATCAGGGTGTTGAACAGGCGCGCCGTGGCGCGCTGGCCCAGCGGCCGCTTGGGCTTTCCTGAAAAGCCGAAGCCCGGCAGCGACGGGATCACCAGATCGAACGCGTCCGCCGCATCGCCGCCGTGGCGGGACGGGAAGGCCAGCGGTTCGATGGCCTCCCAGAACTCGAAGTGCGACCCCGGCCAGCCGTGGGTGACCAGCAGCGGGCGCTTCCCCTGCGCCTCGCCGACCACGTGGACGAAGTGGATATCGAGGTCCTCGATGGTCGCGGTGAACTGCGGAAAGCGGTTCAGATTGGCCTGGGCCGCCCCGACGTCGAAGCCGTCGGTCCAGTAGGCGCAGATGTCCTTCAGGAAGTCCGCGTCGCAGCCATAGCCCCAGCCGCCGCCTTCCGGCGCGGGCGGGAACTCATAGGCGCGGACCTGGCCCAGCACCTTGTCGACCGCCTCGCGGCTCCAGTGGACCTCGAACGGCTTTGGCATGGCGACCTCCCTGTTTTGTTAGGGAGCGTCGGGCGGTTGACGTGGGGGAGGTCAAGGGATGCGAGTTTGAACGCAAAGTATCCCCGTCATCCCGCGACTTGTTCGCGGGACCCATTCGTCAGCCGCACGTGCGGAGAAAGTCACACACTCACGGTGAAGCTGAACCATGGGTCCCGCGCATAAAGCGCGGGATGACGGTGGTGGTGTTGTGCGCTTCAAGCCGCCGCCGCTCTCCAAGCCCGCACCTTCGGCCACAGCATGTTGACCGCCAGCCCCGTCAGCACCAGGGCGGCGGCGATCAGCTTCCAGGCGGGCAGGGCCTCGTGCAGCAAGAGGGCCGAGGCGCCCATGCCGAACACCGGAACCATCAAGGCCATCGGCGTGATGGTCGCGGCGGGGTGGCGGGCCAGCAGCCAGCCCCAGGCGGCATAGCCGAACATGGTGTTGCCCACCGCCTGCCAGGCGACGGCGGCCCAGGTCAGGGCGTCGGCCTGCATCACGCCCTTGACGATGGCCGGCCAGCCTTCCAGCCATAGCGACATCAGAAACAGCGGCGGGATCGAGAACAGGCTGGCCCAGACCACATAGCCCAGCATGTTCACCGACCCGGCCTGGCGGGCGACGATATTGCCCGCCGACCAGCTGGCGGCGGCCAGCAGCACCAGGATTACGCCCAGCGGCGTCGCCGAGCCGCCGCCGTGTGCGGCGATCAGGATGATACCCGACGCGGCCAGCAGCAGCGCCACGACTTGGAAGCCCTGCACCCGCTCTCGGCTGATCCACATGGCCATGCCGATCGTGAAGAACACCTGGGTCTGCACGACCAACGAGGCCAGGCCCGGCGAGATGTGGCCCTTCATGGCCATGAACAGCAGGCCAAACTGCCCCGCGCCGATCGCGACGCCATAGGCGGCGAGGTTGCCCCACGACACCGCCGGCCGCTTCACGAAGAACGCCATCGGCAAAAGCACCATCGAAAAGCGCAGGGTGGCGAACAGCAGCGGCGGCAGGTGATCCAGGCCCACCCGGATGACCACGAAGTTGGTTCCCCAGACCGCCACCACGGCCAGGGCCAGCAGGAAGTGGCGCAAGGGCAGGGCGGCTTGGGGCATGGGCGCTCCATCGGCGGTGGTCGCCTCCGCTTGCGCCTCAGCCCGCGCGACGGCAACGGAAACATTGTCCCGGTGACAATCCGGGCAGGTCTCAGATCAGCAGGGATGCGGCGTTGCCCAGATTGTGCATCAGCACCGGCAGCAAGAGGCTTCCCGTGCGCAGACGCACCCAGACGGCGATCAGCGAGGGGCCGGCGGTCAGGGCGAAGACGAGCGGCTCGAACGAGACCTCGCCCTTGGAGACGCCAAACGCGTGAGCCAGGCCGAACAGGGCGCAGGACAGCGCAGCGCCCCAACTCCATTCGACGCCGAGGAAACGAACCCGGCCGGTGAAGGCGCGGTCCAGGGCCAGCAGCAGGACGCCGCGATAGAAGGCCTCTTCCTCAAGGCCCGGCATGGTCAGCTGGAAGGCCAGGGTCTCCGCGTTTGCGGGGTCGTTCGGAAACGCCAGGGCCAGGCCGACGAACAACAACGCATAGAGGCCCGCGACGACGAGCGGTCCCTTGAGATGGTCTTGTCGCCAGGTCAGACCGCTCGCGCGCCAGCCCAGAACGGGCAGGGCGGCCAGGGCCAGGGTCGCGGCCAGGGCCGCCAGCTTGCCCTGCCAGTTCCAGTCGCCGCCGATCAGGTCCGGGACCAGGCGATAGACCCGGGTCAGCAGGGCGTCGTTGAGCAGGACCAGTCCCGCCGCCGCGAAGAGCCAGCGAAACGAGACGGCGCTGCGTCCGCCGAAAAGCGCGATGACCCCGCCGGTCAAAAATAGCAGCGCCAGGATCGCGCCGATGCTCAATAGTCCGTCCATAATCTCGCCTCGTGATGGGAGGCAAGGGCTTAGGCCGGCGGCAGTACGCGCGCTTCTCAGAACACGGCGGGGCGTTCCTCAGGAGTCGGCGCGTGTCGGAAGGCGCTGGGCGGGCGGCCCTCCACAGCCTGGAAGGCGCGGTTGAACGAGGCCAGCGAGGCAAAGCCGCTGTCGAGCGCGATGGCGATCAGCTTGTCTTCAGCCCGCGTCGGATCGGCCAGCAGCCGCCTGGCCTCGGCCACCCGACAGGCGTTCAGGAAGGCGCGGAAGTGGTCGTGCCCGAGGCGATGGTTGATCAGGCGCCGCACCGTGCGTTCCGGCGCGCCCATTCGGCGCACGACGTCGGCGAAGTCGAGATCGGGGGCCAGGTGGATCTTCTCAACCTCGACCAGCACGCGCAGGCGCTCGACCAGACGCGCTTCGTCGCCTTGGGCCGGAGTGAGGCTTCGCCCTCGCACGCTTGGGCTGGCGGGCGCGGGGACCGGCAACAGGCGAAGGGCCAGCCAGGCGGCGAAGGCGAGGAATGCCGCGTTTTGCAGGATGGTGAAGCCGTGCGGGCCCCAGTCCAGCCCCATGACCAGGTCGACCATAAAGTCGGCTCCCAACTGGCCGGCGAGCAGCAGCACCACCAGCAAGCGGGCGCGGCGGCTCTCATCCACCAGGTCGCCCGCGCGGTCGCGGACCAGGCGCCAGGCCAGATAGGCCAGCATCGAGACGCCCAGCGCGATGAGCGCCCACGACAGTCCGCGACTTTCCAGCGCGGGACCAAAGAGGCCTCGGTCGGCGCTGGCGATCATCAGCCAGGCCAGGCCCGCAATGAGCACGCCGCCGCGCGGACGAAACAGCGGATCGAAGCTGGCCAGACAGAACCACCACAGGAAGACGGCGGCGTAGCCGGCGATCAGGGCGCCCACCGTTCCAAGCGGGCCGCTCAATCGCAGAGTCGGTTCAGGCGTGTTGCCGGCCAGGAAGCCCACCAGGCAGACCGCCATGGGGGCGAAGTAGATCGCGACGCGGCGCGTCCTGGGGTCACGCGCCAAGAGGATGGCCAACAGCAGCAGCAGGGTGGCGCCGGCGACCCGAACGATCACATCGAGCTGGTTGATGTCCATGAGGCTCCGGAGCGCGGCTTGTGCGCGGGTCTAGCACGAACCGCGCGGTCGAGCCTCCCATCCGGCCGAGATCGCTCCAACGCGGCGAACGTTTGTTTGACGGGCGTTCGGTCGCCGCCTAGCTTCCCGCCAAAGCATCAGGGAGGCCCCCATGGCCTGGGATTTCGTCGTCGCCAAGAGCGATCTGCGCCGCACTGAAGTCCAGGACGTCCCGTCGTCGCCTCTGGCCGATGGCGAGGTGCGTCTGGCGATCGAAAGCTTCGCCCTGACGGCTAACAACATCACCTACGCCGTGTTCGGCGAGATGATGAAGTATTGGGATTTCTTCCCGACGGCGGATGACTTTGGCCGCGTGCCGGTCTGGGGCTTCGCGCGGGTCGAGGCCAGCAACCATCCCGGCCTCGAGGTCGGCCAGCGGTTCTACGGCTACTGGCCGATGTCCACCCACCTGACCGTGACGCCCAAGGTCGGCAAGGCTGGGTTCGCCGACGTCGCGCCGCACCGCCAGCACCTGGCGGCGGTCTATAATCAGTACATGGCCGTGGGCGATGAAAGCCCGCTGGAGGCCCATACGGCGCTGCTGCAGCCGCTGTTCATCACCTCGTTTCTGATTGACGACCAACTGGATGAGGCGGGCTTCCACGGCGCCAAGAGCGTGATCCTGTCCAGCGCCTCGTCCAAGACCGCCATCGCCTTGGCGGCGCTGCTGAAGAAACGCGGCGGCGTCAACGTGGTTGGCCTGACCTCGCCGCGTAACCAAGCGTTTGTCGAGGGGCTGGGTTTCTACGATCAGGTGGTGCTGTACGGCGACCTGCCGACCGCGCCGATCGCCGGACCGACGGTGTTCGTCGACTTCGCCGGCGACTCGGCGGTTCTAGCGGCGGTGCACAACCGCTTCGCCGACGGCCTGAAGGCCTCGATCCTGGTCGGCGGCACCCACTGGGAGGCGCCACGCGCCCAGGTCGCGCTGCCGGGGCCTCAGCCGGCCTTCTTCTTCGCGCCCGACCGGGTGGCCAAGCGTCGCCAGGACTGGCCGGGCGGCGAGTTCGACCAGCGCTACGGCGCGGCCTGGGCGCCGTTCGTGGCCGACGCGCCGCGCTGGCTGAAGGTCGAGGAAGGCCTAGGCCAGGACGCCGTGCGCGCGGCCTACCTGGCCCAGGTGGACGGCGGGACCGCGCCGGACGTCGGCGTGGTCCTGCGGCCCTAGGACGGAGCTTAAGCTCCCAGCGCGTACGGCCCGCCCTTGTCGAGCGCGGTCTTCCAGGCCGGACGGGCGTGCATGCGGCCGATCCAGGCGGCCATGTGCGGATAGTCCGCCAGCTTGCCCATGGCCTTGGCGACCTCGGGCACGAAGCTCATCTGGATGTCGGCGCCGGTCAGGCTGTCGCCGACGAAAAACTCGCTGCCCGCCAGGCTCTGGTCGACATACGACAGGTGGTTGGCGATCTCGGACTGGATGCGCGGGTGCAGCGGCGCGCCGGCCTCGCCCAGGCGGCCGACATACATGTTGAGCATCAGCGGCAGCATGGCCGAGCCCTCGGCGTAGTGCAGCCACTGCTGGTAGCGGTCATAGTCGGCGCTGGCGGCGTCCGGGGCCAGGCGACCGCCGCCGTGGCGGCGGATGACATAGTCGATGATCGCGCCGGACTCGATGACGACCAGCTCGCCGTCCTGGATCACCGGTGATTTGCCCAGCGGGTGGACGTCCGTCAGCGACGGCGGCGCCAGGCGGGTCTGCGGATCGCGCTTGTGCTGGACGATCTCGTAGGGGAGCGAAAGCTCCTCCAGAAGCCACAGAATCCGCTGCGAGCGCGACTCGTTGAGGTGGTGGACCTTGAGCACGTTTCATCCCCTATTTTGTGGTTATGCTGCATTGCGGCATTGCTCGCAGGTGCGAAAAGGGCCACAGTGAAAGAAAACAACTGTTTGGGCGCGGGGAGCAAGCCATGACCGACACGGTCGCCGAGAAGACCAACGAGACCCTGATCCTGCCTGGCCTGACGGGCCTGCTGCGTGAGGCCGCCGACGCGGCGGGGCTGTTCGTGGCCGAGGCCAAGCCGGCGGTCCTGGCGCACATCGCGCCGAACGGCGGCAAGGTCGATCGCAAGCTCGCCGACGTCCACCAGCACCGCGTCCACGGCTATGGCTGGTACGCCTCCTACGCCGAGCTGATGAACCAGGTCGCCGGTTGGGCCGAGCGACTGGAGGCTGAAGGTCGCTTTGGTGAAATCGAGGCCCTGCTGGCCCAGCTGCTGTTCTCCGAATACTGCGCCCAGCTGGTCGGCGGCGTGCCGATGAACCAGGGCGAGATCGTTCGTCCCGCGCACCTTGTCGAAGACCGCGCGGTGCTGAACCGCCTCTATTCCAACGGCCTGATGAAGCTGATGGTCGAGGGCGGGACCCAGGCCGTGAAGGCCCGCATCGCTCAGCGCCTGGCCGAGGCCCGCGGTCGCCCGACCCTCGAACAGACCGGTCTCGACGAGACGTTCGAGATGATCCGCGACCAGTTCCACGCCTTCGCCGAGGAGAAGGTCACCCCCTTCGCCCACGAATGGCACCTGAAGGACGAGCTGATCCCGCTGGAGCTGGTGCAGGAGCTGGGCGAGCTGGGCGTGTTCGGCCTGACCATCCCCGAAGATTTTGGCGGCAGCGGCATGGGCAAGACCGCCATGTGCGTGGTCTCCGAAGAGCTGTCGCGCGCCTGGATCGGCGTCGGGTCGCTGGCCACCCGCTCGGAGATCGCCGGCGAGCTGATCCTGACCGGCGGCACCGACGCCCAGAAGGAATACTGGCTGCCCAAGATCGCCAGCGCGGAGATCCTGCCGACCGCCGTCTTCACCGAGCCGAACACGGGCAGCGACCTTGGCGCCCTGCGCACGCGCGCCGAGCTGAAGGGCGACCAGTATGTGGTGACCGGGAACAAGACCTGGATCACCCACGCCGCCCGCGCCGACGTGATGACCTTGCTGGTCCGCACCGATCCGGCCACCACCGACTATCGCGGCCTTTCGATGCTGCTGGCGCCCAAGCCGCGCGGCGCCGAAGAGGCTCCGTTCCCGGCCGAGGGCATGAGCGGCGGCGAGATCGGGGTGATCGGCTATCGCGGCATGAAGGAATATGAGCTGGGCTTCGACGGCTTCACCGTTCCGGCCGAGAACCTGCTGGGCGGCGTGACCGGCCAGGGCTTCAAGCAGCTGATGGCCACCTTCGAGAGCGCCCGTATCCAGACCGCCGCCCGCGCTGTGGGCGTGGCCCAAGCGGCGCTGGAGGTCGGCCTGTCCTACGCCCTGGATCGCAAGCAGTTCGGCCAGCCGATCTTCGACTTCCCGCGCGTGCACAACAAGCTGGCCATGATGGCCGCCGAGATCATGGGCGTGCGCCAGCTGACCTATTTCGCCGCCCGCCAGAAGGACGAGGGCAAACGCTGCGACCTTGAGGCCGGCATGGCCAAGCTGATCGCCGCCCGCGTCGCCTGGGCCGCCGCCGACAACGCCCTGCAGATCCACGGCGGCAACGGCTTTGCGATGGAATACGCCGCCAGCCGCCTCCTGGCCGACGCGCGGATCCTCAACATCTTCGAGGGCGCCGGCGAGATCCAGGCGCAGGTGATCGCGCGGCGTCTGCTGGACGGCGGGAACTAGGTCCCTCTCCCAGAGGGAGAGGGCGGGGCCCGCGCTGAAAGCGCGGGAGGGTGAGGGGTTTCGCCGCTGACGGTTTACCCCCTCACCTCCCATTGCTACGCAATGGGTCCCTCCTCTCCCTATGGGAGAGGGTTTCCTCTTAGGGACGCCCCATGCTGACCACCACGCGCCGCGCCGCCCTGATCTCGGGTCTCGCCACCACAGGCCTGGCGGCGTTCGGGAACCGGGCCTTCGCGCAAGAGACGGGCGCGGTCGGCGCGGCGGTCGATCAATTCGCCCAAGAGGTCATGGCCGCCTTCCCTGACCAGCCGGGCCTGGGGATCACGGTGGTCGAGAACGGCCAGATCACCCTGGCCAAGGGCTATGGCGTCAAGGCGCTGGGCGGCCAGGACCGCTGCGACGCCAACACGATCTTCGGCATCGCCTCCAACACCAAGGCCATGACCGCCGCCCTGCTGGCCATGCTGGTGGAGGAGGGCAAGGTCGAGTGGGACGCGCCGGTCACGAACTACCTGCCCGACTTTGCGATGAAGGACCCGATCGTCACCAAGCTGCTGACGGTGCGCGACCTCTTGGTACATCGCAGCGGCCTGAGCTTGGGCGCCGGCGACCTGATGATCTGGCCGGCGCCCACCCATACCCGGGCCGAGATCGTGGCGGGCCTGAAATACCTGCCGATCGGCGGCCAGTTCCGGGGCGGCTACGCTTACGACAATGTCCTCTATGTCGTCGCCGGGGCGGTCATCGAGGCGGTGACGGGGCAGACCTGGGAGCAGGTGATCAAGGCGCGGATCTTCGATCCGCTGGGCATGACCAACACCGTCTCCAGTCCGCGCCTCGTCGACCAGTCCCGCCGCGCCCTGCCGCATGCGCGCCTGGGGCCGCCGGTGCGGGGACTGGGGCCGCAGAAGGTGCTGCCGTTCGACGCCAGTTTCGATGCGGCGGGCCCTGCGGGCGGGGTCAACTCGTGTCCCGCCGACATCGGCAAGTGGATGCAGGTCCAACTGGGTCGTGGCCTATCGGCGGACGGAAAGCGTCTGTGGGGCGAGGTCCAGGCCCGCGAGATGTGGAAGCCGCAGACCATCACCAGCTGGTCGGACGGCCCGAGCAACGAGAACCCGGCGCGGCCCTCGATGCAGGCCTATGCGCTGGGCTGGTACGTGCAGGATCACCGGGGCGAGCGGCTGCTGTGGCACACCGGGGGCCTGGCCGGCTTCATCTCCTATACGGGCCTACTGCCGGGGCGGAAGTCCGGCATCATGGTCATGACCAACGCCGAGGAGAACCCGGTGCTGCGGTCACTGCGCTTCGGCGGACCGGACCGGCTGCAGGGCCGCAGCGACTTCGACTGGATCGCCTCGTCCAAGCGCGTCCAGGCCGAGGCCGACGCCCAGACAATCAAGGACGCCGCAGCCGCCACCACGCCCAAGGGCGGCGGCGTTGCGCCCAGCCTGCCGCTGGAGGCCTATGCCGGGGTCTATCGCGATCCCTGGTACGGGACGGTGACCGTTAGCGTCACGGGCAAGGGCAAGAAGAAGGGCCTCTACGTCTCGTTCGACAAGACCCCGCTGCTGCGCGGCAAGCTCGCGCCGTTCGACGGCGAGACCTTCATCGCCATCTTCGAGGACCGCACCCAGGAAGACGCGTTCTTCACCTTCGACATCAAGGACGGCAAGGCGGTCTCGGCCCTGGTCAAGGCGGTCTCGCCGCTGGCCGACTTCAGCTACGACTACCACGACCTGCGGCTGACGTGGGAAGGGTAGAGGCGGACGGCGGGGGCCGCCCGCCTCCACGGCTTCAGCGTTCCCCGCTCAGTTCCTGCACTTCCTCGAAGGTGCGCAGGCCCGGGCGCTGGGCGCAGACCAGAACGGCCATGTTCCCCGGCAGGTGCTGGTTGGCCAGCATCTTCTCGTGGGCGGCCGGGATCTGGTCCCAGGGGAAGACCTCCGACAGACAAGGGTCGACGCGGCGGTCGACGACCAGCTGGTTGGCCGCAGAGGCCTGCATAAGGTTGGCGAAGTGCGAGCCCTGCACGCGCTTCTGGCGCATCCACAGAAAGCGGGCGTCCATGGTCAGGTTGAAGCCCGACGTGCCGGCGCAGATCACGACCATGCCGCCGCGTTTGACCAGGAACACCGACACCGGGAAGGTCTGCTCGCCAGGGTGCTCGAACACCATGTCGACGTCCTTGTTGCCGGTGATCTGCCAGATCGCCTTACCGAACTTGCGGCTTTCCTTCATGTAGTCGTTGAACTCGGGGCCGTTGACCTTCGGCAGCTGGCCCCAGCAGTTGAACTCCTTGCGGTTCAGCACCGCCTTGGCGCCCATCGACAGCACGAACTCGCGCTTGTCGTCGTCGCTGACCACGCCGATGGCGTTGGCGCCGGCCACCGCGGCCAGCTGGGTGGCGAAGACGCCGAGACCGCCCGAGGCGCCCCAGACCAGCACGTTCTGGCCGGGCTTCAGCTCATGCGGCTTGTGGCCGAACAGCATGCGGTAGGCGGTCGCCAGGGTCAGGGTGTAGCAGGCGGCCTCTTCCCAGGTCAGGTGCTTGGGGCGCGGCAGAAGCTGGCGCGACTGCACCCGGCAGAACTGGGCGAAGCTGCCGTCCGGCGTCTCGTAGCCCCAGATACGCTGGCTGGACGAGAACATCGGGTCGCCGCCGTTGCACTCCTCATCGTCGCCGTCGTCCTGGTTACAGTGGATGACGACCTCGTCGCCCAGCTTCCACCGCTTCACCTTGGCGCCGACCTTCCAGACGATGCCCGAGGCGTCGGACCCGGCGATATGGTAAGGTTGCTTGTGACCGTCCAGCGGGCTGATCGGCTCGCCGAGCGCGGCCCAGACGCCGTTGTAGTTGACGCCGGCGGCCATCACGAGAACCAGCACCTCGTCCTCGCCGATCTCCCAGGTGGGCACCACCTCGACCTGCATGGCGGTGGACGGCTTGCCGTGGCGCTCCTTGCGGATGCTCCAGGCGTACATGTTTTTCGGAACGTGGAAGGCCGGCGGGATCTCACCGATCTCGTACAGGTCCTTCAGCTCGGTCTTCTCAAGCGTCTCGGTCGTCATCTCACTCCCCGTTCCTTCCGCGCCGCAACCCATCTCGCGGTGCAGCAACGCGCAAAGGTCAAACTCGGCTGCGCCGCCCGCCAGTCGAAACGCGAAAAAGTTCCGCCGGCAGGTCATTTTTGGCTCTCGGGCGCAAGAACTCGCCCAGAAGGGCCCTACGCTGAGACAACTGTTTGAAACTGGCAAGCAGAATCTTTGTGCGGCGCAACATGATGCGCCGCCTTGCCGCATGGTCCCGTTTGCGACAGCGTGGCCCCATGACCCGCGAGGCTCTTCTGGATCGTGTGCGACAGGATCGCGCCGCCGCCCTGGCGCAAGCCTGGTTCGGCCTCGCCTTGGGCGCGGTGATGGCCCTGGGCGCGGCGCTCTATGGACGCAGGCACGGGTTCGGCCCGGGCGCGACTCTGGCCCTGACTGCGGGCGGCTCGGTGCTGCTGGCGGCATTGACGCGCCTGATGACGCCCAAACCCGACTATGCGGGCGGTCGCCTTGAGGCTCGCGCCACCGTGGCCGGGACTCTGGTGGCCATCGCCTTCCTCGCCACCTTCGTGACGGCGTTGGTCTATGCGTTTTCGGAGCCAAGTCTTTGGCGACGCGGCGAACTGCTGGTCGCCCTGGTCTTCGTGGCCGTGCTGATGGTGATGAACTGGGGTGTCGCCCTGGGCCCGGCGCCGATCGTCGTTATCGACGCCGACGGCTTCCATGATCGGCGCGCGACGCGGGGGGGCATCCCCTGGCGCGAGCTTGAGCCGATCGACATCCGCTGGGTGCGCAATCACGCCTACTATCGCCTGCGGCCACGCGATCTTTCCCGCCTCACCTGGCCCGCCCGCCTGAACCTGCTGGTCGGCTTTCCCGGCTTCGCGCTGAACGGCGTGGGGCTCGACCATGGCGAGGGCGACATGCTCCTGGCCATTCACGCTCATCGACCTGATCTGGTCGCCACCCTCTAGGTCTCATGATCCACCTTTCCCATCCCGAGGCCGGCGTCGCGCTGGTCGAGCTGGACGTCGCGCCGGCCAATGTCCTGGCCATGGCCGAACGGGCCCGGCTGCTGGAGGCCTTCGCCGCCATCGACGCAGACCGTACGGTTCGCGTCGCGATTCTCACCGGCCGCCACGGCGCCTTCTGCACCGGCGATGACCTGGCCGAGTCGCTGTCGCGCGACGTGCCCACCCAGACCGCCGCCATCCTGCATTTCCTGAACATGTGCGAGCGCATCGCCGCCGTCCGCGTGCCGGTGATCGCCGCCATCGACGGCTGGTGCATCGGCGGCGGACTGGAGCTGGCGCTCGCCTGCGACATCCGCCTGGCCGGCGCGCGCGCCAGCTTCGCCTGCTCGGCGGTGCGGATGGGTCTGACCGCATCGGCGGATCGCCTGACCCGCCTGGTCGGAGAGAGCCGCGCCAAGCCGCACCTCCTGACCGGCGCGCCCTTCGACGCCGCCCGCGCCCTGGCCGACGGGATCGTGGCCGAGGTTCACCCTTCGGAGGGGCTGTTGCCGGCAGCGCTGGACATGGCCCACGTCATCGCCTCACGCGCCCCACTGGCGATCGAGGCGACCAAAAGGGTGGCGTCGGGCGTGTCGGCGACGGCGGCGGAGATTCCCGCCCTCGCCGCGAGCGCCGATCACGCCGAGGCGCGCGCGGCCTTCATGGCCAAGCGGGCGGCGGTGTTTACGGCGCGGTGATCGGCGCCTAGCTTCCCGCCATGACCACGCCTTCGCCTTCGTCGTTCAAGCCTATCGTTCTCACCGACGCGCAAGGTGTCGCGTTCCTCCAGCGCCATCCCGCGACGAATAAGGTCGTGACGACGCCCGCGAAGGCGGGGCTGATCGAGACGGCGCTGCACTTCCAGGATGGTGTGGCCGTGCCTCCGGACGATCAGTGGACGATGCCGAACGCCAACGTCCCCCAAGATCGTGACGCCGACTTGCGTTTCGAGAACACCGGCCATGCGCCGCCCCTCGGCTTCTGGGTGACCCACCCCGATATCCTCGCCTGGACGACCTCGGCCCTCGAAGACGCGCACGAGGACTGGTGGGTTGAGGTCTGGCTGAAGCGCTAGGGCGTTCGGTTCGCATCCGCGAAATCCATATTGCGCCGCAGCAAAACCCGGCTCATGATCGGCGATAACAAGAACCAAAAAACGCCGGGAGCCCGTCATGTCCGCCAAGCCGTATCAGCACGCGCCCGATCCGCCGTGGATCTTCCGCACCTATGCCGGCCACTCGACGGCGGAGAAGTCGAACGCGCTCTATCGGGCCAACCTCGCCAAGGGACAGACGGGCCTGTCGGTGGCCTTCGACCTGCCCACCCAGACCGGTTATGATCCCGATCACATCCTGGCGCGCGGCGAGGTCGGCAAGGTCGGGGTGCCGATCAGCCATCTGGGCGACATGCGCCAGCTCTTCAGCGAGATCCCGCTGGAGAAGATGAACACCTCCATGACCATCAACGCCCCGGCGGCGTGGCTCCTGGCCATGTACGTGGCGCTGGCCGACGAACAGGGCGCCGATCGCAAGCTGCTGCAGGGCACCACCCAGAACGACCTCATCAAGGAGTATCTCTCGCGCGGCACCTACATCTTCCCGCCGGGCCCGAGCCTGCGGCTGATCGGCGACATGATCGCCTGGTGCTATCGCGAGGTTCCCAAGTGGAACCCGATGAACGTCTGCAGCTACCACCTGCAGGAAGCCGGGGCGACGCCCGAGCAGGAGCTGGCGTTTGCGCTGGCCACCGCCATCAGCGTGCTCGACACGGTCAAGGCCGGCGGCCAGGTCCCCGACGAGGACTTCGAGATCGTCGCCTCGCGGATCAGCTTCTTCGTCAACGCGGGCGTCCGGTTCGTGACAGAGCTGTGCAAGATGCGGTCGTTCACCAAGCTGTGGGACCAGATCCTGCTGGAGCGCTACGGCGTGCAGGACAAGAAGGCCCGCCGGTTCCGCTATGGCGTGCAGGTCAACTCTCTGGGGCTGACCGAGCAGCAGCCCGAGAACAACGTCTACCGCATTCTCATCGAGGCCCTGGCCGTCACGCTCAGCAAGGACGCCCGCTGCCGGGCCCTGCAGCTGCCGGCCTGGAACGAGGCTCTGGGGCTGCCGCGACCGTTCGACCAGCAGTGGTCGCTGCGCCTGCAGCAGGTTCTCGCCTACGAGACCGACCTGCTGGAATACGAGGATCTGTTCGACGGCTCCCACGTCGTCGAGGCCAAGGTCGCCGAACTGTCGAAGGGCGCGCTGGAGCAACTGGCGCTGATCGACGAGATGGGCGGGGCTGCGAGCGCCATCGACTACATGAAGTCCGAGCTCGTCGCCTCCAACGCCAAGCGGGTGCGCGCGGTCGAGACCGGCGACATGACCGTGGTCGGCGTCAACCGCTGGACCGAGACCGAGGCCTCGCCGCTGTCGGCTGGAGAGGGCGCGATCGAGACCGTCGATCCGCGTCTGGAGGCCGAGGTCGTGGCGCGCATCAAGACCTGGCGCGAGGCCCGCGACGCCGCGGCGGTCGAGGCCGCTCTGGCCGACCTGAAAGCCGCCGCCCGAGAGGGCCGCAACGTCATGGAGCCCTCGATCGCGGCCGCCAAGGCCGGCGTCACCACCGGCGAGTGGTCCGGGGCCCTGCGTGAGGTGTTCGGCGAGTATCGCGGCCCGACCGGCGTCGCTGTCGTGGTCTCGACGGGCGAAGCCGAGGACGTCGAGGCGGTGAAGCGCGAGGTCGAACGGGTCTCGCAGATGCTGGGCCGCACGCTCACCTATCTGGTCGGCAAGCCCGGCCTGGACGGTCACTCCAACGGCGCAGAGCAGATCGCCACCCGCGCCCGCGCCTGCGGCATGGAGGTCGTTTATGACGGCATCCGCTCGACGCCGGAGGAGATCGTCCGCCGCGCCAAGGAAAGTCGCGCCCACGTGGTGGGTCTGTCGATCCTGTCGGGCTCGCACCTCGACCTCGTGCAGGAGGTCATCCGCGTGATGCGCGCCGAGGGGCTGGGCGACATCCCCGTGGTGGCCGGCGGCATCATCCCGCCCGAGGACGCTCTGATCCTGAAACAGATGGGCGTGGCGCGGATCTACACGCCCAAGGACTTCAAGATCACCGAGATCATGGGCGACGTGGTGAAGCTGGTGGAGGCGACCGCGCTGGCGGAGGCGTGACATCGGCGCGATGCGCGCCTAGATTGAAACTATGAGCCGCCCTCTGTTCTCGCGTGAGAGGCTGGCGAAGGCCCGCACCTTCGCCTTCTATGCCGCTGTGCTTGGGCTGTTGCTGTTCTGCCGTTGGGCAAGTCAGCCGGTCAACGGCGATGACGGACCAAGTTTCGGCTGGGCGATCATCGTCATGATCGGGGTCGGTTGGCTTCTCTCGCAAGACCGGTTTGAGCGGGTGCTCGGTCGCCTCAACGCCCCCGCGCGCGGCGAATGGAGGACGACCCGCGCCGCGCGCCTCCGGTTGTTGCTGCCGTTCCCGTGCATGATCGTGTTCCTCATCTGGGCGGGCCAGACGGGGTGGGTCCTCTGGAAAATGGCGGACCTGCCGCGGTTGGTCGGCCTGGCGGCGGTCACGCTGCTCCTGGGCGCGCTGACGATCCGCAATATCCTGCAAATCTGGCGCGCCCGGGTCGAACTCCGGATCGATGAGGCGGGCGTGTTCGCCGCGCCGTGGCGGCGAGCGTATGGCTGGGACGAGATCGCCTTCGTCGTCCAGCCGAGCGGGCGGCGCGAGCTTCGCCTGGTGCTCACCGACGCCGCCGCGCAGACGGCGGGGCGTAGCGCGTTGATGACCGCGCCGCTCGCGCCGACGGGACTGTTTCCGAACGAGGCTCTGGCCGCCCTGCGCGCGGTTCAGCCCGACCTGCTGATCGCGCCCTGGACCTCTAACGACGTCGTCCTGCCGATCCGGGGGGCCACGGACCTGCCCGACATCAGCAAGGTCGGGACCTACGGCTGAGCTCAATCTCGCCGATGCTGGCGGAGGTTCGAAACTCCTAATCCCGCCCCAGCCGCCACGCCGCCGCGAAGCCGACCAGGGCCAGGGGCAGGAAGGCGCCGAACAGCAGCACGCCGTGGCTGGTCGCCAGCGCTGCGTCAATGCCGTGGTGGCCAAAGCCCAGCACATTGGCCATCGCCCCTGCGCCCGCCGAGCCGACCGCGCCGCCGATCAGTTGCGAGGTCGGCACCGCGCCAGAGGCCATGGCCTGTTCTTCGCTCGGCGCGCCGGCGATGGTGCGGCGGGCGATGAAGGCGTGACAGAGGCCAAAGCCCGCGCCCAGCACGACGAAGGCGAGCGAGGTCTCGACCAGGTTCCCGCGCGGCACGGCCCAGGCGCTGAGCGCCGCGCCCAGGGCGATGACGCCGGCGCCCAGGCGCACGAAGCGGCCGTCCTTGTGGGCGGGCACATGACCGAAGATCAGGGCGCAGGCGGTCCAGCCGGCGGCGATCGCGCCGGTGACATAGCCCGCCAGCAGCGGCGAGGCGTCGTGGCGGGCCTGGATGAAGGCCGGGCCATAGACGGTGAAGCCGATCACCGCCGCCTCGCAGGCGAAGATGGTCAGGAGGCCAAGCCCCGTGGCGGTGCGCAGGTCGGCGGCGGACTTGGGCAGTAGGCGGTCCTGGGTGCGGGTGTTGGCGGCCAGCATGGCGGCCATGCCCATCACGCCGCCGATGGCCAGGATCACCGCCCAGCGTGGCGAGGTGACGACCCCGGCGCCGCCGATCAGGCTGACGCCGATCACCAGCAAGGCCAGTTGCAGGCTGGGGATGCGGCCGCCGCCGTCTTCGCGCTTGCCGCCCGGCAACATGACCATCACCGCACCGACGAAGATCACCGCCTGCACGACAAACATCCAGAACACCCCGCGCCAGAAGCCGGCGGCGGCGAACAGGCCGCCCAGCGCCGGGCCCAGCAACGTGGCCGCGCCCCAGACGCCGGCGATCGCGCCATAGACGCGCGGCCACAGGCTCTGGGGGAACAGGGCTGTTATGGCGACATAGCAGAGGGCCACCACGGCGCCGGCGCCCAGGCCCTGGACCAGGCGTCCGACGATGAAGGTGACGAACTCCGGCGCCAGGGCGCTCATGGCGCAGCCGATCGCATAGACGAGGCCGCTGATCGCCGTGGCGGCGCGCAGGCCAACCGCGATCGACAGCTTGCCCGAGCAGGTGCCCGCCACGATCGAGCCCGTCAGATAGGCGGCGACCGACCAGCCGAAGTACTGATAGCCGCCGATCTCCTTGGCCACGCTGGGCATGATCGTCGCCGTCACCAGGGTGTCGGCGGCGTTCAGCCAGATGCCCAGGCACAGCAAGGCGAAGCGGGGCACGAGGGCCTTGTCGACCAGGCGCGCAGGGGCGGGGGCGGAACTCATGCCGGCGCACATGGCCCTTTTCGCCGCCCGCGCCAAGGGTGTTCTGCGCGCCTCAGGTCTCCGAGACGTGTTGGACCCAGCGCGCGCAAAGGTCACGCAAAGACGACGCCGTCGCTTCGACCGCTTGCAAGTCCTTGAACACCATGACGCCCCGATCGGGCGCTGGCCATCGTCCGAGACCCCCGGGGTCATCGAAGCGGAAATCGACGGTGTCCTTCGGCTTGGCGCCGCGATGGAGGACGAGGCGCACGCCGCCGCGTCGCTCCAAGCCCAGGGTGATCAGATCGTCGTCGCCAAGCGCGAAGCTGGGCGCGTTCCACTTGATGCGCTCGGCGAGGAAGGGAGCGGCGCTGGTGACGATCGCCCTTAGCCGCTCGACCGTGGAGCGCGTTTCCGGATCCAGGCGCGCCAGAAAATCGCTGACTGTCACTCTGGATGATCGCTCAGAGCGTCTTGGCCAGGGCCGTCAGCTGGTCGGTGGCGACGCCCCAGCCCTCGTGGAAACCCATCTGCTCGTGGGCCGTCTTGTCCTCGGCGGTCCAGTGGCGGGCTACGGCGCGGTAGCGGGTCTTGCCGTCGCCGAGATCCTCGAAGGTGACGATCCCGACCATGAAGGGCTTGTCCGACGGCTTCCAGGTCTCGGTGAAGGCGTCGGTGAAGACGAGCTTCTGGTTCGGAACCACCTCCAGATAGACGCCCGGCTGGGGCACGACTTCGCCGTTCGGGCCGTTCATCTCCATGTAGCTGTTGCCGCCCGAGCGCACATCCTGGCGCACGTCCGAGACAAACCAGGGCTTGGGACAGAACCATTCCGGGAGCAGCTCCGGGGTCGTCCAGCATCGATAGAGCTTCTCGGCGGGGACGTCGATGATGCGTTCCAGCACAAGGTCGCGGCTATCGTCGATGGCGGCGGTGGTGTCGAGCGGCATGGGCGTGTCTCCGTGTTGGCGTGATCTTGCCTCAAGGACGCGTCGATGGCGCGCGAGCCGACAGGGGGGCAATAGAAATCCTCCCCTCAGCGGGGGAGGCGGTCCGAAGGACCGGAGGGGGAAGTGCTTGAGCGCCTGCCTCTTCCCCCTCCTTCGTCGCTCCGCGCTGACACCTCGCACGCGAGGGGGAGGATTTTCGCGCGCTTGACCCTGCGCTTCACCCGCCGCACTGTATTCAAAATTCAAACAAGTGTTTGGGATGCGCGACATGAACCTCTTCGACCTCTCCGGCAAGGTGGCGATCATCACCGGGTCCTCGCGCGGGATCGGCAAGGCGATCGCCGAGCGGATGGCCGAGCACGGGGCCAAGGTGGTGATCTCCTCGCGCAAGGCCGGACCCTGCGAGGAGGTGGCTGCGGAACTGAACGCCAAGCACGGCGCGGGGACCGCCATCGCCGTCCCCGCCAACATCGCCTCCAAGGAAGAGCTTCAGGCCCTCGTCGATGAGACCCGCAAGGCGTTCAGCAAGATCGACATCTGCGTCTGCAACGCCGCCAGCAATCCCTATTACGGACCCCTGGCCGGGATCGCCGACGACCAGTTCCGGAAGATTCTGGACAACAACATCATCAGCAATCACTGGCTGATTTCGATGGTCGCCCCCGAGATGCAGGCCCGCAAGGACGGCTCGATCATTATCATCAGCTCGATCGGCGGCCTGCGCGGCACCGCCATCATCGGCGCCTACAACATTTCCAAGGCGGCCGACTTCCAGCTGGCGCGGAACCTGGCGCACGAGTTCGGACCCGACAATGTGCGCGTCAACTGCATCGCGCCGGGCTTGATCAAGACCGATTTCGCCAAGGCGCTGTGGGACAATCCAGAGACGCTGAAGCGCTCGACCACGGGCGTGCCGCTGCGCCGGATCGGCGAGCCGGACGAGATCGCCGGGGCGGCTGTCTATCTGGCCTCGAAGGCCGGCAGCTTCATGACGGGACAAGCCATGGTGGTCGACGGCGGCGCGACGATCTAGCCTGCAATCAGGACGTCAACCTTAACCCGTCCTACATTTCTACCCGCGAAGGCTTGCTGTGGATTCCAGGAAACGGACTTGCGGCGCCTTCTGATCTTCCTCGCGGTCTTGACCACCTTCGGCGCCACCAGCGCCTGGGGCAAGAGCAACGCGCCCCTGGCTCAGCGGCTCGAGCAATTGAGCCAGGAGATCGGCGCGCACGAAATGCGCGCGCCGTCCCGCGACAACGAGGACATCGAGCGCGCCGGTCGCAGGGCCCTGAGCGAGCGAGGCCAGCTCCGCCTGTATGGCCTCTGGCGGGTGCTCTACGCCTACAAGAGCAACCAGCTTCAGCAGCCGTTCGACGCCTGGGCGAAGCAGGCGCGTGAGGTGGCCGCGCGCGAAAAGGACGCGAGCCTTGCGACTCTCGTCGACCTGGAGACCCTGGCCTATCGTCACGAGAGCGGTGGCTATCAGGCTTTCAAGGACGCCGACTGGGATCGCTTCCTCAAGCAGTCCGGCCCTGACATCCGGTCCATGGCGGGCATAGAGCGCGTTCGGCATCTGGGTCAGATCGGCCGCTGGGCGGAGGCCGCGCGCCTGGCCGCCGAACTGACCACTGATCTGGAGCGCCGGGGCCGTATCGCCCAGCCGCTGCTGGCCGAGCTGCATCAGGTGCACAGCTACACGCTGTCGGACATCGGCGACAAGGAGGGCGCCCTCGACCACATGACCCAGGCGGCCGCGCTCGACGAGCGGGACGCCTTCTATGTCCGCAAGATCGAGCGGATCTACGACATCGCCTTTACGGCGGCCGACCTCGGCGAACTGAGCGCCGCAGAGCGTTTCGCGGCGCTTCATCACAAGCTGACGCTGGCCGACGGCGATACGGCGCTGCTGACCTGGGATCGGTATCTCTGCGCCAGGATCGCCGGCCTGCGCGAGGCGCCGGCCAAGGTGATGGCCTGCCTGGCGCCGGCCGCGGACATGCTGGCCAAGCCCGACCGTCGTCTGCAGGTGCGGATGCTGGCGCAGCGTGCGCTCGCCGCCGCGCAACTGGGTCAGGCCCAGGCCGCGCAGCGCGACCTGGATCAGCTGAGAACCATTCCCGAAGACCTGGCCACGCGCGACCTGCCGCTTGAGGCGCTGGTCGAGGCCTATATCGATCAAGGCCAGGGGCGCAGCGCCGAAGCCTTCCGCAAGCTCGACGCCTGGCGCAAGGCCGATAGCCGGGCCGCGAGCAAGGTCCACGCCCGCAGCGTGGCCGAGATGTCCGCTGCGCTGGAAAGCGAACTGCGGGCCAAGCGCGACGAGAGCCGCCGCCTGGCCGAAGAGGTCCGCCTCTCCCGCAGCCTGGCGCGCGCCTCGGTGGTGATCGCGCTCTTGCTGGGCGTGCTGGTCGCCGGCGCGGCGGCGTGGGCGGTGCATCAGCGGCGGGCGTCTGGACGCCTCAAGGGCGCGCAGCAGCGGGCCGAAGCCGCCAGCACCGCCAAGTCGGCCTTCCTGGCGGTGATGAGCCATGAACTGCGCACACCGCTGAACGGCATGCTGGGCCTGGCCCAGGCGCTGCGATCCGGTGACCTGACCGACGAGCAGCGCGATCAGGTCGATCTGATCCTCGACAGCGGCGACACGCTGCTGGTGCTGCTCAACGACATTCTCGACCTGTCCAAGATCGAAGCGGGCAAGCTGGAGATCGCGCCGACGGTCGGTGACATCGTCCAGACCGCTGGGCGTCTGGTCGGCGGCTATCAGCCCACCGCGCGCGAGAAGGGCGTCGCCCTGACCTTCAGGCTGGAGGGCGAGGCCCCCGGACCGCTGATGTTCGACGGCGTGCGCGTACGGCAATGCCTGAGCAATCTGGTCTCCAACGCGCTGAAGTTCACGACGCACGGCAAGGTCGAGGTCGCGCTGGCCTGCTATCCCGAGCCGGATGATCGCGTGCGCGTGCGCCTGCGTGTGGCCGACACCGGCATCGGCATGAACGAGGCCACGGTCGCCAAGCTGTTCCGCCCCTTCACCCAGGCCGACGCCTCGACGACGCGCAACTTCGGCGGCACGGGCCTTGGCCTGAACATCACCCGGCGTCTGGTCGAGATGATGCGCGGCGACATCAAGGTCGAGAGCGAGGAGGGCGTGGGTTCGGTCTTCACCATCGAGATGGTCGTCGACCAGGCCGAAGCGCTGGCCCCCCAGGCGCGCGAGGCGGATGGCGCCGAGGAGGAGGTCGGCTTCGCCGCCCTGCAGGGGCGCCGCGTGCTGGTGGTCGACGACCATCCGGTGAACCGGCGGGTCATCCGCCTGTTCCTGGAGCCGTTCGAGTGCGATCTCGTCGAGGCCGAGGACGGCCAGCAAGCGCTGGGCGCGCTGGAGCGCGAGGCCGTCGACATCGTGCTGATGGACGTCAACATGCCGGTCATGGACGGGCTGGAGGCGACACGTCGCCTGCGGATGGACCCGCGTTTCCGTCGCTTGCCCGTCATCGCCCTGACCGCTGACGTGATGTCGGCCCAGATCAAGACCTGCCTCGACGCCGGCTGCGACGCGCACGTCGCCAAGCCGATTGACCTGCGGAATCTCCTGTCGGCGATGGACCGCTGCCTGGCGCGGGGCGTCGCCCGTGAAGCCGCAGCGGGGCTGAGCGCGATTTAAGGGTTGGGGTTTTGCAAGGCGGACTTTGCTAAGGGCTGAGTGGGGCGCGGGCTCAGTGCGTCCTTTGAGGTTCGCCTTCGGCTCGCACCTCAGGTTCTGGAAGGCTGGCGCTGAAGACTTCATCCTGTGATGAGCGCTCCTGAGCGCGCCTCGAAGGGCGCAGGAACGCTGCTCTAGCCCAGCGCCGCCTTCGCCGCCGCCAGCCGCTTGACCGCCTCGTCCAGCGTCGCGTCGGTCTTGGCGAAGCACAGGCGCGCCACGGTGGTCACCGGATCCTCCGCGAAGAAGGCCGAGACCGGAATGGCGGCCACGCCGTGCTGGGTCACGCAGCGCTCGCAGAAGGTGACGTCGTCCAGCGCGATCCCAGAGGCGGCGAGATCGACGTTCAGGAAATAGGTGCCCTGGCTGTCCAGCACGACATAGCCGGCGGCGCGCAGGCCGGCCGTGAGGCGGTCGCGAGAGCGCTGCAGGCTCGCCGGCATCTCGTCGAACCAGGCGCGGTGGTTGTCGAGACCCCAGGCTACGCCCGCCTGCAGGTTGGGCGGGGTGGTGAAGGTCAGGAACTGGTGGGCGGCCGCCAGGGCCTTGGCCAGGGGCGGGGCCGCGCATAGGAAGCCGACCTTCCAGCCGGTCATGCCGAACAGCTTCCCGGCCGAGCCGATCTTGACCGTCCGCTCGCGCATGCCGGGGAAGCTCATCAGCGGGCGGTGGCGGCGACCGTCGAACACCACGGCCTCCCAGACCTCGTCGCAGACGGCGATGACGTCGTGGCGGACGCAGAACTCGGCCAGCAGCGCCAGGTCGTCGTCGGGCGTGACCACGCCGGCGGGATTGAGCGGGCTGTTGAGCACCACCATCCGTGTACGGTCGGAGAACGCCGCCTCCAGCATGCCCCGATCGAAACGCCAGTCCGGCGGCGACAGCTTGACGAGCTTCGGCACGCCGCCGGCCCGGCGCACCAGCGGCAGGTAGGCGTCGTACAGCGGCTGGAACAACACCACCTCGTCGCCGCGCGAGATCAGAGACGTGAACGCCGCCGCCAGGGCCTCGGTGGCGCCCGAGGTGATGACGATCTCGGTGTCGGGGTCGAGCGCAAGGTCCTGGGTGCGCTTGTAGTGACCCGCGACGGCGGCGCGCAACTCAGGCAGGCCGCGCATCGGCGGATACTGGTTCGAGCCCTCGATCAAGGCCCGCGCGGCCGCTTCGCGGACGGGCAGGGGGCCCTGGTCGTCGGGAAAGCCCTGACCCAGATTGATCGCGCCGTGCTGGCGGGCCAGGCCGCTCATGCGCTCGAAGATGGTGGTGGGCAGGTTGTCGAAGACGGGATGAACCATGGCCGAGGCGTAGCATTCCGTCCGGCGGATCGACCATGAAAAAGGGCGCGGCTAAAGCCGCGCCCTTCGTCCGTGTTTCAGAAGGCCTGTCTTAGAAGCGGTACTTCAGGCCCATGCCCACCGACCACAGGCTGGCGGCCTGATCGACGGTCGGGGTGGCCAGGGTGGCCGGCGATGCGGTGGTGTAGCTATAGCGATAGGCCGCGCAGGTCGGGTCCGCCGCCCCCGCGACGGTCCCGTCAGCCTTGGCGCACTGGGCGTTGACCACGACGCCGCCCGAACGGCTGTTGGTGTACTCCTTCACCACGCCCCACTTCTTGTCGAGCAGGTTGCCCAGGTTCTGGATGTCCACCGTGAACAGCAGGCTGTGGCCGCGGATCGGTGACGGGATCTCCTGCGCGTACTGGAAGTCGATGCGGTCGACGTTCGGGTTCTTGCCGAAGCCGCGCGGCACGATCTTGCCCATCGGCAGGCCGAACTGGTTGACTAGGGCCTTGAGCTTGTCGACCGAGGCCTGGCTGTCGAAGAACACCGTTGTGCCCGACGCGCTGACGAACTTCAGCGGGTTGGCCGCGTCCGGGCTGTTCAGGTTCGGGATATAGGCCAGGGCGTCATCGCGCGACACGCCGAAGGTCGGGTTACGACCACCGGCCGGATCGGTCATCAGGAAGCTGATCGGACGACCATCGCGACGCTCGCCAAACAGCGTGAAGCGCGACACCCAGCCCGGACGCAGCTCGAGCTTGTAGCTCAGGTTCACCTTCAGCGAGTTGCGCAGCAGGTTGTTGGACTTGCCCTTGGCCGCGCCGTTCGGGTCCATCTCGAAGCCCTGATCGGCATAGTAGTTGCCGCTCGTCGAGTTGCCGCCGGCGGTGGTGCCGAACTCCGAGATGCCGCCGTACTGGCGACCGTCCTGCCAGGTGTAGGCGGCCCAGGTGTCGACGCCGAAGATGTTGCGGCGGGCCGACAGGGCGACCGTGCGCGTCCAGTTCTTGGTCGACGGGTTGTAGGCCTGGATGTCGCCGAACAGGCCCAGATTGGCGAGGTCGGCGTTGGCGACGACCGGCAGGCCCAGGGCCGTGCGGGCCGTGTTGATCGCCGCAGCGTTGGCGCCGGGGATGACCAGACCGTCGTAACGGATCCGGCCGTCCGGCGTGAGCTGCTGGACGCCATTGATCGTCAGGCGACGGGCGCGGGCGTCGCGGAAGGCGACATTGACGTCCGACCAGCTGGCCACCGCGTCGACGCCCCAGTCGATGCCGAACTGGGTGGTCTTGAACGAGAGGTTGGCCTTCCAGTCGGCCGCCATCTTGAAGCCCGGGGCCAGCGAGTTGGTGTAGGCGTTGCGACGGCTGGCGCTGTCGGCGGTCAGCAGGGTCTGGGCGACCGCCGCCGGACTGGTGATGAACGACGGCGAGGCCTTGTTGATCGTCAGCAGGGCGTTGCCGGTGGCCGCGTCGATGGCCTGGTTGGTGGCGGTGTCGACGAAGGTGTCGTCCGCCGTCGAGAGCGTGCCGTTGGTGCTGCGGCGGATGGCGAAGCTGTTGGTCAGGGCGCCGGTGGTGCCGCCGTAGCTGTTGCCCAGGAACACGTCCGGCAGACCGCCCGACACCAGGCCCAGGCCGCCCGAGAGCTCGAACCAGTCGCTGTTATACTTGGCCGAGACGCGCGGCATCACCACGTCGATGCCGTCATAGGTGGTTTGGTTGGAATAGCCGTAGCGGTTGACGAAGTTGGTGTTCAGCGTCGGCTTCTTGTCGGCGGCGTAGTGATCCCAACGAACCCCGAAGTTCACCGTCAGGGCGTCGGTGACGTCCCAGGTGTCCTGGGCCAGAAGCGAGTGGACCTTGTAGTCCAGCACGGCGGCGGCGTCGGTGGCCGTGCCGGTCAGCGAGTTGCCGTACGACAGTTGGTTGGCCTGGCCCGCCTGGAACTCGGCGACGCTGTCGAAGTAGTAGACGCCGCGCGCGGCCTGCAGGAACAGGTTGTAGATCTCCATCCCGCGGTACTGGTACCCAAGCTTGATCTGGTGGTTGTCGAAGCCGGTGTAGTTGGCGACGAACGAGCCCGAGGTGTCCTTGGTCTTCAGGACGTTGGCCTGGCGGAACTGGTCGGGACCGAAGTTGATCGACGGCACGCCCGACGAGCACGAGAAGGCCGCGCCGGCGCCAAAGGCTGGGTCGGTGCAGATCGAGACGTTGGCGAAGCCCTGGCCGACCGGCGGCAGCTGGCCGCGCTGATAACCGCGGAACGCCACGCGCGCCTCGGTCGCCAGATCCGGCGTCCAGCGCGAGTTCAGCTGCAGGGCGTAGTTGTCCTCGTTCTCGGGCTGGACGTACCAGTTGGTGTCGAGGCTGATCGCAGTGGCCGAGGGACTGCGCTTCCAGACCGAGCTGAAGGCGTGGCGGTAGGTGGCCGACAGGCGGTGCTTGTCGGTGATGTTGTAGTCGATCTTGATCGAGGACTTCTCGTCGAGGATCGGCTCGACCAGCGCCACCGAGCCCGGCTTCAGCAGCGACGAGGCCGCATAGCCGTTCCAGTTGGCCAGCACCGCATCGATGTCGGCCTGGCTGGCCCCCGTGCCGGTCGAGATACCCGGGATGCGGTTGAAGGTGTTGGCGAAGCCCGCGCCGATCGGGCCCGTACCCGTGGTGTCGGAGCTGGAGAACTTCTCGTACGAGGCCGCGAAGAACAGGCGGTCCTTGATGATCGGGCCCGACAGGAAGACGCCGTAGTTGGTCTCGGCGATCTGGTTCTTGACCTTCCGGAAGCCGCTGAGCGGCGCCTGGAGCACGTCATTGTTGGTGAAGCCGACGATCGGCAGACGGTTGCCGACCAGTCGGGTGGTGCGCTCGTTGGAGAACAGCGAGCCGTGGAAGTCGTTGCCGCCCGAACGCATGATCAGGTTCAGCGCGCCGCCGGTGAAGTCGCCGTCTTCGACGTCGAACGGCACGGCCTGGATCGCGACCTGCTCCAGCGCCTCGAACGAGACCGGACCGCGGTTGGTCGACAGGCCGCCGGTGTTCAGGCCGTAGCTGTCAGCCGAGCGCACACCGTCGATGGTGATGCGGTTGGCGCGGGGCGCCGAGCCGGCGATGTAGAGGCCGCCCGAGGGACCGGTGCCACGGGCCACGAAGTCCAGATTGGCCAGCGGGTCGCGGCGGCCGATGTCGCGGATGTCGCGCTTGACCGACACCACGGCGTCGATCTGGTCGCGGCCCAGGGTCGTGCGCGAGCCGACATTGGCCAGTTGGCTGGTGGTGGCGTTCTTGGCGGCGGTGATGACGACTTCCGACACCTCGCTGGCCGGCACCAGGGCCAGGCGCACGCGCTGGGCGTCGCCGACGTTCAGGAACAGGTCGCCTAGCGTCTGCGGCGCGAAGCCCTGACCCGTGGCGGTGATCTTGTAAGGGCCGCCGACGCGCAGGCCGCGGGCGTCGAACGCGCCGGCCTCGTTGGTGACGACCACCTGGTCGGTGCCGCTGGGAACGTGGGTGACGGTGACGGTGACGCCGGCGATCGGCGCGCCCTTGTCATCGACGGTGACGCCGCGCACGGCGGCGGTGGTTTGCTGGGCGTGAACCGCCGGCGCTGCGAATGCAAAAGCCAGCGCGCCGAACGCCGCTCCGGCGGCGAGCTTGCGAGCGAAAGACATGGAAAACCCCCTCAGGTCGGTCGCCCCTGAGAGTCGGGGCGCCTCACTCGCCCCTACTGCTCGAACTATGCAGTTTGTTACTGTATTTGTGACCGTTTCCCGTCGGTCTCGCCTTAGCGCCCCAAAATGCTCAGGTCGTCGGCGATTACCTCTGGCTCGTGCTCGCGGCGCATGCGCTGGGCCAGGTTCGACACCAGGAAGCTGGGGATGTCGCCGACCGGCATCGGGCGGCCGAACAGGAAGCCCTGGAACTGGTCGCAGCGCATCTCGGCCAGCAGCTTGGCCTGGGCCTGGGTTTCGACGCCCTCGGCGGTGACCTCCAGGTTCAGGGTCTGGCCCAGCAGGGCGATGGTGCGCAGGATGTCGGCGATGGCCGCGTTGTCCTGCATCTCGGCCACGAACGAGCGGTCGATCTTGATCTTGTCGAACGGGAACCGCCACAGATAGGCGAGGCTGGAATAGCCGGTGCCGAAGTCGTCCATGGCGATCTTCACGCCCAGCGCCTTCAGGGCGGCCAGCTGTTCCAGGGTCTTGGCGCTGTCGTGCAGCAGCAGGCCCTCGGTGATCTCCAGTTCCAGGCGCGCCGGCGCCAGGCCCGAGCTCGCCAGGGCCCAGCGGACCTGCTCGACCAGGTCGCCCGAGGCGAACTGGTTCGGCGACAGGTTGACCGCCACCGTCAGATGCGAGGGCCAGGTCGCGGCGGTGCGACAGGCTTCGTTCAGCACCCACTCGCCGATCCGGCCGATCAGGCCCCACTGTTCGGCGCACTCGATGAAGTCGGACGGCGGCACCAGGCCGCGCGTCGGGTGCTGCCAGCGCAGCAGGGCCTCGAAGCCGGTGGTCTCGTTGTCACGACGCCCGATCAGCGGCTGGAAGAACAGCTTGAGCTCATCGCGAGCCAGGGCTTCGCGCAGGTCCAGCTCGAGGGCGCGGCGCTCCTGGGCCCAGACGTCCATGGCGGTCTCGAAGAACCGATAGGCGCCGCGGCCGTCGCCCTTGGCGCGATAGAGGGCCAGGTCCGCGTTCTTGAGCAGACCGTCGGGATCGTCAGCATCGAACGGCGCAACGGCGATGCCGACGCTGGCGCCGATCAGCACGTTGTGGCCGAGGATGTCGTAGGGCGCCGACAGGGTCTCGACGATCGACTGGGCCAGGGCCGACAGGGCTTCATGGCCGGGTGAGGGGGCGCAAATGACCGCGAACTCGTCGCCGCCCAGGCGCGCGACCATGCCGGCCTCGCCGACGCAAGACCGCAGCCGGCTGGCGACCTGCATCAGCAGCGCGTCGCCCACCGGATGGCCCAGGCTGTCATTGACGCCCTTGAAGTGGTCGAGGTCCAGGCACAGGACCGCGCAGCCCGAGGTCTTGTCGCGGCCGTGCTCCATCCAGGCCTTGCCCAGGTTCTGCAGCAAAGACAGGCGATTGGGCAGCTGGGTCAGCACGTCGTAGTGCGCCAGATGCGAAATGCGCTCCTGGTCTTCGCGGGCCTGGGTGATGTCGGCGCCCACGCCGCGGAAACCGACGAACAGGCCGTCCAGATCGTGCACCGGCTTGGCCGACAGCGACCACCAGTGCGTCGAGGATTTGTCAGTGTCTGCGGCGACCGTGATCGAGACCACCACGTCACGGAAGGTCTTCTGCTCGGCGAACAGGGCTGAGAGGGCGGCGACGGGGCCGCACGGGGCTTCCACCGCACCGCACAGGTCCGACATGGCCTGGCCCACCAGGGCGTCCTTGTCCACGCCGGCGGCGGCGGCCATGCGGTCGGAGACATAGGTCAGGCGACCAAAGGCGTCGACCTCCCACAGCCAATCGCTGGCGCCTTCCTCGAAGTCGGAGAGCAGCAGGCTGACGACCTGCTTCTGTTTTTCCAGTTCGTCGGCGGCCACCAGGCGCTCGGCGAAGATCCGGGCGTGCGACAGGCACGAAACGGTGACGACGGCGTAGCAGAACACCAGCAGGCCGCCCAAGGCGTAGAGGATCGGATCGCCGCTCGTGCACAGCATGTAGAGCGAGCCGACAACCATCGGCGTTGAATAGGCCAGGGCGGCGGCCGGCAGGGTCAGCATGGCGAACCCGCCGCAGCCGATCATGCCGGCGATTACCGAAGCGACCAGCATCGGCATGGCGCTGGTGTCGCCCAGACGGAAGGTCATCAAGGGCAGGACGCCCCACAGGCAGCCCAGTAGGCCCGCCTGAAGCGCGATGCGGCGGACGCCACGCGCCGACACGGCCGCCTTGCCGGTCTTGCGGCGCTGCGCCGAAACCCAGCCGCGAAGGCCCAGCAGCGCATAGCTGATGACCAGCGCGGCCCAGATTCCGATCCCGACGCGATGGGGATGCGTCAGTCCCGCCAGCGACACCAGAAAGGCGATGGCGATGTTGGCGCCCATCATCACCGGCGTCATGCGCAGGATGCTCTGCACCTGCTCCATGCGCACGCGGCCCGCCAGACTTTCGGGCGCATCGGCCAGCACCTGGGACGGAAGCACCGCCGTGAAGCGATCAAGCAATGAGCTGACGTTGACGCGCACGCGCGAACCCATGGTCTTCCGGAGCGCAAATCCCCCGGCAAACATCGTTCTGTTGGGTAAACCGTGGGTTAAGTCCGGCGGCGCCGGTCAACATGCCGCGCTAACGAAAAAGGCCGCCGTTCTGGCGAACGGCGGCCCCATTGGTCCGGAAAGCCGGAACTAGTCTTCCTTCGTGCGCTTCTTGCGGAACGAGGGGTTCAGGACCTGCTTGCGCAGGCGGATGTTCTTCGGGGTGACCTCGACCAGCTCATCGTCCTCGATGTAGGCGATGGCCTGTTCCAGAGTCATCCGGCGCGGCGGAGTCAGGCGGATCGACTCGTCCTTGCCCGAGGCGCGGACGTTGGTCAGCTGCTTGGCCTTCATCGGGTTGACGTCCAGGTCGTCCGAACGGCTGTTCTCGCCGATGATCATGCCCTGATAGGTCTTCTCGCCGGCGCCGACGAACATCACGCCGCGCTCTTCCAGGTTCCACAGCGCGTAGGCCGCGGTTTCACCATCCGAGTTCGAGACGAGAACGCCCTTGCGCTGCTGGTCGATCGGGCCCTTGTGCGGCTCATAGTGGCTGAACACGCGGTTCAGGACGCCCGAACCGCGCGTGTCGGTCAGGAACTCGCCCTGATAGCCGATCAGCGAGCGCGACGGCGACAGCAGGGTGATGCGGGTCTTGCCCGCGCCCGACGGACCCATGTCCTTCAGCTCGGCCTTACGAGCCGACAGCTTCTCGATGACGATGCCGGTGAACTCGTCGTCCACGTCGATCATCACGTCTTCCATTGGCTCCAGACGCTCGCCGTTCTCGCCGGTCTGATAGACCACGCGCGGACGGCTGATCGACACCTCGAAGCCTTCGCGGCGCATGTTCTCGATCAGCACGCCGAGCTGCAGTTCGCCGCGGCCGGCGACTTCGTAGGCGTCGCGCTCCGAGGTCTCGGTGACGCGGATGGCCACGTTGCTCTCGGCTTCCTTCAAGAGGCGATCGCGGATGACGCGCGACTGCACCTTGTCGCCTTCACGGCCGGCCAGCGGGCTGTCATTGACCGAGACGGTCATCGAGATGGTCGGCGGATCGATCGGCTGCGCGGGCAGGGCCTCGTTGACGTCCAGCGCGCACAGGGTGTCGGCCACCGTGGCCTTGCTCAGGCCGGCGATGGCGACGATGTCGCCGGCTTCCGCGCCGTCGTCGATCGGCTGACGCTTCAGGCCGCGGAAGGCCAGCACCTTGGTGATGCGGCCGCGCTCGATTTCCTTGCCGTTGCGGTCCAGCGCCTTAATGGCCATGCCCGGGACGGCCTTGCCGCTTTCGATGCGGCCCGTAAGCAGGCGGCCCAGGAAGGGGTCGCTTTCGATCAGCACGCTCAGGATCTGGAACGGCTCATCCTTCTTTTCCACCTGCTTGGGCGGCGGCACGTGGCGCACGATCAGGTCGAACAGCGGGGCGAGGTTGTCGCTGGGCTGGTTCAGGTCCAGCGTGGCCCACCCGGCGCGGCCCGAGGCGTAGATGTGCGGGAAGTCCAACTGCTCGTCCGTCGCGCCGATGGCGGCGAACAGGTCGAAGGCGGCGTTGTGCACGCGGTCCGGATCGGCGTGAGCGCGGTCGACCTTGTTGATGCAGAGGATCGGGCGCAGGCCCATCTTCAGCGCCTTGGTCAGCACGAACTTGGTCTGCGGCATGACGCCTTCCTCGGCGTCGACCAGCAGGACGCAGCCGTCCACCATGCCCAGGATCCGCTCCACCTCGCCGCCGAAGTCGGCGTGGCCGGGGGTGTCGATGATGTTGATCCGGGTCTCGCCGGCTTCACCGTTCCAGAGCACCGAGGTGCACTTGGCCAGAATCGTGATGCCGCGCTCGCGCTCCTGGTCGTTGGAGTCCATCGCCCGTTCGGTCGTGGCTTCGTTGGCGCGGAACACGCCGGACTGGGCGAGCAGCTGATCGACGAGGGTGGTCTTGCCATGATCGACGTGCGCGATGATGGCGATATTTCGCATGGACATGGGGGCGGACGGGCTTTCGGGAGGAATAGGAGATGACGCTTCGGTCGTCAGGCGCGCGGCTTTTACGCGAATGCGTTCAATTTATCCACCCCTCACCGTCAGGAACACTTGTCGCGCGACACCGGTGTCATCGCGAAAGTCTTGTCTGGCCTGGGTTTGCGCCTCGATCTCATACGAGACGGTTTCAAACGCAACAAATTGTGCAGTGCAATATGCCTATATTTTGGGCGATTTGAAAGAGCGCCGTTCTACTTCCCCTTTAGGGAAAGGGGTTTTGCGAGGATGGGCTTCAAAAAAATGACGTCGAACACTTGTTTTCTGCTTGCCTAATTTTGCGCCGCACTCTAAAAACAATCCTGTGAGGCGGCGCTGCCGCTTCTGCCCTTCCTGGGCGTTTCCTCCCTAATGAACTGGCCCGGCGGTTTCGCCGGGCTTTTTTTTGGATTCCGCCCCGGCGCGCCGTCCTCAGGTCGGGTAGCCCCCGTCGCAGCGCGGTTTGACACTGTCTTCGCCATCGGTGCTACTCGCCCCTACGAAGCCCACCGGGGGGAGCGCTTTGGGTCGCAAACGCGGGATCACCGCCGTCGCCTTGGCGGCCTTGGCGCTATGGGCCGGGCCTGGCGCCGCTCAGGCGCCATCCAACAGCGCGCCGCAGAGCAGGCCGCCGCCTCTGAAGGTGCTCAAGGCTCCCAGTCCCGAACTCCTGGCGCAACTCTTCCCCGCCACGGCGCGCAGAGCCGGCGTCGAGGGCGCGGCGACGGCGCAATGCACGATCCGGCGGGATGGAAGCCTGGGCGACTGCGCCGTCACCGCGGAGAACCCCCGAGGGCTAGGCTTTGGCGGCGCGGCTCTGGTCGCGATGACCTACTATCAGGTCGATGTGTCGGGGGCGAACGCGGTGCAGGTCTCCCGCCGCCTGTCGGGAATCACCATCCGCTTCGCCCTGCCGCCACTTGAGGGCGCGACTCGCTAGATCGCCGGCTCAGCGCAAGGCACCCAGATCCATGCCGGCGAGGGCGAGAGTCAAGGTCTCGGCGTCGCGCGTCAGCCTCGCCAGCCCTTCGGTCGGCTCGCGGGTGGTCTCGTCCATATAGAGCGCCCTATTGATCTCGATCTGCAGGGCGTGAGTCCGCCTGGCGGGGCGCCCGTAGTGCTCTGTGGTGTAGCCACCGGCGTAAGGCGCGTTGCGGACCACATTATAGCCCAGCGCTTCGAGCTCCCGCTCGACCAGAGCCGTCAGCTTCGGCGAGCAGGCCGCGCCGAAGCGGTCGCCCAGCACGATGTCGCAGGCGCCGCCCGTCCTGGAGCGCTGGCCCCGCGCGGCGGCGGCCGGCATCGAGTGCCAGTCGATCAGGATGGCCGCGCCGTGCGCCGCGCGCGCAGCGGCCAACTGCCGATCCAGCGCGTCATGATAGGGACGGTGCGCCAGTTCGACCCTCGCCTTGGCCTCGCCGAACGACAGCTTGCGGCCATAGATCGGTCGACCTTCGCCGGCGAGGCGCGGGATGGTTCCCAGGCCTGCGGCGACGCGCGCCGATCGGCCCTGCGCGTAGTCGGGCAGATCCTCGTCGAACATCGCGGGGTCCAGCTCCCAGGGCTCGCGGTTCAGATCGACATACGCGCGGGCGAAGCGGGCCCGGACCACGCTCACCCCCCGACTTGGCGCGGCGCCGATGATCTGGTCCACGAACGCATCCTCGGACGCGCGCAGGGTGTCGAGCGGCAGGCGAACGGCGGCGACCATGTCGGCCGGATAGACGCTGCCCGAATGGGGCGAGGCGAACACAAGGCCGGTCGGCGCGGGCGCGCCGGCGGGCGCGGCGCGCAGCACCTCGAACGCCGGCCCGCCAAAGGTCTCCAGCGGCGGGGTCGAAAGCTCATCCGTTGAAAGGGGCCGCCACGCGCTCATGCTTCATCATCGAAGGCTCGCGGCGCGGGGTCAAATCGCAATCGCCGTGGTCGAACCATCCACAGCCGCGACGTTTAGGTTCATCCCCGATTTACGGACATGACGCTAAGGTGGATCCTCTATCGACGATCTTGACCCGGACACGTGACCCCATGGCCCGCATCCTCCTCGCCGAAGACGACGATTCCCTGCGGGGCTTCCTGGCCCGAGCGCTGGAACGCGCCGGCTTCGAAGTCCAGGCCTGCGCCGACGGCGAAGAGGCCGTCCAGCATCTGGACCATCCCTGGGACCTCTTGCTGACCGACATCGTCATGCCCGGCATGGACGGCATCGAGGTGGCCCGCCAGGCCGCCGCGCGCGACCCGTCCCTGCGCATCATGTTCATCACCGGCTTCGCCGCCGTGGCCCTCTCGGCCCAGGACCGCGCCCCCGCCGGCGCCAAGGTGCTGTCCAAGCCCGTGCACCTGCGCGACCTCGTCGCCGAGGTCGAAAAGATGATGGCGGCCTGACCCGAGAAAAAGTTTCGACAGGCGGCTTGCGCAGTCCGCGAGCCGCCGCTATACCCCCACACCTTCCCGGCCGGGACGTCTTCTCGAAGACGCTTCGGATCGCTTCGGCGGACGCGTAGCTCAGCGGGAGAGCACTACGTTGACATCGTAGGGGTCACAGGTTCAATCCCTGTCGCGTCCACCATCGCCTTTTCCAAGCAAAATCAGCACGTTAGACGACCTCGACGGACGTCCAGAGTAGGCCATTTCCTGCGTTGGTTCCCAGTTTGGTTCCCAGCTTCGCGGCCTCACGGCGGCCGCGCGGCCCGAATAGAGCGCGGCGACCGATGCCGCGTGCTGTGTGCCTGTAAGGATCTGGCGAACCACTTCGCCAGATGCCGTTCAAATCAAACCAGGGGGTGCGGGGGATAGGCGGCGAGCAGTTGCCCCTTCAGCACCTGGTCCTGCCTGGCGCTTGAAGAGGGGCTAGCCGAACGGCGGCGAGGGTGGCGCGGCCGAGCTCGATAGAGAGCCGCCGAGCGCAATAAAAAAGCCCCGCCAGCGCGAGCCGGCGGGGCTTTGTTGGAGCGCTCGAGCCATTGAGGCGAGCACCTGGTGTGTTGATCGGCCCGGCCGACGCCGGGCTAGGGTCGTTTTCGGATCTCGGGCGGCGGCGTACAGCGCGCCTGGCCCTGCTCGAGGCGCCGCCAGCCGCGCCGCGCCCAGGCGGGCCAATCGCTTTCGCGCCACTGCAGGAAGGCCACGGCCGCCTCGTCGCCCAGGGCCGCCACGATCGCCTGATAGACCAGATCCCGATCGACGCCGGCGGGCGGCAGGGGTTCAGCCTCGAGGGGCGCGCAGATCGCTGCCGGCGGCGGATCCGGGGGCAGCGGGCTTGAAGGCGTCGACTTCCCAGGCTTGCCGGTAGTCGAGCACGCCGCCAGCAGCAGGCTGACGGCCAGGAGCGGCAGCAGTCGGTGTTTTCGCATGGTTGATCGCGCGGCCGACAGCCACGCCCTTCTGAAATGCGGAGGAGATCTCGGCGACGCACGACCTGTCAGCCTGGCCCCGATCGTCGGCTTCGCCGGCGGCACGGTCCAGGATCTGGCGATCGCGGTCGGCGACGTCGCGGCGGAGGTTGTATTCGCGCGCCTGCTGGTCCTTGTCCTTGAGGCGCCAGGTCACCAGCTGGTCGTGCTGATTTAGGGCCAACAGGCCAAGCCCGATCGCCAACGCCCAGGGCGCGGCGCGCAGCGCCATGCCGGCGGCGATCATCGACGCGCCTCATGCAGGCCTTCGCGCGTGCCGCCCTTGTCGATCGTCAGCAGCTGGCCCCGCCGGCGCGGATCGAAGCTGATGTGGACCCACACGCCATGCTCATGAATCAGCTGGTCAAAGCTGATGGCTGACCGGGCCACGCGCTGCGCGATCGCGAGCGGAGATCCGAACTCAGGACAGACGAAGTCAACCGCCCAGCCCTCGAGATGCGCCGAGGCTTTCGCGCCCCCTGCAGCGCGATTCACAGCCGGCGAGCGGTAGCAGCTGGTGATCCTCACCGGTTTGCCGCCCAGCGCCTCGCGGACGCGCTCCATTTGCGCGGCGACGACCTTCAAGCGCGCGATGATGTCGGGGGGAGGGGTGTTATCGAGACCCAGGCGCTGGGCGTTTGCGCTCACCGTCATTTCGGCCAGCGTGAAGTGCGCGCTCATCTGCATGGCGCGGCCTCCTTTGTGCAGTTTGAGGGGAATTGCGAGCGGCGCTCGCAGAGCCACTAAAGGCTAGCGGCCGATGCGGCCGTCGGCCTGGCCGTCCAGGGCGTCGAGATGGATCCAGAGCTCGCGCCAGAATGTGGCCAGCAGGAAGGTCAATAGGCCCGCCAGCAGGAAGATATCGCCAAGGCCCGGGTCGAGAGCCATGGCGCGGCGCGGGCCCGCCCAGATCAGCCCGCCGGCGATCGCCGTCAGGCCCAAGCGCTGGGCTTGGCTCAGATGATCAACCCAGCCCAAGGCCACCACTGCGACGATCACTACGACAATCGCCGCCGTCAGTACGATTCCGATCCAGAGCAGCATGGCTTAGCCCTCCCCGGTGTTGCTGCCGATCCGAAAGCCGCCGACCTCGAACTTGATAAGCTTCAGCGGATCACCCGAGTACTTGCCGACCGCCTGGGCCAAACCCGCCAAGGCGATCATGCCCAGCAGGCCCGTCAGGAAGGTCACCGCGCTGCCCAGCTCCATCGGGAAGCGCCCCCAGGGCCACAAGGCGCTCGAGACTGCGACGATCGCCGGGGCGATCCACAGCGCAGCCGCCAGGCCGATGACGACGCTCAGCGTCTTGCCCCTTACCGTCAGCTTTTCGCCGAAGGCCAGAGACAGCACCGCGCCGGCGACGCCTGGCGTCATCGGCGCGAGCTTTCCCAGCAGGGTCATCAGCTGGGGATCCCCCGAGTTGTCGGCCATGGGCCTTGTCTCCTTTCAAGCACTAGGGCGGTTCGCGGGGCCACATCAGCACTGGTCCTGCTGGTGAATGGCGTTGAACCGATCCATCACGGTCCGGCCCGCGTTAAGGCTGTGGGCATAGGTCTCAAGGAAGATGGTTGAAGACTTCCAACCACCGGCGTCCATCGCGACGCGGACCGAGACACCGGCGTTCAAGGCGTTGGTCGCGAAGGCATGGCGGCCGACCGTATGCGACGACTTGTAGGGCAGGCCCGCTCGCCTGCACACGGCGGCGATCCGCTCGTTGACCGAAAACCGGCTGGTGTAGCGAAACACCCGGACGCCCGGCCGAGGATCCAGCTCGCGGATCCGCTCCACCAGGTGGTCGGGCAGATAGCGCAGGCTCATGACGTCGGTCTTGGTCTTGACCAGCATGGCCGTGCGCTGGCGCAGATCGACATCCTGGCCCTCGAGCGCGATCGCTTCTGAGACCCGTGCGCCCGTCAGGTTCATCATCAGGGCCAGCGCGGCCAGGTGCTTGAGGCCATCCGCGTCGCACTGGTCGACAAACCGTTCCAGCCAGCGCCGATTGGCCGGGACCGTCTTGCGTTGCTTCGGCGCCGGGAAGAGCCGGATCCTGGCCGGCAGGCGCCAGCCCAGATCATGCGCGTGGTAGAGCACCGCCCGGGTCGGGGTGATGATCTGGCGATTCCGCGTCGAGGGCGCAGCGTTGGGCAGCATGTCGATCGCCGCGTTGCGGACCTGCAGCGGCGTGATGGCCGTAACCAGCTCGGCGCCGAACCTCGCAACAAGGGGTGAAAGGTAGCGTTGCTCGCCGCCGTGCTGGACGTAGCTGTCGGCGGCGGCCTTGAAGGTGCGTTCCTGTTCCATGTCCTTAACCGGATATAAACCGTAAGGTTTAACCCTTGCGGCTCGGGCCGGCGGATAACAGGAGATACAATTATGGGGCGACCTAAACTCAACGTGAAGCAGGTAGGCGTTCAGCTGACGCCGGAGATCCTGGAGCGGATAGACGCGGTTGTGGGCCAGCATCGCCGGTCGGGATTTATCCGCCAGGCGATCGAGGCCGCGCTGGTCAAGGCCGAGGCCGAGAAGGCCGCCGACCCCGACCAGGCGGGCTGACTGTGGGGGCGCCTAGACGCCCACCTTCTATCCGGCGGCGGATTGGGCTTTTTAGGTGATGCTGGTGAGGTTGCCGGGGGATTTCACCCCGGCGCGGCCTAAGCCTCTGACGCCGTCACACCCGGCGCCTAGTGGACAGCGCACCGCCGCGCTGCAGGCCTACTAGGGGAAGTCCGGTCGCCCACATCCACGGAGCTTCCATCAACCCTCCCCGTTCGCACGGGATCTTCCGGGGATTGATGGCTAAGCCCGTCCCCGCAGGCAATCATATCGGCCACCTCGACCCCGGCCTTGTCCGACGTGGGACCGGGTAAAGCTTGGTTGGGAGGCCATCGCCAACCCTAGTCGGAGCTTCAGCACGCTGCCCTTGCGGGCGTCGTTTCGAATGAAGGCATATCCAGCGCAGGTTACGCCGTCAATATGCGGCGCCTCCTATTTACCGTTTTCGCTTACCCTGCGGCCTGGTCAAAGGAGTGCCGATGGGCCGCCCATCTCTCAATGTGAAGCGCGTATCGGTGAACCTTCCCGCCGATATGCCCGATCGGATCGACGCCCTGGTCGGGGCGCAGAAGCGATCGGACTTCATCCGCGAGGCGCTGGAGGGCGCGTTACGGGTGGCGGAAACTGCCGTGAAGGCCCGCGACCGCCGCGAATAAGCTGCGCCTCTTACCCCCGCCTTTTATCCAGCGGCGGATTGGGCTTTTTAGGTGATGCTGGTGAGGTTGCCGGGGGATTTCACCCCGGCGCGGCCTAAGCCTCTGACGCCGTCACACCCGGCGCCTAGTGGACAGCGCACCGCCGCGCTGCAGGCCTACTAGGGGAAGTCCGGTCGCCCACATCCACGGAGCTTCCATCAACCCTCCCCGTTCGCACGGGATCTATCTCCGCCGGACGAACCGAGCGGTCGAGCACTCTGCGGCGTTGGCGACCATGCCCGTACCCGCAGCGCCCTCCGAGATTTCCGGGGCCGGAACCCCTTTCACGCGGCCTCCGAGGTGATCAACCTCTTCACCGGCTTGAGCGCCGAAGCGCCGTAGGTCGCCGAAAACTCTGTGGCCTTGCGGCCGGAACTGGTGAAGGCTTTCCACCTTCTGGGAGGGAGGCCTTCCCTCTCTTCCTGCGGCACGTCCAGGTTCCCAGCGGAAGCCCCCGGCGCTCGCCCAGCACATGATTAGGACGGTGTCGCCACTCGCCCGACCTTCCCGCGTCCCCGCTGGCGTGTGGGAAGGATCTGAACAGCCGCCGTTATAAACGGCCCCATTTTGGTCGTCAATTCTCGGCGCCGTCTATTTACGCCTTGCCGCTATGGTGAAGCCCTCGACCAGGGAGGGCGACGTGGGCAGGCCACGCCTCGACTACATCCGAACGCACATCAGCATTGACGCCAAGGCCCTGGCCCGCCTGGACGCGATCGTCGGCGAGAAGGGCCGCGCCGCCTTCATCCGCAAGGCCCTCGACCAGATGCTTGATGCGGTCGAAGAGGCCCAGCGGATCGCCGCCAAGAGCAGCAAGAAGGCGGAGTAAACGGCCCCACAAACGATTTTGAGGTGTGGGGGTTAGTCGTATGACTTACGGTTAGTCGCCCGGCGAATGCGAACAGTCGCAGAGCCTGAGCCTCCAGCCCCTCGGATA
>NZ_JAVDXI010000004.1:0-456171 GCF_031457805.1 Caulobacter sp. BE264 | reverse complement strand
CTCCTCCCCCGGAGGGGGAAGAAGGAAGCGCACCTTCTGCCCCCTATGGGGGCGGACGACCATGCGAAGCATGGTCCGGTGGGGGCCTGCGGCCTTTCCGACTTCCACCCATCGCCGAATTTAGCGATGTCCGCTTCCCAGCAGCCTTCCCTCCGCTCCAACACACCGCCCAAGAGAAAGGGCGCGGACCTTGCGATCCGCGCCCTTCTGTTTGTCTACCCGATGAGACCGGCGGCTATTGCAGCTTGGCGCCCATCTGGCTGATCGCGGCGTCGACCAGAGCGTCGCCCTTGGCGCCCGCGAGACGGGCGGCCAGGACGGTTTCAGCGGCTTGAGCGGCGAGATCCACCGCAGCGGCCTTAACGTCCGCGGCGGCTTGCGCCTCGGCCTGGGCGATCTTGCGTTCGGCCATCTCGGCGCGGCGCTTGATCTGCTCTTCGAGCTTTTCCTTGGCTTCCTCGGCCAGACGCTTGGCGTCGGCCTTGGCGGCTTCCAGCATGCTGACGGCCTGACGCTCGGCGTCCTCGCGCTGGGCCTTCACGTCCGCGAGCAGGGCCTGGGCCTCTTCACGCAGTTGCTGGGCTTCGTCGAGCTCGGCCTTGATCTTGGCGGCGTAGCCGTCCAGAGCGCCAAACAGCGCGCCCGGCAGGACCTTCAAGAAGATCAGCAGGCCGAAGAAGATCACCAGGGCGCCCAGAACCCAGAACTCCGGGTTCGAGAAGCTGAACAGGGATTGGTGTTCCATGGTTCGCTCCTTAGGCCAGAGCCGACTTCAGCTCGGCGGCCGAAGCCGCCTTGCCCGTCAGCTTCTCGACGATCGCGCCGGCCGTCTCTTCGGCCACCACGCGGACCTGGCTCATGGCCCGGTCGCGAGCGGTCTGGATCGAAGCCTCGGCCGCAGCCAGCTTCTCGGCCAGGACGGCCTCTTCCTTGGCCTGACGCTCGGCGGCTTCGGCCGAAGCCTTGGCCTTGGCGTCCGCAGCGGTCTTCTGGGCCTTGGCGCGGGCTTCGGCGACTTCCGCCGCCGCGGCGCGAGCCTGGGCTTCAGCCTCGTCCTTCATGCGACGGGCGTCGGCGATGTCGCCGGCGATCTTGGCGCCGCGCTCGTCGATCGCGCCGCTGACCCGGGGCAGCAGGCCCTTCGACAGCACCGCATAGAGAACGGCGAAGATGATGAGCAGCCAGACGATCTGACCACCCCAGTGCTCGAACTGCAGCTGCGGAAGGCCGCCGCTTTCGTGCTTCTGGGGGGCTTCCGTCGTCTCGGTCGTGCCGTGATGTTCCGTCGCCATGGGCGAGGGCGCCTCTCAGCTAGTGCGCTTGGAGCGGGCCGTGTTCCGACCCGCTCCAGGAAGCGCGAGAAAACAAAAGCATGGGGCGCGTCGCTTCCGATGAAGCGCCGCGCCCCAGGGGTCGGATTACGAGAACAGGATCAGGAAGGCGATAACCAGGGCGAAGATGCCCAGGGCTTCCGTCAGCGCCATGCCCAGGAAGAGCATCGGGCGCTCTTGAGCGGCGGCGGTCGGGTTACGCAGAGCGCCTTGGAAGTAGTTACCGAACATCACGCCCAGGCCAACGCCCGCGCCGATCATGCCCAGCATCGCCAGACCAGCGCCGATGTACTTAGCAGCAGCAGCGTCCATGATTGAGACTCCTTAGGAAGGGTATGTAGGTTGAAAGACTAAAGGTTGATCAGTGGCTGTCGAGGTGCACGACGTCGTTGATGTAGACGCAGGCAAGCACCGCGAACACGAAGGCCTGCAGGAAGGCCACCATGAACTCGAGGGCCGTCAGGGCGACGACCGAGGTCAGGGCCAGGGCCGCACCGGCCCAGCCCAGCACGCCGAGACCGCCCAGGGCGACCACGAAACCGGCGAAGATCTTCAGCACCACGTGACCGCCCAGCATGTTGCCGAACAGACGCAGGCCCAGGGTGATCGGGCGGATCAGGAACGACAGGATCTCGATCGGCACGAGCAGGAAATACAGCGGCCACGGAACGCCCGACGGGGCGAACAGCTTGAAGAACTTGATGCCGTTCTTGGCGAAGCCGACCGCGACCACAGTCAGGATGACCATCAGGCCCAGCGTCAGGGTCACGGCCAGTTGCGAGGTGGCGGTGAACACCAGGAACATGCCTTGGACGTTCATGAACAGCACGAACGCGAAGAGCGTGAAGATGAAGGGCAGGAACTTCTTGCCGTCGTGGCCGATGATCGACTCGGCCAAGCCATCGACCAGTCCGTAGAGCATCTCGCCGACCGCCTGCAGGCGGCCCGGAACCACGGCCTTCTTCGCCGACAGGGCGTAGAAGCCGATGATCAACAGCGCGGCCGACATCATGGCGGCCACGGAGTTCGTGATCGACAGGTCAATGGCGCCGAGGCCAGGAACGGTCACGGTGGGCAGTTCCACGATCTTCTGGATCTGGAACTGGTGCATCGGATCGGCCATCGGCCCTAGTCTCTCTTCTGCTTGGGGGCGGTAGACCCGCCTCCCGTGTCTCCGTCGGCGTTCCCTTGCGGGGACGGCGCCGACGCCTGCGCGCTCAGTTTCATCGCCTTGCGGACGATGGAGAAAATCGCGAGCCCCAGACCGATCAGCAGACCGCCGACCATGCCCCAAGGGCTCGTGTGAGCGTAACGATCAAGCAGCCAGCCGAAGCCGACCCCCACCAGTACGCCCCCGATCAAGTCCGCCAGCAGACGGTAGCCGTCCTGCGTGGCTCTTTCGGACGTGGCCTTCGAAGGCTTTTCCGCCGCCTTCCTCGCCTCAAATGCGTCGAGCCGAGCGTCCAGGCTTTCGAGAGCCTTGTCGTTCGGTTCGTCGGCCTTGGGCATGGGAAGCGGCAGGTCCGAAAACGCCGAGGACGCGCCAAAACGAGGCGCTTTTCCAGCCGGCTTGATCGGCGCGGAACCTATAGACCTCGCTGCGGTGCGTCAAGGTGAGCGATTTTCCTGGCAAGTGACGGTAATACTTAAGGATTTCGTCGCCCTGCCCGGGGAGAGGCAAAACCATCCCCTGATCGCGCCCGCCCGGGGTGGCGCGTTGTGGGGGAGAGGCCCTCCCGAACCCCTGGCGGGGCAGTTCCACTGCGTCATTTCGACGGGGCTCTATCAAATGTCACACGCCGCCCCTATCTGACCTGTGCCCTTTAAGCGTCGCTTCCCCTAGGCAAGGAGCGGCGGAGCCCGATGACGCATTGATTTTTTCGTCAATCTGGGCTTAAGAGCCGCCGCCTCCAAACAACACGAAGATTCATGTCGCACCTGAAGAACACCGGATTCGCCGATCGTATTTCTGCCCAGCAGGAAGCCAAAAAGGCCATGTTGGCCAAGTTCAAGGCCAAGCCGACGGTCCAGGATCCCGATTTCGACAAGCGCGAAGAGCTCCGCGCCGCCGAACTCGAGGCCGTCCGCGCCGCCCGCGCCGAAGCCAAGGAAAAAGCCCGTCTCGAAGCCCTGGCGCGCCAGGAAGAACTGATGGCCGTCAAGCGCGCCGAGCGCAAGGAGCGCAAGGCCCTCGAAGCCGCCGAGATGCGCGTCCGCAAGGAAGAAAAGGCCAAAGAGCGCGATGAACTGCGCGCCTTGGGCAAGACGACCAACAGCAAGGCGTCTCGCGCCCACCAGTGGGCCAGCCTGCTGGGCTAAGATCGATAAGGGGTCCTTCGGGGCCCCTTTTTCTTTGCGCCCGTGGCTGAACAAGACCATGAGCGGCTGATGGTATCACTCGACGTCCTCGCCAGCCTGTTCGTGGTCGCCGCCCTGGCGGGCGCGCTCGACGCCATTGCTGGCGGCGGCGGGCTCGTGACTCTGCCGGCGCTGCTGCTGGCCGGCCTGTCGCCGGTCCAGGCCCTGGGCACCAACAAGCTGCAAGGCGCGATCAGCGCTCTGTCCTCGACCAGCGCCTTCGCCCGGCGTGGCCTGATCGACTGGAAGGCGGCCTTGCCGGTCGCCGGCGCGGCCGCCCTGTCGGGTCTTGGCGGCGCGCTCTGCGCCAGCCTGCTGTCGCCCGAGCTTCTGCGCGCGATCGTGCCGCTGCTGCTGATCGCGATCGCGCTCTATTTCGGCTTCTCCCGGGCGATCAAGGCCGAGGACGTTCAGCCGCGGATGGCCCTTGTCCCGTTCGCCTGCTTTGTCGCGCCGATGGTCGGCTTCTATGACGGGATCTTCGGACCCGGCGCGGGGGCCTTTTACATGGTCGCGATCGTCACCCTGCTGGGCTACGGCGCGCTGAAGGCCACCGCCCACACCAAGCTCGCCAACGCCGCCAGCAACCTGGGCAGCCTCTTGCTGTTCACGGTGAAGGGCGCGGTCGTCTGGCCCGTGGGCCTGGCCATGGCCGCGGGAGCGTTCATCGGCGCGCAGGTGGGTTCGCGCCTGGCGATGCGATTTGGGCCCAAGCTGATCCGACCTCTGCTGGTTGTGATCTCGTGCGCCATGGCCGTGAAGCTGCTGGCCGATCCGGCCAACCCGCTGCGGATGGCGGTGGGGTTCTAAATCCTCCCCCCAGAGGGGGAGGTGGCCCGAAGGGCCGGAGGGGGACGTTGTCCTGGCCTGGTCTTTCCCTTCTCCGTCGGCTGCGCCGACACCTCTCCCACGGGGAGAGGATTTTTAAGCCGCCACCAGCTTTTCCGCCGTGCTCAGGTCCACGCTGACCAGTTGGCTCACCCCGCGCTCGGCCATGGTCACGCCGAACAGGCGGTCCATGCGGCTCATGGTCACCGGGTTGTGGGTGATGGCGATGAAGCGCGTCTGGGTGCGGCGGCGCATCTCGTCGAGCATGTTGCAGTAGCGGTCGACATTGGCGTCATCGAGCGGGGCATCGACTTCGTCCAGCACGCAGATCGGCGCCGGGTTGGCCAGGAACACGCCGAAGATCAGGGCGCTGGCGGTCAGGGCCTGCTCGCCGCCGCTCATCAGGCTCATGCTGGCCATGCGCTTGCCGGGCGGGCAGGCGAAGATCTCCAGGCCCGCTTCCAGCGGGTCGTCGCTTTCGATCAGCTTCAGCTCGGCCTGGCCGCCGCCGAACAGCGCCTGGAAGAGGGTCTGGAAGTTGGCGTTGATCACGCCGAAGGCGGCCAGCAGGCGCTCGCGGCCCTCGGCGTTCAACTCTTCGATCCCGGCCCGGAGCTTGGTCACCGCGCCCGAGAGATCGGCGCGCTCGCTGCGCATGGTCTCCAGGCGGCCGGCGTATTCCTGCGCCTCCTCCTCGGCGCGCAGGTTCACCGGACCGATCGCGTCGCGCTCGCGCTCCAGGGCGAACAGGTGGGCCTCGACGCCGGCGGCGTCCTTCGGCACAGCCACCGCCTCGCCGGCGACATGGCGACCCAGCTCCTCGGGCTCCATGCGGGCTTGTTCGCGGATGGCCGAGGCGACCTCGGCGAAGCGCTGGCGGGCGCCGTCCAGGTGCGCGACCAGGGCCGCCCGCTTTTCGCGCGCCTCGCCGGCGGCCTGTTCGGCGGCGCGCGCGGCGCGGTCGGCGTTCAGCCGGGTGGTCTCGGCGGTCTCCAGGGCGTCGCTGGCCTTGGCGCGACGCGCCTCGGCGGCGGCGAACTCGTCAAGCAGCGCCACCAACTTTTCCTGCAAGGCGGCCGGCGCCTCGCGGGCGGCTTCCAGGGCGGCCGCGGCTTTCACGCGGTCGCCTTCGAGCGCCTCGGCGCGTTTTGCGGCCGCGTCGGCGCGCTTGCTCCAGTCGGCGCGGTCGCGCTCCAGGCTTTCGAGGCGGCGCTGGCGGCCGGCGCGCTCGCGGGTCTCGACATCAAGGGCTGTCCGCGCCGCGCTCGCGGCCTCGCGGGCCTGGGCGGCGGCTTGGCGGGCTTCGGCGAGCTGCGGCTGCAGGTCGCCTGAGGTCTGGGCGACGGCATGGGCCTCACGCGCCTCGGTCAGGGCGGCGTCGGCCTCGAGCTTCTCGGCCTCGAAGCGGGCGATGGTGTCGTCCAGCGACTGGGCGCGGGCGGCGCGCAGGGCCTGTTCGCGCTCGAACTTGGCGACCTGCTCTCGGGCCTGGGTGAGCAGCCGCTCGGCGTCGGGCGGGCCGCGCCGCTTGTCGCGCAGCAGGTCCTCGGCCGCGCGCAGGCGATCGGCGGCCGACTTCAGCGCGATGGTGGTGGCCTCGGCGCGGGGCGCCATGACGTCGATCTCGGCCTCGACCTCGGCCAGCCGCGTGCGTTGCTCCAGCCGCACGGCCGCAGGGCGGGGCGCGTCCGCGCGGGCCACAAAGCCGTCCCAGCGCCAGAGGTCGCCGTCCTTCGAGACCAGGCGCATGCCCGGCTTCAGCTCTTTTTGCAGGCGATCGCCGTTGGCGCGGGTGACCACGGCTACGTGCGAGAGGCGGGCGGCCAGGGCCGGCGGCGCCTTGACCAGCGGCGCCAGGGGCTCGGCGCCCTCGGGCCACACTGGCGCGGGCGCTTCGGCGCCGCCCCAGTACGAGGGCGCCTTCGGATCGAGCGCAGCGTCGAGATCATCGCCCAGGGCGGCGGCCAGGGCCGCGCCATAGCCCTTGTCGGGCGAGACGCTGTCCAGCGCCGGGGCGTGGCCGCTCTTGGTGCGCGGCGCGGTCAGCTGCGCCAGGCCCCGCGCCTCGGTCCGCAGGCGGCCCAGCTGGTCCTCGACGCTGCGCGCCAGCTGACGGGCCTGGGCTTCCTGCTCAGCGGCCTTCACGCGGGCGGTTTCCGCCTCTTCCAGGGCGGCGCGTGCGGCGGCGAGGGCGGCTTCGGCGTTGGCGAAGCGCTGGCGCGCGTCGGCGGCGGCCGGGTCGACCTCGGGACCGACGGCGGCGCGCTCGGCGCGGGCCTGATCCAGGGCGCGGTTGGTGCGGTTGGCGCGGGCTTCGGCCTCGGAGAGGCGCGCGGCGGCGGCGCGGCCTTGCGCTTCCTCGGCCGCGACCCTGGCGGCCAACTGCTCGACGGCGGCCTCGGCGGCGGCGCGAGCTTCTTCGGCGGCCTTGGCGGCGGCGGCCAGCTCCGGCCCCCGCTCGGGCGCGGCGGCGACCAGGGCGCGGACTTCCTCCAGCTCCGGCTCGATCCGGGCGAGGGCGGCGGCGGCGTCGTCCTTGCCTTGCGCTTCTCGGGCGCGGTCGGCGTCGATGCGGGCAAGGTCGTTCGACAGGCGCTCGAACTCCGCGGCGGCGGCCTCGGCCTCGCGCTCGGCGCGGTCCTTCTGGATCGCCAGCTGGCCGAGGATCGCCTGGGCGATGGTCGCCTCTTCGCGCAACGGCGGCATGGCGCCTTCCGCCTCGGTGATCGCCACCTGGGCGGCGGCGCTGGCGCGGGCGGTCTCTTCGACCAGGCGCGCGGCGGCCGTGGCCTCGCTGGTGGTGCGTTCGAGGTGGTCGCGGGCCTCGGTCCAGCGGGCGTAGAGCACCGCGCCCTGCACGGCGCGGATCTCGGCCGACAGGCGCTTGTACTTCTCGGCCTGACGGGCCTCGCGGCGAAGCCGGTTCAGCGCGGTTTCCAGCTCGCGCGCCACGTCCTCCAGGCGTGAGAGATTGGTCTCGGCGGCCCGCAGGCGCAGTTCGGCCTCGTGGCGGCGTGTGTGCAGGCCAGAGACCCCGGCCGCCTCTTCCAGGATGCGGCGGCGGTTCTGCGGCTTGGCGCCGATCAGCTCGCTGATCTGGCCCTGCCGCACCAGGGCCGGCGAGTTGGCGCCCGTCGAGGCGTCGGCGAACAGCAGCTGGACGTCGCGCGCCCGCACCTCGCGGCCGTTGATCCTGTAGGTGGAGCCCTCGCCGCGATCGATGCGACGGACGACTTCCAGAATCGGGTCGTCATTGAACTGGGCCGGGGCTGTGCGGTCGGCGTTGTCGATGGTCAGGGTGACGTCGGCGTGGTTGCGGGCGGGGCGCGCGCCGCTGCCGGCGAAGATCACGTCGTCCATGCCCCCGGCCCGCATCGCCTTGGCCGAGTTGGCGCCCATCACCCAGCGCAGGGCTTCCAGGAGGTTGGACTTGCCGCAGCCGTTCGGGCCGACGATGCCGGTCAGTCCCGGCTCGATCCGGAACTCGGTCGGCTCGACAAAGGACTTGAAGCCCGACAGGCGGAGGCGCTGGAACTGCACGGAGGCGGTCCCTTCCGATCCCTAGCCCTTCGCCGCCAGGGCGAAGATCTTGGACAGCGCGGCCAGGTCAGCCTCGCCCTCATAGGGGGCGCCGTTGACGAAGAAGGTGGGGGTCACCTGGACCTGATCCTCGCCGATCGCCCGGCGGAAGCGCGTATTGACCCCGTCCAGCGCCTTGGTGTCGTTCATGGCGGCGGTGAACTGGGCCTCGGTCAGGCCGTATTGCTGGCCGATCGCCAGCAGGCCTTCCCATAGGCGCCCGCTCTCGAAGATCGCCGCCTGCTTCTGGAAGACGGTCGTGAGGACTTCGAAATACTTTCCCGGCACGCGCCGGGCCAGCAGGAAGCCGGCGGCGGCGAACTCATTCGGCGGCGTCAGGAACTCGCGGAAGACCAGGCGCACCTTGCCAGTGTCGATGAACGCCTTGCGGATCTGCGGCTGCTCGGTGGTCCACCAGTGGGCGCAGTGATTGCAGCTGGCCGAGGCGTAGACCACGAACTGCACGGGCGCGGTGGCCGCGCCCAGCACCATGTCGCCCGGCGCGGGCGGCAGCGACCGGGCGCGTGCGACCGAAGGCCCCGCCGTGAGGGCGAGGCCGCTGGCGATCAGGATGCGCCGATCCAGGGTCATTACTTGGAGGCTTCCGCGATCGCGGCGTCCAGCTGGGCCAGGGTCTGCTCGCCGCCCTCTTCGCCGCCCAGGCGCTTGCCGTTGACCTCGAAGGTCGGGGTGCCGCGGATGTTGTTGTCCGACATCATCTTCTCGATGCGCTCGGCCGACTTGGCGGCGTTTTCGTCGCTGAGGCAGGCGTTGAACTGGGCTTCGTTCATGCCGGCGGCCTGGGCGATGGTCAGCAGCTCGCCGCGGATGTCGCCGCTGGTGAAGATGGCGGTCTGGGCGCGGTACAGGGCTTCGGTGACCTGGAAGTACTTATCCTTGCCGGCGCAGCGGGCCAGCATGGCGCCGGCGTTGGCCAGGCGCGGTTCGCCGGTCAGGGCGTCGCGGTGGACGTACTTCACCTTGCCGGTGTCGATGTACTTGGCCTTGAAGGCCGGGAAGACTTCGGCGTTCCAGGTCGCGCAGTGCGGGCAGGCGACCGAGGCGTACTCGATGACCGTGACCTTGGCGTTCGGATCGCCCAGGACCATGTCCTCAGCCGTGACCTCGGTGCTCTTGGGCGAGCAGGCCGCGAGGCTGGCCGCAAGGGCGGCGACGATGGTGACTCGGCTGATCAGCGAACGCATGAAATGGCCCCTTGGCGGTCGATGGAGAGGTTAAACCCGATTCTCGGTAGGCGGCGAAAAAGGCGCAACCGTGACCAGCGTCATGAGCGTGAGCAGGCCGGCCTTGTCAATGGCTGGATCCCGTCTCTAGCGCTCGGACGAGAGGACCCCGCGACCAAGCTTCAGCAGGGCCTGCTTGAGCGCCCCGTCCGGCTGTTCGGCCAGGCTGTCGGCCAGCTGCTTCTCCAGCGCCGCGTCCAGCGGCGGCTTGCGGCGCAGGCGCGTCGACGGCGCGGCGGCGGGCGCCTTGACCGGGCCCTGCACGATCCGCAGGCGGGTGACCACGCCCTTGCCCAGCAACATGTCGAGCCGGGCGGTGATCTGCGGCGCCTGGTGCTGGATCAGCGAGGCGACCGGCCCGTCGACGCGCAACTCCAGCGCCCCGCCCTCGCCGTTGCGCCCCTTGATGATGCGGACGGGTTCGGTGCGGCGCGCCAGGGTGTCGCCGACGATCTCCTTCCAGCGCGCCTGCAGGGCGGCGGGACCCTTGCCGAAGCGGTCCTCCAGGTCCTTGAGCAGCGGCGCAAGGTTCTTGCCCGCCGGCGGCGGCGGACGGCGCTGGGGCTTGGTCCGCTTGCTACGCAGGATCGCGATGGCTTCTTCCGGCGTGGGCAGGGGGCGACGCATGCGAGGAAGCTAGCATGGGGTCGCCGGTTCGCGGTAGGCGAAGGGGCATGAAAGACCGCGACGCTCTCCGCTCGGCCCTGCTGGCCTGGTACGACGCCCAGGCGCGCGATCTGGCCTGGCGCGTCGGCCCCGCCGACCGCCGCGCGGGCGTGCGCAGCGATCCGTATCGCGTGTGGCTGTCGGAGGTGATGCTGCAGCAGACCACCGTGCCGCACGCCACGCCCTATTTTCTGAGCTTCACCCAGCGCTGGCCGACGGTCTCGGATCTGGCGGCGGTGGAGGACGGCGACCTGATGGCCGCCTGGGCTGGGCTCGGCTACTACGCCCGCGCCCGCAACCTGCTGGCCTGCGCGCGGGCGGTCGCCCATGACCACGGCGGCGTCTTTCCCGACACCGAGGAGGCCTTGCGCGCCCTGCCGGGCGTGGGCGCCTACACGGCCGCGGCCGTCGCCGCGATCGCCTTCGACCGCGCCGCCAATGTCGTCGACGGCAATGTCGAGCGGGTGATGTCGCGGCTGTTCGCCGTCGAGACGCCGCTCCCCGACGCCAAGCCCGAACTGAAGGCCCTGGCCGGCGACCTCGTCACCGACGAGCGACCCGGGGACTGGGCCCAGGCGCTGATGGACCTGGGCGCCACGGTCTGCAAGCCGAAGGGGCCGCTTTGCGACCGCTGCCCGGTGTCTGCCTGGTGCGCGGCGTTTAAGGGTGGGGCGCCCGAGACCTATCCGAGGAAGACCAAGAAGGCCGATCGTCCGCGCCGCCACGGCGTCGCCTATCTGCTTTCGCGCGGCGAAGAGGTCGCCCTGGTCCGCCGTCCGCCGAAGGGGCTGCTGGGCGGGATGCTGGGCCTTCCCACATCTGACTGGCGCGCCGCGCCCTATGACGACGCCGAAGCGGTCGCCGCCGCGCCGGTCGCAGCCGCTTGGCGGGACCTGGGCGCAGTCGAGCACGTGTTCACGCACTTCTCGCTGACCCTGCGGGTGTTTGGCGCTGATGGCGCCAACGCCGGTGATTTCGTCTGGACGCCGCGCGAGGGGCTGGCGGCCCTGCCCAGCGTGTTTCTGAAAGCGGCGAGGGCGGCCGAGCGGTTGCTCTGAACGATCCTGCGTCCTTCGAGGCCCGCTATCGCGGGCGCCTCAGGATGAGGAATTCACAAGCAATGCACCATCCTCATCCTGAGGTGCGAGCCGTCGGCGAGCCTCGAAGGACGCAGGGCCCCTCAGTTCATCCCCGCCCGGACCTGGGCCCGCAGCACGTCGATCGGCGCCAGGCCGGCGTCGGTCTTGAAGTGCCAGTAGGTCCAGCCGTTGCAGGCCGGCGCGCTCTGGACGAGGGCGCCGATCTTGTGGATCGAGCCTGACAGGTCGCCGACGGTGATCGAACCGTCGGGACGCACCTTGGCCACGTGCGTGCCCTTGGAGCAGTAGAGGGTGTCGCCCGGCGAGAGCAGGCCGGCTTCGACGATGGTGCCGAACGGCACGCGCGGTTCGGCGCGCTTGGAGCCCATGACTTCGAGGTCTTCGGGCGCGATCGGAACCACCTTGGCGATGCGGGCCTTGGCGTGTTCGAGGTATTCGGCCTCACGCTCGATGCCGATGAACCGGCGGCCCAGGCGCTTGGCGGCTGCGCCGGTGGTGCCGACGCCGAAGAACGGATCCAGGATCACGTCGCCCGGCTTCGTCGTCGACATGATGACGCGATAGAGCAGGGCCTCGGGCTTCTGGGTCGGGTGCGCCTTCGCTCCGTCGGCGCCCTTGATGCGCTCCTCGCCGGTGCACAGCGGGATGGTCCAGTCCGAGCGCATCTGCACCTCGTCATTGGCCATCTTCAGGGCGTCATAGTTGAAGGTGTAGCGCTTGGCGTTCTGGCTCTTCGAGGCCCAGATCAGGGTCTCGTGGGCGTTGGCGAAGCGGGTGCCCTTGAAGTTGGGCATCGGGTTGGACTTGCGCCAGACGATGTCGTTCAGGATCCAGAAGCCCAGGTCCTGCACCGCCACGCCGACACGGAAGATGTTGTGATAGCTGCCGATCACCCAGATCGCGCCGTCGTCCTTCAGCACGCGGCGGGCGGCCTTCAGCCACTCGCGGGTGAACTTGTCGTAGGCCGCGAAGCTCTCGAACTGGTCCCAGTGGTCGTCGACCGCGTCGACCTTGGAATTGTCGGGGCGCAGCAGGTCGCCGCCCAGCTGCAGATTGTAGGGCGGATCGGCGAAGATCAGGTCGACCGACTTCTCGGGCAGGGCGTTCATCTGCTCGATGCAGTCGCCGTGGATGATGGTTTCCGGCCCGAACTTCATGGTCCCACGTCCTCAAGAAAGAGAACGGAATCATGAGTCTTCCTGGTAAATCCGGTGTTGAGAGACGTGGTTAGCGGGCCGTTAACCACGGCGTTTCAGGCGCTTTTGAGTCTGATCAGACTCAAAACCTGTGGACGATCAGAGGTCTAGCTCTCCGTTGACGGCCAACTCGGCCAGAGCCGCCTTCACCGGCGCCCAGCCCAGGCGGTGGATCGGGGAGGGGCCGAGGCGTCGCAGACCCTCGACATGGATCGGCGCGTGGTAACCCTTGTGGCCGGCGAAGCCGTAGCCGGGATAGAGCGCGTCCATCTCGATCATGATCCGGTCGCGGGCCTCCTTGGCCAGGATCGAGGCGGCCGCGATCGAGCACGACAGCGAGTCGCCCTTGACCACGGTCTTGACCGCGCAGGGCAGCTCGAACCGGTAGTTGCCGTCGACCAGGGCGAAGGCCGGCGTCACTGCTAGGCCCTCGACCGCGCGCCGCATGGCCAGGCCCGCCGCATGCAGGATGTTGAGCTGGGCGATCTCCTCGATGGAGGCCAGCCCCACGCACCAGGCGATGGCGACGTCCTTGATCTCTTCCTCGAGGGCCGCGCGGGCCTTGGCCGAGAGCTTCTTGGAGTCGTTGAGGCCCTTGGGGATGCGGTCGGGATCCAGGATCACCGCGCCGGCGCTCACCGGCCCGGCCCACGGGCCGCGCCCGGCCTCGTCCACGCCGCAGACCGGCCCCGGTCCGCAGGCCAGTTCCAGCATCATGTCGGGTCCGGGCGGCATGGCCGCTGTTTAGGCTGGTTCGGCGCGGATGGGAATGTGTCGGAGGGCGGGTGGAGCGGCTCGCCCGATGCCGTTAGGGTCGACCCATGTCACGTCCTCTCGCCGCCTTCGCCCTCTGCGCCGCCGTGCTGGCCGCCGCGCCCGCTCAGGCCCAGAATGACTGGACGCTGGTCTGGTCCGACGAGTTCAACGGAACCGCGCTGGACGCCGCCAAGTGGACGCCGGCGGCCGATTGCGGCGGCGGCGGCAATGACGAGCGGCAATGCTATGTCGTGAGTCCCGAGACCCTGTCGGTGAAGGACGGCGCGCTGCGGCTGACGGCCATCAAGCGCAAGACGCGGGGTCTAGCCAACCCGTGGGCCGGACCGACGGGGCCTATGAAGACCGGCGACTACGCCTCCGGCAAGATCGTCACCCAGGGCAAGTTCAGCTGGCGCTATGGCCGCATCGAGGCCCGGGCGCGGGTTCCGGGCGGGCAGGGCGTCTGGCCGGCGATCTGGATGATGCCCGAGCTTTCGATCTACGGCGGTTGGCCCAGGTCCGGCGAGATCGACATCCTCGAGACCGTGAATCTCGGCGCGCCGTGCCCGCCGGTGGGCGAGGCCTGCGCGGATAGCCGCGAGGACCGGGTGTTCGGCACGATCCACTTCGCCGGCGATGCCGCCGGCGCGCACAAGCAGGTCAGCGCCAGCACGCCCCTGCCGGCTGCGCCCGACGGCTTCCATGTCTATGGGGTGGAATGGTCGCCCGAGGCGATCGTCTGGTTCCTGGACGGCCGGGAGTACGCCCGCGCCACCCCGGGCGACTGGAAGCGCGACGACCAGCCGGCCGGCGCCGCGCCGTTCGACCAGCCGTTCCACCTGATCATCAACCTGGCGTTCGGCGGCCGCTGGCCCGAGAGCGTCAACGCCAAGGGCATCGACGAATCCGCCCTCCCGGCGACGCTGGAGGTGGACTGGGTGCGCGTCAGTCAACGGATCGGGGGCTAGCGGCAGGGCCTCAGCGGGTCCGCGCCGCCTTGACGACGTCCAGCACCGCCTCGATCACCGCCTGCGGCTTCTGCAGTTGGACGAGATGCCCCGCGCCCTCCGCCACCCGGCGCTCGCCCCGGCGAGACAGCTTGGCGAGGCCTTCATGGCTGTCGCTCCAGTCGGCGAACAAAGCCGCGTGCTCGTCCTTGGCGTCGGCGCTCCAGAGTCCCCCTTCCGCCGCAGCACCGGCGCTGACGACGATCAGCGGCAGGTCGCCCCAGTCGCGTTTCTCCCGCACAACACGCTCGCCGTTCGGCTCATACTCTTCGTAGAGCGAGGCTTGGGCGCGCAGTCGGGCAGGGTCGGCGTCGCGTTGCGCCAGCACCGCCTGAGCGGCGGCGGGGATCTCCGGATAGTACTGGAAACAGGGGGCGGCAGGCGCGCCGGTCTTGACTGTTCCAGCCTCGATCCCCGCCGCGCAATCGCGCAGGCGCCTGGCTTCGGAAGCGAAATAGGCGCGATCCATGGCGGCGGCCTTGGGGCCGGCCTTGGCCTCGCGCGCCATGTCATGCGGCCGGGTTGGATCGACGAGCACCACGCCGGCGGTCTGATCCCGGTGACGGTCGACGAAGGTCAGGGTTTCGAACGCGCCCGCCGAATGGCCGACCAGCACAAAGGGTCCGCGCTCGCCCGCCGCCGCCAGGGCCTTGGCCAGGTCCTGCGTCGTCTGGTCCGAGGTCTGGGCGTTGTGAGCGTCGCCGTCGCTGAGGCCAAAGCCCGCGCGGTCCCAGGCGCAGGCGCGGGTGGTCTTGGCGACCTCGGGCTGAACCAGCGCCCAACTGCCCGACCAGCCGCCAAGACCGGCAGTGAAGACGACGGTCGGTGAGCCCGATCCCAGGCAGTGAATGTGAACCCGGCGACCGGCCTCGACCTCGACCAGACCAGTTGGTTCGACGTAGGCGTTCATCGCTTCCACGACCGGAACGCCCTGGATGACCTGCGCCTGCGCGCCGCCGATCCCGCACGCGATCGCCGCCACCACGCCCAGGATGATCTTGCTCGCCATTTGACGCCCCGTAGCCCTTGTGCGGCGCAGCCTAGTTTCCCCGCGAGGGGGCGCCAACGCTGTTGTTCGGTGCGCTTTGACAGAGCGCGCGTTGCCTCCGGCGCAGCCCGCTGGCAGGGTCCCCGCCTGGCCCTGGAGACGCGCCTTGTGACCCCGTTCCATCACCTGCTGGTCAATAACCTGGTCGCGAACATCACCAACTTCACGATCTGGTTCGCCCTGACCTTCTACGTCTATCTGGAAACCAGGTCGGTCTTTGCGACGGGCATGATCGCTGGCGTCTATCTGGTGCTGACAGCGGCGTGCGGCATCTGGTTCGGCAGTCTCGTCGACCATCATCGCAAGACGGTGGCGATGGCCGGGTCGAGCGTGGCGTCGCTGCTGCTCTACGCCTTGGCGCTGGCCGTGCTGCTGCTGGCGCCCAAGGGCGCCATCGCCGATGTCGGGCGACCCTGGCTATGGGCCCTGATCGGGCTTTCGATGCTGGGCGTGATCGCCGGCAATATCCGCACCATCGCCCTGCCCACCCTGGTGACGCTGCTGATCCCGGAGGACCGCCGCGACAAGGCCAATGGCCTTGTGGGGATGGTGACCGGCGTCGGCTTCCTGACCACCTCAGTGATCAGCGGGTTCCTGGTGGCGTGGGGCGGCATGCTCGCCGCCTTGGTCTTCGCCCTGGGCTTCACGCTCGCCGCGCTGGTCCACCTGCTGAGCGTTCCCGTCCATGAGCCGCGCGTCGAGCCCGAGCACGGGGCGCCGGTTGAACCCAAGACGATCGACCTGGGCGGCACGATCAAGGTCGTGGCCGCTGTCCCGGGTCTCTTCGCCCTGATCCTGTTTGCGACCTTCAACAACTTCCTCGGCGGGATCTTCATGGCTCTGCTGGACGCCTATGGCCTGTCGATGGTGTCGGTGCAGGCCTGGGGCCTGCTGTTCGGCTTCCTGTCAGTGGCCTTCATCGTCAGCGGTCTGGCGATCCACAGGACGGGCCTGGGGTCCAATCCGCTGCGCACCCTGCTGCTGGTCAATCTGATCTCGTGGGCGGTCTGCTGCGTCTTCCCGCTGAAGTCGTCCATCGTGATGCTGGCGATGGGGTGCTTTGTCTGGATGCTGCTGGGGCCCTACGCCGAGGCCGCGGAGCAAACGACCCTGCAGAAGGTCGTGCCTTTCGAGCGCCAGGGCCGGGTCTTCGGCTTCGCCCAGTCGATGGAGCAGGCCGCTTCGCCGCTCACCGCGTTCCTGATCGGACCACTGACCCAGTTCATCGTCATTCCGTTCATGACCAGCGGCGCCGGCGCATCCGCCATCGGCGACTGGTTCGGCCGGGGCCCAGACCGGGGCATGGCGCTGGTGTTCACGGTGGCGGGCGTCGTCGGGGTGATCGTCACCCTGCTGGCCTTCGGCTCCAAGGCCTACCGGCGCCTGTCGGTGGTCTATGCCGAGGGCGAGCCCGCCGTCGCCGCTTAGAGCCTCACGCCGAAACCGGTTCCCACTTCCGGCGTCACGCTCAGTGACGGCGCCCCAGCGCCTTGCAGTCCTCGTGACGGAAGCAGGTGACCAGGTGGTCGTTGACCAGTCCCGTGGCCTGCATGAAGGCGTAGACGATCACGGGGCCGCAGAACTTGAAGCCCTTGGCTTTCAGCGCCTTGGACATCTCGACGGCCAGCGGCGTCTGCGCCGGGACCTGGCCTGCCTCCCACTGGTTCTGGATCGGCGCGCCGCCGACCATGTCCCACAGGAATTGGCCGAAGTCCTCGCCTCGTTCGCGCATGTCGAGATAGAGGCGCGCGCCCTGGATCGTCGCGTCGATCTTGCCGTTCGAGCGGATGATGCCGGCGTCGGCCATCAGTCGTGCCCGGTCGGCCTCGTCGAAGCGGGCGACGACTTCAGGATCGAAATTGGCGAAGGCGGCGCGGAAGGCCTCGCGCTTGCGCAGGATGGTGATCCAGGACAGGCCCGCCTGGAAACCGTCCAGCACGAGCTTCTCCCACAGCGCGCGGCTGTCCCACTCGGGCACGCCCCACTCGTGGTCGTGATAGGCTTCATAGAACGGGTCTCCGTTCATGCCTTTCCAGGTGCAGCGGGCGATGTCGTTCATGCGGCGAAGCTGGCAGAAACTTTGCTGGCTGCCTAGAACTTTTCGGGAACATGACGCGTCGGGCGACGGATTTCCGGATCTTGCGCGTTGGGCTTCGCGAGGGACCTAGACACACGAAAGGTGCGCCGATGAAGCGCCTGAAGACCTTCGCCATCCTGGCCTTGGCCACGACCGCCCTGGCCTCAACGCCAGCCCTGGCCCAGCACCGGGACCGCGATCACAATCCGCCAGGGCCGCGCGGCGGGCCGGGGACCAACTGGGAGAATCCGCCGGGCTGGCGGGGCGGCCCCGGGGCCTCGCCCGACCGCCGCTACTATCGCTGGAAGGGTCAGCGGGTCGAGTTCCGCTACCGCGACGGCTACTACTACAACCGCGCCTACGGCTACTATCACCCGCGCTTTGGCTGGTGGAACCAGACCGCCAAGTGCTGGTTCGACAACGACCGCAATCCGCCCGGTCCGCGCGGTGGTCCCGGCACGAACTGGGAGAACCCGCCGGGCTGGCGCGGCGGCCCGGGGGCGTCCCCGGACCGCTACGGTCGCTGCCGATAAGGCCGACGCCAGATCAGCCGGCCAGGAAGCTCTCGACCTCGGCCATGAACTTGGCCGGCTGATCGATCATGATGAAGTGGGCGGCGTCGTCGATGCGCACCACCTTGGCGCCCTTCAGCGGCCCATAGGCGGCCTGATACCAGCCGCCGAACGTCGCGGCCGGGACCGGCATATTGCTGTTCCAGGCGAAGACCACAGTTGTGGGGGCGGTGATCTTGGCCAGCTCGGGCGTCAGGTCGGTGGTCAGCAGCTCTTCCATGGCGCGACCGGAAACCTGCCGGTCGCTGTCCAGCGAGTGCTTGACGATGGCCGGCCGGGCGGATTCGGTCCGAACCATGCCGCCGATCACCTGCTCCTGCATCGCCTTGAAGGCGTCGGCGGGCGCATCGGCGATCTGGGCGCGGAAGCCCGCAGCGCGCTGGGCGACCGACTCCGGCGACTGGCCGGGCCCGAAATAGGCGACCGCCAGGTTCGGGAACATGTCGACGACCATCAGCTTGCCCACCAGGGTTGGGCTGCGCGCCGCCAGCATCATACCGATCGTGCCGCCCATCGAGTGGCCCATCACCGCCGGCGATTTCAGGCCCTGGGCCTGGATGTAGCCTGCGAGACCTTCGGCCACGCCCGCGGCGACCTTGCCCTCGGCGTTGCCGGCGGTCGGCGCGCCCGCGAAGCCGGCGACGTGAACGAGGTGAACGCGATAGCGGCTTTCCAGCGCCCGGGCGGTGGACTCCCAGATCTCCGGCGAGGAGGACAGGCCCGGGATCAGGATCACATCAGGACCCTTGCCGCGCACCTTGACCGAGAAACGATCGGCGCCGGCGGCCAGGACCGGGCCCGCCATGGCGGTCATGGCCAGCAGCGCGCCCGCGCCGAGAACTTTGCGACGATTCATGTTGTCAGCACCCCATTGGCCTTTGAGGTCGCCGGTTTGGGCGACCGTTGGTTCGCGTTCTGTGCCTTGAAACGGGAGCGCTCGCAATCTGAAGCTTCAGGCCAGCCACTCCGGTCGCTCGACCTGAACCGGGCGCCCCTCGACGCTGAGTGCGGCGCCCTCGATCCGGTCCAGGCGCAGCAGCGCCATCGCCCGGCCGTCCCGGCCGCTCAAGACCTCGCCGGCGCGCAGCTCGCCCGCCAGAACCTCGGCGCCGAAGGGGGGCGGCGGCCCCTCGAAGGTGATCGGCAGCATGCGGTTCTTGATCGTGCCGCGCCGCTTCATGCGGCTGGTGGTCTCCTGGCCGACAAAGCAGCCTTTCTTGAAGTCGATCCCCGCCAGCAGGTCGAAATTGGCCTCGATCGGATAGGTCGTCTCGCTGCCCCAGTCGGCGGGACCGGGCGCGCCCAGCGCCAAGCGATACGCCTCATAGGCGTCCTCGTCCGCATCGGTCGTCCGGTCGTCATAGGCGCGCGCGCCTAGGGCGGGCAGGCGGGGATCGGCGTAAAGCCCCCCGCCGGGCGCTTCGCCGCCGAACACGGCTATCACCGGGCGGTCGATGGCGGTCAGGTCCACCTTGGCCCGTAGGCGGTACATGGTCAGGCGTGTCAGGATCGCGTCGCGATGCGCCGCCGCCACGTCCAGCAGGGCGCCGTCTTCCGTTCCCGCCACGAACAGGTCGTAGAGCAGCTTGCCCTGCGGGGTCAGCAGGCCGGCGAAGCGCAGCTCGCCGGCGGCCAGGGTCTCGACGTCCTGGGTCAGCAGGCCCTGCAGAAAGCTTCGCCAGTCCGGGCCGGACACGGCGATGACGGCGCGGGAGGCGAGGCGGGCGAGGCGAGGTGCTGTCATGACGGCACATGTGGCGCCGTGTCGCGGGCGACGCCAGTCCTTGAGGTAACTCAAGTGTTAACGTGGGGTGCGCCGACTCACCGACCGGCCTATAGGTGGACCGATGACACAGAGGGCCTTCCCGATCCTTTTCATCACGGCGACGCGTATCGGTGACGCGGTGCTGTCGTCCGGCCTGATCAAGATGCTGGCCGACCAGATCCCCAACGCGCGCTTCACCATCGTCGCCGGCCCGCTCGCCGCGCCGCTTTTCGCCCATGTCCCCGGCCTCGACCGGGTGATCGTCATGGAGAAGGCCAAGGGCAAGGGCCATTGGTTCAAGCTCTGGAGCCAGGTTCGCCACAAGAAGTGGAGCCTGATCGTCGATCTACGCGGCTCGGCCACGGCCCTGTTCCTGCGGCGGGACAAGCGCGCGATCTGGAAGAAGATCCCCGGCGAGGTCATCCACAAGGTGGTCGACGCGGCCCGCACGCTGAAGCTCGAGGGCGATCCGCCGCCGCCCTACCTCTACATCACGCCCGAAGTGCAGGCGCTGGCGGACGAGCTGCTGGGTCTGCACGAGGGCGGCGAGACCGGTCCGATCCTGGCCGTGGGCCCGGCCGCCAACTGGATCGGCAAGGTCTGGCCGATCGAGCGCTTCACCCAGACCGCCGCCCAGCTGCTCGACAAGGACGGCCCGATGGCCGGCGGGCGGCTGCTGATCCTGGGCGGTCCGGAAGACACCCGCATGGTCGAGGAGCTGCGCATGGCCTCGGCGCGGGGGCGCACCATCGACCTGACCGGCAAGGTTGATTTGCTGACCGCCTATGCCTGCCTCAAGCGCGCCAGCCTGTTCATCGGCAACGATTCGGGCCTGATGCACATCGCCGCCGCCGCCGGCACGCCGACCATCGGACTGTTCGGTCCCTCGGACGAGCGCCGCTACGCGCCGTGGGGCGAGCACGCCGTGGCGGTGCGCGGTCCGCGCTCGTTTGACCAGTTCCTGGCCATCGATCCCGAGCTGTCCCAGGCCATCCGTCACATGAGCGACCTGCCGGTCGCCACCGTGTTCAGGGCGGCCAAGGATCTGCTGGCGAAGGTCGGCGGGCTCACCCCGCTGCCGGTCGCGACCCAGGAGGCCGAGGTCGTAGCCCCTGCGCCTGAACCTGGCGTGGACGCCGATATGGCGGCGGACGTGGTTGAAAACGCGCCCGCCGACTCGCCCGAAGAGCTTGTTCAGCCGGTCACGACGAAACAACGCGCGGCGCGACCGAGGAAAGCCTGATGAAGTCCCTTCTCGCGCTGAGCGCTCTGATCATGCTGGCGCCGGCTGTGGCCTTCGCCGGAGCGCCGGGCGAGCAGTTCTTCGAGCGCCTGAGCGCGCTGTGCGGCAAGACCTTCACCGGTCAGGTCGTGGAAGGCGACGCGGCCGACGAGGCGTTCCGCAAGGCCGAGCTGGTCATGACCGTGGCGCACTGCGACGCCCGGCAGATCCGCATTCCGTTCCGGGTCGGCGAAGACCGCTCGCGGACCTGGGTCATCACCCGGCTCGACGATGGCCGCCTGCGCCTCAAGCACGATCACCGCCACGCCGACGGCGTCGAGGATGAACTGTCGCGCTATGGCGGCGACACCCAGGACCCCGGAACCGCGCAAGCGCAGCGCTTCCCGGTCGACGAGGAGTCCAAGGCTCTGTTCACACGACTGAACCGGACGGTCTCGAACACGAATGTCTGGGCGCTGGGACTGACCGACAGCCAGTTCAGCTATGAGCTTTCGCGGCCAAACCGGCTGTTCCGGGTGGCCTTCGACCTAAGCAAGCCGGCGCCGTCAAAGCCCTGAGGTCGGGACCAAATGGTTGCCTGTTCCGGTCGATCGTCCTAGATCGCCGGAAACCCTCAGGAGCCGTCCCATGACCCAGACCTTCGACCTGATCGTGCGTGGCGGCGAGGTGGTGAACCATGCCGGCCGCGGCTTCATCGACATCGGCGTGCGCGGCGGCAAGATCGTCGCGATCGGCGACCTCTCGCAAGCCAGCGCCGGCGAGGTGTTCGACGCCACGGGCCTGACGGTCCTGCCGGGCGTCATCGACAGCCAGGTGCACTTCCGCGAGCCGGGCCTGGAGTGGAAGGAAGATCTCGAAAGCGGCTCGCGCGGCGCGGCCCTGGGCGGCGTCACGGCCGTCTTCGAGATGCCCAACACCGAGCCGACCACCACCGACCCGGACGCCTTGGCCGACAAGCTGGCGCGGGCCAAGAACCGGATGCACACCGACCACGCCTTCTACGTCGGCGGCACCCACGAGAACGCCACCTTCCTGGGCGAGCTGGAACGGCTTCCGGGCTGCTGCGGCATCAAGGTGTTCATGGGCGCATCGACCGGCTCGCTGCTGGTGCAGGACGACGAGGGCGTCGAGAACGTGCTGCGCCACGTCAACCGCCGCGCGGCCTTCCACTCCGAGGACGAGTACCGCTTGGCCGAGCGCCGCAGCCTGGTCCGCCCCGGCGACTGGACGAGCCACCCGGAGGTGCGCGACGCCCAGGCGGCCCTGCAGTCGACCCATCGACTCGTGCGCATCGCCAAGAGCCTGGGCAAGCGCATCCACGTGCTGCACGTGACGACCAAGGAAGAGATCGACTTCCTGGCCGAGAACAAGGACGTGGCCAGCGTCGAGGTCACGCCCCAGCACCTGACCCTGGTCGCGCCGGAGGCCTATGAGCGGCTGAAGGGCTTCGCCCAGATGAACCCGCCGATCCGTGACGCCTACCATGTGGCGGGCGTCTGGCGCGGGATCGACGCCGGCATCGCCGACGTGCTGGGTTCCGACCATGCGCCGCACACCCGCGAGGAAAAGGCGCGCCCCTATCCGGCCTCGCCGTCGGGCATGCCGGGCGTCCAGACCCTGGTGCCGATCATGCTGACCCACGTGGTCGACGGGCGGCTGACCCTCGAGCGCTTCGTCGACCTGACCAGCCATGGCGTGAACCGCATCTTCGGCCTGGCGGACAAGGGGCGCATCGCCGAGGGCTTCGACGCCGACTTCACCATCGTCGACATGAAGGCCCGCCGGGTCATCACCCACGACTGGATGGCCACCCGCTCGGGCTGGACGCCGTTCGACGGCTTCGAGGCCAAGGCCTGGCCGGTGGCGACCATCGTGCGCGGCATCGTGGTGATGCGCGACGACGAGATCATCGCCGAGGGCAAGGGCGAGCCGGTGCGGTTCCTGGAAACGCTGGCGCAATAACCTCCGACCTCCCCGGCGAATGCCGGGGCCCAGATCGTATGGCTTTGGGGCTGACGGGACGGAGCGCGCCGCCAGCTTGCGCAGGCTCAGGGTTCTCCATCTGGACCCCGGCATTCGCCGGGGAGGTCGGGTGTTTTGTGCGGATGGAGCATGTCCGCCCGCCGACGCATCAACCACACCCGCTCCGCGTCGCCCGGCGCCATGTCCAGCGCCCGGTTATAGGCTCCCAACGCCTCCTCAACGCGTCCCAGCCGCGCCAACAGGTCCGCCTTGACGGCATGATAGGGCTGGAAACCCTCCAGCCGCTCAGCGTCCAACGCCTCGATCTCGGCAAGGGCCGCCGCCGGTCCTGCGACCTCCGCCAGCACGACGGCGCGGTTGAGGCGCACGAACGGGTCTTCGCCCGTTTGCAGGAGCAGGTCGTACAGCGCCAACAGAGTCGCCCATGGCGGCGGCTCCGCCAGAGATCGGCGCAGCGCCCATGCGCCGTGCAACGCCGCGCGCAGTTGTCGGAGGCCTGGACGGTTGAGCCGCGCGGCGCGGCGTAGCAGAGCGTCTCCTTCTGCGATCAGCGCGCGGTTCCACCGCTTGGGATCCTGCTCCGCCAGGGGAACCATCGCGCCATCGGCGTCCACTCGCGCCGGCCGCCGCGCCTCGGCGAAACGCACCAGGGCGGCGAAGGCCAGCGCCTCGGGCTCGTCCGGCGTCAGGTCGGCCAGCACGGCGGTCAGGTCCAGCATCTCGCGGGCGTAGCCGGCGTGCGGACCCGAGCCTGCGGCGTCCTCGTGGGCGCGGGCGTAGGCGACTTCCAGGGTCGACAGCACCGCCGCCATCCGTTCGGGCCAGGCCTCGGGTCCGGGGACCTCGAACGACACGCCCGCCTGCGCGATCTTCTTCTTGGCGCGGGTCAGGCGCTGGAACATGGCCGGTTCGGCGACCAGGAAAGCGCGGGCGATCTCGGCGACCGAGAGGCCGCAGACGAGGCGCAGGGTCAGGGCGGCGCGCGACTCAGGAGCGACCGCCGGATGGCAGCAGACGAAGATCAGGCGCAGCCGCTCGTCCGGGATGAGGCGATCGTCGGCGGTGAGGACATCCTCAGCCGAGGGCGGCGGTTCGGGTAGTTCGGGCGCGCCTCGCCGGCGAACATTCCGCCTGCGGATCATATCGAGGGCGTAGCGTCGGGCGGTGGCGTAGAGCCAGGCCGCAGGATCCAGCGGCGGCGCGGCGGGCCACACCGCCGCCGCCCGCGCACAGGCCTCGGCGTAGGCCTCCTCGGCCAGATCGAGGTCGCGGAAAGCAGCGGCCAAGGCGGCGACGATCTTGCCGCCGTCCCGCCGCGCCGTCTGGTCGAGAAGGCTCAATCTTCGTCGATGATCGGGCGCACCTCGACCGCGCCGTCGCCGGCGAAGGGGATGCGCTTGGCGATGGCCAGGGCGGCGTCCAGGTCCGGAACCTCGATCACGTAGAAGCCGCCCAACTGCTCGCGGGCCTCGGCGTAGGGGCCGTCATGCAGGGTGTCGACGCCGCGCGCCTTGCGCAGGGTGGTGGCGGTGTCCGCCGACTTCAGCCCCTGGCCGCCGCGCAGCACGCCCTGTTCGGCGAGCTCGGCCGCCAGCGCCCCGTGTGCTGCGATGATCGCCTCCAGGCTCATGGCGCCCTCTTCGGCGTAGACCGCTTCGTTCTCGTACAGCAGCAGGGCGTATTGCATGGTCTTCTCCCGTCGGCGCGCGACCATCGCAGCGCCTCGACCCCAGAGACGCGCCGGGTCACAGGGATTCGACAGCGGACGCAAAAAAATGTCGAGAGGGGCGCGATTACGCCGGGCCGATTGAACAGCGGTATGTCCCGCGACATAACAGGTCATGGACGGATCGACCCTGAACACAGCCCCCTTCCGCGACGCTCGCTACGCGCCCCGCGCGCTGGAGGTCGAGCGACTCCAGGGCGAGGGGGGCGAGACGCTGATCCTGCGCAACCCCATGCCCTATTCGGATGCGGTGCAAACCACGACCGCGCCGCTGGCCCGCTGGGCCGCCGAGGCGCCCGACCGGGTCTGGCTGGCCGAACGCGACGGCGAGGGCTGGCGAGCGCTCACCTATGGGCAGGCCAAGGCGCAGGTCGAGGCGCTCGCGGGCGGGCTTGCGGCGCTGGGGCTCAGCCGGGGCCAGCCGCTGCTGATCCTGGCGCGCAACGGGATCGACCACGCCCTGATCGCCTACGCCGCCATGAGCCTGGGCGCTCCGGCCGCGCCGGTGTCGCCGCAATACGGCCTGAAGGGCGCGGACCTCACCCGGCTGCAGCATGCGGTCGAACGGCTGAAGCCCGCCGCCGTCTACGCCGACGACGCCGAAGCGTTCGGCGACGCCTTGGCTGCGCCGTTCCTGGCCGGGCTGCCGGTCGTGGTCAGCCGCCATGCGCGGCCGGGCGACATCGCCTTCGAAGCCTTGTTGAAGAGCTCGCCGGTGGCGCCCGTGGCCCAGCCGGACGACCTGGCCAAGCTGCTCTTGACCTCAGGCTCGACCGGCAAACCCAAGGCGGTGGTCTGCACGCACGCCAACATCGCGCTGAACGCGGCGCAGATCGAGGCCTGCTACGCCGACCCCGACCCGCCGGTGCTGGTCAATTCCGCGCCCTGGAGCCACAGCCTGGGCGCTAACGCCATCCTGCACATGGTGCTGCACCGGGGCGGGACGCTTTACATCGACGCCGGCCAGCCCGTGCCCGGGCGCTTTGGCGAGACCGTGCGCAACCTGTCGGAGGTGGCCACGACCTACCACAACATGGTCCCGGCCGGCTGGGCGATGTTCGTCGGCGAGCTGGAACGCGACGAGGCCCTGGCGGCCAGGTTCTTCGAGAAGGTGCGGGTGCTGCAGTACGGCGGGGCGTCCATGGCGCAGTCGATCCTCGACCGCGTTCAGGCCGTGGCGGTGCGCACGGTGGGCGAGCGGATCACCTTCGCCGCCGGCTATGGCGCGACCGAGACGGGGCCGACCGCCTGCAACATCCATTGGCTGAACGCGCGCTCAGGGATGGTCGGTCTGCCGACGCCCGGCACCGCCGTAAAGCTGGTTCCAGCCGGCGACGGCGGCAAGTTCGAGATCCGCGTGAAGGGGCCGCAGGTCTCGCCGGGCTATCTGGATCAGCCCGAAGCCACGGCCCAGGCCTTTGACGAGGACGGCTTCTACCGTCTGGGCGACGCGGCGAGGCTGGCCGATCCGGAGGATCCGGCGGCGGGGCTCGTGTTCGACGGGCGCCTGGTCGAGAACTTCAAGCTGGCCAGCGGCACCTTCGTCGCGGCTGGCGCCCTGCGGGTGGCGGCGGTGTCGGCGATCGGCGGCGTGGTCTCCGACGCGGTGGTCTGCGGTGAGGGACAGGAGGGCGTCGGCCTGATGCTGTTCGTCGACGCGAAGGCGGCCGAACGACTCGGCGACGCCGAGGCGGTGCGCGCGGCCATCGCCGAGGGACTGTCGCGGATGAACGCGGCGGCCAAGGGCGGCGGCGGCCGCATCGCCCGGGCCCTTATACTGGACGGCGCCCCCGATGCGGCGAGCGGCGAGCTGACCGACAAGGGCTACATCAACCAGGCCCTGGCGCGGGATCGGCGGCCCAAAGAGCTGGCGCGGCTGTTCGCTGAGGCGCCCGATGCCGGGGTGATGGTGTTCTAGGGGGCGTACTCAATACGCCGAGATCCTTTTTCCTCGTCATCCCGGCCGGAAGCCCGCTAGCGGGCTGTAGCGCCGGGACCCAGGGGCGACCGCACTGCGCTTGGCCCCTAGGTCCCGGATAGCCTCTGCGAGGCTTCCGGGATGACGATAGATTTGTCTTTGCGGTGTCGAGAGTTCTCATCTGCGCGAGAGACGTTAGGGGCTAGGCCGCCTCGGCGCGGTCCGCGTCCAAAGCCCCTGCGACCCCCACGCAGATCAGCAGCTGCCCAAAATAGTAGAGACCCCAGACACCAAGGCCCGTGGCCAGGTTGTCGGGCAGCGGCCCCAGGCGACCGAAGATCAGCAGGTCCGACACCACGAACATCAGCGCGCCCAGGCCCACGGTCTTCAACGGGAAGCGGCTTATCAGGGCCGTGGCGGCCATCACCGCCAGGAACAGGCTGTAGAGGGCGATTCCCGGCGCGCCGGCGCGGTCGCTGGGCAGCAGGAACGACACGGCGACGACGACTGGGATCAAAGCCAGCGGCGCCAGCGACCCAGGCTTGCGGTGGCGAAGATAGAGGCCGCTGGCCACCACATGTCCCAGCAGGAACGAGATCGCGCCGACCGTGAGACCGTGCGTTTCCAGCAGCACGTCACCGCCCGTCCCCAGCGCCATGACGGCCGCCAGCAGCCAACCGTCCAGCGACCGGGCCCGCAGCGCGGCGTGGATCGCCAGAAGCGCGACGCCCGCGCCCTTCCAGGCGGTCTCGACGCCGGGCGGAAGCGTCAGTCCCCAGCTGGCGACATAGCTGACCCCGGCGATCACGGACGCGATCAGCGTCCAGCGCGCGGCCGCGCTCATTCCTGGCATGGTCTCTTCCCCCCGATTTTCGCCCAAACTGCGCCGCGCCGCCCCCTGAGCGCAATCACCTTGAAGCGTCTGCGGGTTGGCGCGGCCGGCGAAATGTCGGAAGGAGGGGGCACAGGTACGGAGAAGACCATGAACGGCGCGGACGCCCTGATCACCACCCTGGCCGACAACGGCGTGACCGCCTGTTTCGCCAATCCCGGCACCAGCGAGATGCAGTTCGTCTCGGCCCTGGACCGCGAGCCGCGCATGCGCAGCGTGCTTTGCCTGTTCGAGGGCGTGGCCACCGGCGCAGCCGACGGCTATGGCCGCATGGCTGGCAAGCCCGCCTGCACCCTGCTGCACCTGGGACCCGGCTACGCCAACGGCGCGGCCAATCTGCACAACGCCCGCCGGGCGTTCACGCCGGTGGTCAATGTCATCGGCGACCACGCCACCTATCACCGCGACTTCGATGCGCCGCTCAACAGCGACATCGCCGCCCTGGCCGCGCCCAACTCCGTGTGGGTCAAGTCGGCCGAGACCGCCGACAGCGTCGGGCCGCTGGCCGCCGAAGCCATCGTCGCCAGCTATGGGACGCCGGGGGGTAACGCCTGTCTCGTCCTGCCGGCCGACGCGGCGTGGAACGAAGCGACCGTGAAGGGGCCGGTGGTGACGCCCCCCGCCTTCGCCGCGCCGGATGCGACAGCGGTCGCAGCTGTCGCCAAGGCGCTGAAGAGCGCGGCCAAGCCCGTCCTGCTCCTGGGGGCCGGCGCCTGCGGTGAGGCGGCGCTGACGGCGGCCGGGCGGTTGGCCGCCCACGGCGTACGCGTTCTCACCGACACCTTCACCGCCCGCCAGGCGCGGGGCGAGGGCCGTTTCCGACCCGACAAGCTGCCCTATTTCGGCGAGCAGGCCCTGAAGGACCTCGACGGCGTCGACCTGATGGTGCTGGTCGCCACCCAGACGCCCGTGGCCTTCTTCGCCTATCCCGACCGTCCCAGCGTCCTGGTTCCCGAGGGTTGCTCGGTCGAAACGCTGTGCGGCCGCGAGGTCGACGCCGCGGCGGCGCTCAACGCCCTGGCCGACGCGCTCGGCGCGCCCGCTGCGGGCCCGGTCGAGACCTACGCCGCGCCCGATGCGCCGGCCGGACGCCTGGACGCCTGGGCCATCGGCGCGGCGATCGCGCGGCACATGCCCACGAACACGATCATCTCCGACGACGCTGTGACGGCGGGCCTGCCGATCTTCACCCAGACCAAGGCCGCCCGGGCGCACGACTGGCTGTCTCTGACCGGCGGCGCCATCGGCCAGGGGATCCCGCTGGCGATCGGCGCAGCGGTGGCCTGTCCCGACCGCAAGGTCCTGGCCCTGACCGGCGACGGGGCGGGCATGTACACCGTCCAGGGCCTCTGGACGGTGGTGCGCGAGAAGCTGGACGTCACCGTCGTGGTGTTCGCCAACCACGCCTATCGCATCCTGGGCATCGAGCTGGGCCGGACGGGCGCGGGCAACCCTGGCCCCGCCGCCTCGAAGCTGCTGGACCTGGGCGATCCGCGCATCGACTGGGTGAAGCTCGCCGAGGGTATGGGCATGGCCGCCGAGCGCGTCGCGACGGCCGAGGCCTTCGATGAAGCGTTCTCGCGCGCGATGGCGACGCCGGGACCGCGCCTGATCGAAGCCGCGATGTAGGCCGGTCCAGCCTCTTTCAGCCCAAAGAAAAAGCCCGCCCGGATCGCTCCGGGCGGGCTCTTCTTTGTCAGGTCGTGACCTGGATCAGGCCTTCGGCTTGTTGGTCGGCAGCTTGCAGCCGCCGCCGATGCCCTTGGCCTGGGCGCAGGAGAGGAACTCCTTGGCCGCCGGCTTGGCGACGCCGATCGGATAGCCCAGCACCCAGCCCGGCAGACCGTCCGAGCAGGCGACTTCGACGAAGCCTTCGCTGTCGGTCGAACCGATGATGCGGGCGTCCGACACCTGGCACGAGGCCTTGTTGAAGCCGACGAGGTCCTTGGTCAGACGGGCGTACTGCGTGTCCTTCTTGGTGAACGAGCAGCGGAAGCCGTTCATCTCGGCGGTCAGGCAGTCATAGACCTTGCCGTCGGTGGCGGTGAACACGGCGATGCCGCCGACGTCGCTGCCCTTGCACTTCAGCTCGACGATTTCCTTCTTCGGATCGTTCGTCGGCAGCAGGCCGTACTTCTCGACGTCGCAGGTGAAACCAGCCTTGCCGGCCAGCTTGCTGTAGAAGCCGGCTTGTTCGGTCTGGGCGGCCACCGCGTCGGTCATGGTGCAGCCGCCGCCGACGAAGCCGGCCTGGGCGCACGGGATCGCGCGGTTGAAGGCGCCGGTGGCCGAGGTCTGCTGGTAGATGTAGCCCTTGCCGTCGTCGCAGGCGACTTCGAAGTAGTTGTCGGCCTTGGTGCTGAGGACGTAGCGCTTGTCCTTGATCGCGCACTTGGTGCCCGCGGCCGCGGCGGCCGTGTTCAGCGTGTCGACGACCTGGAGCTGGGTCTGGCGGTTGGTCAGCTTGCAGCTGACATTGCCGCCTTCTTCGTACAGCAGGCAGCTGTTGACCGCGACTTCGCCGGCGATGTTCATCGGCGCGGTGGTCTGGACGATATAGCCCGAGCCGCCCTTACAGGCGACTTCGAAGTACGAGTTCTTGGCGCCCGAACCGATGGCGCGGGTGTTCTCGATCTCGCAGTTGGCGCCGCCCTTCTTGACGTAGGCGTCGAGGCCCGCGCCGGGGTTGGCGTTGCCCGGCAGGATACAGGCCAGACCGCCGACCTTGCCGTCCGGACCCGGCTGGCTCGATTCGAGGCAGCTGTAGACCTGCGGCGCGGTGTCCTTCTTGGCGACGAGCGCGAAGCCCATCCCTTCGTTACACGCGACCTCGAAGTACTTGGCCCCCGCCTTCTTGTCCTCGCCGATATAGCGGGCGTCCGAAACGGTGCAGCTGGCGCCGCTGGCCTGCATGATCGCCGGCGCCTCCTTCATGCCTGCTTCACGCGCCTTGGCGTCGATGGCGGGCTTGCCCTTCTGTTCCTTCGGCGCCGAGATGACGGCGGCCGGAACGAGTACGGCGACCGCGAGGGCGGCCGTCAGGCCGATCGCGAAAGGCCTCATGGGATACATCTCCTGGGTGGATTCCTCGCGCGGACATAAGCGCGTGCTTGCATCAGGGGTCAAGATACCGTCCGACCTAGGCGTGATCGTGACAGCCCTCAGGGGCAAAAAATGGGTAAGATCCGGAACAAGCGTCGGTCCACTGGCGCGCGGGGAGAGTGAAATGCGCGACGGGTTCGAGGACGAGACGACGGAAGCGGCGTCGGAGCCGAAGAAGGCGGGGCGACTCGTCTATCCTTTCGAGACGGCGCCCGAACAGGGCTCGGGCCAGGCGGTCGAGGTCGCGCCAGGCGTCCTGTGGCTGCGCATGCCGCTGGGCGGTTCGCTGCAGTTCATCAATGTCTGGGCGATTCAGGACGGCGAGGGCTGGGCGGTGGTCGACACCGGGATCCAGACCCGCGAGACCAGTCAGGCCTGGCGCGCGGCCTTCGCCGAGGCGCTGGGCGGCAAGCCGATCACCCGCGTGATCGTCACCCACCTGCATCCGGACCACATCGGCCTGGCCGGCTGGATGACGCGCAAGTTCGACTGTCGGCTCTGGATGACCCGCCTGGAATACTTCCAGTGCCGCATGCTGGTGGCCGACACGGGGCGGGAGGCGCCGGAGGACGGGGTGCGATTCTTCCGCGCCGCCGGTTGGGACGAGGACGCGATCGAGAACTACAAGGCCCGCTTCGGCGGCTTCGGCAAGGCGATCTACGCCCTGCCCGACAGCTATCGCCGCCTGAGCGACGGCGAGGACTTCGACATCGGCGGCCGCACCTGGCGCGTCGTGACGGGCCAGGGCCATTCGCCGGACCACGCCTGCCTGTGGTGTCCGGAGCTCAAGCTCTTGATCTCGGGCGATCAGGTGTTGCCGCGCATCTCGTCCAACGTCTCGGTGTTTCCCACCGAGCCGGACGCCGACCCGTTGTCGGACTGGCTGCGCTCGCTGGCCAAGGTCAAGGCGACCGTACCCGACGACGTCATCGTGCTGCCGGCGCACAATGATCCCTTCGAGGGTCTGCACACCCGGATCGACGCCCTGATCTCGGGTCACGAGCGGGGCCTGGCGCGGCTGGAGAAGAAGCTCGTTGAGCGCAAGCGCGTGGTCGACACCTTCGGCGCCCTGTTCGCCCGCCCGATCGGCCCCGACCTCCTGGGCATGGCCACCGGCGAGGCCCTGGCGCATCTCAACTGCCTGATCGGCCGGGGCCGCGTTAGTCGCGAGGTGGATGGCGAGGGCGTCGCCTGGTACGCGGCGAATTCTAGCGAAGCTTAAAAACGACCGTTTGACATTTCGCATGTGAAATATACGGTTGGCGCATGTCCACGCCGCCCAACCATCGACTGGTCTTTCTGCTGAACGCCGGCCATCGGCGCGTGCAGCGCTGGATCGAAGGCAAGATGGCGGCCGAAGGCGGCCTGACGGCCGCCCAGTCGGGCGTGCTGTTCTTCCTCGGGGAGCGCGACGGCGCCTTGATCGGGGAAGCAGCCGACGCCCTCGATCTGGCTCCTTCGGCCATGACCGGCCTGATCGACCGCATGGCGCGGGCCGAGCTGGTCGAACGCCGCGCCGATCCAAAGGACGGGCGCGCCATGCGCCTGCACCTGACCGACAAGGGCCGCATCGCCCGCGACACGGCCAAGGCCGGCCTGCGCGGCGTCAATGCTCAACTCACCGAAGGCTTCACCGACGAGGAAATCAGCGTGGTCTCGCGCTGGCTGACCAGTCTGCAGACCAAGTTCCCGAAGGGAGAACCCCAATGACCGACCATGTGAAGGTGCAGATCGACGCCGGCGTGATGACAATCACCCTGGCGCGACCCGAGAAGAAGAACGCGCTGTCCAACGCCATGTACGGCGTGCTGGCCGACAGCCTGGAGGCGGCCGAGAAGGACCCGGCGATCCGCGTGGTGGTCTTCCAGGGCGACGGCGACAGCTTCACGGCCGGCAACGACCTGCAGGACTTCGCCGCCCAGGCCACCGGCGCTTTCAGCGGCGAGCGGCACGTGACCCGGTTCCTCAAGGCCCTGGCCAACGCCACGCGTCCGCTGGTCGCGGCTGTGCAGGGCCAAGCCGTCGGCGTGGGAACCACCATGCTGCTGCACTGCGACCTGGTGTTCGTCAGCCCCGACGCGCGCCTGACGACGCCGTTCGTCAATCTGGCCCTGGTGCCGGAGGCCGCGTCCAGCTGGCTGCTGCCGGCCCGGATCGGTCACGCCCGCGCCTACGCCATGTTCGCCCTCGGCGAGGCGGTCGACGGCGCCACGGCCGTGGCCTGGGGCCTGGCCAACGGTCTGGCCGACGGCGATGCGCTGCGGGCCCGCGCCCGAGCCGCCGCCGACCAGCTGGCCAAGCGTCCCCTGGGCGCCCTGACGGTGACCAAGCGCCTGATGCGCGACGCCGAGAAGATCGCCAACCTGATGGACACAGAGGGCGCGGAGTTCGCCGCGCGCCTGCAGACCGCCGAAGCCCGCGAAGCCTTCATGGCCTTCGCCGAGCGCCGTGCGCCTGACTTCAGCAAGGTCGGCTAGAGCGTGACGCCGAAAGTGGGACCCGGTTTCGGCGCAAGTCACGCTCTAAGTGTTTGATTTAGAGCCTCGTTATCGCGTCAAAACGATTCCGTTTTGACGCGCGAGGCTCTAGATCGCTCCAAGCTTAGCCCGCACGATGTCTTTGCGGATTGGCGCGGACCGGATGTAGCCTGACCGACATAACAATAGAGCGGGAGGAAACGGGCATGAGCGGACGGATCACATCGCCTTTTGGGGCCAAGTCGACGGCGCGCGAGGTTGTCGCCGGGCATGACCTTTCCGGTCGCGTGGCGATCGTCACCGGCGCGGCCACGGGGATCGGGGTGGAGACGGTGCGCGCGCTCGCCCTGGCTGGCGCGGAAGTGATCATCGCCGCCCGCAAGCCGGAGCTCGGCGAAGAGGTCGCCAACGCGATCAACGAAGAGGCCGGCTCCAAGCGGGTCAGCTTCGGCATGCTGGATCTGTCCAGCCTGGAGGCGATCCGCCACTTCGCGAACGTCTGGGGCGACCGGCGGATCGACATCCTGATCAACAACGCCGCCGTCATGGCCAGCCCGCTGATGCGCACCGCCGACGGCTTCGAGATGCAGTTCGGCACCAATCACCTGGGCCATTTCCTGCTGTCGGTGCTGCTGGCCCCGAACCTGATCGCCGGCGCCAAGGCCAGCGGCAAACCCTCGCGGCTGGTGTCGCTGTCGTCGATCGGCCACCGCCGGTCGGGAATCCATTTCGACGACCCGAACTACAACACCCGCCCCTACGAAAAGTGGGAGGCCTACGGCCAGGCCAAGACCGCCAACAGCCTGTTCGCGGTGGGTTTCGACAAGCGCTTCAAGGATCAGGGCGTCCACGCCAACGCCGTCATGCCGGGCGGCATCTTGACGCCGCTGCAGCGCCACCTGCCGATCGAAGAGCAGCGCGCCCTGGGCTGGCTGGACGAGAACGACCAGCCGCGCGAAGGCTTCAAGACGACCGAGCAGGGCGCGGCCACCAGCGTCTGGGCCGCTGTCGGCGCCGAGCTGGAGGGCGTCGGCGGGCTGTATCTGGAGGACTGCAACCAGGCTCTGCCCTGGAGCAAGGAGAAGCCCTGGACCGGCGTCATGCCGCACGCCCTGGACCCTGAGGCCGCCGATCGGCTCTGGGATCTGTCGGTTAAAACGGTCGGGGCCGGCGCCTGATGGAGCGCGCCTCGACGCTGCGCCTCGCGGGCGTGGCGGTGCTGTTGGGCGTGGCGATCGACATCGTCGCGCCCTTCCTGATCTATCCGCGCCTGGTCGGGCCCCAGCCGCATCTCGTCTACACGCTGATCGACCTGCTCTTGCTGATCGGCATGCTGGGCGCGCGGGTCCTGAGCGCCCGCGCGACGGGATTTGTGGGCCTTGCGGGCTTTGTCCTGGCGATCCTGGGCGTCCTCCTGGTGCGGACCTCGTCAGCCGAGGTGTTCGGAGAGGCGTCCTACGTGATTGCTTCGGCCGTCTGGTCGATCGGCATGGTCGTCTGGGCCGTGGACCTCTTGCGAGCCCGTGTGCTGCGACTGGCGGCGAGCTTCTGGATCGCGGCCCTGGTCGTCGGGCTGGCCGGCCTGGCGCTGAAGGATCACGGGCCCGTCGCGCACATGGCCAAGATGACCTTCCTGCTCGGCTTCGCCGCCGTCGGCGTCCAACTGTTCAAAACCCGTGGAGACCCCGCATGAGCCTCAAGAACAAGACCCTGTTCGTCACCGGCGCCTCGCGCGGCATCGGCCTGGCCATCGCGCTCCGCGCGGCCCGCGACGGGGCCAATGTGGTGATCGCGGCCAAGACCGCCGAGGCGCATCCCAAGCTGCCGGGCACCATCTACACCGCCGCCAAGGCCATCGAGGAGGCCGGCGGCAAGGCCCTGCCGCTGGTCGTCGACGTGCGCGAGGAGGCCAGCGTCCAGGACGCGGTCGACAAGGCCGTGGCCCAGTTCGGCGGCATCGACATCTGCGTCAACAACGCCTCGGCCATCTCGCTGACGCCGACCCTGATGACCGACATGAAGCGCTATGACCTGATGCACCAGATCAACACGCGCGGCACGTTCGTCACCTCCAAGGCCTGCATCCCGCACCTGAAAAAGGCCGAGAACCCGCACGTCCTGATGCTGTCGCCGCCGCTCGACATGTCGCCGCGCTGGTTCGGCTCGCACGTAGCCTACACCATGGCCAAGTTCGGCATGTCGATGTGCGTTCTGGGCATGGCCGAGGAGTTCAAGCCCGACGGGATCGCCTTCAACGCGCTCTGGCCGCGCACCGGCATCGCCACGGCCGCCATCCAGTTCGCCCTGACCGGCGAGGAGGGCCTGCGCCATTGCCGCACGCCCGAGATCATGGCCGACGCGGCCTATGCGATCTTCAACAAGCCCTCGCGGGCGTTCAGCGGCAACTTCCTGATCGACGACACCTTCCTGTACGGCGAAGGCGTGCGCGATTTCGATCATTACAAAGTCGACCCGACCGCCAGCCTGATGCCGGACTTCTTCGTGCCCGAGAGCAGCCAGCCGCCGCCGGGGGTGAAGATCGGGTGATCGAGACCCTCTCCCAGAGGGAGAGGAGGGACCCGCCGCGTAGCGGTGGGAGGTGAGGGGTTTCGTCGGCCGACGTCTTACTCCCTCTCCCACCCACGCTTTCAGCGCGGGCCCCGCCCTCTCCCCTTGGGAGAGGGTTTCTGTTTGCGCGCCGCCACGGCCAGGGACTTCCGCGCCCAGTCCAGCAGGAGGTCCTGGTCGTCCAGCGCTTCGGCGGGCGCGGTCCAGTAGGCCATGGTCTTGCCGTCCTCGAACGGCGCGAAGGCGTGGGAGCCGACCGCTTCGAACTCGGCTTTGAGGGTCTCGTCGCCCTTCAGATAGAGCACGTCATCGGCGATCAGGGCGAAGAACAAACCGTTCGCATAGACGCCGACTCCCCCGAACATGGGCCGCGCGCTGACCTGTCCCAGCGGGGCCAGCAGCTCCAGAACGAAGTCCCTGTAGTCGTCGGATACCGCCATGCCCGTCACCGTCCGTCCCGCCACCCCCGCCGACGCGGGCCTGATCCACCAGTTCATCCTCGATCTGGCCGAGTATGAGAAGCTGCTCGACACCGTACAGGCGACAGAGGCCGATACGGCGGCGGCCCTGTTCGGCGACACGGCCCGGGCCTTCGCCGACATCGCCGAGATCGACGGGCAGCCGGTCGGCTTTGCGCTATGGTTCTACAACTACTCCACCTTTGTCGGGCGACACGGGATCTACCTTGAGGACCTGTTTGTGCGGCCCTCGGCGCGGGGTTCGGGCGCGGGCAAGGCCCTGCTGGCCAACCTCGCCAGGCGCTGCATCGACGAGGGACTGGGGCGCCTGGAGTGGACGGTCCTCGACTGGAACGCGCCGTCGATCGCCTTCTATGACAGCCTGGGCGCGGCCGCGATGGACGAGTGGATCATCCGCCGCCTGACCGGCGAGCCGCTGCGCAAGCTGGCGGGCCTCTAGTTATTCCAACCGATCGGCCTTGCGCAGTTCGGGGAACAGGAAGGCCCAGATTCCCGTGACCGCCATGGCCCCGACGCCGCCGAACACCGCTGCGCCGATGGGGCCCAGCAGCCAGGCGGCCGCGCCGCTCTCGACCTCGCCCAGCTCGTTGGAGGCGCTGATGAACACGCCCGAGACGGCGGCGACGCGGCCGCGCATGGCGTCGGGGGTCACGATCTGCACCAGGGTCTGGCGGACATAGACGCTGAGCATGTCGGCCCCGCCAAGCACCGCCAGGGCCGCCACCGACAGCCACACGAGCTTGGAGAGGCCAAAGACCACGGTCGCAAGGCCGAACACGGCCACGCCCGCGAACATGATCTTGCCGGCGTGTCGGCGAATGGGATTGGCCGCCAGGTAGACGCCGACGAGACAGGCGCCGATCGCCGGCGCCGCGCGCAACAGGCCAAAGCCGCCCGGGCCGATGTGCAGCACGTCCTTGGCGAACACGGGCAGCAGCGCCGTCGCGCCGCCCAGGATCACGGCGAACAGGTCCAGCGAGATCGAGCCGAACACGATCTTGTTGTTCCAGACATAGGACAGCCCCTCCTTGATCAGCTCCATGCGCGAACCGGGCTGCTGCTCGGGCTTGGTGGGCTTGCGGATGGCCAGGGCCAGCAGGGCTGCGGTCAGGTAGAGGCCGAATGAGGCCCCGAACGCCAAGGCGGGAGAGTGGATCAGGAGCAAGCCGCCCAACGCCGGACCGCCGATGGATCCGGCCTGCCAGGACAGCGAGTTCCAGGCGATGGCCCTCGGCAGCAGAGGACGCGGCACCAGCATTGGCCCCATGGCGCTGCTGGCCGGCGAGAGGAAGGCGCGGCTGGCGCCGAACAGCACCGAGATTGCGAAGATCGGCCACAGCTGGTGCGAGCCCATCAGGGCCAGAACCAGCAGCACCCCGGCGCTGATGGCGTCCAGAGCCAGGGTGGCGGCCACGATCAGCTTGCGCGTCCGGCGGTCGGCGGTCTCGCCCGCCACCAGGGTCAGCAGGAACAGCGGCAGGAATTGCGCCAGGCCGATCATGCTGACCAGGAACGCCGACTCGCCGACCGAGCGCGTCAGGCGGGCGATAGCGTAGACCTGCCAGCCCAGCGCCACCGACTGGATCTGCACGCCCAGGGTCGAGACGAACCGCGCCGCCCAGAACAGCAGGAAGTCACGCTCCCGCAACAAGGCGCGGGTAGGGTTCTCGAGCGCGGGCTCGGGCGACGGGGCGGCGGTGTCGGACATCGCGCCGACCATACGGCCAAGTCGTCGCACTGCAACGGTGTTGACCTAGGAAAGGCTTGGCCCTACAGCGCGCGCATCTTCTGGAGGTTTCCGGGCATGCGACGCCTGCGACGAATGAAGCGCGAACGCGCCACGATCTGAAGCCCTCCCGCGCGCCTTCGTGTCGGGAGCCCCCGACGCCCTTTCGCATTTCCCGAAGGCCGATGACCTCCGTTCAAAAGTTTGCTTCTCCCGAGCCCTATCCGCCGCTGGTCCATGAGACCCCTGCGATGGAAGCGGCCGTCACCGCCCTGATCGACCGGGTCTTTGGCCCCGGCCGGTTCGCCAAATCGTCCGAGCGCCTGCGTGAGGGCAACACCCTGCTGGCCGACTGCTCGTTCGCGTCGCTGCGTGACGGCGCGCCCGTGGGCTGCGTGCGGATGTGGCCGGTGACGATCGGCGGCGAGCCTGTCGCGTTCCTGGGCCCTCTGGCCGTCGACCCCGACGAGCGCAGCGCGGGCCTGGGCCAGGCCCTGGTCGGGGCCGCCTGCGAGGCCGCCCGCGCCGCCGGCTGGCGCGCGGTGCTGCTGGTGGGCGATGGTCCCTATTTCGGGCGGGTGGGGTTCAGCAACGCGCACACGGCGGGCGTCGTGATGCCCGGTCCCGTGGATCAGCGCCGCGTGCTGCTGCTGCCGCTGCGCGAGGGCGGCGACCAAGGCCTTTCGGGCCTCGTCGCCGTTGACCCTCGCGCTTGAGCCGGAGCGTCGGACGGCCTAACTGAACGGGCATGACCGACACGCCCTTCAAGTCTGGCCTGGATGGCGTCGCTCAATCCGTGAAAGCGGCGGGCGAGCGCGGCCTGCCGCCCGTCCATCTCTGGAACCCGCCGCACTGCGGCGAGATCGACATCCGGATCCGCAAGGACGGCGTCTGGTTCCACGAGGGCACGCCGATCGGCCGCGAGGCGCTGGTGCGCCTTTTCTCGACCGTGCTGCGCCTCGACCCCGACGGCTACCACCTGGTGACGCCGGTCGAGAAGATGAAGATCACCGTCGAGGACGCGCCGTTCATCGCCGTGCGCGTGGACCGCGAGGGCGAGGATCTCGTCTTCCAGACCAATGTCGGCGACACGGTGAAAGCCAGCGCCGACAATCCGATCCGCGTCACGATCGACGAAGCGAGCGGCGAGCCTCGGCCCTATGTCCATGTCCGCCGGGGGCTGGAGGCGCTGATCGCGCGGGCGGTGTTCTATGAGCTGGCCGAGCTGGCGGTGGAGCAGGACGGCGTCTGGGGCGTGCGCTCGGGCGGGGCCTTCTTCCCGATCGCCGCGCCCGGCAAGGGCTTGGCATGACCCGCGAAGAGCGCCGCGCCTGGATCACCAGCCGCCTGCATCCGATTGCGGGTTATGATCCCAGCCTCGCCAATCCCCTGCGCTCGGACTTCGATCTCAATCCGGGCCTGAAGGCCGACAATCCGCACGCCCTGCGTCCGGCCGCCGTCCTGGTGGGTCTGGTCGAGCATGACGACGGCCCGACCGTGCTGCTGACCCGGCGCGCCGACACCCTGCGCAGCCACACCGGCCAGATCGCCTTTCCGGGCGGGCGCTGTGATCCCGGCGAAACGCCTTGGGGCACGGCGCTGCGCGAGGCGCAGGAAGAGGTCGGGCTGGATCCCGCCCTCGTGACGGTCGCCGGCCTGCTGCACGGCTACCAGACCGTGACCGGCTTTCACGTGACGCCCGTGGTGGGCTTCATCGATCCCAAGGCGACCTTCACGCCCAGTCCCGAAGAGGTCGCGGACGTCTTCGAGACGCCGTTCGACTTCCTGATGGACCCGGCCAATCACCAGCGCCAGCATCGCGAAGTTCCGGGTGGCCCTCGGCGTCACTTCTACGCCATGCCGTGGAACGATCGGTTCATCTGGGGCGCGACGGCGGGCATGCTGCGCTCGCTGTACGAGGCCCTCAACGACGAAACCGGACGGACCTCCTCCGAATAGGGTGTTTCTTGTCTGGCGAAGCCGGGGCTTCCTGGCCTAACAATGTCGCCCCTTCCTCGGAGGGGATCGCACGCGTGAGTGGGAGTCAGGCGTTGAGCAGTGAGACGATCGGCGACGCGCCCTGGATCGCGCTTCCGGAGACCAAGGCGGTCATCGCCGCGTTGGAGACGCGCGGCTACGCCGGCTGCGCGCGGTTCGTGGGCGGCTGCGTCCGCAACACGGTGATGGGCAAGCCGGTCGATGACATCGACATCGCCACGACCCTGACGCCCGATCTTGTCATCGACGCCCTGGAGCAGGCGGGGCTGCGCGCCATCCCGACCGGCGTCGACCACGGCACCATCACGGCGGTGTCCGGCGGTCGCCCCTACGAGATCACCACCCTGCGCAAGGACGTCTCGACCGACGGCCGCCGGGCGGTGGTGGCCTTCACCCAGGACTGGAACCAGGACGCCGAGCGGCGCGACTTCCGCTTCAACGCGCTCTACGCCGATCCGGAAGGGCGGATCTATGATCCGACCGGCGAGGGGATCCGCGACGCCCATGAGGGCCGGGTGGTGTTCGTCGGCGATCCGATGACCCGCATCCGCGAGGACTATCTGCGTATCCTGCGCTTCTTCCGCTTCCAGGCCTGGTACGGCCGGGGCGAGCCGGACCAGAAGGGCCTGGCGGCGTGCAAGGCGCTGAAGGGCATGGTTTCGGGACGCGCCGCCGAGCGCACCCAGAAGGAGCTGATGAAGATGCTGGCGGCGGACGATCCGCGTCCGGCCTTCCGCCTGATGGCGGCCACCAGCGTGCTCTCCTCGATCCTGCCGTCGGTGAAGTCGCTGGCCCGCTTCGAGGCCCTGGTCGGCATCGAGACCGAGCAACTGTTCGAGAACGATCCGGACCTGCGCCTGGCGGCGCTCATCCCCGACGATCCCAAGATCGCCGAGCAGCTGGCCGAGCGCCTGCGCCTGCCCAACAATGTGCGGGACCGTCTGGTCGAGGCCGTGGGCAAGAACCCGCGCGTGGTCTCGTGGATGAGCCCGCGCGAGGCGCGTCGGGCCGTCTATGGCCTGGGAACCCGCACCTTCTGTGATCGCGTCAAGCTCGCCTGGGCCGGCTCGGGGCGCGACTCGACCGCGCCGCAATGGCGGGCCCTGCTGGCCCTGGCCGAGACCTGGACCCCGCCGGCCTTCCCGCTGTCGGGCGAGGAGGTGATGAAGGCCGGCGTGCCCAAGGGGCCGATGGTCGGCGAGGTGATGCGCGAGATCGAGCTCTGGTGGATCGACCAGGACTTCATCGAGGACAAGTTCAGCGCCATCGAACGCCTCAAGGCCGTCGCCCAGGGCATGGTCTACTGACGGCCGTGACGACGCGCGTCTTGAAGATCGGCCTGCTGGAAACGGGCGAGCCTCCGGGCCCGTTAAAGGCGACCTATGGCGGCTATGGCGCGATGTTCGAGGCCTTGTTGGGCGATGGGCACGCCTACCGCGCCTACGACGTTCAGGGCGGGGAACTGCCGACGCATCCGGGCGAGAACGACGCCTATGTAATCACCGGCTCCTCGGCGGGGGTCTATGACCCGCTGCCCTGGATCGAGCCGCTCAAGGTGTTCCTGCGTGCGGCGCGGGGCGAGACGCCTCTGGTGGGGGTCTGTTTTGGCCATCAGGTCATGGCCGAGGCGTTTGGCGGCAAGGTCGAAAAATCGTCCAAGGGCTGGGGCGTCGGCCTTCAGGCCTATGCGGTCGCCGAGCGCGCCGCCTGGATGGATGACGCCGCGCAGGTGGCTGTGCCCGGGTCGCACCAGGACCAGGTCGTGGACCTGCCGCCGACGGCCCGAGTCCTCGCAGGCAGCGCGTTCACGCCTTACGGCATCCTCGCCTACGAGAACGAACGGGCGATCTCGATGCAGTTCCACCCGGAATTCACGCCCGACTACGCCAAGGCCTTGATCGAGGCGCGGCGTGGAACGCGCTACACCGATCCGCAGGCGGACGCGGCGATCGCCAGTCTGGATGGCTCCAACGATCGCGCGCGGATGGCCGACTGGATCCGCCGTTTCCTCGCGCAGGAAACCGCACGCTAAGCTGAGGCGTTCGCTCTCCGGCACTGCTGGAGGGAAACGCCATGCGTATCGCTATGATCGCCATTGTCGTCGGAGGTCTGACGGCCGCAGGCGCGGTCGTCGCCGCAGGTGTCGCTGCGCCGCAGGCCGCCCCCGAGAACGCGTCGGGCCTTCGCAGCGTCTCCAGCTTCCAATCGATCAAGGACCCCGCCGCGCGGTCGCTCGCCCTGTTCGAAGAGGCGGGCAAGGTGATCCAGAGCCCGCGCTGCCTGAACTGTCACCCGGTCGAGCGCGCCCCCACCCAGGGCGACGACCTGCGTCCGCACAATCCGCCGATGGTGGCGGGCGACAGCGGTCATGGCCCCGCGAGCCTGCCCTGCTTCTCTTGTCACACCGCCGCGAACGTCCCGGCCTGGGGTGATCGCATCAGGAGCATTCCAGGTGATCCGAAGTGGGCGTTGGCGCCGGCCGAAATGGCCTGGCAGGGCAAGTCGCTGGGAGCGATCTGCGCCCAGATCAAAAACCCGGCCGCCAACGGGGGGAAAACCCTGGCGCAGATCCATCACCATATGGCTGAGGATCATCTCGTGGGCTGGGGTTGGAACCCAGGCGCGGGCCGGACGCCGGCCCCGGGGACCCAGGCCCAGTTCGGAGCCTTGATCAAGGCGTGGATCGATACCGGCGCCAAGTGTCCGAAGGCCTGAGGTCGAGAGGCCGGCCCGCGCGCGGCGGAAAATCAGGTCGAGATGCGCGCTTCCAGCTCGTTGAGGCGGGCGCGGGTGGCCGCGAGGTCCGGGCCGAAGCGCGCCGGATCGGCGGCCGCCAAGCGCCCGGCGATGTCGTAGCTTTCGCGGTAGAGATCCAGCGCCCGCATGCGATGGCCGCGATCCTCGCGCAGGTCGGCGAGACGCTCCAGATTGACCGACAGGGCGCGCTGGGCGTTGGCGTCGCCGGCCTCGCGGCCACCGCGTGAGCGGCGCAGGGCGAGGGCTTCTTCGAAGGCCGACAGAGCGGCGTCGAGGCGTCCTTCGGCCTCGGCGACATCGCCAACGCCCGATAGCGCCCCGGCCAAAAGCTCGGTGCTGGCGTCGGTCGGCCGCGTCTGGCGCACCTGGCGCGCGTAGGCCACGGCCGTCTCATAGGCTTCGCTGGCCTCGTCCAGCTGGCCCTGGGCGCGGGCGAAGTCGCCGAGGTCGCGATGGACGATGGCCAGTTCCTCGTCGGTGTGGGCCGCGCGCTTCATCGCCGCCAGCAGGCGGGCGCACTCGCCCCAGGAGTCCTCCCGGCTCAGCGTCACCAGGCGCATGCGCATTTCGGCGAAGGTCTTGGGTTGAGGCGCGGGGGCCGGCGCGGCAGCGGCCGGCGGCGCGGCGTGGGCGAGCGGGGCTGCAATGGCTTGGGCGCCGAGCGCGGGCGCGACAGCCGGGCTGGCGATCGGCGGCGCCTCGTCTGCAAGCTCCAGACCCAGAGTCGCCGGCGCGGTCTTGCGCGGCTTGCGCTTGGGGCGGGGAAGCAGGGCGGCGACGATGAGCACCCCGCCCACGATCGCCGCCGCCACGCCGACAGAGGGTCGATGCGGTTCGAACGGACCAAGGTCGAGATTCGTGGCCCATGTCCCCAGCGAGCCCCAGCCCGCCACCACGTATCCCGCCGACGCCAGGATCAGCCCCAAGATGATCCCAACCAGTCGCGCCAACATCGCGTCCCCCAGACGTTCGCCCACCATGGGCGTCCCTCCGCCAGGCCGCACTAGTCATCCGGCGGCCCCGACCCCGTCGAGCCGTCTCAACCGGCAGGGGAATGGAGCCGCGCGAATGATCCGTGGACGGGCGCCGGGCGGAGAAGGCGCCTCTAAATCAACCAGCTACGCGGGCGCGGGTACGCCTCGCCGCGGGTGAGATAGTAGATTCCCATCACGCAGCGAACCACGAACCAGACGCCCACGGCGCCCATGATCGCGATACCGGCCATCAGCACCGGAATGCCCACCAGCAGCAGGCTCAGCGGCGCGCCGAAGATGGTCATCATCAGGCCGATCAGGAACCAGGCGATGGCCAGCCAGAAGGTCCGGATCGCGAAGGTGTAGTGGCTGGCGTTGATCGGGCCTGCGGCGTCGCGGTTCACATAGGCCAGGATCAGCCCGACAAAGAAGGTCAGGCCGTTGGTGAAGCCCAGCAGGTAGAGGCCGTAGACGACGGCGGGCAGGACCTTGTCTTCTTCAACGCGAGGCGTAATGGCGGCGTCGGTCATGGCTTAGAGCATCCAGTTCTTGGGTGTGGGATAGGGTTGGCCCTTCAGCAGATGCGAAAGGCCGACAACGGCGCGGACGATGACCCAGAGGCCGACCGCGACCAGCATCACGACGCCGATCCCGACGACGGTGAGCAGGCCGGAAATCAGGCTGAACAGCAGCGCCAGCCAGAAGGTGCGGATCTGGAACTCATAGTGGCTGGCCAGCCAGTCGGGCGCGCCCTTGCGGCTGATATAGGCCAGGATGGCGGCGATCAGGCAGGTGAAGCCGCCGGTCACCGCGCCCGCGATATGCAACGCATAGATCGCGATGGGCAGGGCCTTGTCGTCCGGCAGCGTGGGCGGAACGGCGGTGTCTGGAGTGGGGTCTGTCACGGTTGAGCCTGGAATAACTTCGTCATCCGGATCGTCGCGCTGATCGGACCGCGATGCAAATGAAGGTGGCGTCATGAAGGCGATGTCACGTTCAGCGGGTTTTTCGAACCTTACAAAAAAGTCATTCGCGGGGATTGATCCGGCGCCGCCCCGGGGCCGTAATCATGATCAGACCGCGCGCCGTCGACTTCTTCAGTTCCCCCAACCCGAAGACTTGATGGAAGGTTTCATAAGATGATGCGTTCGATGCAACGCCGGGCCGCCGTGCTGGCCCTGGCCGCCGCCGCCGTGGCCGGTCCCGCGCTCGCCGATCACCACGGCGCCAAGCCGAACATCGTCGGCGTGGCCGCCGGCAACGCCGACTTCTCGACTCTGGTCACCGCCGTGAAGGCCGCCGACCTGGTCGGCACGCTCTCGGGCGCTGGTCCGTTCACGGTCTTCGCCCCGACCAACGCCGCCTTCGGCAAGCTGCCGGCCGGTACGGTCCAGACCCTGGTGAAGCCGGAGAACAAGGCCACCCTGACCAAGATCCTGACCTGCCACGTCGTGGCCGGCAAGGTTGAGGCCAAGACCCTGCTGGGCGCCATCCAGGCGAACGGCGGCAGCTACACGATCAACACCGTGGGCGGCTGCGCCTTCAAGGCCGCCGTCGAAGGCGGCAAGGTCGTCATCACCGACGAGAAGGGCGGCAAGAGCACCGTCACCGCCACCGACGTCGGCGCCAGCAACGGCGTCATCCACGTCATCGACAGCGTGCTGATGCCGCGCTGATAGACCCGTTCAGGTCTCCCAGAAGGGGCGCTCCGGCCGAAAGGTCGGGGCGCTCTTTTCGTATGGCTGAACTTGCGTTGGATGTCGGCGCTGGCTCGGACGGAAATCCTCGTTCGCAGTTTATCCTCGGGCCGACCTCCGGTCGGTCCCGGGGGACACGCTCAGGATGAGGATTTTGTGCGGGCCGGGACGAGCACTAGCCCTCACCCTGAGCTTGTCGAAGGGCGAGGGCGGCGTCCACAACGCTGACAACGCGCGACCTCAAACGCGCCTGTCCTCTCAGGGCAAAAGGTCGGCGGGCGGATCGCGCGGGTCGAAGGCCGCCGGCCGCGCCAGCCAGGGCAGGGCGGCGAACAGCAGGATCAGGACGAACGCCATCCGCGAAGCCATGTCCACGCCGACGGCCGCCATGCCGGCGGTCAGCGAGAACAGCAGGGTCGCCGCCGCGCCGAAGGCCAAGAGGCCCATGACGAAGGTCAGGGCCGTGCGCGCCTCCAGCCGCGCGAGGCCAAAGCGGGCGCGCGGCGACAGGTCCGCGCCGACAGCGGCGATGGCGCGCGCCAGCACCGAGAAGGCCGCCAGCCGATCCTCGAACCGTCCAGGTCCGGCATAGCTCTGCGAGGGGATCAGCAGCCGGCGGCGGCCGAACACCAGCAACAGCACGCGGCGACGTCCGTCCGGCGCCAGCGATAGGCTGTAACGGGTCAGGCCGGACAGCGGAAAGCGGCGTTCGAGCTTGCCGCGTGTCTCGATCAGCGTCCCGGCCTCCAGGGTCCAGACCGTCTCGGGCTGGAACGGGGCGAGCCGGGCGCTGAAGGCGATCATGGTCACGCGCGGACGGCGGTGATCTCGACGCCGGCGGCGGCGGCGTGCGGGGCGAGCGCCAGGGGCTTTTCCACCCGCACCCGGGCGCGGGTGACGCGGGGATCGGCGAAACAGGCCTGGGCCAGGCGCTCGGCGAAGGTCTCGACGAGGTCGATATGGCCCTCGCCCACGATGGCGCGGGCGGCCTCGCCGATGGTCTCGTAGTTCACCGTGTCGCCCAGGCGCTCGCAGTGACTGGCGGCCACGTCCAGCTCGACATCGACCACCAGCGGCTGCAGGCGGCCATGCTCGTGGTCATAGACGCCGATCTGGGCGTCGACCTTGAGGCCGCGCACGAAGACCTTGGTCACGATGATGCGGGCGATGTCGGCGGCGGGCGCGGGGTCGGCGAGGGGCGAAGCGGCCAAGGCGCGGCCTTTCTTTCAACGGGTCGAGCCTGTTGTTCCAGGCAGGCTCTAGGGAGCAACGATATCGGGCGTCTTCCAGCCCAGGTGCTGGCCGCCGTCCACGGCGATCATCTGTCCCGTGACCGAGGACGCGTCAATCAGATAGCGCAGGGCGGCGGCGACCTCTTCGGGGCTGGCGCGCCGCTGCAACAGCACGCCCGCCGCTTCGGCCTCGAACTCGCCCGGCGCCTGGTGCACCGACGGCAGGGTCGGTCCGGGGCCGATGGCGTTGACGCGGATACGCGGCGCCAGGGCCTGGGCCAGGGTCTGGGTCGCCCACCACAGGCCCGCCTTGCTGAGCGTGTAGCTGAAGAACTGTGGATTGGGCCGCCAGACGCGCTGGTCGATCAGGTTGACCACCAGGCCCTGGCGATCCGCCGGCAGGGCCCCCGCCATCGCCTCGGCCAGCACGATCGGCGCGCGCAGATTGGTCTCGAGGTGGCGGTCCCAGGTGGCCCGCGACAGGCCGCCGACGCGGTCGTCCTCGAAGGCCGAGGCGTTGTTGATCAGGAGGGTGAGCGGACCCAGCGGGGCGGCCTGGGCCACAAGGCTGCGGGTCTCATTCTCGTCCGCCAGGTCGGCGCGGACCAGCAGGGCGCGGCGGCCCAGGTCCTGGACGGCGCGCGCGGTCTCTTCGGCCTCATCAGCCGAGGCGCGGTAGTGGATGGCGACGTCGTAGCCGGCGCGCGCGGCCTCCAGGGCCAGGACCTGGCCGATCCGGCGTCCCGCGCCGGTGACCAGGGCCGCGCCGCGTGAGGTCATCTTAGTCGATGCGACCGAACTCGGTCAGGTTCAGGCCCATGACGACGAGCAGGAAGAGAGCGATGACACCGATCGCGATCATGGCGCGGCTCCGAAAAGAGAAAATGGTCGTCTGGGCTTTAGCGGCGCGCGGGCCTGACCGCAAGCGGTGGAGCCGCCCGCGTTCTTCGACAAGCTCAGGATGAGGGTGAGTGTCGCCTGCGGTTGCTGGAAAACCTCATCCTGAGCCTGTCGAAGGACGAGGTTTTCGGCTCACCGACTGCTATCAAGCCCCCATGCTCTGGCGCCGACGCATCGAACCGTTCACCCGCCCGCTGGTCTATGCCTGGTTCCGCCTGGCGCGGGGGCTGACGCTGGGCGTGCGGGCCGTGGTCACCGACGACGACGGCAAGGTCCTTCTCATCCAGCACACCTACGTCAAGGGCTGGTACCTGCCCGGCGGCGGGGTCGAGCGCGGCGAGACGGCCGAGACCGCCGTGATCCGAGAACTGGCCGAGGAGGCCGGGGTCCGCGCCCTCTCGCGTCCGCGCCTGGTTTCCGCCCACAGCAACGAGGCCCTGCACCCCGGCGACCACGTGCTGCTCTACCGGGTCGAAGCCTGGGAGCCCTGCCCGTCGGACGCGGCGGGCGAGATCCACGCCGTCGGCTGGTTCGACCTCCACGACCTGCCGCACGAAACCACCCGCGCGACCCGCAAGCGCATCGCCGAGGCGCTGCACGGGGACGAGACCGATCCGATGTGGTGAGGCGCTTGTTCCCCCTTTCCACCTGAACGCCGATCACATTAAATGGCTGTTTGAAACCGTCCGCCGCGTCTCCCAACTAAGAGCGGACCCAGAGGGCAGGAGCGAAGGCATGCGCGAGTATACGAAGTTCTATATCGACGGCGCCTGGGTCGACCCGGCCCAGCCCAAGACGCTGGACGTCATCAACCCGGCCACCGAAGAGGTTTGCGGCGTCATCTCGATGGGCTCGGAAGCCGACGTCGACAAGGCCGTCCGCGCCGCCCGCAAGGCCTTCGCCAGCTTCAGCCAGACCAGCCGCGAAGAGCGCATCGACATCCTCGAGCGCATCGTCGCCGAGTACCAGAAGCGCTTCGAGGACATGGCCAAGGCCATCACCGAAGAGATGGGCGCCCCCGCGTGGCTGGCCCAGCGCGCCCAGGCCGCCATGGGCATCGGCCACGTTCAGACCGCCGCCGCCGTGCTCAAGAATTACAAGTTCGAGGAAGATCGCGGCACGACCCGGATCGTCAAGGAGCCGATCGGCGTCTGCGCGTTCATCACGCCGTGGAACTGGCCGGTGAACCAGATCGCCTGCAAGGTCGCCCCGGCCATCGCCACCGGCTGCACCATGGTGCTCAAGCCCTCGGAAATCGCGCCGTTCAGCGGCTATATCTGGACCGAGATCCTGCACGCCGCCGGCGTTCCGGCAGGCGTCTTCAACCTCGTCAACGGTGACGGCCCCACGGTCGGCGCGGCGATGTCCAGCCATCCGGAAGTCGACATGGTCTCGTTCACCGGCTCGACCCGCGCCGGCATCGAGGTGGCCAAGAACGCCGCCCCGACCGTCAAGCGCGTCCACCAGGAGCTGGGCGGCAAGAGCCCCAACATCATCCTCGACGACGCCGACTTCCAGCGCGCCGTCGCCGGCGGCGTCGCCTCGGTGATGATGAACTCGGGCCAGTCGTGCAACGCCCCGACGCGGATGCTGGTGCCCGGCCAGCGCATGGACGAGGTCATCGCCATCGCCAAGGCCGCGGCCGAGGCCCACACGGTCGGCGACCCGAACGGCAACCACAAGATGGGCCCGGTGGTCTCCGAGACCCAGTGGAACAAGATCCAGGGCCTGATCCAGAAGGGCATCGACGAGGGCGCCACCCTGGTCACCGGCGGCGTGGGCCGTCCCGAAGGCCTGGACAAGGGCTACTATGTGAAGCCCACCGTCTTCGCCAACGTCACCAACGAGATGACCATCGCCAAGGAAGAGATCTTCGGCCCCGTCGTCTCGATCCTGGGCTACGACACGGTCGAGGAAGCCGTCACCGTCGGCAACGACACCGAGTATGGCCTGGCGGCCTATGTCTCGGGCGGCGATCCTGAGGCGGTCCGCAAGGTGGCGTCGAAGCTGCGCGCCGGCCAGGTGAACCTGAATGGCGCAAGTCCTGACATGATGGCCCCGTTCGGCGGCTACAAGATGAGCGGCAACGGCCGCGAATGGGGCGACCACGCCTTCGGCGAGTTCCTGGAGACCAAGGCGATCCTCGGCTACTCGGCGAAGGTGGCGGCGGAGTAGGCTTGCTCTGTTGCTGATTTAGACGGAGAGGGCGGGGCCGGGAGGCTCCGCCTTTTTTGTTCAAGGCGTGTAGCTGTCGCTTTTGTCACGGTTGCAGTCGAAGCAGGTTAGGCGAATATTATGTTCTTCAGAGCTTCCGCCTTTTGATACTGGAATTATGTGATCGAATTCCACCTCGGTATCCTGAAGCTTCTTTTGGCAATGTTGGCATCGGTAATCGTCGCGGCGAACAATTCGCATCATTTTGGCGAAGCCCAGATGGCCGCGCCCGATCCTTCTTTGCTCTTCCGTTTCAGTCATTGCTTCTGCTGCAAAGAATACAGGGCATATATGGCCGAAAATATTACAGCTTCCGTCTGAAAATGCTTGCGGTATAGTCTCGGGGTATTCTGCTGATGAAAATTTATCTACCTGCTTTTGAAACCAAGCTCGACGTGCAGGCTCCAAAGGAGAGCGATCGTCCATATGCCCAGTTCTTAGGGCTTCTTCCATGTTGTTTCGTTGTTCTTCGGCAATTTTTAGAATTTCGCTCCATATTTCGGGAGGAAAGTCCGCCTCGTCCAATGCGCGATCTAGATCAAGGCTAAATGGTGCGCGGTAAATATGGACGGGAGTAATATCCGCGCCCAACCAAGCATGCATCTGCTCCTCTTCATCTTCTAAAGACCCTGCATGCTCAATTCGCTTCTTATTGCGAAGCGTGTTGAGAGCTTGGTGAAGAAGTAGCTCCTCGTCCTCCAGCCATTCTTGATACATCTCACGCCACTCGTCCGTGAGCGGCTTGCTCTCGCCAACGGTGTCGGTTTCGAGGCACTTCCTAAAGTATATTTGCTGCTCTTCCATTTCCGAGCGCAATGGTGGGAGGATCGGCAGTTGCTCTACAAGAGGGCCATATGGGCAATATTTAAGTTCCCAGCAGGGCTTGCAGACGCGGCTAGTCCTTTCCTTCCAGTCCTCATAAATCTCATCGTCAGTATCCGAGGTGCCATATCCCAGGCGCGATTTGATGCTGGGGTGGATAGGAGGGCCCCGTCGCCTTTTTCGTGTATTCATAACTCCTCCCTGCTGAATCATCTCGACCCTCCCAGGGTCGGACCCAACCTTACGTCTCTTGGAGGCAGCAGCGTGCCGGACTGACCAGGTCAGTCAAGGACCGCTCTCCGAGCGGCCGCTCCGCGGCGGCGAAGCCGTCCTTGAGTGACCTGGTCAGTCCGGCGATCGTCTCGCCGTGAGATGTAAGGATGGCTCCCTTCCCGGGGCGGGAAGGGGCCTCGCGCACACCCTCTCCCATGGGGAGAGGGCCGGGGAGAGGGGGTAAGCCGCTCGCCGGAGCGCCGGCAGGGTGTCGTAATCCCTCTCCCTCCCATCCCGACTTTCGTCGGGACGGGCCCCGCCCTCTCCCGCCGGGAGAGGGATCCGGGCCTTTTGGTCCCCCCGGCCAGGCCGTGGGGCGATCGGCTCAAAAATCCTCCCCCCAGCGGGGGAGGTGTCGGCTCGAAGAGACGACGGAGGGGGAAGAGGCGGGGTCAGCAGAACTTCCCCCTCCGTCCGCTGCGCGGACACCTCCCCCGCTGGGGGGAGGATTTTACGGGGATTGGCGGGCTTGAGCGCTCGGAATTGGCGGAACCGAAGCCAGCAAAATCAACCACTTCTAACTTTTACGCGCCAACTTATCCCCGGCGTCAAAACCCGCCCCATACTGAACTCATCCCTGTCGCGGGGGAGGGCGTATGGATCCGGCCCAATACGGCGGCGGGGCTAGGTTGAGCGGGGCCGCGTTCGGCGCCCGGGAGGTTTGGTCTGGTCGTGCGGCTTACTCTTTAGGAGCGCGCACGAGAGGCCGGGCCGCTTGGGATCACGTCGGAGGCGGAGCGACAGGGCGGTGATCGTACAAGCCGCCTATCGTGGATCGTCGGGCTGGACACGGAAGTCGCCGCTCCAGTTGATCCGCGCCCGTCCGGGGGCTCCTGGGGTCCCGAGCTGAAAGACGCTCACGCCCCCCATCCTCACGGGCAAGAACAACCTGGCGGAGCGGACTGTCGAGCCGAAACGCAAAACACACTCACGGTCTCCGGGTTCGCCCGGCCGCTCCGTCGCCTCCCCATGAGCCTTCAGCGGTCACGCCGCGTGAAGCGGCGGACGCACGCCCCAAATCCTCCCCCGCGAGGGGGAGGATTGTTCGTCCCGCCCCTTGCCGCCGCCGCCCGCCCGGCCCACCGTTCCGCAACGACTCGGGGGAGCACGCATGAACGAGGACTGGAGCGCCGGCTATGTAGTCGAGACCGGCTACACCTTTGGCTGCTATCCCGAGCTGAACCCGGTGCGGGCGGCGCTGCCGCTGCTGACCAAGGGGTTGCGGGCGCCCAAGATCGAGACGGCCTGCGAGCTGGGCTTCGGCCAGGGCTGTTCGGCGGCGGTGCATGCGGCCACCCAGCCCGACATCGAATGGTGGGGCTGCGACTTCGCCCCGGCCCAGGCGGTGTTCGCCCGCGACCTCGTTTCCGCCAGCGGCGCGCGGGCCAACTTCTTCGATGACGCCTTCGACGAGTTCGCCGAGCGGCCGGGCCTGCCGGAGTTCGACTTCGTGGCGCTGCACGGGGTGTGGAGCTGGGTCAACGACGCCGCCCGCGAGAAGATCGTCGCCTTCCTGCGCCGACGTCTGAAGCCCGGGGGTCTCGTCTACATCTCCTACAACACCCAGCCGGGCTGGGCCCTGGCCGGGCCACTGCGCCATCTGATGAAGCGCCACGCCGAGACCCTGGGCGCGCCGGGCCTTGGCCCTGCGGCCAATCTCGACGCGGCGCTGTCGACGATGAAGCGGTTCTTCGATCTCGACCCCGTCTATTCGCGGATCAATTCGGGGGTCACCGACCGGCTGGCGGCGGTGATGCGCCAGGACCGCGCCTATCTGGTCCACGAATACATGAACCGCGACTGGGTCCCGATGTGGTTCGCCGAGGTCGAGGCGCGGCTGTCCACGGCCAAGCTATCGTTCGCGGCCTCGGCCTATGCGTCCGACCATGTGGACGAGCTGAACCTGTCGCCCGACATGATCGGCTTCCTGCGCGAGCTGCCCGATCCGTCGCTGCGCGAGACCTTCCGCGACTTTGCGGTGCAGGCGCAGTTTCGCCGCGACTACTGGCTGCGCGGGGCCTCGACCCTGGCCGCCGCCGACCAACGGCGGGCGATCCGCGACCAGCGCGTAGCCCTGGCCCGTCCGGCGGCGGAATGGCCGGACAAGGCGCGCGGGACCTATGCCGAGATGGTCATGGGCGGGCCGGCCCACGAGGCGATCCGCGACCTGCTGGCCGACGGTCAGCCCCGGAGCATCGGCGATCTCGAGGCGGCGCTGCCCGAGGGCTCGACCCTGCCGCAGCTGACCACGGCCCTGATCCTGTTGATGAGCCAGGGCGCGGTGCAGCCGGCCCAGTCGGCCGACGCCACCGCTCGGGCGACAGGGACGGCCCGGGCCCTGAACCGCGAGCTGGCCCGCCGCGCGGCCGAGGCGACGGACCTGGGCTTCCTCGCCGCGCCGGCCACCGGCGGTTCCGTCGGCGCCTCGCGCTTCCACCAGATGTTCTGGCTGGCGATGCAGGATGGCGGCGGGGGGCCGCGCGCGTGGGCGAGCTTCGCCGCCGACCGCCTGGCTCAGCAGGGCCAGGCGCTGGTCGTCGACGGCGCGCCGCTGGGCGGCGAGGCGGCGATCGCGGCGCTGGAGGCCCAGGCGATCGCCTTCGCCGACGCCGTGCTGCCGTGCTGGCGGGGCCTGGGGATCGCGTGATCGGCGGGCCGCCCCTCGGACAAAGCGCCGCATGGCGCAGCCGGGGTGGCGACTGTCATCGTCCTCGTGGTCTCCTCTGAGTCGGGACCGAAAACGCGAGCGACCGACATGGCTGGTCTGGACGTGGGTGGCGTTGAACTGGGCTTCACCTGCCCGCACTGCGGCGGTCAGGCGCCGGCCCGGATCGCGGCCGTGCGGATGCTGCCCGTCATCGACTGCGACTGCGGCGAACGCTTCGGAGTCGACCTCGCGAGTTTCGCCGCCCAGGTCACCGCGGCTGAGACCGCCGCCCGCGCGGCGCGGCGACGACCGCGCGCCTGAAGGGCGGTTTTGCAACATCAACCTTGCCGCGCGGCGGGGTTCAGTTAACGTCACTCCCAACAGAACAATGATAATATAGGGAGTGAGACCATGACGCCGCCCGATGGCGCGTCGCCTCCGCGCGACGTCTCCGCCGCTCCGTTCAAGCCGCTGGCCATGAAAGGCCCCGAGGTGTCGGTCGACCGCCGACCGGACGGCTCGATCGTCATCACCTCCAACCATGCGCCCGGCGAGGGGCCGCGTTCGATCGCCCACCTGATCGCCGCCAAGGCCGCCGAACATCCCGAGCGGCCCTACCTGAAACAGCGCGAGCCAGGCCACGGCCCGTGGCGCGGCGTGACCTACGGCGAGGCGCTGCGGGCGGTCGAAGGGATCGCCCAATGGCTGATCGACCAGAAGCTTGGTCCCCATGACAGCGTCATGATCCTGTCGGGCAATTCGATCGAGCACGCCCTGATGACCCTGGGTGCCTACACCGCCGGCGTGCCGGCCGCGCCGATCAGTCCGGCCTACAGCCTGATCTCGACCGACCACGCCAAGCTCAAGCACTGCTTCGAAAAGGTCGCGCCCCGCGTCGTCTTCGCCCAGAGCGGCGCGATGTTCGCCGGGGCGCTGGCGACCTTGAAAGCGCTGGATCCGAGCCTTGCGGTGATCACCGCCGACGGCGCAGGAGAGGGGGCGATCGCCTTTTCCGAGGTCGCCGGGACTGTCCCGACGGCGGCGGTGGCCACGGCCCGCGAGACCGTCGGTCCCGAGACGGTGGCCAAGTATCTCTTCACCTCCGGGTCGACGGGCCTGCCCAAGGCCGTGCCCCAGACCCACGGCATGATGGCGGGCGTCATCGCCGGCCAGGAGGGTCTGCGCACCGACACGCCGACCGAAGACGTCCCCCAGAGCCTGGAATGGATGCCCTGGAGCCACATCTCGGCGGGCAATATCGGCTTCAACGCCGTGATCTGGGGCGGCGGCACGCTGCATATCGACGAGGGCAAGCCGCTGCCGGGCATGTTCGAGACGACGATCAAGAACCTCTACGAGGTCTCGCCGATCGTGTTCGGCTCGGCTCCGATCGCGTTCTCGATGCTGGCCGAGGCGATGGAGAACGACCCTGTGCTACGGCGCTCGTTCTTCAAGAACCTGCGCTATATGGGCTATGGCGGCGCGACCCTCAGCAACGACGTCTATGAACGCATCCAGGCGCTGGCGGTGGCCGAGACCGGGCATCGCATCCCGCTGACCACGATGTACGGCGCGACCGAGACCCAAGGCATCACCGTCACCCACTGGATCACCGAGCGGGTCGGGCTGGTCGGCCTGCCGCTGCCGGGCGTCCAGCTGAAACTGGCGCCCAGCGGCTCCAAGTACGAGGTCCGCGTGAAGGGCCCGACGGTGGCGGCCGGCTATCACAAGGACCCCGAACGCACCGCGGCGGCCTTCGACGAGGAGGGCTTCTACAAGCTGGGCGACGCGGCGCGGTTCGTCGACCCGGACGATCCGGCCAAGGGGCTGGTCTTTGACGGGCGGGTGACCGAGGACTTCAAGCTCGACAGCGGCACCTGGGTCAGCGTCGGGGTGCTGCGCCCCGACCTGGTGGCCGCCTGCAGTCCCTACATCCACGACGCGGTGATCACCGGCCAGGACAAGGCGTTCATCGGCGCGATGCTCTGGCCTTCGCCGGCGGGGCTCGCGACCCTGGTGGCCGATCCGGGTCCTGGGACGCCGCTGGAAAAGCTGGTGGCGATCCTCAAGGATCGGCTGGCGGCGTTCAACGCCGGCGCCGGCGGCTCCTCGCGCCGCGTGGCCCGCTTCACGATCCTGACCGAACCGCCGTCGATCGACGCCGGCGAGATCACCGACAAGGGCTACGTCAACCAGCGCTGCGTGCTTGAGCGCCGCGCCGATCGCGTGGAAGCGCTCTACGCCAAGGAACCGGTCGAGGGGGTCTTCACCGTCTAGAGGCTCACCAGGACAGGCCGGCGCGCACCAGAACGGCGGTCTTGTCCGACAGGCCAAAAGCCATCAGGTCGGCCGGCTTGGGCGGCGGGGCCTTGGCCAGGGCGGGCCAGCCGTCGTGATGCTCCAGCGCGGCGACCTCGACCTTGCCCGGGCCGGCGGTGGTGAAGCTCAGCGTGATCCCATTGGGATCCGGCGCGTGATAGGTCAGGCTCGACCACTCGCCGGCCTTGGTCGCCAGGGTGATCGGGCGGCCGTTGAGGCGCGGCTGGCTCAGGGCGGCGCTGGGCCGAACGCGCAGGCTCACCATCTCGGCGCCAGGCGCGGGGATCAGGCGGACGAGCAGGCGGTCCTCGGCCCGGTCGACCGTCAGTTGCGGACTGGCCACGGGTACGACCCGGGTCTCCGACATCCAGGCGGGGTTTTTCCAGAACGGGGCCAGGGCCTGCTGGCGCGGCTCGGATCCGCCGTCGTCGGGCAGCGTAGCGCGGGTCCAGGCGTCCAGCTTCGTCAGACCGGCCACGCGCCAGGCCTTGCCGGTGGAGAGGTCGGCGACATGCAGGGCCTGGGTGATCGCCGGACGGGAGGGCTCTCCGCCGAGGCGCGCGGCGTTGGCCGTGAGCGCCAGACCGACCAGCGCCATGATCCCGGCGGCGCGCCAGGCCCAACGGGTCGCGGCGAAATCGTGGGCCAGCGGCGACAGGGCCGGAGCCGCCAGCATGGCGAACAGCGCCAGGACGGCCGGCTCCATGAGGCCGACGCCGGCGAAGGTCCAGGCGCCCCAGGCGGCGAGCTGGGCGGTCGACAGGATCGCCAGAAGGCCGATGACGGCGGTCAGGGCCATGGCGACCCGCTTGTCTCGCGTGCCGCCGATGCCGATGACCAGCGCCGCGCCAATCGCGGCGACCAGCAGCGGCCAGGTCAGCATCACCGTCGCGCCGGGCGCCAGGACCTGGGCGGCGACCGCCAGCAGCAGCACGACGACCATGCCGCCGATCCACGCGCCCAGCACTTCGGTTCGAAAGCCCAGGGCGAGCGCCGCCAGAATGCAGGCCGACAGCCCAAGACCCAGGCCCACGGGATCGAAGCCCCCGACCAGACTGCATGCGCCGCCCAGGGCCAATGCGATCGCGCACGGGATGATCCGCCGGGCGCCCCGCGCCTGTGCCGTGGCGACCCCCAGTCCTGTCGCCGCGGCCAGCAGGCCTGCGCCCCACAGCAGAAAGTCAAAGCGCGTCAGCAGCCCGTAGTAGCGCTGCACGCCATCGATCATCAGCAGCCGTCCCAGCAGATGCAGCACAAGGCCGGCGCTGGCGGCGGTGAGCAGCAGGCCCGCCGCGCCCCTTGCGATCTCCCAGCCGGTAGCGCCGCGTCCGGCCAGGGCGCGCCAAGCCGAAAAGCCAACCAGGGCGGCGGCGAGCGCCAGCAGCGCCCAGCCCACCATCGGCGGATAGCGGACCATGAACAGGCCCAGCACGTCCGAATAGATCGCGTTCTCGGTCTTGGCCGGCAGCTCAGCCGCGTTCGCCAGCGCCCGCACAGTGGGCAGGACCTGGTCGCCCATGTGCTGCAGACTGCCGCGTTGCAGATGGTCAGGGCGGGACAGAGGCGTGTGATAGGCCAGCTGATTGTCGATGAAGGCTAGATTCAGCCCCGGCAGGCCCTTGTTCACCGCGTGGGTGAAATCGGTGTCGTTGGGCATTTTCTCGTAGACGGTCGAGGCCATCGAGTTGCCTGACGCGCCCTTGGCCTCGCGACCGAACACGCCGATCAGCGCGCCGTTGCCGGGGCCGGTCTGGAACATCGCCGCGCGACCGGCGTCGCCGCGCGCCTCCATGTTCACCACGAGGCCGACGCGCGAAAGGCTGGGGTCTCGGGAAAAGAAGGCGTCCGCGCCCAGGAGGCCGGCCTCCTCCGCGTCGGTGAACAGGAAGATCACATCCCGCAGGTGCGGCCCGCTGGCTTTCAGAGCGCGCGCGATCTCAAGGGCGGCGGCGGTTCCCGAGGCGTCGTCGGCCGCACCGGGCGAGTTATGCACCGAGTCATAGTGGCTCATGATCAGGATCGCCGGCAGCGTCCGATCTTGTCCTGGCAGCACGCCGACCAGGTTCTGGACCGCAGCGGCGCTCAGGGCGCGCCCTTCCTGACCATGCTGGGAGAATCCCTCGCCGGGGCGGACCGAGACCTCCAGGCGCAACGCGTTGATCCGAGACAGCAGGTGGTCGCGGACCTTGGCGATCTCCGCGGAGCCAGTGGGGTGAGGTCTCTGGGCGATGGCCGCCACGTCCGCCATGGCGCGATCCGCCGAGAACTGGGTCTCTGGCGCGTTGATAGGCACAGGCGCTGGAGGTCGCTGACTCACGGCGCCGAGGACGAGCCCGAGCGCGAGACAGATCCAGAATCCGAAGAAGCGAATGGTCTTCATCGGCGTGCCTCCGGGCTGGAAAGCGAATCCCCTGAGGCATGCTGCGGCGAGACGCGACGATCCGAAACCCCTCCGGGCAATGAAAAAGGGCGACCCGCCAAGCGGATCGCCCTTCCTTCTTCCGAAAGCCGGCGGCGCGGCTGGCGCCGCCGGTCCCCCTCCCGGCAGAACTAGAACTTCGAGCGCAGGGTCACGCCGTAGGTGCGCGGGGCGCCCAGGAACGCGTTGTACGTGATGGTGTCCAGCGCGGCGTTGTAGGTGTTCTGGGTGGCGCTCAGGCCCGAGGAGCCTTGCAGCGGGCCGTTGAAGGCCACCTGCATGTACTTCTCGTTCAGGAGGTTCTGGCCCCACAGTTCGACGGTCCAACGATCGTCGTCGCGACCCAGAGCCACGCGGCCGTTGACCACCGTATAGGCCTTCTGGACCTTCGGCGGGAACAGGTCGGAGCCCGTATTGTACTCCGACGAGTACTTCGCGCCGATGTTGAAGCGAGCCTTCAGGTTGTCGCCGACCGGGGTTTCGTAGGTCACCGAAGCCGAGCCGGAGTACTTGGGCGCGAGCGACAGGTTGCTGCCCGGCAGAAGCGCCAGGGCGTTGCCCGGGTCGTTGGGGATCGGCTGCTTGCCGTACTTGGTGTCGGCGTAGGTGAAGCCGCTCTGGACGACCAGGCCGCGCACCGGGGTGAACCACATGAAGTCGGCGTCGACGCCCTTCGAGGTCACCTCGGGGATCGAGCGCACCACGAACGACGTGCCCAGGAAGGTGTTCAGCTGGAAGTCCGTGAACTTCTGCTGGAACAGGCTGACGTTGAACAGAACGGTACGGTTGAAGAGCGTGTTCTTCATGCCCAGTTCGTAGCTGTCGACGAACTCGGCCGGGAACGAGGTGTCATAGATCGGCGTCACGCCCGAGCCGCCCGAGGGCAGGCCGTTCGAGGACTGGGTGCGATCCAGGTTGAAGCCGCCGCCCTTGTAGCCGCGCGCGAACGAGGCGTAGGTGAACACTTCCGGTGAGAAGCGGTACGACGCCTTGAGGGTGCCGCTCCATTCCTTGTCGGTGCGCTCCTGGTCGGTCCCGCGGCCATTGAACAGCGGGTTCGCCCAGGGCAGGCAGAGGTTGCCGATGATGGTCGGGGTCAGGGCCGCGCCGACGATGCCGGCGATGCGGGCTTGACCGGCGGGCGACAGGGCGGTGCCGCAACCGACGCCGCCGTCGCTGTTGGTCTGGAAGGTGGAGAGCTCTTTCTTTTCGGCCGTGTAGCGCAGGCCCGCCGTGATCTCGAACGCGTCGGTCACGTGCCAGGTGTCGTTGGTGAACAGGGCCACGGTCGTGGCGCGCTGGTTGTAACGGTCATAAAGGCCCTGACCCGGCGTGAACGAGGTGTTCGGCGCGCGGTTCAGTAGAAGAGCGATGAAGTTGGCGACGCCGGCCGGATTGGCGGCCGAGCGGGACAGCAGGCGGCCCAGATACTGTTCGTACTGGTTGCCGAACAGGAAGTTGGACCGGTTCTCAAGGCGCTCGTCGGCCAGGAACGCGCCAAACATCCAGTCGAACTTGTCCGACTTGCCAGCCAGACGCAGCTCTTGGCTGTAGGTTGTGAACTGCGAGTAGTTGCTGCCGTCCTTGTTGCGATAGGTGATGTCGGCGGTCGTGAAGTCGCCGTCCTGACCATTGTCGGTGCGCCATTGGCGAATGGCCGAGATGCTGGTCAGGGTGCCGATCGGCAGGTCGATGTCGCCTTGCAGCGAGACGCCCTTGTCTTCGATCTTGGCCGGCGCGCCGCGGTTCGAATAGGCGACGCGATCGAACGGATTGGCGGTCGGAGCCAGCGCGGTCCCGCCAGAGACGAGGCCCAGGATGCCTGCGGTCGGGCCGGTGCGGATCTGCACGGCGCCGCAGCAGTTTTCGTCGCGGCGGCTGTAGTCGGCGATGACGCGGAAGGTCGCCTGATCATCCGGAACGAAGAGCAGCTGGCCGCGCACGGTGTAGAAGTTCTGGTCCGCGTCCTGCTTGCGACTGGACGGGCCGTTACCGACGATCACATCGTTGTAGCCATCACGCTCGCGAGCGGCGACGTACAGGCGACCGGCCAGCTTGTCGCCCATCAGGGGGCCGGTGACCGAAGCGGCCACGCCCTTGGCGTCGTAGTTGCCCATCGTCACTTCGGCGTTGGCCCCGAAGCCGAACTCGGGCTCCTTGGTGACGACGTTGATCACGCCGGCCGAGGTGTTCTTGCCGAACAGAGTGCCTTGCGGCCCCTTCAGCACTTCGATGCGCTCCATTTCGCCCAGGTCGCCGAAGCCGACGCCGTTGCGGGGGCGATAGACGCCGTCGATCACCACGCCGACCGAGCTTTCCAGGCCGGGGTTATCACCCACGGTGCCGACGCCGCGCACGCGCGCGGTGGTCGAGGCTTCCGACGAGGTGGAGGTGACGGTCAGGCCGGGGGTCAGGATTGTCAGATCCTTGATGTCCTTGACGCCCGTGTCTTGCAGCAGCTTGGCGCCGACGGCGGTGACCACAACCGGCACGTCCTGCAGGTTCTGCTCCCGCTTCTGGGCGGTGACGATAATGCTGTCTACGGTCTGGACATCGGCTTCTTGCGCCTGCGCGACGCTCGTGGCGCCAAGACCGGCGAGGACAACAGCGGACGCAGTGCCGCAAAGCACCTGGGAAAAGCGCATTTCCTACCTCGGTTCATTGGCCGAAAGCGCTTGCCCGCCCCCGGCTTGTTTTTCGTTGTTCCGTCGAACGACTGTTCGAATGGATAGCCAAGGGTTAGGCGCCATCCCTGGCGTCGGCAAGTGAAATCCCTTGTAATGAAGGGTTCCTGGGCGCTCTGTTGCTGGGAAGCGACAGCGTTGAAGCGCCGTCATCGATATTCGAAAGGGACTTGCGCCGCATGAGCGTCGGACTCATGTGGCGTGCATGAGCCCTTCGCCCGCCTACCGTCCCGATCCGCGTTTCCAGGCCTTGGGTGAGGCGTTCGCCGATCGGGTGGAGCCGGCCAACTTCCCCCAGACGCTCCTGCGGTTCCGAAATGACCGGGCTGCGGCCACAGTTGGGCTGGAGACCTTGAGCGAAGACGAGTGGCTTCGATGTTTCGGCCGCTTCGAGCCCTTGCCGGAGAACCAGTCCTTTCCCCTGGCGATGCGCTATCACGGGCATCAGTTTCGCGTTTACAATCCGGACCTTGGCGACGGGCGTGGCTTCCTGTTCGCACAGGTGCGCGAGGCTGGCTCCAACCGGCTTCTGGATCTGGCGACCAAGGGCTCTGGCCAGACCCCCTGGTCGCGCGCGGGCGATGGACGCCTGACCCTGAAGGGCGGGGTTCGCGAAATCCTCGCCGCAAGCTTTCTCGAGGCCTTGGGGACCCCGACGTCTCGGGCTTTCTCCCTCGTGGAAACTGGCGAGGCCCTGGTCCGGGGCGACGAACCAAGCCCCACACGATCGGCTGTCCTGACGCGGCTTTCGCACAGCCATATCCGGTTTGGGACCTTCCAGCGTCTCGCATACTTTGATCGCAGAGACCTGATGCTCCAGCTCGTCGATCATGTCGTCGAGACGTACTTTCCCGGCCTCGCCGACCAGGCCGATCGTCCCGCCGCTCTGATGCAGGCGGTGGTCGAAGCCAGCGCGCGCATGCTTTCGCGCTGGATGACGTCCGGCTTCGTGCACGGCGTGCTCAACACCGACAACATGGTGGTCACGGGCGAAAGCTTCGACTACGGCCCGTGGCGCTTCCTGCCACGAAACGATCCGAACTTCGTGGCGGCCTATTTCGACCACTCTGGCCTCTACAGCTTCGGGCGGCAGCCCGAGGCGGTCTTCTGGAATCTCCAGCAACTGGCGGGGTGTCTCACCCTCGTCACGGACCAGGCCGCGTTGTTGAACGCCCTGAACAGCTTCTCGGATCTTTATCGCGCGGCGTTGCGCGATGCGATGTTGGATCGCCTCGGGGTGAAGCGCCGCGACGTCGAAGCCGAGGTCGACCTCGTCAACGCCGCCTTCCGCGCCTTGGCGGACGGTGGCGAGGCGCTGCGCTGGGAGCCGTTCTTCTTCGATTGGTTCGGCGGCGCGGCGTCGGAGGCGCGGGCCCTTCGAGGCCCTCGGGCGGCGCTCTATGGGCGTGAAGCCTTCGTCGATCTGCGGAGAAGGCTGGCGGCTTTCGAGCCCGATCGACCAGAGCGCCTGGCGCACGTGGTCTTCGAACGCGACGATCCCGAAGAGCTGATCATCGACGAGGTCGAGGCGCTCTGGTCGCCTATCGCGGAGGCGGACGATTGGGGCCCCCTCTACGCAAAGCTCGCCCGGATTGATGCGGCGAGGCAGGCCTACGATCTTGGGCTGAGTTAAGAGCACAGACGTATTCGGAACTTTTTTCGTTCGAGCGCGGAACAACCGTCAAGGTTCCGTCTTACAACTGCGGCACACTGCCTCCAGACGAACGCCGCGTGGAGACCAACCCGATGCGCATCTTCCAACCGATCATGCTGGTTTGCGCCGTAGCCATGTCGTTCGTCGGCGCTCTGGGCATCCCAGGGTGCGCGCGGGCGATCGGCGAATGCCTCCGCGACCGGGCGGAGCCGGCTTAGAGCAAGCCCGCTTCGGCTAGGTGATGGGGGGCTCCAGGCGGACTTGCGGTCTGGCGCTCTGGAGTTCGCCCCCACGGCTTTCGCAATCACTGTCAGAATTCAGCCGTCAGGCTAAGGCTCCAGGTGCGGGGGCGCTGAGGCGTGACCTGGCGAACTTGGCCGAAACTGAAGGGGTTGCCGTAGGCGAAGGTGTCGCTGGAGCTGTTCCAGGGGTTGCTGACGAACAAGGCGGCTCTCCAACCCTGGGCCAGGATCTGCGCCGATAGCCGGCCGGTGTAGTAGCCGCCCATCGAGGGCGAGTACCTGGGATCGAAGGTCAGCTGTGACTTGCCGACATAGCCCGTCTCGGCCGTAAGCATCAGCGAGGCCCATGGCGACAGCGGTCTCTGGTAGATGGCGAGGCCGCCGAACGACACGTCCGGTACGCCGGGGAGCCGAGCGGTGTCGGTGATTCCGTAGCCCGGTTCGATTCGGGTCAGCTTCGGCTTGTTGAACAACGCGTTCCCGTTGATCGTGAGGCGCGGCGTGACCCGCCAGGCGGCTTCCACCTCGACGCCGCGATTGCGTCCGTCGCCGATGTTGGCGGTGTAGGAGAGGCCGGACCCGAAATACTGGTCCGTCTGGATGTCGCGCCAGTCCACGACGAAGACCGCTGTGCGCACGTTGACGCGACCACGCCAAGGATCCAGCGACAGCCCGACCTCGTAGTTTCGCAAATGGTCCGGCCGGAACATCCGGCGCGACTCGCTCGGTTTCAGCAAGCCGCCCGAGTTGAACCCGCCCGCCCTGTATCCTTCCGACGTCAAGACGTAGATCAGCCCGCCCCCGGCGAGATCTCGCTGCAGGGAGAGTTTCGGCGAGAAGCCGCTGAAGGTGGCGCGTTGGTCCAGATCCCGCGATTGCCCAGGGGGAGGCACCATCACGCCTGAGCGGGTGTGAGCCGTTGTCTTGAACGCGCGACCGCCCAACGCGGCCTTCCATCCGTCGCCCAGATCCAAAGTGGTTTCACCGTAGAGCGCGTATTCGTTCAAGCGGTCCTTGCGGTCTTCGTCGTAGAGCCCGACGGACACGCCGCCGGCGCGCGCGCGCAACTCCGATGCGCTCTCTTCGATGGTCGTCGCCATGAACGCGCCCAGCATCCAGCGGAGCCGGCCCATCGCCGGGCCGGTGTAGAACAGGTCTTCAACCGCCATGCGAAGCCGTGCGCTCTCATCATAGAGCCCGAGCTCCAGGGCTCCCTCCGAGAATTGGCTCAGCGAGAGCGTGGCGTCGTAGCGGCTGGCGTAGTTGTGGCTGACATAGCCTGTCACCGACTCGAAATAGCCCCAGTCACCCGAGCCGCTAATCTTCAGCGAAGCCTGTCCCAGACGGTTGCGGTGGGTTTCGCGGACCTGATTGGCCCGGCGCGGTCCGCCAGCCGCAAGCGTCACGTACTGAGTGTCCTTTGAGGCGACGCTCTGCCGTGCGGCCCCCAGCTTGAAGCGCCAGTCGCCCTGATCCAGTCGCCAGGCCACCCGAGCGCCCCGTCGCGCGGTCTTGTCGACATTGGACAGGCGCAGGTTGACGTCGTCGAGGTAGCCCCCGTCCCTGTCGCTATAGATCACCAGCCGGCCGGCGGAGGCCTTGCTGGTCGGCACATTGACCACCCCCTCAAGACGATAGCTGGGCGAGCCGGATTCCGTGCTCGCGGTGGTGGCGGCCGCTGACGCTGAAAACACCCCAAGTTCAGGGCCGCGGGTCACTATCCGATAGATCCCGCTCAGCGAGCCGCCCCCGTAGAGCGCCCCCTGAGGGCCTCGTAGAATCTCGACCCGGTCCACGTCGATCAGCCGCAGGTCCGGGTCGGGGGCATTGTAGTTGACGGGTACGTCGTCGAGATAGGTGCCGACGGTCGATTGGGTGCGTCCTGTGAACGTCCCGTCGGAAAGCCCTCGAAGCAGGATCTTGTTTCGGGCCGCGCCGAGGTTGGTGGTGATGAAGCCTGCGGCCTGGCGGGCCACCGCGTTAGTGTCGGTTGCGCCCGCATCCTGCAGCCGGGTTGCTTCAATGACGGAAACGCCGCCAGGCAGGCTGCCCAGACGCGGCGGTCGCTTGCCGGCGCTGACGGTCAGGGGAGCCAGCAAGGCGATCGACTCGCTCAATCGCGCGGGGTTTGGTGATCGCGGTCGCAGGACCGTCGTCGATGGGCGCGGCGAGAATCTTACGGTTCGGGCGTCGACGAACGCATAGGCGCAGCCTCTACCCGCGATCGCCCGGTCCAACGCCTCGTGCAGACCGAAAGTCCCGACGAGGGGAGCGCCTGGCCCCGCGCAGGCTTCCACGCCCCCGACGCTGACGCCCATGCTAAGGCCCAGCTCGATCAAGGTTTCAGCGGCGGTTGGCTTGCGGATGTCGAGGCGCGTGCGCGGCTCCGCGGCGGTCGCGGATGTGATTACGCCCAGACCCAGAACGCTGGCGGCGAAGAGGAAGCCGACGCGTCGCAGGATCAAACCGGGCGCTGGGCGCTAGTTTGTCGGAGACGGCCTTCCGCGCAGAACAATCGAGTCATCAGTCGGCGTCGCCGAAACCGGCAGGAGGCTAGAGAGGCGACGGACCATGGCATCCTGATCGTCGACGATCAATACGCCGGAAAATCTCAAACTGGACGCGCTTTCGCCTTCCAGGCGCAGGGGACGGTCGAAATACTGGTTGAGGTCGCTGACAATCCGCCCGAGAGGTTGGTCGCGATAGACCAGCCGCCCCGAGCGCCAAGCCAACTGATCCTCGGCCGAAACGGCGCGGACGCTGACGCCTTTTCCGCCCTCGATATGTTCGAGCATCTGGCCAGGCCGCACCTGCACGGGTTCTTCCGCGCCTTCGGTGGAGACCTCCACGAGGCCACGCAGAACCGTGACCGACAACTGGCCGTCGCGCCGCCGGACATCGAACTTCGTGCCGATGACCGTCACAGTGCCGTCCCCGGCCGAGATCATGAAGGGGCGGTTGGGATCGTGCGCCACCTCGAACAGCGCCTGGCCGTCGTGCACCGTCACCCGACGGGCGTGCTCTTCCAAACGCACGGAAAGATGAGAGTTCGTATTGAGGTCGATCCGGCTGCCGTCGGCAAGCTGGATGGTCCGACTCTCGCCTTTGGCTGTCGAATAGAGTGTGTCTGGCTGGGGTAGCAGTTCCCCCCAAGGCGCCAGAACCAACGCGACGGCGGCCGCAGCCGCAACCGCTCCGAGACCGCCCAGCCAGCGCCAGTCGATCCGAAACGGCCGCTTGGCTGCGGCGCGCCTAGGCCCGGACAGCGCCCCCCGCACCGCCGCGCCTCGCTGGAAGATTTCCTCGTCGACAGCCTGCACAGCGTCATACGCCGCCTGAGCGCCTGGCTCGCTGAGCCAAGTGTCGAACGCAAGCCAGTCGGCCTCCCCTGCCTCCGGGCGCTGCAATCGGATCAGCCAGTCGGCCGCCTCCTGCAGATGTTGCGCTGACCGGCTCATCCGGTGTGGCTCCGACGAGGATCCATCATCCCCAAAAGGCTCGACGTCGCCAAAGAGCCCCGTCCCCCATGTGACTGTGCATAAATCAACGAAGTCGCCTCGTCAGCGTCGTCAGGGCTGAACTGATATGCTTTTCGACTGTGCTCACGCTGATGTTCATTCGACGGGCGGTTTCGGCGTGCCCCAGCCCTTCCAGCTTGTGCAAGGTGAACGCCCACCTGGTCTTTTCCGGAAGCTCCGCGACCGCTTCGACCAGCTCGCGCAGCCGCTGACGGCTATCGACAACCTCGTCCGCAGCGGGCTGGTCGGCGACGTCCTGTCCCGCCAGGACCGTGATGTTGACGTCGCGCCAGTCGGTGTCGCGGGCGCCGGCGCGCTTCTGACTGCGCAGGCGGTCCAGCATGAGGTTCGAGCCAATGCGATGGAGCAGGGCGGCCGGACTTTCGATCGGGCCGGCGATCTCCATCCCGCTGATGCGAAGGTACAGGTCCTGGACCAGATCCTCGGCCTCCGCGCGCGAGTTGAGGCGCGCAGCGAAGAAGCGAACCAGATTGGCTCGCTTTTCCGCATACAGACCTAGCAACACGGCCTTGGGCGCGTCCGTGTCGCTCAAGAGATCACTCACGTTCGGCAACCATCGCCATCCCCTCGAAGCGCAGCAATACCCATCTTTTTGGCGGAAAGAAGATACAAACTTGCGGGCGAGCGCATGCCGCTCTCAGCGCCTCGCGACGTCCGGCGCTCAGGGCGGCCGGCGCCAGGGCAATGTAATGTATTGTAAAATGGGCGTCATGATCGCTGGTCGGGCGACCGTTCCTGTCCTTTAACCATCGCTCGGGGTTTGGGAGAACGCGATGACGCGGAGCAGGACAAGCGCCTGGCCGCGCTTACGGGCGCAGATGGCGCGGCACGAAATGGGCTCGACGAGCAGCAAGATCGCCCGGCGAGAACCCCAGAGGTCCCACCACGTCGATGGCGAGCCAAGGCACGGCCTCTCGCGCTGCGGCCTGGCGCTTGTCAGCGTGCTTGCGTCTCTAGCGCTTTGGGGTGGGATCGCTTGGGCCTGGTCGGTGTTGAGACTGCTGCTGAGGTGATCTCGCAACTGTGCTACCATCCAGCCCGCATGATGGGGCGACAGACAATGCATGAACCGATCGTCCTTTTGCTTCTATGCGCAGGTTTGGTAGGCGGCTGCGCTTCGCCGCGCGCGATCGGGCGGGGGGATTTGACGGCCTTAACGGGAGCGTCTGCGATGGCCCATAGCGGTCTCGCCACGAGCCCGGAGGACGCCTATGCGGGCGCAGTCCAGAGGAGCGTTCTGGATCGGCTGGGCGCGGCCCAAAACGCTAGTGCGCCTCTTTTTCTGGTGCAGGTCGGGGTCGCCCGCTCGCTGCCCGGGGTCGGCGTATCCAGCGCCGCCGACCCATCGGACGCCCAAGCTTGGCGTAGCGCGGGCGCCGCCGAGCCTTGGTGGCGGTTTTGGGCGAGATCGGGAAGCAGGCGTGCTGTCACCATGGCCGTGATTGATACGCGAAACGGCAAGACCATTGCGTGGGCTTCTACGGAGGTCCGCGACGAGTCGCCCGAGATCATCGCCGAGCGGCTTCTCAACGCCTTGGACAGCGCCCCTAAACCCTAGATCGTTGGGTTGGCCGTTGCGCGATCCAGTGCTGGCGGGGCTGTAGATCTGTTCAGCGGGTTTGGGCTGCTGACGCGCTGTGCCGTGGCAACCGCACCGTGAACTCCGCGCCAACGCCCTGTTCGCTGCGGCACGAGACCTTGCCCCCATGCCGAGCGACAGCGGCCTGTACGAACGCCAGGCCGAGGCCGACGCCGTTGCCGGCCAGCGCGTGGCCGGGGCGCTCGAAGCGCTGGAAGGGGCGGAAGGCGGTCGCGGCCTCCTCGCGTGAGAACCCTGGTCCCTGATCGGCGATGGCGACGCTGACGAGCGGGCCGCTGGCGGAAGGCTGCTCGGACAGGGTGACCGTGATCGTCGATCCCGTCGGGCTATACTTCACGGCATTGCCGAGTAGGTTCACCAGGGTCCGCGCCAGCACGCTCCGATCCCCCAAGACCATCAGGGGCGCCTCGCCGCCAACCTGTTCGATGCGGATTTTCCGCTGCAGCGATTGGGGCCAGACCTCGTCGATCGCCTCGACCGCCACATCCGCCAGATCCAGCGGCTCCAGCGACACCGGCGTCACCTCGGCGCGCGCGAGCTGCACGAAGCCGTCGGCCAGGGCGAGCGTGCGGCGCGCGTAGGCGGCGATGCGGTCGGCCGTTTCCTCAGGTAAGTCGGGCGTGGTGGCCAGCAGGGCCAGGATCGAGGTTTGCGGCGAGCGCATGTCGTGGGTCAGCAACTGCAACGCCTGTTCGCGCTGGCGCATCGCAGCGGTCAGGATCGATATGTCGGCGAGCCGCACGATCCATCCCGCCGGCGCGCCCCGTTCGTCGCGGCGAAACACCGTCTGCAGTTGGAAGGCTCGCCCGTCGGGCAGGTGCAGGTCGATTGCGTCGTGCCGATCCGTGGCCTGGGGCCAGTCCAGTTCAAAGCGGCGACCAAGAGGGTCCAGAAGATTGATCAGATCCGCCAGCGACGCCCCGTTCAAGGCTGTCTGGTGGGGTCTGAACAGGGTCTGGGCCGCAGCGTTCGCCGCGATGACCCGGCCCCGCTCATCCGCCACAAGCGTCGCGTCCGGAAGGCTGAACAGGGCGTCAGCGGAAAAGCGGCGCAGGTCGTCCATATGCGTGATCGCCTCGCCGAGGCTGGAGGCTTGGCGCGTGACGACGTCGCCGGCGAACGCGGTCGCCGGGGCGATCCGCCCGCGCACGACGGACCGAACCCGCGCAAGCTCGCGGCCGATCACGTCGTTGACGCGCCCCAGTTGGCCCCAGCCCCAAAGCAGGGCGACCAGCTTCAGTCCGACGACCGTGGCGATTGGCGAAAGCCAGATATGGCCCAGCCAGAAGAGGGCGGCGGAGTAGCCCAGGCCCACCAGACAAAGGCCAATGGTGAGCAGGAGGTTGGCGCGCGGCGGCAGAGCCAGAAAGCCGATCATCAGCAGCCAGAGCAATGTCAGGCTGAAGGCTGCTCGGCTCCATGGGCCCGCAGGTTTTATCATGCGGCCATGGCGCAGCGCGTCCAGAATACTGGCCTGCAATTGCACCCCGGTCATGCTGGCGGCGTCCGGCGTGACCGGGGTGGGGAAAGCGGGGCCAAGGCCCGGCGCGGTCAGGCCGACGAACACCGTGCGTCCGGCGATCAGTTCGCGGGGGACCTCGCCGTCGAGCACGCTCGCGAAGCTGACATGGCGGTAGATTGACGGTGGCCCAGCGAAGGAGATCAGAAGCGTCTGGTCGTCGCCCCGCGTCACGTCCGGTGAGCCGGTCGGACGTGTAGCCCGGTGAACCACAGTCATCATGTCCGGCTTGAGGTTCGGCCCGTTGGCCTCGAACGGCGCCATGCGACGCACCACGCCGTCATCGTCGAAACGAACGTGCGCCAAGCCTACGCCGGCGGCGCCCCGGGCGATCTGGGGGATCGAGCCAACGATGCGCGATGGCGCGTCCTGACTTTCATCGATCAGGAACTCCGGGAGATACACCCGTCCTGACCGGGCGATGGCCTCGCCCAGGGCGCGGTCCTGCGCCGGATCGCGCGCGGGCTGGCTGAACAGCACGTCGTAGACGATGGCGCGTGCGTCCGCCTGGCTCAGTTGGTCGATCATTCGCGCATGGGCGTCTCGCGACCAAGGCCACGCCCCCATTCGGGCGAGGCTGCGATCATCGATGTCGACAATCAGAATCGAGTCGTCGGCGGGGCGCGTATTGGCGCGCGCCAGGACGTCATAAAGGACGTTGTCGACCCGAGTGGGCGGACTGACCGCCAGCAGCGCGAACACAAGACTGGCGGCGATCGCCAGCCAGAGCCACGACAGCCGACGATCGCTGGAGCGTGACGGCCGGGAGGCGGACGACTTCACTTTCCGATCTGCAGCTGTTGCAGCGGCCCCTGCTTCTCGGTCATCACGCCATCCTTGAAGCGCAGCGCGGTCACTCGCCAGGCATAGGCGCCGGGCGGCAGGTCGGTGAGCGTGAGGAGCGGCTCGGTCAGGCCTGGCTGATCGACCACCGGGCTCTTCATGTCGCCTGCGGCGAACATCTGGAACCTGTAGTTTCGGACGCCGTCGCCCGAGGAGCTCCAACGGAACAGGAACTTGCGCTGCTTGCCGTCGCGGCTGTCGCCGGGCGTCGCGGCGTCCAGCGTGTCGAGGTCGCGATCGAAACTGTAATCGGCCGGGAAACCTTCCAGGCCGCCGGGATCTATGGCGGTCAGGCGTACGAAGTAGGTGCCATTGGCGACCTGACCGAAGTCGGCGATGGGATTTCGCTGAGAGGTGGTCTGGGTTGTCGCCTCGGCGAAAATGTCGATGAAGCCGGCGTCGCGGGCCAGCAGCAAGCGGTATGACGCCGCCCCCTCCACGGGCTCCAGGCTGAAGCGGACCAGGGCGTCGCTCTGGGTTTGGCCGCCGGCGCCCAGCTTCGGCGCTGGCAGAAGCTCGACCGGCGCGCTGACGCCGTCGGTTGATGCGCTGACGCCGAAACCGGCCTCAATGGGCGCGCCTTCTGTTGCGCTGGCGCCGGCATCGACGCCGACGGCGCCCTTCAGGACTTCAGTCTGCGCCCTGTCGGCGGCGGCGCCGACGCGGAACTCCGTGCCGCGGACAGCCGAGACCGACACCGGGGTGCGCACCTCGAAGCGAGCGCCCGGCGTGGGCGTCGGAGTCGCCGAGATGGTGCCCTTGCCTTGCTCCAGCTGGAACACCCGCTGGGGGGCGTTGTTGATCAGCACCTGACGTAGCTTGGCGATCCGCACCCGCGTATTCGAGGGCAGGGTCACGCGGGACGCGTCTTCCAGTTCAAAGGTGGCGAAGGCGCCGGGACCGGTGATGATCCACTGACCTTCCGACAGTGGCATGCCGACACGCGCCGGGGCTCTCTGGCCGTTCGTCTCGATCTGCACCGGGCCGGTGAAAGCCGATAGCGTCGCGGCGATCGGTGTCGACTTCAGGAGGTTGGGGTCGATATTGAGCCGCGAGCCTGGCCGGAGTCGTCGCGGCTCCTGAACCCCATTGGCCTTCTGGACCCGGCGGTAGTCGCTGGGCCGGTTCAGATAGGCCTGGCCCAGGCCGATCAAGGTGTCGCCCGGCTTGACGACATAGGACACAGGCGGTTCGGCAGCCTGGGTCTGCGCCCAGGCGTTCGTCGCGCCTGACAGCGCCAGAACCAGGAGACTCGCGCCTGCGGCCTTGATCATGCTCAGTCTCCCCCGCCCGCCGTATCCGGGTCGCATGCTTCAAGACGATAGCCGAAACCGTAGACCGTGCTCAGCCGGAAACCGTTGCTGGGACGCAGATGCAGCTTTGAGCGCAGTCGTGACACATGGGCGTCGAGGGTGCGCGTCTCGAGGTCAGGTCTTTGTCCCCAGATGCGTCGCAACAGGTATTCGCGCGACAGGGGGCGTGACAAATTGCTGAACAGCAGCGAAGCCAGTTGAAACTCCTTGGGCGTCAGGGTCTCGACATGCCCGTTCCAGCCGGCGGTCTGAGCGCCGGGGTCTAGGCGATACTGGCCATACTGTTCGGTCTGAGGTTGGGACGGCGGGCGGTGGATGCGGCGAACCACGGCGTTGACGCGCGCCAGCAGCACCTGCGGCTGCAAGGGCTTGACGATATAGTCGTCCGCGCCGGCGTTCAGCCCCTCCACAAGGTCGGCCTCCACCGAGCGGCTGGTCAGCAGCAGGACGGGCGGCGCGGTCAAGGGATCGTCACGGAGAAGCTTCAGCGTCTCCACGCCCGACAGCTCGGGCATGTTCCAATCCAAAATGATCAGATCGAAAGTCTGCTTGCGCAGTTCCGCCAGCAGGCGCGAAGGCGAGGTGAAGCTGGTGCAGACGAAGCCGGCGGGATCCAATACCGAAGCCACAAGCGCATTGTGACTTTGGTCGTCGTCGAGCAGGGCGACTTTCATAAGCTCACTTAAGCTGGGAAGTGGCGCGTCCCGCGGGGGAGCGGAACGCGCCGCGGGCGACTCGCCGTCGGTGGGGCGACAAGCAGGCGTCCAGCTCTTCATCTGTACCTTGCTCCGCCCCTGCGCGCTCGACCTGAGGCGGCATTTTTACAATGGTTTACAGTCCGGTCGAGCCACCTTCGGCGTGCGAGCCGACGGCCAAACCCACGGCGGGGGCGAGGTCGCCGACGGACCTGACCTCGACGGCACGAAGACCGAGCCACCGGGCCATAAGCGCCAGCTCCGCCGCCAGCGCTCCGGGGGTCTCCGTGTCGGCATGGCGCTCAGCATGCGCCGCAAGCACCAACAACCGCCCCGTCTTTCGATCGGCTTTCAGGTCCACGCGCGCGGTGATCTGTTCGTTCTGAAGGAAAGGCAGGACATAATAGCCGTGGATCCGCTTATGGGCCGGCGTGTAGATTTCAAGGCGCACGCGCACGTCGAACAGGCGCTCGGCGCGCTCGCGAAACCAGATCAGATTGTCGAACGGCGAGAGCAGGGCGGCGGTCTTGATTGCGCGCGGGCGCCGGGCTTCAGGCCAGAGATAGGCGGGCTGATCCCACCCCTTCACGTTGACGGGGAGGAGGGCTCCTTCGGCGGCCAGGGCCGCGACGCCCTCGCGCGCATCGGCGAGGTTCAGGCGGAAATAGTCGCGCAGATCGCGTTCCGTCGCGACGCCCATCGCCCGGGCGGCGATCTTGAGCAGCCCGCGGCAGGCCTCGCCACGTTCAGGCGTCGGCGTTTCGTGGATGGCCTTGGGCAAGACCCGCTCCGGGAGATCGTAAACGCGCTCGAAGGCGCCGCGCCGGGTGGCTGTGGTCAGTCGGCCTGTCCAGAACAGGCATTCCATCGCGCGTTTGCCCTCGCTCCAGCCCCACCAGCCGCCCGCGCCCTTCGCGCCAAGCTCCAGGTCCGATGCGGCGAGCGGGCCGCGCTGGTCGACAGCGCGCAGGGCCTCATCGATGAAATCCGCGTGGCTCCGCAGGAAGCTCGCGACGTTCTTCCAGACGCCCGCGCCATCCCGCGCGTCCTGCATCCGCCAGCGCAGCAGGGGGTGGGTGGCGAGCGGGGTCAACGACGCTTCGTGGGCCCAGTACTCGGCGAGAGCGGGCTTGCGGCCCCAGGCGAGGTCCTCAAGTACAGCGCGGTCATAGGGCCCCAGGCGGGAGAAGAACGGCAGGTAGTGCGATCGCGAGACGACATTGACGGAGTCGATTTGGACGACGCCCAGCGCCTCGATCGTCGAAAGCAGATGGCGCTTCCCCGGCTGGGCTGGGCGAGGGCGGCCGAAGCCTTGCGCCGCCAGCGCGATGCGTCGCGCTTCATGCGCGGAGAGAATTTCGACCATGGCCTCAGTTGAGCTTGGCCAGTACGGGCGCGCAAGTCTCTGCGACCGCTACCATGAGGCTTGGCCTCGGCGTCGAACGCCCCTACCGATGCGGCGATCGGTTCCTGGGAGAGCGCAGCATGGTCGCTATCGAGAAAGGCGGAGCCTGCCTGGTGCTGGCGCCGGAAGTCGGCGGCGCGGTGGCGGCGTTTACGGTCGGCGGGCGCCACGTCTTGAGGCCGATGGGGGCGGGCGCTGTCGACGCCTTGCTGACGGCGAGCTTCCCGCTGGTTCCGTTCTGCAATCGCATTCCGAACGGCCAGTTCGTGTCTGACGGCCGAACGGTCGTCTTGCCGCCGAACCTTCAGGGGCACCCGCACCCGCTGCATGGCCAAGGCTGGCGCGCGCCCTGGACCGTCGAGAGCGCTGAGGGCGGAGTGGCTGTCTTGGCCTTCGACCATGTACCCGGCGATTGGCCCTGGTCGTATCGTGCCGAGCAGGCCTTTGAACTGCGCGAGACGGGCTTTCGGGTCACTCTGACGGTCATCAACACCGGTGAGGAGGTCATGCCCGCAGGCCTGGGTTTCCATCCCTACTTTCCGGCCAGGCCTGGCGAGCGCCTGACGGCGTTCAACGACGGGGTCTGGCTTATCGACGCCGACGTCTTGCCTACTGTGCGCCATGAGGGAGCATGGGGACCCGACTGGGCCGCCGGCGCGCCGGTGGCCGGGCACGCGCTGATCGATCACTGCTACACCGGCTGGAACCAGCGCGCGGTGCTGAGCGCGCCGGGTCAGCCGGACACTGTCATCACAGCTTCGGCTGATTGTGCTTGGCTGCACATCTATGTCCCGCCGGGCGAGGGCTACTATTGCGTGGAGCCGTGCGCCAGCCGCCCCAATCCGTTCGGAGAGGGCGAGACGGGCATGATGGCGCTGCGCCCTGGAGAGCGGCGCTCGATCTGGATGGAGATCGCTACGGGCTGATCCCCGCCTGCGCCTTCAGGCGGGCGACCATATCGTTGGACAGATAGCCGTCGGCGGGCAGTTGCTGGCTTTGCTGCCACGCGCGGAGGGCGCGGCGCGTGCCCGCGCCGATCACGCCATCGGCGGGTCCGGGGCTGAAGCCCACCCGCGCCAGGGCGATCTGGGCGGCCATCCGATCCGACATCGACAGCGGCGTCTCCACTGGCCAAGGCGTGATGGGAGCCGCGCCGCCGGCGAACCGGTCAGCCAGCAGACCGATCCCCAGGGCGTAGGACGTGGAGTTGTTGTAGGTCCGGATCGCGAAGTGATTGGGCAAGGCCAGGAACGCCGGCCCCGCCGCGCCGGCCGGCAGGATCAGCATGGCCGGCGAGGCCGCGTCCTGCGCGGTCCAGGGCAGGCCATCGGCGCGCCGCACGCCGCGGGCTTCCCACCAGGCCGGGATCTCCCGAGGGCCTTCTGTGACGGAGTAGTCGAAACCGGGCGGCAGGATGACTTCCTTGGCCCAGCCGACATTTCGCTTCCAACCGCCACGAACCAGCAGGTTGGCGGCGGAGGCCAGGGCGTCGGCGTCTGAACCCCAGATGTCGCGCCGTCCATCGCCGTCAAAGTCAACGGCCGTGGCCCTGAAGCTGGTCGGAATGAACTGGGTCTGGCCCATGGCCCCGGCCCATGAACCCTTGAGCTGGGCGCGTGTGACCTCGCCCGAGTCGATGATCTTCAGGGCCGCGATCAGCTCGCCTTCGGCCCAGGCGCGGCGGCGGCCGTCGGCCGAAAGGCTCACCATCGAGCGCACGACGTCGAAATTGCCCTGGAGCTGCCCGAACGCCGACTCCATGGCCCAGACCGCCAGGAGAATGTCGCGCGGCACGCCGTATCGGCTCTCGATCTCCGCCAGGAAAGCCAACTGTTCGCGCTTGTTGCGGCCGACCGCGACGCGATCTTCGCTGATCACGCCCCGGATATAGTCGCCGACGGGCTTGGAGAACTCGGGTTGGCGGCTGTCGAGACTGATCACTCGGGGATCGGGAGTGACCCCGCCGAGCTCACGATCCAGAAGCTCTGGTGACAATCCCGCCGCCAAGGCGCGGCCGCGGAAGTCCTGCATCCAGGTGTCGAAGGCCAGTTCGCCGGCCGGAACCGGCGTTTGCGGCGTCGGCGCGGGGACGGCGGCCGCCTCGGCCTTGGGCGCGGGCGGCGGTGGCGGGCTGATCGCGGTCAGCGGTCCTTGCGGAGAAGTGTCCGCGCAGCCAGCGAGCAGGAGAACGAGAAAGACGCGACGATCCATGGCCATGGGCTGGAAGCTACCGGGGTTCGCATGAAAGCTTCAATCACAAGCGCGCCAGACGCGTGAAGTTCCCGCCCAACGCCGCGAAAGGGCCCAGAGCGCATTGACTCGGGCCCGTGTCCTGACTATACGCACCGCCTCCGAAACACCCGGACGTTCCGGCCGTCGACTTGTGCGCGCCCGAACCTCTCCGCTGAGTACAGACAGAGACGGTCATGAAGGTTCGCAGCTCGCTGAAGTCGCTCAAGGGTCGCCACCGCGACTGCAAGATGGTCCGCCGCAAGGGCGTGATCTACATCATCAACAAGACCGACCCGCGCTTTAAGGCCAAGCAAGGCTGATGACGCGCCCTCGTCCCAGAGCCGTTCTCTGGGATGTCGGCAACGTCATCGTGCGCTGGGACCCCCGCGCACTGTATGCGAAGATCTTCAGGGAACCGGCCGAACTCGACCGGTTCCTTTCGCACGTCTGCACCCTGGATTGGCATGTCGAGCATGATCGCGGCGTCTCGTTTGCCGACAACGCCGCACCGCTGATCGACCGCTTCCCCGAACATGCGGAGCACATCCGGGCCTGGGATGAGCGGTTCGCCGAGATGCTGTCCGGGCCCATCCCCGAGACGGCTGCGGTCATCGAGGCGTTGGCCGGCCGTGACGTGCCGCAGTTCGCCCTTACCAACATGCCGCAAAGCAAATGGCCGATCGTCCAGGCGATTTCGCCCGCGCACTTCGGCTATTTTCGGGACGCGGTGGTTTCCGGCGATGAAGGCGTGATCAAGCCCGCCGCCAGAATCTACGAGATCGTTCTCGAGCGCACAGGCCTGTCGGCGCACGATCTCCTGTTTGTCGACGATAGCGCGGCCAACATCGCCGCAGCCCGGGATATGGGCTTTCACACCCATCACTTCACCGAGCCTGGCGCCTTGCGCAACGCGGTCGCCGGCCACGGCCTGCTCTAGGCAGGATCAGTTCGTCGCAGGCGGAATCGCGCTTCCCAGCAGGCCGCCTTCGCACTAGGTTCCGCGCCTCCTGAATTCCTGACTTTCGCGAGACGCTCCCATGGCCGACGACGCCATTCCCCACACCGACGTCCTGAACTCGACCGCCCAGGGCCAGCTCAAGTCGATCATCGAGCGCGTCGAGCGTCTCGAAGTCGAGAAGGCCGAGATCATGGAGCAGATCAAGGAAGTCTACGCCGAGGCCAAGGGCAACGGCTTCGACGTCAAGGTGCTCAAGAAGGTCGTCCGCATCCGCAAGCAGGACCGCGCCAAGCGCCAGGAAGAAGACGCGATCCTGGACCTCTATCTGTCGGCCATCGGCGAAATCTAGGTTTTTCAGCGTGCTTTGGCGTGCGGGGTGCGGGATAGTCTCCAGCCATGCGCGCCAAGCCGCCTGACCCCAAGGAACAAGCCAAACGCGCGGCGCTGAACGCCCTGAAGCGCGCCCGCCGCGCGGCTGAAAAGTCCGGCGTAGAGCTCTCCGAGTGGGAGGGCGAGTTCCTGAGCAGCGTCGCGCAGCGGGTAGAGACCTACGGACGCGCCTTCGCCGATCCGGAGAAGGGTTCTCGAGGCCAGGCGCTCTCGGGCAACCAGACGATCAAGCTCAAGGAAATCGTCCGGAAGGCCAAGGGCGAGAAGAAGCCCATGAGGCGTGGCAAGGGCTTTGGACAGTCGAGCCGCACTCCGGTCACCACCTCTCAAGACGACGATTGATCTGCGGTTCGCAGGGCGCTAGAGGGCGTGCTGCGTCGCGCAATTTCCCCGTGCGACACGCCTATCCCCACAATCTGGAATTTTCGTCCCAAAGGCTTACCAAAAACTGCTGTTCGTTGAACTGCGTTAAGGTGTTGGTAACCGCTCGGCGGCAAAATGTGAACAATTGTAAAGAGTTAACAGTTTTCTTGTTGTGAGGCTCTGGGCTGCGGGCGGTACGCGGTTCCAGGATCGAAGCGCGCGGGGCGTTCCCCTGCGGCGGGCGCTGCGTGTCCTCACGACGTCTCGGAACTAAGGACAATGGCGACCACATATCAATATCTGCTGCGCCGTAAGGCGGAGCTGGAATCCCGCATGGTTGAAGCTCAACGGCGGGCGCAAGCCCCGTTTGAGAGCGAACTCAGAGCCATTCTCCTGGCGTTGGACGCGCTGCGACAGGCCGGCATGGCCGAGCGTCTGACGACAGGCGAGGCGCCCGCCTTCGCGCCGCCGACGCCAGGCAAACGCGGCCGTCGCGGTCGCTCGACCCGTGACATGATCCTGATGACCTTGGCCCAGGCGCCGGGTCTCAATGAGGCGGAGATCGCCCGCCAGCTGGATCACCGCTGGAGTCGCCCGATTACGCCCGCTCTGGTGGGGCGAGAACTCGAACCCCTTGAGATCGAGGGGCTGGTGAGACGCTCCGGCGCCGGATGGGTCAGGGTCGAAGAGCCAGCCGACCGGGAGGAAGCGCGGGAGAGTTTTCTCGCAGCGTCGGGCCACTGAGATTGCGGAGGCCGGGACTCCCGGCCTCTCAGGTCTTGGCTGAAATCTGTTTGGGGTTCGCGCGGACGGGTTTCAGCAGCGCCTTCAGGCGCTGTTCGCGTGATAGCGGCCGAAGGATCAGCGGGCTCATCAGCCCGCTTCCTTCATGTCGACCTCGATGCCCTGCTCGCGAACCTTGCGATAGAGGGTCGAGCGACCAATGCCGAGGCGGCGCGCCACCTCGCTCATATGGCCGGCGTAAACATCGATCGCGTGCTGGATCAGGTCGCGCTCGATCTCTTCCAGCGTGCGCAGATGACCGCGATCATCAAGAATACGCACGGGCGCATCGCCGATAGAGGCGGCCATGGCGGCGTGAGTGGCCTGTAGCAGCGCCGCTGGCGGCGGTGCGGGCGCAATCGAGACGGCCTCGATCGGCGCGGCCAGGCCCGAGATCGCCGGGAAGTCGAACGGCTGCAGATAGGGCGCGTCCGCGAGGACAATGGCGCGATAAACCGTGTTTTCCAGCTGGCGCACGTTGCCGGGCCAATCGAAGGCGGTCAGCAGTTGCATCGTCTCGGGCGCGGCGCCGATAACGCGCTTGCCCTCCTCGACGTTGAACCGGCGAATGAACGCCTCGACGAGCGCCGGGATGTCCTCGCGGCGCTCGCGCAGCGACGGCGCCTCGATCGGGAAGACGTTCAGGCGGTAGAAGAGGTCTTCGCGGAAGCGGCCGGCCGAGACGGCCTGCTGCAGGTCGCGATTGGTGGCCGAGACGATACGGACGTCGACCTTGATCGAGCGCTTGGAACCGATCGGGTCGATCTCGCCCTCCTGGAGGGCGCGCAGCAGCTTGACCTGCATGTCCAGCGGCAGCTCGCCGACCTCGTCGAGGAACAGGGTGCCGCCGTCGGCTTCCTTGAACTTGCCCAGGTGTTTGTCGGTGGCGCCGGTGAACGAGCCCTTCTCGTGGCCGAACAGGATCGATTCCACCAGGTTTTCCGGGATCGCGCCGCAGTTCACGGCCACGAACGGCTTGCCGGCCCGATCCGAAGAGCCATGGACGGCGCGGGCGATCAGCTCCTTGCCAACGCCGCTTTCGCCCGTGATCAGCACGGGAATGCTGCTCTTGGCGGCGCGTTCGCCCATACGCTTGACCATGGTCATCACCGGCGACGCGCCGATGAGGTCAGCGAAGGTGGTCTTTCCGCCCGCGCGCTTGGTCAAGCGCTCCACCTCACCCTTCAGGTCGCCCATCGACAGGGCGTTGCGGATCGACACGGTGATCCGCTCAGGCGAGGCGGGCTTGATAAAGAAGTCGCAGGCGCCGGCCTGCATGGCCTTGACCACGGTGTCGACGCCGCCGCTGGCGGTCAGCACGATCACGGGCTGCTGAAAGCCGCGCGCGCGCATTTCCTTGAGCGTGTCCTGACCGTTCAGGCCGGGCATGACGAGGTCGAGCAGGATCACGTCAGCGGGTGCGCCCGACGTCAGGTGCGCGATCGCCGCGTCACCGCCTTCAGCGTGCGAGACCGCGAACCCGTCGCGCTCGAGCACCGCTTGAATCAGCCGACGTTGTGTCGGGTCGTCATCGACGACAAGGACCGTTTTGGTCATTGGGCACATCCACCAGAACCGGCCATGCCCACATGGAGCAGGGCTCTTGTTGGTTCAGAGTGATACAGGTCGTCGGTAAACACCGGCTTTCGCAGAGGTGTCGCGAAACTTAAATGTTATAGTTAACAGTAACTTCCGTGCGCGACGGCGCGTGGCGGACGGACAGAGCAGGGCCGATCGGTTGCGCCTTCGCATCGGGCGCGGCTGGACTTCCTGGACGTCGCCGAGGATCGTGGCCCCAGGGCCCGCCAGAGCGCGAGGTCTGAAGCCAAGGGCGGGGGAAGGCATGTTCGTTGGGCACTATGCAGGCGCGCTCGTCGCCAAGGCGATCGAGCCCCGGGCGCCGCTCTGGAGCTACGTTCTGGCCTGTCAGGCCGTCGATATCGCGTGGGGCGGCCTGATCATCGCAGGCGTCGAGAAGGTGTCTGTGGATCACAGCCTGCCGGGGAGCGCGCTGGTGCTTTCCCATATGCCGTATAGTCATAGCCTTCCGGCCGCCGTTCTCTGGTCCGTGGGCGTGGCGACTGTGCTCGCCTGGCTGCTGAAGCTGCCCCGACGCGCAGGCCTTTTCATCGGCTTGGCGGTGCTCTCGCACTGGCTGCTCGACTTCCTGGTCCATCGTCCCGATCTGCCACTTCTGTGGACCGGACCCAAGGTTGGGCTTGGCCTCTGGAACCACGCGGTTCTGGAGCAGGCCGTCGAGATGGGTCTCCTGGCGATGGCGGCCGCTTCTTGGGCTTGGCGGCGTGGCAGGGAAGGGCTTGGCTGGGGCGGCCCCGTGGTCTTCCTGGGCGTCCTGCTTGTCCTGCAGGTCGTCCCGCTGCTGACGCCGCTGGCCGACGATCCGGTCGGCCTCGGATCTTCGGCCATCGCGACCTACTTGGCTGTAGGCCTCGTGGCGTTCCTCGCAGAGTTCAGGACGCGCAAAGACTGAAGCCTAGGGCGCCCAAGCATTGCGCCTCGGGGGGCGAGAGCCCTATCTGCTGACCTATGAACGCGCCTTTCAAACCCGACGCCCCGCCCGAATGGACTCTGACCGACCTCTACTCCGGCCGTGACGATCCGAGGATCGAGACCGACCTCGCCGCCGCCAAGGCCGCCAATGACGAGTTGGCCTCCCTGGAGGGGATGTTCCTGGAAGCGCGCAAGGAGCCTCAGCGGCTAGGCCTGCTGCTGGATCGCGGGATCAGCCTTTACGAGCAGGCGACCAACGGCCTGTGGAGCGTGGGCGCCTATGCCGGCTTGGCGGCCTCGGTCGCGCGGGACGATCCGGCCTGGGCCAAGTTCGAGGCGGACCTGCGGGCCCGTTCCTCCCAGATCGCCGCCGACAGCCTGTTCTTCACGCTGGAGCTGAACCAGCTGGAAGACCGCGAGATCGCCAAGGCGCTGGAGGCGCATCCCGAGGCCGCGCGCTGGGCGCCGTGGCTGCGCCGGGTGCGCCTGTCACGACCGCACGAGCTGTCGCCGGAGCTGGAGCGGTTCATCGTCGACAAGGCCCCGGCCGTCGCGAACTGGGCGCGGCTGTACGATGAGACGCTGGCCAAGCTGTCCGCCAAGGTCGGCGACGAGACCCTGACTCTCGCCGAAGCCCTTAACCGCCTGTCGGACCCCAGCGTCGACCGCCGCAAGGCCGCCGCCGATGGACTGGCCAGCGCCCTGCAAGAGCGCGCCTCGACCCAGGCGCTGGTCTTGAACACCCTTGCGTTCGAAAAGCAGGTCGAGGACCGCTGGCGGCGCTACGAGACGCCCGCCCAGTCGCGCCACCTGGCCAACGAGGTCGACGCCGACGCGGTGGACGCCTTGGAGCAGGCGGTGGTCGAAGCCTACCCGCGCCTCTCGCACCGCTACTACGCCCTGAAGGCCAAGGTCATGGGCGTTCCGGCGCTCGATTACTGGGACCGCAATGCGCCCCTGACCGCCGCCGCCCCGCGCGCCTACGCCTGGGGCGAGGCCAGGGAGATGGTGCTGGAGAGCTTCCAGGATCTGGCGCCCAAGTTCGCCGACGCCGCCCGCGTTTTCTTCGACAAGCCGTGGATCGATGCGAGGCCCCGTCCGGGGAAGCAATCGGGCGCCTTCGCGCACCCGGTGACGGCCGATCGCCATCCGTTCGTCTTCATGAACTACATGGGCGAGCGGCGCGACGTGCTGACCCTGGCCCACGAGCTGGGCCACGCGGTGCACCAGACCCTGTGCCAACCGCTGGGCACCCTGTTGGCCGACACGCCCCTGACCCTGGCCGAGACGGCGTCGATCTTCGGCGAGGGGCTGGTGTTCGATCGTCTGCTGGCGGAAGCCAGTCCTGAGGACCGCAAGGGGCTGCTGGCCGGCAAGATCGAGGATGGCCTCAACACCGTGGTCCGCCAGATCGCCTTCCACCGGTTCGAGCGCCGCTTCCACGACGCGCGCCAGGACGGCGAGCTCTCGTCGGATCAGATCGGCGCGCTCTGGCTGGACGTCATGGGCGAAAGCCTGGGACCTGCGGTGAAGCTGAACGCCGGCTATGAGCACTACTGGGCCTATGTCAGCCACTTCTGCCACGCGCCGTTCTACGTCTACGCCTACGCCTTCGGGGATCTCCTGGTGCGAGGCCTGATGGAAAAGCGCCGCGAAGACCCCGCGACGTTCGCGCCGCTCTACGAGGATCTCCTCGCGGCGGGCGGCACGCGCACCTATGTGGAAGCCCTTAAGCCGTTTGGCCTGAACCCGCGGGACAAGGCTTTCTGGGCCGCCGGTTGCGCCCAACTCGAGCGGCTGGTGGACGAGTTCGAAACCCTGGTGTGAGGTGACATGGCCGACGACGCCCGCGATCCCGAACGCGACCGACTGACCGGTCGCCTGTCCCGCTTCGCGAAGGTGGGCGCGGGCTTGTCGGGCGCGGCCGTGTCCTACGGCGCCAACCGGATGTTCGGCGGCGATGAGGCCGACGCGCGCAACGCCAAGGCCTTGAAGGCGGCGCTGGGCGGCTTGAAGGGGCCGCTGATGAAGGCGGCGCAGATGTTCGCGACCGTGCCGGATCTCCTGCCGCCCGAGTTCGCCAAGGAGCTGGCCGAGCTTCAGACCAACGCGCCGGCCATGGGCTGGCCGTTCGTTCGTCGACGCATGGCGGCAGAGCTGGGCGCGGACTGGCAGAGCAGGTTCGCCAGCTTCGAGCACGAGGCCGCCGCCGCTGCCTCGCTCGGACAGGTCCACCGCGCAACGACGCACGACGACCGCGCCCTGGCCGTGAAGCTGCAGTATCCGGACATGCAGAGCGCGGTCGAAAGTGATCTTGGCCAGTTGCGCGCGCTGATCGCCCTCATCAAGCGCATGGACGGCGCGCTCGACCCCTCCGAGGCCATTGTCGAGATCGGCGACCGCTTGCGCGAGGAGCTCGACTACGCCCGCGAGGCCAAGCTGATGGCGGTCTACGCCAACTTCTTCGCGGACCGTGCGGACATCCGGACGCCATCGCCTGTGCTGGAGCTTTCAACCGGTCGTTTGCTGTCGATGACCTGGCTGGATGGCCAGGGGCTGCTGGCCTTCAAGACCGCGCCCCAGGCTGTGCGTGACCGGATCGCCGCGTTGCTGTTCGAGGCCTGGTGGAGCCCGATGACCCATCTGGGGATCATCCATGGCGACCCGCATCTTGGGAACTACACCTTTGCCGGGGAGGGCGCCGCGCACCTGAATCTTCTCGATTTCGGCTGCATTCGCATCTTCTCCCCGAAGTTCGTAGCCGGGGTTGTGCGTCTGTACCGTGGGCTCGCCAACGATGATCGCGCCGAGCAGGTCGAGGCCTATCGCAGCTGGGGCTTCCAGGGGCTCAGCGATCCCTTGGTCGACGCCCTGAACGTCTGGGCCCGTTTCATCTACGGCCCGCTGCTGGATGACCGGGTCCGCACCGTGGCCGACGACGTGCCGCCTGGCGAGTACGGCCGCCGCGAGGCGTTCAAGGTGCGCCAGGCGCTCAAGGCCGTCGGCGGCGTCACCATCCCGCGGGAGTTCGTGTTCATGGACCGCGCCGCCATCGGTCTCGGGGCCGCCTTCCTGCACCTGGGCGCCAGCCACAACTGGAAGCAGCTGTTCGAGGCCTCGCTGGAGGGTTTCTCCGAAGAGGCCGTGGCCGCACGCCAGGCCGAGGCGCTGGCGGCGGTGGGGCTGTAGCCGCAGCCGTCCTGTATAGAACGGCGTTGAGGGTTATTCGTACTCCGCCAGCAGACGCTCCAGCCGACGCTGCTCGGGCTTCATCACCCAATAGAAGCGCAGGGTGTTCCAGCCATAGCTGGCCGCCAGGGCGAAGACGCAGAGCGCCATGGCCTGGAATCCGGCGGCGGCGCTCATGCGACCGTCGTCCTTGAGGTGGTCGAAGGCCATCCACAGTGGGAACAGGAACACCGGCGTCAAGGCGCAGAATGTCTTGTAGTTTCGCCGAGCCGCCTGGTTCCGCGCCAGGAGGTTTTCGAGGGTGTCGCGCATCGGCTGGCCCGTGTCGCGCCGACGGGCTCGGAAGCCGTTCCAGAACACGCCGATCAACGCCGCCCAGCAGACGCCCAGCATCGCCAGTCCCGGCCAGTCGTGCGCGAAGGCGTCCCCTCGAGAGGCGGCCACCCCGGCCACGATCGTGAACACGATCATCGCGCCAAAGGGGATCGCCGCCAGCACGAATTCCGTCCTGCGGCGGGCGTTCAACATTGTCATCAGTTCCTCCATCAGCCTGGCCTGCTGCTCTTCGGACGGGCGGTTGGCCTCCGACCGCCAGGCCTGTTCGAGGCGCTCAAAGTCCATCGGCGTCCTCCTTCACCAAGGTCGAGAGCTGCTGGCGCAGGCGGGTCAGCCTCACGCCGACATTGCTCTCCGAAAGCCCGTGCAGCCGTGCGATCTCGGCATAGGGCACGCCGTCCAGCGACAGCAGGACTAGCGACCGCTCGACCGGCGGCAGGGTGCGGATCGCCGCATAAAGGCGTTCCAGGAGCGGACCTTGCGGATCCTCGCCGGCGTCGCGGGCCAGAAGTTCGGCCTCGACCGTCACGCCGCGCAGCCGTCGGCGGACCTCGCCTCGCTTCCAGGTCAGCGCGGCGTTGTGGGCCACGCGGTGGGCGAAGGTCCCGGTCGCGCTCTCCGCACGGAAGCGAGGGCGTGCTCTCCACAGCGCCACGGTCAGCTCCTGCAGCAGGTCGTGCTGATCCGCCGCTTCCGCGAACGCCCGCGCCGTCCGGTGCAGCATCGGCAGATGCGGCGCCAGCCAGTCGGCGAAGTTGTCGTGGTCTCGGCTCAAGCCATCCCCCTGTTTCGAAAGGTTAGACGCCGGCCAGGGCGTCGTCCTTACGGAAGGCTTTCCTTTTTTCAAACGCTTGTTAGCCTGGCGGCATGTCCGACGATCTGACCGACGCCCAGACAGCCGCCATCCCGGACGGCTTCTCCCAACTCAATTGGTCGCGTGGCTTTGGCCGCCAGATTGGCCCGCTGTTCGAGCATCGCGAAGGACCCGGCCAGGCGCGCCTCGCATTCCGCGTGGAGGAGCACCACACCAACGGCCTGGGCAACTGTCACGGCGGCATGCTGATGAGCTTCGCCGACATGGCCTGGGGGCGGATCATATCGCTGCAGAAGTCCTACAGCTGGGTCACCGTGCGGCTGATGTGCGACTTCCTTTCGGGCGCCAAGCTCGGCGACTGGGTGGAAGGCGAAGGGGAGTTGATCGGCGAGGAGGACTTGCTGTTCACAGTTCGCGGCCGGATCTGGTCCGGCGATCGGACCCTGATCACCGGCACCGGCGTCTTCAAAGCTCTGAGCCCCCGAAAGCCGCGTCCCGGCGAATTGGCTTACAAGGAAGAGGCTTAACCGATGGCCGACGACCAATCCGCGCCAGCCTCACTGCTCGCGCCGTTCATGGGCGCGCCGCCTCCTGCTCCGTCATGGTTCGACGCTGCGATCGCCCAAGCGCCCGAGCGCACGATGATCTCGGTCGAGGGCGCGAATATCGAGCTTCTGACCTGGGGCGAGGTCGGCAAGCCTGGTCTGCTGCTCTTGCATGGCAATGGCGCGCACGCCGATTGGTGGAGCTTCATCGCGCCGTTCTTCGCCAAGGACTGGCGCGTCGCGGCGATCTCGTGGTCGGGCATGGGCGGCAGCGACTGGCGAGAGGCCTATACCGCCGAACTCTTCGCCGCTGAGATCTTCGCGGCTGTGGAAGCGGCGGGTCTGGAGGCGGGCGGCGTCAAACCGATCGTGGTGGGTCATTCGTTCGGCGGATTCCCGACGCTGTATTGCGCCGCGCGGCACGCCGATCGCCTGCGTGGGGCCATCCTGCTCGACACCACGGTCCAGCCGCCCGAGAAGCGCTGGAAGGGGCCTCCGCCGCGTTCGGGCAAGGGCGCGCCAGCCTATGCGACCTTGGAAGAGGCCCTGACGCGCTTTCGCCTCGCGCCGCCGCAGGGCTGCGAGAACCTCTACATCGCCGACTTCATCGCCAGACGCTCGCTCAAGGAGACCCCGGACGGTTGGACGTGGAAGTTCGATCCTGATCTGTGGCGCAATTTCAAGATGCCGGACCTGGGTGATCTGTTGCCCCAGATCGCTTGTCCGACCGCCCTGGCGTGGGGCGAGCGGTCGAACCTGATGACCGACGAGACGCTCGCCTACATGGTGGGGCGCATGCCGGAGACCGTGCTGAAGCTCGCCATTCCGGACGCTGACCATCACGTCATGGTCGATCAGCCTCTTGCCTGTGTCGCCGGATTGCGCGGCTTGCTGGCCAACTGGCCCTGAGATCTCGCGACGGGTGACAAGGCGATCTGCGACCGGTAATCGCGGAGTAAGCCGCCGAGAGACTTACCGACTTGTCCGCATCGACGTTCCAGGGCCCCGTCCTCGTCTACGCGCCCGATCGCGGAATCGGCGACCTGATGTGGCACTTGCCCACGATCCGCGCGATCGCGGCGACAACGCCTGAAGGCAAGGTGGTTTTGGTCGCGCGGCCGTCGAGCCGTGCGGCCGAAGTGCTCAAGGTCGAGCCGTCGGTCGAGAGGGTGCTCTACGCGCCCCATTACAAGGATCGCCTGAAGGGCGTACGTGAGACGCTCGACTTCTATCGGATCTGCCGGACTGAAAAGCCACGTGCGGTTTGGATCCTGGAAAAGATCGACCGTCCGGCCATCGCCGCAGCCCTGGCGGGGGCGCCTGAGCGACGTGGCTTTGGTCTTGGTCATGGCCAGCAGCGCTTTCTGACGACAGGGCCCTTCCTGCCCAAGACCATGCGACCCGCGCACCGGATCGAAAAGCTCGAGGCGTTCGAGAGGGCGCATGGTCTCGTGGTCGCCAGCCGTGAACCCGCGCTGAAGCTTGACCCTGAGGCGCTGCAGGCCGTGAAAGCCAAATACGCCGACCGCCCCGGGCCGTGGTTGTGCCTCGGGGTTGGCGCCAGCGAACCGGCCCGGACCTGGCCCGCAGCGCGCTTCGCTGCGGCGGCCCAAGCCCTCTCGGACCTCTTCGGGACGGTGTTCTGGGTGGGTGGCCCGCATGAGGCGGAGGCGTCGAAGGCGGCGGTCGGCTCAATGCCGGGGAACGTGGTGGCCTGCGACCTGCCGCTCGACCAGTCGGCGGCGCTGATATCGCTGTCTGCGGGGTTCCTGGGTAACGACTCAGGCGCATTGAATGTAGCGGCCGCCGTGGGGACGCCGTGCATCGGATTGATGGGCACAGCGCCGGTGCCAGCCTACTCGCGCTGGCTGTCGCGACTGGATGGCGGGCAGGGGCGGATTTCGGATATTTCCGTCGACGAGGCGGTTGCGGCCGTGCGCGCGCGCTTTGTCGCTGAGCGCTGGGGCGATGCGCGCGCTTGAGCCTTCGCCGCCCGCGTTGTATCGGGCGAACTCGGTTTCTTCTTTTCTTTCCTGAGGACGACACATGGCTGGCGACTATCACCGCGGTGAAATGGACATCCACGAGCAAGCTGCCACCTACGACGCGTTCGGCAAGATGACCAAGTGGGGCTCGCTGGCTGTTGCGGTCCTGCTGCTCTTCATCACCCTGCTGTTCTGCACGTCGGCTGGGTTCATTGGTAGCGCTATCGCCTCCGTCGTCCTCCTGGCGCTGGGCGTGGTGCTTCTCAAGGAAAAGCCCACTCAAAGCCACTGACACCGGTGGCCATCGGCATAATTTTTCCCTGACGTGCACGTCATGCCTCGACAAGAGGCAAGACTATCCCCTACAGAGCCCCTCATGCTGGTGAGGTAACACCGCTCTGGGGAGGGGAATGCCGATGGCCGTCATCGCCGTCACGAAAGAGACCCGCGCCAACGAAACGCGGGTCGCGGCCACGCCTGAAACGGTCAAGAAGCTCGGCGCGGCCGGGTTTTCTGTCGTGGTTCAGGCTGGGGCTGGGACGGCCGCGTCCTATCCGGACGCTGACTACGAAGCGGCCGGCGCTAAGATCGCCAAGACGGCCAAGGACGCCCTGAAGGACGCCGACGTCCTGTTCAAGGTGCGCGCGCCCGAGTCGGCCGAGATCGCGGCGCTCAAGAAGGGCGCGATCGTCGCCGCCGCGCTCAATCCGTATCAGGACAAGGAAACGCTGGACGCGCTGGCCAAGGCCGGCGTGACGGCGATCGCGATGGAGTTCATCCCGCGCATCACCCGCGCCCAGGTGATGGACATGCTGTCGTCCCAGGCCAACCTCGCCGGCTATCGCGCGGTGATCGAAGGGGCTGAAGCCTATGGCAAGGCGCTTCCGATGATGATGACCGCCGCCGGCACAGTCGCTGCGGCCAAGGTGTTCATCATGGGCGTCGGCGTCGCCGGGCTGCAGGCCATCGCTACGGCCCGCCGCCTCGGCGCGGTGGTGACCGCCACCGACGTGCGTCCGGCCACCAAGGAGCAGGTCGAGTCGCTGGGCGCCAAATTCCTCGCCGTCGAAGACGAGGAATTCAAGAACGCCCAGACCGCCGGCGGCTACGCCAAGGAGATGTCCAAGGAGTACCAGGCCAAACAGGCTGAGCTCGTCTCCAGCCACATCGCCAAGCAGGACATCGTCATCACCACGGCCCTGATCCCGGGGCGCCCAGCGCCCAAGCTGGTCAACGCGGCCCAGGTGGCGTCGATGAAGCCAGGCTCGATCCTGGTGGATCTGGCGATCGAACAGGGCGGCAATGTCGAGGGCGCCAAGCTCAACGAGACGGTCGTCACCGCCAACGGCGCCAAGATCCTCGGCCACGCCAACCTGCCCGGGCGTATCGCCGCCGACGCCAGCGCGCTCTACGCTCGCAACCTGTTCGCCCTGTCGTCGCTGTTCACGAACAAGGAGGGCGCCTTCGCCCCCAACTTCGAGGACGAGATCCTGCAGGCCGCCGTCGTCACGCGTGACGGGGCGATCGTCCACCCGAACCTGAAGAGCTGACGATTGTGGAGCCGAACCTCGTCCTTCGAGGCTCGCTTCGCTCGCACCTCAGGATGAGGTTTTACTGCGAAGACCGAGCCAACCACCTTCCTCATCCTGAGGCGCCTTCGCGCAGCGAAGGCCTCGAAGGACGCACCGAGCTGGGAGCCTGATATGGAAGCCGTCGACCCCACCGTGTTCCGTCTGGCGATCTTCGTGCTCGCCATCTTTGTCGGCTACTACGTCGTCTGGAGCGTGACCCCCGCGCTGCACACGCCGCTGATGGCCGTCACCAACGCCATCTCGTCGGTGATCATCGTCGGCGCCTTGCTCGCCGCCGCCGCTCACGGCGCCAACAGCGACCTGGCCGGCGGCGCCGTCGCCGGTTCGACCTGGATCTCCAAGGGGGCCGGCGCGATCGCCGCAGCCTTCGCGGCGGTCAACATCTTCGGCGGCTTCTTGGTCACCCAGCGCATGCTGGCGATGTACAAGAAGAAGTCGAAGTAAGCGGCGCGAGGGGGAGCAAACATCATGAACGCCAATCTCGCCGCCATTCTGTACCTCGTTTCCGGGGTGCTTTTCATTCTCGCCCTTCGCGGCCTCTCCAGCCCCGTGACCAGCCAGGCGGGCAACCGCAACGGCATGATCGGCATGGCCATCGCCGTCGGCACCACACTGGCGACGCTCTGGAGCCAGGGCGCGCTCGACGCCGTGACTTTGGGTCTGATCGTCGGTGGCGTGGCCGTCGGCGGCGTGGTCGGGGCGGTGATCGCTCGCAAGGTCGCCATGACCTCGATGCCGCAGCTCGTCGCCGCCTTCCACAGCCTGGTCGGCATGGCCGCCTGTCTGGTGGCTGTGGCCGCCATCTACACGCCCGCCGCCTACGGCATCGTGGGTGAGGACGGCGCCATTCACGGGGGCAGCCTGGTCGAGCTGTCGCTGGGCCTGGCCATCGGCGCCATCACCTTCACCGGTTCGGTCATCGCCTTCGCCAAGCTGAACGGCAACATGGGCGGCGCCCCCATCCTGCTGCCGGCCCGTCACCTGCTGAACATCATCATCGCGGTCGCCATCGTGGCGCTCATCGTGGTGCTGGTCGCCAGCGGCGGTTCGGCGATCTGGGCCTTCTGGGGCATCTTCGCCCTGAGCCTGCTGATCGGCGTCACCCTGATCATCCCGATCGGCGGCGCGGACATGCCCGTCGTGGTGTCGATGCTGAACAGCTATTCCGGCTGGGCGGCGGCGGCTCTGGGCTTCACGCTGGAAAACACCACCCTGATCATCACCGGCGCCCTCGTCGGCTCGTCGGGCGCCATTCTGTCCTACATCATGTGCAAGGGCATGAACCGCTCGTTCGTCTCGGTGATCTTGGGCGGCTTCGGCGCTGACGCCGCTGCGGCCGGTCCTGGCGGCAAGGTCGAGACGCGCCCCGTCAAGCAGGGCTCGGCCGACGATGCGGCCTTCATCATGAAGAACGCCAGCAAGGTGATCATCGTCCCCGGTTATGGCATGGCCGTCTCTCAGGCTCAGCACGCGCTGCGCGAAATGGCCGACAAGCTGAAGGAGGAAGGCGTCGAGGTGAAGTACGCCATCCACCCCGTCGCTGGCCGGATGCCGGGTCACATGAACGTCCTGCTGGCCGAAGCCAACGTGCCCTATGACGAGGTCTTCGAGTTGGAGGACATCAACAGCGAGTTCTCGACGGCGGACGTCGCCTTTGTGATTGGGGCCAATGATGTCACCAACCCGGCGGCCAAGACCGACCCGACCAGCGCCATCTTCGGCATGCCGATCCTGGACGTCGAGAAGGCGCGTACGGTGCTCTTCGTCAAGCGCGGCATGGCCTCGGGCTACGCCGGCGTCGAGAACGAGCTGTTCTTCCGCGACAACACGATGATGCTCTTCGGCGACGCCAAGAAGATGGTCGAAGGCATCCTGAAGGGACTGTAAGGCTTCCTCATCGCTGAAGCGGCAGGGCCCCGGTGTAACCGCCGGGGCCTTTTCCGTGGATAATGGATCACCGCGGCGCCGGCGCTGGCGGCGATCGCCGTTGCGCCACCATCGGGTACAGCTGGCCTCCGTGGTAGGTGACGATCCCACACATCCTGTCCGCCGCGTCGGAGAGCAGGGCGTTATAGGCGACGTCGCCTTCGCGCGATCCGACGATCAGCTGAACTTTTCGATCCGTCACGGTCAGGCTCCGCAGGACGACGGGCGCTGTCCGCATGGGGGTCAGCGTTCCGCCGTAGCGGCCGTCTAGCCGGCCGACCGACAGGAGGCCAAAGCTCGGCACGCCGCCGACGTCCATATAGACGTCCCAGAGCCCGGCCAGGTCCGGCTCGCCAGCGGGGGCGCTTGCGGAGCGCAGAGATCGCTCGGCGCAGGTGGTCTTCAGAACGGTCGCGTCTTGGGCAAGGCTTACGGCGGGTGCGGCTGTGACGAGTATCAAGCCGCAAGCGAAAAGTTGGTTTTGCATTGGATCTCCGGTGGATCTGCTTCGAGGTCGCCGCTCTCTCGGTCAGCTTGCCGATCCGGCCAAGCGCCCAATTCGCCAACGTCATTGGCGCGTTGTCGGATTTACGGCGACGTCATCGGCGGCAGGGAGCCGCCTCGCCTTTCAGGCGCTGGGCGTCACGAGGTTGGAGCGGACAGCCGCGAGATAGGTTCTGCCGACGGGCACGGTCAGACCTCCGGTCAAGGCGATGAGTGTCTGGTGGCCCTCGCGACGCAAGCCGGCGACTTCCTGGCGCGCCACCCACCAACGCCTGTGCGCCTGAAAGCCGAGCTGCGGCGGCAGGATTCGCATGGCCTCGCCCAATTGCATGGAAATGAGGGCCGAGCCCCGGCGCGTATGAACCAGGAGATAGTGATCCTGCGCCTCGAGGGCCAAAAGATCGCGCCTCAGCCGACTTGGAACGCGCTCGAAAAACCGCTCGAGATTCAGGTCCTCCGCAGGCAGCGGCGCTCTTGACGGGGTCAAGAACGGCCATCCTGTGATCCCGGCGATCACCAGCTGGACCGACGCGACCGAAAGATAGAGGGACATTAGTTGCCCGGGCGGCGTCGACCGTCCGGGAAGCACCGCTCCGAGCGCCCACGCCACGACGAACATCATGGGCAGGCTCGAGATCGATCCCACGAGCACGATGGCGGCGAGCTTGGGCAGGCGTGCGAACGCCGGTGCGGGGCGAAGGATCCGCAGGGTGGCGAGCGCCAGCGCATAGCCGGTGGCTACGCAGCCGAACCAGAAGGCGTAACGTTGCGGGGGCTCAAGGGAGCGAAAGGACCCGAACGGTCCCGCGAATCCCAGAAACACCGCCAGTGCGACAACCCCGTACAGGCTGGTGAGGCGCGGGGAGGTCCAGGTTCGGAAGGAGATGAGGGGCATCTTGCGGCGCTGGCGAAAAGCAAACGCTATTCGTGAGCATCGTTGTTGTCGAGCGGGCCGGACAGCGCCTGTTGCTGACCCCGCCCCATGCGCTCCGCCAAATAAAGCAAAGGCCCCAGGATTACCTGAGGCCTCTGTCGCGGGGTGGTGTGGGGGAGTTGGTGGTCTCGATCACTTAACGGCCACTTCGACCGCTTGAGCGCGGGCGGCGTAGGTCAGGGCTTTGCGCTGGTGCGTGGACAGCTGGTTGGCGGCTTCGCGGCGGACCTTGGCCACGCAGGCGCCGACGGTCATGTCCAGGCCTTGGTCGCTACGCTGCATCGCCCGGCAGAGGTCTTGGCCGGCGTTGTCGACACGGGCCTTGAAGACAGCGGCTTGCGACGGGTCGGCCAGGTTCAGGTCACCGAAGCTGATCGTCACGCTCTGCTCGCGCTCGCCAGCGTTGGCGGCTTGCGTCAGGCCCAGCACCGGTACGGCGGCCAGGCTCAGGGTGGCGACGGTGGTCAGGCTCATGATGAACTTGCGCATTTGAAGTATCCCTCTGGTTGGGCGCTGTTCCGTGCGCCGATGAATATTGGATACATGCGACCTTTCGAGAAGTCCCGTTACGTATCAGTCATGACGTGTAATTAAGAGAGTTACAGCCCTTTAATATTATAAAAAGTTCGTAATCTTCCAAGTATAGAACTAGTCGCTCTGGGTTTCGATGAGTGCGTGGTTTGCAAATGGTTAAGCTGCGCCCTGCTTTTGCCTTATGCGGCATCCATACACCCCGCCGATTCACCATCCCGAAAGGTCAAGTGTGAGAGCAAGATCGCCCAGGCGCGGTCCTCTCGACTGACCGAACGTCGAAGAGGAAGCGGTTTTGGTCTCTAGGAGCTTGGCGCTATCTCCGCAGCACTTGCGCGTCGCGTTCTTCTCGATGCTGGGCGTCGCGGCGATGGCGGGCGCTTTGAATGGTGCGGTTGTCTTGGGTCAGTGGGTGGCTGACGCTCCCGCGAGCCCGGCAAGCGTCACGGCGGCTCAGCCCGCGCCCGAACCTGAGTCCGAGGTTCAATCGCCGCCGCCAGCTTTCGTGTTCGACGCCCCGCTGCCAGGGCGGGTCATCAACTCCCCGTTCGGGTTGCGGCAGATGCCTTGGGAGGAGAGCGGTCGGTTGCACCAGGGCGTCGACATCGCCGCGCCCGCCGGCGCCGCCGTGAAGGTGGCGGCCCCGGGAGTCGTGAAGTCGACGGGCGTCAGCCCGACCTACGGCCGCTATGTGCTGGTCATGCACAAGGGCGGACTCTCGACGATGTATGCGCATCTTGCGCGTCCGGCGCGCGGCGTGAAGCGCGGTGCGTATCTGCGACAAGGCGAGACTGTCGCCTTTGTCGGCAATTCGGGCCGGTCCTCGGGCTCCCATCTCCATTTCGAGATCCGCAAGGGCGACAAACCCCTCAATCCCAGCTTCTTCCTGGGGCGGACCTTCGCCGAGGCTGACGATCTGCCTCTGCGCGCGGCGAGCCGGGTGTCCAAGAAGGTTCACAAGGCTACGGTGTCCCGCTGGCCGCCCGGCGTGGCCAAGAGCGCAAAAGGCCACGTCCAGGTGGCGCGCCTGAAAAATGGACGGGTCAAGGCCACCCTAACCGTGGCCGCAGTTCCGGCGCCTGCCGCCTCGACGACGCCAACGACCACCGAGGCGGCGATTTAACGTCGAAACCGGCGATCGATGGTCTCGACCGTTTGCGAAGCGCCACTACATTGGTTTCCATGATCCAGCTTGTCGGTCGTGGCGTCGCGGGCCTTGCCCTTGTCTTTTTCTTTTACATCGCCGCGGGTGGCCTGATGAGCGCGACAGGCGCGCCCAAGCTTCGCGGCCAGATGGTCGAGATCGAGCCTGGACGCGCGCTGCGTCTGGTGTGCGAAGGGCCCAGCAGCGACCGTCCGGTGGTGTGGCTGGAGGCGGGAGCCTTCGGCTTCGCGGCGGACTGGGGCGCGGCGCAGGACGCTTTGACCGCCGCAGGCTGGCGATCCTGCGCCTATGATCGCGCCGGCATGGGTTTCTCCCCCAAAGGTCCGAGCCCTCGGGATGGGCTGGCTATCGTTTCGGACTTCGAGAAGCTGGTCGCGGCGTCTGGCGAGCCTGGACCCTACATCCTGGTCGGCCATTCGATGGCGGGTCTCCGGCTGCGCGAGTACGCGGGTCGTCACCCTGACAAGATTGCGGGCCTTGTCATGGTCGATGCGGCGACCCCGGAGGCGGCCCTTAATCCGTCGATGCAGGGCTTCATCAAGACCTTTGCGCGGGTGTCAAAGTGGGCCGCTTTTGGGGCCTCGATCGGGCTTTATAAGCCCCTGATCCACACGCGTCTGGGCGACAAGATCGACCTGCCGCCGGCGGCCAAGGCCGAGAAGGGGTGGGCGTTCGCCAATGGCCGTCACAACCGCACGGCCGCCGAGGAAGTGGGCTTGTGGGCGGAGGCCTCGGCTCAGGCCGCCGCGCAGCCGCAATTCGATCCCAAGTGGCCGATGGCGGTGGTCACTGCCGGTCCCGTCGCGGGCCGTGAGCTGCGCAAGGAAATGCAGGCCGCTCCGGCCCGTCGCGCCGTGCACGGCTATGTCGATCATGTCGAGGCCGCGACCCATCAGCTGTTGATCGGACGACGCTTCGCCGACCACATCGTCCGCGCCATCGCCTTCGTGGCCGACGCTCGCGGAAAGGGCTGATACAACCATAGCGTAGGAGCGATTCGGGGAGCCATCCGATGGTCAGCGCCGTCACCCTGGAAGGGGTCTGCAAGACCTACGACGACTTTCACGCCGTGCGTGATGTCAGCTTTGAGGTTCCGGCCGGACGGATCACGGGGTTCCTGGGGCCGAACGGCGCCGGGAAAACCTCCACGCTCCGCATGATCCTGGGGCTCCTGCCGCCTACTGCAGGGCGGATATCTGTCCTGGGCGCGCTGGACGCGACCCGAGTGCGCGAACGGATCGGCTTTCTCCCCGAGGAGCGCGGCCTCTACAAGCGCATGACGCCGATCGACGCGATCGCGTTCTTTGCAGGCCTCAAGGGCGTGCCCGAGTCCGAAGGCCGCAAGCGGGCCGTCGCCCTGCTGGAAGCTCAAGGTCTGGGCTTTGCGATGAGGCGCCCCATCAAGGACCTGTCCAAGGGCATGGCCCAGAAGGTCCAGCTTCTGTCGGCCCTGGCGCATGAGCCGGAACTGGTCGTGCTCGACGAGCCCTTCTCCGGCTTGGACCCGGTCAACCAGCAAGCGCTGGAGACGATGATCCGCGAGATCGCCGCGCGCGGCGCCACCGTGCTGTTCTCCACACATGTGATGCAGCACGCTGAGCGCCTTTGCGACAAGGTGGTGCTGATGGCGCGGGGGCGGAAGGTCTTCGACGGGGATGTCGCCACCGCGCGGTCGGCCGCGCCACGCGCGCTGGTGCTGGAAGGCGAACTGACGGCCGATGAGGTCGCAGCCTTGCCTGGCCTCGGCGAGGTCGCCTCTGAGGCGCTCCACGAAGGCGGTTGGCGTCATGTCGCGCGCTTGCCCCAAGTCGGAACCGGGCAGGACGCTCTGAAGGCCGCGTTCGCGCGGGATCTCTCGTTGCGACGGTTCGAGCTCAAGGAGCCCAGCCTGCATGACGCGTTCATTGTGCTGACGGGAGGTCAGGCATGAGCCGCCTGCTGAAGATCGCGCGCCGGGAGTATCTGGCCTATGTCCGCACGGTGGGCTTCTGGCTGTCGATCATCGCCTTGCCCCTGGTGATGGGCGTCAGCACGTCAGCGCCCTTGCTGATGATGAAGTCGGCCAAGCCTGAACGGCTGGCTATCATCGACCTGACCCAACAGTCTTTCGCTCCCGCCATTACGCAGGCCATGGCCGAGGACCAGGATCGCGCGACGTCCAGAGCCCTTCGAGCCGCGGCGCTGTCATCGGCCGGGCCCGAGGCTCAGGAGGCGGTTCGCAAGGCCCAGCAGGAAGGCGGAGACGCCGCAGGGCGCGAAGCCCTGGCGCGCTTCAGTCCGACAGCCGCCGCGCGCTTCAAGCCGCCCAAGGTCGAGGCGATCGTGCTGCCGCCTCCGGCTCAGGCCCTTGCCGCAAAGACCCCCGCCGAGGCTGGCGCGATCGCCCGCCGGGAGGTCGCCGAAAAGCGTCTGGATTCGGTGCTGATCATCAGCGGGCGCGATGCGAACGTCACCCTGGACCTATGGAGCCGAAATCTCGCGGCGCCGGTTCTGGAGAGCGATCTGCGACAGACCGTCAGCGAGATCATGCGCGAGCGGGCCCTGGCCCGGGCCGGTGTTTCGGCGCAGACCCTGAGCCAAGCCGACGCCCTCAAGCCCGCCTTCAATAGCTTGTCGCCGAAAGCCGCCTCCGGGGCGAAGGTCGCGCTGCGCGATCGTCTTCCCACCTATGTCGGTCTCGCGGCCGGCTTCCTGCTGTGGTCGATGGTGATGACCGGCGCCAGCATCCTGCTGAACAGCGTGATCGAGGAGAAGTCGAGCAAGATCCTCGAGGTCTTGCTGTCGTCGGCTTCTGTGCCTGAGATCATGGGCGGCAAGATCCTGGGTGTCGCCGGGCTGACCTTGACGGTCATGGGTGTCTGGGCGATGGCCGGGTGGGTTGCCCTCATAAACTTCGCTCCTGGCCTGGCTGGCGACCTGGTCGCGGTGCTGTTGGGCAAGGGTCTGCTAGCCTATTTCGGGGTCTATCTGGTCGGGGGCTACCTGATGTACGCGGCCTTGTTCGCGGGCATAGGCGCGTTCTGTGAGACCCAGCGGGACGCCCAGACCTTGCTGGGACCGATCATTCTGGTGATGTCGATCCCGATCATCTTCATGAGCCAGGCGATACGCTCTCCCGACTCGCCGATTCTTTCGACCCTGTCGTGGATTCCGCCGTTCACGCCGTTCCTGATGCCCGTGCGCATCGCTGGTGACCCGCCGCTCGTGCAGGTGGTTGGAACGACGCTTTTGCTGGCGGCGACCACAGTCGCCCTGGTGGCCTTCTCGACGCGTGCCTTCCATGTCGGGGCGTTGGCGACGGGGAAGATCGATCTCAAGACGTTGATCGGCCAGATCGCCCGCAAGCGCGCAGGGTAGGGCTCCTGCGGCCTGGATCCAAGAACGACAAAGGCCGCGCGGATCGCCGCGCGGCCTTTGAAATCTTCAGCGATGTGAAGAAGCTGTGGCCTTACCGGCTGGGCTTCTTCGGCATCGGCAGCAGGCCTTCGCGCTGAGCGCGCTTGCGGGCCAGCTTGCGAGCGCGGCGGACGGCTTCGGCCTTTTGACGGGCGCGCTTTTCCGACGGCTTTTCATAGTGCACGTGCCGCTTCATTTCGCGGAACGAGCCTTCGCGTTGCATCTTCTTCTTCAGGGCCTTCAGCGCCTGATCGACGTTGTTGTCGCGGACGAAAATCTGGACCAGGGGTATCTCTCCATTCGACAGCCCGACCAAAATTCCCAAGTCCCTCTTGAGGGGCCGGGCGGGCGAATAAAACCAGTGCCCCGGAAGGGGTGCTTCCAGGCGATGAGGCGGGGCTGATAGCAGAGCCAACGGCGGCTGTCCATGCGCGACGCGGCTTAAACCACAGTGTAGACTCGGATTCATGAGCGAAACCGTCGACACCTCCGGCCAAGCTTCCGATCAAGCGGGCTTGAACTGGGCCGAACAGGCCGAACAGCGCGTTCTGGATGAGGCCCTGCGTCTTGCGCCAAAAGCCGGCTGGAACAACGGACTCGTCAGTCGCGCGTTGGCGGGGGCCGGACTGTCCGACGCCGAGGGGCAGTTGCTGCTTCCAGAGGGGCCGCGAGACCTCGCCGCCCTGCTGTCGCGACGCCATGACGCGGCGGCTCTGGCGCGTCTGCAGGTGTTCGATATCGCCGCGCTCAAGATCCGCCAGCGCATCCGCGAGGGCGTGGTCGCCCGACTCGACGCGGCGCAGGAGAACGCCGACGCCCTGCGCCCGCTAGCGGCGTTCCTGGCCTTTCCGACCAACTTGGCCCTGGCCCTGCGGCTGACATGGGAGTCTGCCGATGTGATCTGGCGGTGGGCCGGCGACACCGCCACCGACGAAAACCACTACTCCAAGCGGGCGATCCTATCGGGGATCCTGATCTCGACCCTGGCTGTCGACATGGCGTCGGGACGCGTCTCGGCTCTCTCGCATCTGGATGCGCGGATCGACAACGTCATGGCCTTCGAGAAGTGGAAGGCGGGCGTCAAGCCGATGGATCTGGCCAGCGAGATGGTCTCCGCGCTGGCCCGGATACGGTTCGGGAAGTCGACGCGCGGCTAGCCCCCGAACGCCGCCGCCAGGCGATCGAGCTGGTTTTGCACGGGGCGTGGCGCTTCCTCGTTCGGCGACTCGACATACATGCGGCGGTCCAGATGACGGACGCGCTCGTACAGGCGCTCGGAGCGCTGCAGCAGGTTCATCAGGCCAAAGGGCAGCTCTTCGACCGCGGGGCCGTCAGTCGGCGCCTCTTCGGCGAGTCGATAAGCTTCGGCGCAGGCGGCTTCGGGCGGCATTTCACCTTCACGCACAGCGCGTTGCACTAGAAGCCACGAGGCCACCTGCATCAAGCGTGTGGTCAGGCGCATGCTCTCTGTGGCGTAGCCGAGCGCGGCGTTGCGGGAGAGCACCTTGCTGTCATGGCGACCGGCGCCGTCGAGATAGGCCGCGGTCTCTTCGACCAGCTGCATGCCTTCCTCGAAGGTCCGGTCGAACAGTTCCGATCGCGCGAAATCCTGGATCACTCCAGCGCGCCAAGGCGTGTCCGCGAACGCGTTCACTTCGGTCATAGCTACTCAATGCCCCTTCGAAAGGCCGCGAGGACGTCTCGCTTGGCGACCGAACTGCAACGCCCGTGCCAGAGCCAACCGTCCCGTTTCGCGACCCCGCCCCTTCGAACCGACCCACATCACTCTCAAGGCGGAAGGCCGCCTTAAGCCGCCAGTAACCTCACCGAAACCTTAAAAGAACCGTTAGTCCAGGCGACCAAACAGCGCATTGGCCGCATCTCGTCCGGCCTTTTTCTTGGCGAGCTGAGCCTTGGTGCGTTCGATCTCGGCCTGCAGGGCGGCGATCCGCTCTTCCAATTCCGAGACGCCGTAGACCTCGAGGTCCTCGTGGGTCGTCTCGTTCAAAGCGCGTCCGCTGAAGGCGCGGGCTTCCGCAGGCTCCTCGAACATCGGCTTTTCTCCCTTTTCTGTCAGACATCTGACGCCTACCTAGGCCACAAGGCAAGCACCACGAAGGAGCCCGGCATGGCCGAGACGATGACGGCGATCGCGATCGACGGCGGCAAGGGACCGGCTCAGGCGCTGCACGCCACCGACGCGGATCGACCCACGCCTGGGTCGGGCGAGATCCTGATCAAGGTGGCGGCGGCCGGCGTGAACCGCCCCGATCTTCTGCAGCGTATGGGCTTCTACCCGCCGCCGCCCGGCGCGCCAGCGACGCTGGGCCTGGAAGTGGCCGGAGAGGTCATTGTGGGGGGCGGCCGCTGGAAGACCGGCGACAAGGTCTGCGCTCTGTTGGGCGGCGGAGGCTACGCTGAGTACGCCGTGGTCGACGCCCGCCACGCCTTGCCGATCCCTGGAGGGCTTGATCTCCTCCAGGCCGCCGCTTTGCCCGAGACGGTGTTCACGGTCTTCGCCAATGTCTTCGAGCACGGCGCGCTGAAGGCGGGCGAGACCCTGTTGGTTCACGGTGGAACGTCCGGAATCGGAACAACCGCAATCGCCATGGCCAAGGCCGCCGGCGCCAAGGTGATCGCCACCGGACGTGGCGCGGACAAGAAGGCCAAGGCGCTCGCGTTGGGCGCCGACATCGCCGTGGACACCAAGACCGAGGACTTCGCCGAGGTGGTCAAGGCCGCCGGCGGGGCCGACGTGATCCTCGACATGGTCGGCGCCAGCTATTTCGAGAAGAACCTCGACGCCCTGAACACTGGCGGTCGCATTGTCTACATCGCCAGCCTGGGCGGCTCGACGCTGGAGGTTCCTGTGATGAAGATCATGCAGAAGCGTGCGGTGATCACGGGTTCGACCCTGCGTCCGCGCTCGGCCGACGAGAAGGCTCGCCTCGCCGCCGAGGTCGAGCGTGTCGTCTGGCCCTGGGTGGCGGCGGGCAAGCTTACGCCGATCATCGACGCAACCTTCCCGCTTGCCCAAGCCGCGCAGGCTCACGCTCACCTTGAGGCCGGCGAGCATGTCGGCAAGGTGGTGCTGACGGTCTGAAGTAATGGGCGCGCTGATTTGAGCGGTAGGATGGCGATCTCTGCTTGTCCCCCGTTCCCTTTTCACGAGAACCGGATTATAGCGTTCACCAACAACCCGCCCGGCCGAAAGGCCGGGCGCCGTCATTTCTGGAGGACCGCATGTCCGACATCCTGATGCCCAAGGCGACCGCCGTCTGGTTGGTGGACAACACCTCGCTCAGCTTCGAGCAGATCGCCGATTTCTGCGGCCTGCACCCGCTGGAAGTGCGGGGCATCGCCGACGGCGAAGTGGCGCGCGACATCCGCGGCGCCGATCCGATCGGCAACGGTCAGTTGACCCGCGAGGAACTGGACCGCGCTCAGGCCAATCCTGACTACCGGATGAAGGCCCAGGTCAGCCGTCACGCCGAGCTCCTGAAGCCGGCCAAGAAGGCTCCGCGCTATACGCCGGTGTCGCGCCGCCAGGACCGTCCGGACGCCATCGCTTGGTTCCTGCGTCACCACCCCGAAGTGACCGACGCCCAGATCTCCAAGATCCTGGGCACCACCAAGGCCACGATCGAGCAGGTTCGCGCCCGCACGCACTGGAACGCCGCCAACATCAAGCCGGTCGATCCTGTGACCCTTGGTCTGGTTGGCCAGCTGGAGCTGGACGCTCTGGTCAAGAAGGCTGCTGAGAAGAAGGCCAAGGACGACGCCAAGCGCGGCATCGTGCCGGAAGACCCGACCCTGCGCCCCGCTTCGGAAGCCGGCCAGTTCGAGCCGGAGGTCGAGGAAGAGGAAGAAGATTTCCGGGCCAAGCGCGGCGAGATCAAGGCCGAGGACGTGTTCGGCCAGTCGACGGGCTACGTGGACGAGGAAGACGAGGACTAAGTCTCGGCGCGTCCCCAAATAGCAGAGGCCCCGTTCCTTGTCGGAGCGGGGCCTCTCGTTTTTCGGCTGCCTCTAGCAGCTAGTGCATTCGAGCCTTAAGGCCCTCGATCTCTTCCTTCAGCCGCAATTTCTGCCGCTTAAGCTCCCTGAGCGCCGTTCCGTCGCTACCGGGTCGATTGGTCTCCTCCTGAATCTTGCGATCGAGGTTCTCGTGACGGGACCCAAGCTCGCGGATACGGGATTCGATGGCCATGGCTCTCGGCTCCTTGCTGTTGGAGAGGAAAGTGAACACCCGCTGCGCGGCGCTGTCAGATCACATATGATTGCAATCGGCCCCGCTTGACGTGGCGAGGCTTGCTCCCATGACGGATGAAAATTCACCATGTCGGACGGTTCGAAAAACGCTGATCGCCCACGCCTTGTGGTGGGCATAACGGGCGCTTCCGGCGTGGCCTATGGACTTCGGGCGCTCGACGCCTGTCGAGACCTTGGGGTCGAGAGTCACCTTGTCATGTCGAAGTCCGCCGCCCTGACCCTGACGCAGGAAACGGGTCTGTCGGTCTCTGACGTCAGCGCCAAGGCCGACGTTGTCCATCGCGCCGCAGATGTCGGCGCCTCGATCGCGTCCGGCTCGTTCCGCACGTTGGGCATGCTCATAGCGCCCTGTTCGGTCCGCACGATGAGCGAAATCGCAACGGGCGTAACGTCTTCGCTTCTGACCCGCGCCGCCGACGTGGTCTTGAAGGAGCGTCGGACCCTGGTGCTGATGGTGCGGGAGACGCCGTTCCATCTGGGTCACCTGCGCACCATGACCAGCCTGGCCGAGATGGGCGCGGTGATCGCTCCGCCGCTGCCGGCGTTCTACGCCAAGCCAGCCTCGATCGAAGAGATGGTCGACCAGTCGGTGGGTCGTGTGCTTGATCTCTTTGGTCTGTCCTGGCGACCCGTGAAGCGGTGGGGCGAGGACCTCGAGACCATCACCGGCAAGTCGGAAGGTTAACGCGATGGGCGCGACCAAGGGGCTTTGGGACTGGGCGTTGGACGCCTATGCGCGGCAACCTGTCGCAGAGGCGTGCCTGCACCTGCAGGACGCTCACGGTCAGAACGTGCCCTACCTGCTCTGGGCCGCCTGGATGGCCGAGCAGGGGCGGTCAGCGGACTTGAAAATCGCCGCCGGCGTAATGCGCGGCTGGGACCGGGATATTGGCGCGCCCCTGCGCGGCGTACGACGCGCATTGAAGGCGCCAAGGCCGCCCGTCGACGAGATCGGCAAGGAAGCCTTCCGTGACGCCGTGAAGGCCCTGGAGTTGCAGGGCGAGCGGGTGCTGATGGAGAGTCTCGAGGCCCTTGCGGGGCCGCCAATGACTCCCGCGAGCCTTGTGGACGGTCTAGTGGCCGCTGCGGAGGCCTCCGGCGATCCGCCGCGCCGCGCCGCGTTGGAAAGGCTTGCTTCCGCCCTCGAAGCCACGCGGGACTGAGCGCCTTTACCGCTCGTCAGCCTTTGCTATCTATGACCCTGAAGGGGCCCTACCGAGATGACGTCCATGAACGACGATGATCCGTCGGAAGACACCGACATCGCGATCGAACGTCGCCTCGCCGATCTGCGCGAGGAGCACAAGGACCTCGATGACTCGATCCGGGCGCTGGAAGAGCGCTTCCAGCCGGACATGCTGCAGATCGCGCGTCTGAAGCGGAAAAAGCTGGCCCTGAAGGACGAGATCGGCCGTTTGGAAGATCTCCTGACGCCGGACATCATCGCCTGAAGACCGTCCGGTTGAGATGTCGCCATCTCAGCCAAATAAACAGGCTCTAGCCCGCCACCGCCTTCACGCAGGCGACCCGCGCCTCGGGCGTCAACGCTGTGGGCGTATTGATCCGTTGCACCGTGACCTGGCCCGGACCGCGTGGCAGGAATCGGATCACCTCCGGCTTTCCATTCTTTTCCACCGCGATTCCGATCTCGACGGTGCTGTCGCCCGTCTTCCCGCCCTGGCGGCCAAGATATTTCATGCCGTCCCGCAGACCCGCAGCGTAGGCGGGGCCGGAGGGATCGACGCCCGCAGTCAGCCGCCCCCTGCCGGTCTCGGCAAGATCAAGGCCCAGCCAGTACGCTGGCCGCGTAAGAGTTTCGACGGTCAGGCAGCCGCCGAAGGCGTCCGGCGGGAGCAGGATGCGTTCGCCTCGGGTCACGAACCGATCGATCTCGGGCGTCAGGTCGACTCCCGTGATGCCTCGCGCGACGGGAACCAAGGCCTCAGGCGCTGGAATACGACTAGCGCCTGTTCGGCTCGTGGCCTGATCGCGCATGGCCAACATGATGCGGTCGAGGCCGCCCTTGGCCTTGAGCTTGGTCTCCATCAAAACCGCCACCTGCGCGCCGCGTTGGTAGGGCAGCTTCTGAACGGCCCTGTCGCTCCAGAACTTTGCGACGATCTCGTCGTTGTTCACGTCGATCGCCGCTGAGGTCGCATAGGCCTCCAGGGCCTCGTTCCAAGCGGCGGCGAAGGTCTCCAGGTCCACGAGGCCCGATCGCAGCGCAAGGCGGCGAGCGTAGTAGTCGGTGAAGCCCTCGCTGAACCAGTATCCGGCGGGCTCGCGCGCGCCATCGATCGCCCCGCCCAGCCGCTCGCCGTTCCACGTGTGCAGATATTCGTGGGTCAGGAAGAGGCGATAGTCCTCAAGCTTGGTGTTCTGGGTGGAGATCACGGCAAAGGCGTCGTCCAGCCCCGTTCCGCGATAAGAGGTCCAGCCTTTCGGCGCAGGCAGGGCGGCGAAGGTGATGAGGAAAGGCGTTCGCCCATCGCCCCAGAAGGCGCGGGCCGCGCTGATCGATCGCGCCGCCATGTCCGCGAAAGCCTCGGCGCTGAAGGGGAACTGCCCGCGCATCGCGACGGTCAGGGGCGCGCCGTCGAGGTCTCGGCGGGCCTCCACCACGTCCGGGTAGGCGATCAGGACGCTCGGCCCCAGTTGTTCGATCGGGGCCGGCTTTCGCATCATCGACGAAAGGTCGGTGGCCAGTCGCAGGGAAGATCCCGCAGGATCCCAAACGAACCTCGCCCGATCGCCTTCCCGCCCCTCGGGGGTCACGAACACGGTATGGCCGATCAGATAGAAGCCGTCGGGTTCGACGATCGGCTGGCCGTAGTTCGGGCCATCGGGCGGCGGCGGGCCCTCGTAGGCGCCGACGACCTGATAGCGGACCGTCAGCGGCGCACGGGGCTTGGAGGTGATGACCCAGGTCTTCTCATCGGGTTGGGCAAGTTGGCCGCCCGTCACGGTGGGACTACTCAGAAAGCGCCAAAGCCGCTCGCCGCCGCCCCACTCGGTCGGCAGGCGCAAACGGGTCTCGCCGTCGGCGTCGGCGGGCAACGTCACGGTGACGGAAACGGCGCGGACCGCGCCGGTCTCAAGAACGGGCGCAATACGATAGACGTTCACACTGGGCTTGGGCGTCGCCGCCTGGGCGGACATCGCTCCGGCGAGCGCCAGCGCCAGGCCGGCCAAAGCCGCCTTTGGACGACCGCAGATCATAGTGAGCTCCCCTGAACCTTGGGCTCACCCTAGGGGGGCCAGGGAGTTCGGGTCAGCTTAAAGTTCTGTCACGCCGCTTGCCGGCCTTCCAGCGCGCGCACCGTCTGCAGAAGGCGTCCCGGCGTGATCGGCTTTTCCAGCCGCGCATCCGCATGCTGGTCATCCTTGAGCAGGCGAGGATCGATAGCCGAGGCCATCAGGGTGACCGCGCCGGGCAGGGCTCTGCGCACCGCGCTGACCAGTTCGCCGCCGCTCATGCGGGGCATGGTGAAATCGGTGATGACCAGATCCGGTCCGAACGTATTCAGAGCCTCAAACGCCTCTTGACCGTCACTGCAGAGCAGGACGTCAAACCCAGCTTCCGTCAGGGTGATCTCGTAGATCATCGACAGAACCGGATCGTCTTCGGCGATCAGGATACGCTGCATGATCCAAAATCTCGCGCTTATGCTTAACAAACCGTAAAGCTAGTTAGCCCGGACACGCAGAGCGAGTCGCCGTGCGATAAGGTCGCACGACTGTTGGTTGTCGTTATCAGAGTTTGGGCGCCGTGGGTGGCGTCGGCCTAGGCGGTCCTGCGTTTGCGCACGAACATCGCTGCATCGGCTTCAGCCAGCGCTTCCTCGGGATCCGCGCCAGGCTCGATTTCCCGTACGCCGAACGAGATGTGCAACGGCGCTGACCACTCGCCGAACTCGACCGGGACGGCGCGGACCGCTTCTGCGAGGCTCTGAGCCTTCGCCAGCGCCGTTTCCTTGTCGGCTTGCGCCAGAAGCACCGCGAACTCGTCGCCGCCCATCCGGCCGACGATGTCGCTTTCCCGGACATTCGCCAGCAGGCGTTTGGCGACGGCCTTCAAGGCCTCGTCGCCCGCCGCATGGCCGAAGCGATCATTGACGCTCTTGAAGCCGTCCAGGTCGAAGAAAACGATGCTGGCGGGCGATCCGTAGCGCTGGGCGAAAGCGGCCACCCGCTTCATCTCGCGCAGGAAGGCACGACGGTTCAGCACCGGCGTCAGGACATCCATGTCGGCGAGGCCTTGGGCCTCGTTGAGCCGGAGCTTGAGGACCGAAACCTCGTTCCGCAGGTCCTCGATCTCGCTCATCAGGGTTTGCAGCGCCTCGACAACCTTTGGTGTCAGGTCCGCCTCGGTCAGGCCCAGAAAAGCGGCGCTGTCGGGGGCGGACACCTCGCGAGCCGCGACCTGCGCGCCAGCGCGCGCCAAAGCGCGCTTGCGAATGGCGGCGAAGGGTTCGGTCCGGGCGCCTGAAATCTTCATGGCCTTATGGGGAATCGAATTGCACAGCTAAGTGACATGGTTAACGGGAACGGCGTTCGACGCAATCCTGGCGCCGAAGAGTCGCAGGGCCGGGGTTCGATCTGGGCGCCAAATGCGCGTCTGATGTCCGGCTTGAGCGACCTCGTGTCGTTTTGGGGTTGCGTACGGGGAGCGGCCCGAATACGGGGCGGCTTTCATCCGCCGCCGCCGAGTTCAAGGGACGACGCCGATGCCTGCCACCATTCCGCCCGTCGCCATCATCATGGGCAGCCGCTCGGACTGGCCGACCATGAAGGGGGCGGCTGACGCGCTGGACAGCCTGGGCGTGGCCTGGGAAGCCAAGGTGGTCTCTGCGCACCGCACGCCACAGCGACTGTTCGACTTCGCCACAGGGGCCGAGAAGGCGGGGTACAAGGTGATTATCGCGGGCGCCGGCGGCGCGGCGCACCTGCCGGGCATGGCCGCCTCGATGACCAACCTGCCTGTGCTCGGCGTGCCGGTGCAGTCAAAAGCGCTCTCAGGGCTTGATAGCCTGTTGTCGATCGTCCAGATGCCGGGCGGAATCCCTGTGGCCACCTTGGCCATCGGCGAGGCGGGCGCCAAGAACGCCGGTCTGCTGGCGGCCCAGATCCTGGCCCTGTCCGACGCCCCCCTGGCGGCGCGATTGGCGGCTTTCCGCGCCGCCCAGACCGACAGCGTCGCCGAGAGCGTCGAGGACTGATCAAGATGGCTTCGTTCCCCCTGGTTCCCGGTTCCACCATCGGCGTCCTCGGCGGGGGACAGCTAGGCCGGATGCTGGCCCTGGCCGCCGCGCGCCTGGGCTTTGACGTCGTGATCCAGGACCCGGAAGAGGGCTCCCCGGCGGGCCGCGTCGCCGCGCGCCAGATCGTGGCCGCCTATGACGACCGCTGGGCGCTGAAGCGTCTGGCCGAGGCCTGCGACGTCGTCACCTATGAGTTCGAGAACGTCCCGGCCGATACGGTGTCAGAGCTGACGGCTCTGGGGGCCATGGTCTCGCCGGGCGCCAAGGCGCTGGCCGCCGCTCAGGACCGCGTGGCCGAAAAGACGTTCATGGCCGAGATCGGCGTGCCCACCGTGGCCTTCGCTGCGGTGAACGACAGCCAAAGTCTCGCCGAGGCCGTGGCCCGGATCGGCGCGCCGTCGCTGCTCAAGACCCGTCGCGAAGGCTACGACGGCAAGGGGCAGGCCTGGATCCAGAAGGTCTCTGACGCCGAGGCGGCGTTCGACAAAATTGGCCGTCAGCCGGCGATCCTGGAAGCGCCCGCCGATTTCGGCCGTGAGCTGTCGGTGATCGCCGCGCGCGGCCGGGACGGCGAGATCGCCTGCTATCCGGTCTCGGAAAACCACCACGAGGGCGGGGTCCTTCGGCGTACCGTGGCGCCGGCCAAGATCACGCCGGCAACCCGCGACCAGGCCGAGTCGATCGTAGCCAAGATCCTCACCGCGCTCGATTATGTCGGGGTCATCGGCGTGGAGCTGTTCGAGCTCTCCGGCGGCAAGCTGCTGGTCAACGAATTCGCGCCGCGCGTCCATAACACCGGCCACTGGACCCAGGACGGCTGCGAGGTCGACCAGTTCGAGCAGCATATCCGCGCCGTCGCCGGCTGGCCCCTGGGCCCGACCGAGCCCCATCATCACGTTGAGATGACCAATCTCCTGGGCGCCGATGTCGACGCCTGGAGGAAGCTGGCCGCCGAACCCGAGACCCGCGTGCACCTCTACGGCAAGGGCGAAGCGCGCCCGGGGCGGAAGATGGGGCACGTCAACCGGCTGCGGCCCTTGCGCGACTAGTCCGCCTCGTCCGGGACGTTCAGGTCGTCGGCGTCGAAGTCATAGTCCAGAAGGTCGCCGGGCTTGCAGTCCAGGGCCGCGCAGAGGCGGGCCAGGGTGCGGAAGCGGATGCCCTTCACCTTGCCCGAGCGGAACAGCGACAGCTGGGTTTCGCTGAGACCGACCTCGGCCGCCAGGTCGCGCGCCTTCAGGCCCTTGGCCACGATCAGGGCGTCCAGGGTGACGCGAACGGGCATCAGATCATCTCGTCGAGTTCAGCCTGCGCCGCCAGGGCCTGGTCCATGACGCGCCCCAGCAGGAATAGCGCCCCGCCGATCATGCCCAGGGTCATGCCGGCGACGTCGAAGTGCAGATAGCCGCCTTTGGCCTGTCCCAGAAACCGCATCAGGTTGGTGACGACAAAGACGCTGGTCAGGCCTCCAGCGCCCAAGGCCAGCCCGACCCGACGCAAGGCGGGTGGCAGCGCGGCCTGGATAAGCCGACCGTTGGCCAATTCGCCGAGTGTCTGGCCGATGGTCCACACCGCGAACAGATAGCACGCAATCGGCAGGTTCCAGATCGTCGCCGCGAGCATAGCGCTCGGACGCCAGGGGGCGTCCTTGAGCAGCACCAGCAGCGCCGGGAACACCCAGGCCATCAGCGCGATCAGCAGGCCGACGCTGATCACCATGAACATCGCCAGCCAGCGGAACTGGCGGCATCGGCGGCGGAAGGCGAGGATTTCGGTTTGGCTCATGATCGGCGAAGGGGTTGGGAACCTGTCTTGTCTTTAATCTTGACTTAAAGATCTCGGCTCCGCAACTTTATCTCTAACTTAAATTTCGTGAGCGCCGCCGATGCCCGCCGCTATCGAGACCCAAGGGCTTTCGCGCCGTTTTGGCGGGCGCCTGGCCGTCGATGATCTGTCGATGACCGTCCCCGAGCGGGCGGTTTACGGCTTTCTGGGCCGCAACGGCGCGGGCAAGACCACGACCTTGAAAATGATCCTGGGCCTGATCCGCCCCAGCGCAGGGGCGGTGAGGGTCAACGGGATCGACGTCTCGCGCGATCGCATCGGTGCGGCTCGGCAGGTCGGCGCGCTGCTGGAGGCGCACGGCTTCTACGGCAATCTGACGGGTCGGGAGAACCTTGGGCTCACCGCCACGCTCGTTGGCCTGCGCAACACCGAGATCGATCGCGTGCTGGAGGTCGTGGAGATGAGTGCTGACGCCAATCGAAAGGTTGGCGGCTACTCGCTGGGCATGCGCCAGCGCCTGGGTGTGGCGCGAGCCATGCTGGGCGCGCCCCCGATCCTGGTGCTGGACGAGCCGACCAACGGCCTCGACCCCGACGGCATCGCCGACATGCGCCGCTTTCTCAAGAGTCTGCCCGAGCGGACCGGCGCCACGGTGCTGCTGTCCAGCCACCTCTTGGGCGAGATCGAGCAGACCGCGACCCATGTGGGTGTTGTCAACAACGGGCGACTGGTCCTTGAGGGCGAGCTTTCCCGACTGAAGGCCGATCTGGCGCCCGAGATCCTGTTGCGGACGGGCGATGACGCGCGCGCTGTTCAGGCGCTGTTAGCCAGCGGCCATTCGCCGGTCGCCTTCGAGGGCGGTCTTTCCGTGGCGTTGCGTCTTGGCCAGGACCTCGACAAGGCTGCGGCCGAGCTGGTCCGCGTCCTGGTCGCCGGCGGCGCGCCGGTGTTCGCCGTGGGACCCAAACCCCGCTCTCTCGAAGACATCTATCGCGACGTCGCCGCATCCCGTTCGTCGCAAGCCGAGGCCGCCTGATGCTCGCCGTCCTCTCCGTCGAAGTCCGCAAGCTCAATCGCTCGCTGGCGGCCGTGCTGGCCATCGCCGCACCGACGCTGATCGCCATCTTCCTGTTCTTCAATCTGCTACGCGGCAAGAAGGCCCCGCCGTGGGAGATGTGCCTGCAGATGTCAGGGACAGTGTGGGCCTTCTTCATGCTGCCGATGAGCGTGACGGCCCTCACCGCCCTGGTCGCCCAGATGGAGCACGCCCCGCGCAGTTGGGACCACCTGCGAGCCCTGCCCGTGGCGCGCTGGAAGCTCTACGCCGCCAAGGCCCTCTGTGTCGTCGGGCTCGTCGCAGCGATGAGCGTGCTGAACCTGCTCCTCACCTGGGGCGCGGTCCTCCTGGCGGGGACGATCAAACCGGCGGTCATGCCGGTGGGAACGCCGGATCTGGCCAAGCATGGACTGCTGCTGGCCAAGGTGATGGCTGCGGCCACGCTGATGATCGCCATCCAGCTGTGGACCGCCTTGCGGTTCGCCAGCTTCGTGCCGGCGCTGGCGCTCGGCATCGGCGGGACCTTCTTCTCCGTGGTCGCGACCTCGGCCAAGCAGGGGGTGTTTTTCCCCTGGCAGATGCCGGTGAACATGTTCGCGCGCGACGCCTGGCGGATCGAGACAGCTTTGGCTCTCGGCGGCGGCCTTGGCCTGATCGCCTTGATCATGGCGATCATCCACCTGTCGCGGCGAGAGGTTCTGTAGCGCGCGCGAGCCTGCTAGAGCGCTTTGCGTGAGTAACGCGGAGCGCGCGATGAGCGAACAGGCCCTGATCGGACTGATCGGCGGGATGAGCTGGGAAAGCTCGGCCCAGTACTATCGGCTGATCAACGAGGCGGTGCGCGAACGCCTTGGTGGGGTCGCCTCGGCGCGGACCCTGATGTGGTCGTTCGACTTCGCAGAGATCGAGCAACTGCAGCACGCTGGGCGCTGGCCCGAGCTGTCGCGACGCCTGGCCGACGCGGCGCGGGCCCTGGAGGCGGGCGGCGCGGACTTTCTGGTCCTTTGCACCAACACCATGCATCGCGAGGCCGATGAGATCGAGGCGGCGGTGCATATCCCGCTGCTGCATATCGCCGATCCGACCGGCGAGGCGATCAAGACGGCGGGGCTCTCTACGGCGGGCCTGCTGGGCACGGCCTTTACGATGGAGCACGACTTCTATCGGGGGCGTCTCGAGAAGAAGCACGGCCTTTCCGTCCTGACGCCGGATGCGGACGACCGCGCCGTCGTGCACCGGATCATCTACGAGGAGCTGGTCGCCGGGCGCGTGCTGGACGCCTCGCGCGAGGCTTACAGGGCTGTGATCGCGCGACTCGTCGAGCAAGGCGCGCAGGCGATCATCCTGGGCTGCACCGAGATCATGCTGCTGGTCTCGCAGGCGGACAGCCTGGTTCCGGTGTTCGACACGACGACCCTTCACGCGATGGCGGCGGTGGAGCGGGCGCTGAAGCCGGTCGGTCTCTAGTAAGGCAGGTTATCCGGCGCGGGCTGACCTGGTGGCGGGGCCAAGGGCGCCGTCGGTTCCAGTTCCGAAGCCGCGCGCGAGAACTCTGCGGACAGGGTTTCGTAGAAGCCGTTTCGCGGATCGGGCTCGCTCTGCGGCGCCGGATCGGGCAGCAGCCAGTCGAAGTCGCGGACCGCCAGGGTCTGATGCGCGCTCATCATGAAGCGTCGCCAGATGCTGGCGGGGATATCGCCGCCCACGACCTTGTTCATCGGCTTTTCGTCGTCGTTGCCGACCCAGACTCCGGTGACGTAGTCGGGCGTGAAGCCGACGAACCAGGCGTCGCGCCAGTTCTGACTGGTGCCGGTCTTGCCCGCGACCGGACGCCCGAAGGCGGCGCGCTGGGCTGTGCCCTGGGAGACGACCTTCTTCATCATCTTCACCATCATGCTGGCGTGCGCGACGTCGTAGACGCGCCGCTCGCCCTGCGGCGGCTGGTGCTGGAAGATCTGCTGGCCGCCCTGGGTGGTGATCGATTCGATGACATAGGGCTCGATCCGGATTCCACCCTGCTGGAACACCTGAAAGCCCGAGGTGATCTGGAGGAGGTTCACCTCGTAGGAGCCCAGGGCCACCGACAGATCGGGCGAAGGCGGCAGGCTGGTGATGCCGAAGCGGCGGACAAGATCGCCGATCGCCGGGCCCCCAACCTCCTGGCCAAGCTTCACAGCGACCGTATTGATCGATGTGACCAGCGCCTGCTCAACGGTCATGGGGCCACGATAGCCCCCGCTGTAGTTCTCCGGCGCCCAGTCGCCGAACTTCACGGGCTCATCGACGCGCATGTCGGTCGGCAAGACGCCCTTCTCGACGGCGGCGGCATAGACGAACGGCTTGAAGGTCGAGCCAGGCTGGCGCTTGGCCTGGACGGCGCGGTTGAACGGGCTTTCGGAATAGTCCGTGCCGCCGACCATGGCGCGAACGGCGCCGTCCGCCGACAGCGACAGCAGCGCCGCCTGGCTGGCGCCCGAGCGCGTGGTCTCGGTGGCCATGGTCTGGCGCACAACCTCGGCGCCCTCGCTCTGGAGCACGGGGTCGATCGTCAGGCGCACCACGAGGTCCGGTGCGTTCTGGCCGGCGATCTTGACCGCCTCGGCGGTGGCGTAGTCGAGCACCCAGCCGTAGTCGCCCTCGTCCTGCATCGCCATCGGCGACAGGCGAGGCGTGTCGTCCAAGGCGCGGCTTTCCTGTTCGGGCGTAATCCAGCCCTCCTTGCGCATGTTCGCCAGGATCAGGCGCGAGCGGGCCAGGGCGCGCTCCATGTCGCGGGTCAGCGCCAGACGTGACGGCGCCTTGGGCAGGCTGGCCAGCAGGGCCGCTTCCGACAGGGTCAGCTGGCTGGCGGGCTTGCCGAAATAGGTCTGGGACGCGCCATCGACCCCATAGGTGCCCGCGCCGAAATAGATGCGGTTCAGATAAAGCTCGAGGATTTCATCCTTGGTCAGGATCTGCTCCAGCTTATGGGCCAGCAACATCTCCTGAAGCTTCCGCTTCACCACGCGATCAGGGGTTAGAAACAGGCCCTTCGCCAGCTGCTGGGTCAGGGTCGAGGCGCCTTGGCGGGTTTTGCCAGCCCGGTAGTTGATCCAGGCCGCCCGGGCGATGCCTTGGAGGTCGATGGCGCCGTGTTGATAGAAGCGCCGGTCCTCGGCCGCCAGGAACGCCATCGGCACATAGTTCGGCACCGAACCCAGGGTGATGCGCTGGCCATAGCGCGGGCCACGGGTTGCGATCACCTGGCCATTGCGGTCCTCGAACCGGATGCCCGGCGCCCGGTTGACGGCGAACAGCGCCTCGCGCGAGGGCAGGGGCGGGGTGTCCTTCAAGTACTTGAACCAGACATAGGCCCCTCCGCCGGCGACGCTCAGGACCGCGAGGAGGAAGCCGACCAGCAGCGTTCCCCAGATCCATCCCCATTTCCGGGACTTCTTCTTGGCCGCGGCGTGCTTGAGGTCGGCGCGGAAGGGCTCTTCCGGCGGCGGTTCTGGCGGCGGGGGCGCAGCGGGCGTGTCGCCTGACAGACGGAACGGATCATGGCCCTGCGGCGCCCAGGGATCATGCGAGACGCCATTGTCCGCCGAGACCTGACCGGGCTTCGGCGGCTCTGCGGGGTTCTTCCCGTCGTCGAACTTGTAGGGCGGCAGCGTCCAGTCGTTCACGGTTTGCGTCAGGCTCTGTTTGGTCGCCGGATAAATCGGGTTTAGGACGGCGCCATGACGCCACGCAAACCTTTCTGGCAGACGAAGACGCTCGCCGAAATGACCGTCCCCGAGTGGGAGAGCCTATGCGATGGCTGCGGCCTTTGCTGCCTAGTTCGCTTCGAAGACGAAGACACCGGAGAAATCATCCCCACGCGGGTGCACTGCCAGCTGTTCGACGAGCGCCTTTGCCGCTGCAAGGACTATCCGAACCGCAAGAAGACGGTGCCCGACTGCATCAAGCTCACGCCCTATAATATCGAGGATCTGGAGTGGATGCCGCCCTCCTGCGCCTATCGGCGGCTGCACGAGGGCAAGGACCTGCCGCTTTGGCACCCCCTGGTGACCGGCGATCCGGAGAGCACGCACAAGGCCGGGATTTCGATCCGCAACCAGACGGTGTCGGAGCTCAGCTTCAAGGACGCCGAGGATGCGATGGACTTTGTCGCGACCGATCTGATGCGGGATCGCGGCGATGATCTTTACGATCCCGAAGAAAGCTGAAACCGCCGCGCGACCGAGGCCCAGATACGAAAAAGGCCGGCCCGCAAACGCGGAGCCGGCCTCTCGTCGCCCTTACGGCGAGAAGGGTGCTTAGGCCTTCTTGCCGGTGAAACCAGCGAACTTGGCGTTGAAGCGCGAGACGCGACCGCCGCGGTCCATCAGCTGGGCGTTGCCGCCGGTCCACGCCGGATGGGTGCGCGGATCGATGTCGAGCGCCAGATTCGCGCCTTCCTTGCCGTAGGTCGAGCGGGTCTTGTAGCTCGAACCGTCGGTCAGGGTGACGGTGATGAAGTGGTAGTCGGGGTGAATGTCTTGTTTCATGGCGGCGATCCAGACCGACTAAGCCGGCGAGTGAGAATGGGGTAAGCGCCAAACCGCGCACGCGCGGGGTGGCCCTCGAAGACGCGCGGCTATAAAGAACCCGCGCGATTTTGGCAAGGGACTGTTGATGACTGACGCGAACAGCGGCGACCAGAAGGTCGAAGGTCGCCCCGGCGCGGGAGCCGAACTGGTCCAGGGCATGACCGAGGCCGGGGCCCGCCGGCCGCGTCGCAAGGACATCCGTCCCCTGGCCCACCTGTTGCCGTTTGTCATCGCCCACAAGGGTGACGGCCTGGCGGCCGGCTTCTTCCTGCTGTTTTCGACGGGCGCGACCCTGGGTCTGACCTATGCGTTCAAGAACGTCATCGACCACGGCTTTTCCAAGGGGCAGGGCGCGGCGATCAACAGCGCCTTTGTCGGCCTGGGCGCGGTCGCCCTGGTGTTGGCCCTGGCCACGGCCCTGCGGTTCTTCTTCATCACCCGGCTGGGCGAGCGCGTGGTGGCCGATCTTCGGCGCAAGCTCTACGGCCATACGCTGAGCCTGGATCAGCCCTACTTCCTGAAGACGCGAACGGGCGAGGTCCTGTCGCGGCTGACGACCGACGTGTCGCTGGTCGAGCAACTGGTCGGGGCGTCGATCTCGATCGCCCTGCGCAATATCCTGAACCTGATCGGCGGCCTGACCGCCATGGCGGTGGTCTCGCCCAAGCTGGCGGGCTTCATCGTGCTGATGGTGCCGGTGATCCTGGCGCCGATGTTCCTGGTCGGTCGCCGGGTGCGCAAGCTGACCGTCACCGCCCAGGACAAGTTCGCCGACGCTGTGGGCTATGCCGGCGAGAGCCTGGATGCATTGGAGACCGTGCAGGCCTTCGGGCGCGAGTCGGCCTCGTCGACGCGGTTCGGCGCGGCGGTGGAGGCGGCCTACAAGGCTTCGGTCCGCCGGATCACGACGCGCGCCACCATGACCGCGATGGTCATCACCCTGGCGTTTGGCGGGATCACGCTTCTGCTCTGGACCGGCGCGCGTCTGGTGCTGGCCGGCGAGATGACCGGCGGCACCCTGGCCCAGTTCGCCATGCTGGCGGTGATGGCCGCCGGCTCGATCGGCGCTCTTGGCGAGGTCTGGGGCGACGTCCAGAAGGCCTCGGGCGCCATGGACCGCATCTCCGAACTCCTCAACGCCAAGCCCGATATCGCCGCGCCGCCGAAGCCCAGGACCCTGCCGGTTCCGGGCCAGGGCGAGATCGCCTTCGAGAACGTGGTCTTCGCCTATCCGGGGCGTCCTGATCTTCCGGCGCTGAATGGTTTCGACCTGCGTGTGAAGCCCGGTGAGACCGTGGCCCTGGTTGGTCCCTCGGGGGCGGGCAAGAGCACCGTCCTGCGGCTGCTGCTGCGCTTCTACGACCCGCAAAGCGGCTGCATTCTGCTGGACGGGGTGAACCTGCGCGACGCCGAACCTGCCGAGGTCCGCGCCCGCATGGCCCTGGTGGCCCAGGACTCGCCGCTGTTCTCGGGTTCGGCGATGGACAACATCCGCTTCGGCCGCCCGGACGCGACCGACGAGGAGGTTCGCGCCGCCGCCGACGCAGCCCAGGCCACCGGCTTCCTGTCGGCCTTGCCGCAAGGCTTCGACACCCCGGTGGGCGAGCGGGCAAAGACCCTGTCAGGCGGCCAGCGCCAGCGCCTGGCCATCGCCCGCGCCCTGGTGCGCGAGGCGCCGATCCTGTTGCTGGACGAAGCCACCAGCGCCCTCGACGCCGAGAGCGAACAGCTGGTGCAGCAGGCTCTGGCCACGGCCATGGAAGGCCGCACCACCCTGGTCATCGCCCACCGCCTGGCCACCGTGCTCAAGGCCGACCGCATCGTGGTCATGGAAGAGGGCCGCGTCGTCGAACAGGGCGCGCACGCCGAACTCTTCGCCCGGGGCGGCCTCTACGCCCGCCTGGCGCGTCTGCAGTTCGGGGTCGAGGCGGCCTGAGGGCGGAAATCTAACGCCCCAGATCCGCTGGCGTCGTCGGTTCGCTGAGCAGGCGCTCCATCACCTTCCAGCGCGCCTCGTCGGTCTTGCCCGCGCGAAGCACATGCTCGCGGACCATGTCCTGGCCGATGTTGTAGTTGATGACGTACGAGCGGTAGGTCTCGATGAACGAGACCCGCTTCTCGGCCGCGCCCCGCGAATAGAGGCTGTACTTCATCAGCGCCCGGACGGCCTGCTCCTTGGTCATCTTGCCCGACAGGTAGAGGGCCGCGACCGTGTTGCCGCTGCTCGACAACGCGGCCTTGGCCTGTTGCAGGGCGTCAAAGGCTTCGGCCGTCTTCGGATCCAGGCCCGCCAGCGGGTAGAGCTGGTCGCGTTCGAAGGCGGTCTTGCTCTTGCCAGGGAAGGCCAGCTCGATGCCGAAGTTGGCCGAGCCTTCGGCGATGAACGACTGCGGCGAGTAGAGCGGATAGACGCTGAACTCGACCCAGCCCTTTTCCTTCGTCAGCTTCTGCTCGAGCAGGGCGTTCAGGACGTGGTGGCCGGGATAGCCCTCGTGACAGCCCAGGTCCAAGGCGCGGCTGATATAGATCGGCAGGTCGGTGTTGATCTGGATCAGGCTGTGGGCGCCGCCCTTGTACCAGTTGTAGCCGCTCCAGGGCTTCTTGGTGACGAACTCCAGGTCGAAGCGCTCGCCGGGCGGAAGCTTCATGTGCTGCTCGGTCTTGGCCTTGCAGGCGGCGATGCCGGCCTCCATCACTGCGCCGACCTTGTCGGTCGGGATGACGTACTGGTTCTGGAAGGCGTCGACGCGGGCGGCAAGATCGCCCTTGCCAGGGACGATCTTTTCGAGACGCGCCAGGACCGGATCATAGCTCTTCAGGGGCTTCAGGACCGGGCGCACCCCGAACAGGCCCTCGGCCTCGTCCTCGAAGCTGAACGTGTCGCCGGCGATCATCGCCAGGCGCGTCTGGGCCGCCTTCAGCTGGCCGCGCAGGAACAGCTTGCGGCGGCGCTGGTCGGCGGTGAGGTCCTTGTCGTGGACCTTGGCCAACAGCATCTGCAGGCGGTCCGCCTCCTTGCGGAGCACCGACACGGGGCGCGGCGCCAGCTTGGCGGAGTCCTGCCACTCGCGCGGGCCATAATAGGCGTCGACATAGCCGGGCTCGCGCTCGCCGGCTTCCAGCGTCATGCGCACGAAGTCGACGGCGATGCGGTCCAGCAGGTCCGAGCCTGGCGAGGCCAGGGCTGGCGCGCCGAAGACGAGCGCGGCCGCGAGCGCGGCGGCCGAGGCGGCGTGACGGATCTTCATGACGGTTCTCGCAGGCGACTTCAAAGCGAGCGCACGCTGCACCGACGCGCCGGGTCGAGGCAATAGCGAGGAACGATCTGCCGTTCGTCAGCCACGAACGGCCGCGGCCTGGGCCGGGAAGTCGCTGAACACGCCGTCCACACCCGCCGCGTAGAGCGCCTTCAGCACGGCTTCGGAGGCGCCATGCTGGGCCAGGAAGCCGCGGCTGGCCGGATCGCCCTTGCGCAGTGTCGCCGGGAGGAAAAAGTTCTCCGCGCGCACCGTCCAGGGATGGACGGCCAGGCCAGCGGCGTGGGCGTCGCGGATCAGCGTCGTCGGCGCGCCCAGAACCTGTCCGTCGTGGGGAACGACGAGCTTCCAGTTCGGGCCCAGGCCATCGGCGTAGACGGCGACGTCCTTCAGGCCCTGGGCGGTGATCAGATCCGCGTACTTGATGCTCGGCTGGTCGGCGGGGCCGCCTTCGGCGTCGACCAGGAAAACCAGTCGTGCGGGCGTCTTGGCGCGCAGACGCTTGAGCGGCGCGACCTCGAAGCACTGCACGAACACCGGGGCGGTCGCGGAGTTCAGGCCCAGCGCCTTCAGCTTGGCGACGAGGCGGTCCTCTGTCGGCAGGCCGATCGAGACGAAATAGGTCGGATGCTTCAGTTCGGGATAGACGCCGATCGTGCGACCCGTTCGCTTCGAGCCCGCCTGAGCGATCGCCCACACCTCTTCAAAAGTGAGGATCTGGGCCTGCCCGTCAAAGGCCGCGCTGGCGGGACGCAACTGCGGCAGGCGTTCGCGGGCGCGCAGGGTCTTCAACTCGGCGAGGGTGAAGTCCTCGGTGAACCAGCCGGTGACCTGCTCGCCGTCGATGGTCTTGGTGGCCTTGCGCGCGGCGAACTCGGGGCGGGTGGCGACGTCGGTCGTGCCGCCGATCTCGTTCTCGTGTCGGGCGACCAGATGGCCGTCCTTGGTCGGAACCAGATCCGGCTCGATGAAATCCGCGCCCTGCTCGATGGCGCGCTCGTAGGCCAAGGCGGTGTGTTCGGGCCGCTCGCCGCTGCAGCCGCGGTGGCCGATGACGATCGGCTTCTTGCTCTGGGCGCGGGCGAAGCCGGGCAGGAACGTGCCGGCGAGAGCGGCGGTGGTCAGGGCGCGACGGGTCAGCAGGGTCATGGACCGCGATTTAGCGCGCGGATGTGACGGTTTGGCTAGACCCTACAAACTGTCACTCCGGCGAAGCGCGAAGCGCGCCGAGCCGGGACCTAGGGCGGCCGTCCTGCCGCTTGCACCTGGGTCCCGGATAGCCTCTGCGAGGCTTCCGGGATGACACTGGAAAATGAGCTCTGCCTAAGCCGCCCGCAGGCGCTCCAGAATCTGCGGGTGAAGGTCCTGGTTGCTCGCCAGGATCGACTTTCCCTGCACCACGTCGTGATCGTTCTCGTCGATCGTGGTGATCTTGCCGCCCGACTCCTGGATCATCAGCACGCCAGCCGCGACGTCCCAGCTGTTGAGGTTGCGCTCCCAGAAAGCGTCGAAGCGTCCGGCGGCGACCCAGGCCAGGTCGAGCGAGGCCGCGCCGAAGCGACGGACGCCGGCGACCTTCTGGCTGACCTGGTGCAGCTCCTTCAGGAACTGGCCGTGGCCCGGCTTGCCGGCGAACGGGACGCCGGTGGCGAGGACCGCCTCGTCCAGGTGACGACGGGCCGCGACGCGCAAGCGCTTCTCGGCGCCGAGGAAAGCGCCCTTGCCCTTTTCGACCCAGAACAGGTCGTTGGTGATCGGGTTGTAGGTGACGCCGGCGACGATCCCCTCGCCCTCGCGTTGCAAGGCGATGTTCACCGCGAAGTGCGGGATCGCGTGCATGAAGTTGGTGGTGCCGTCCAGCGGGTCGACAATCCAGGTGTGGGTCTTGTCGGTGCCTTCGACCAGGCCGCGCTCTTCGCCCACGAAGCCGTAGCCCGGACGCGCCTTGGTCAGCAGCTCGAACAGGGTCTGCTCGGCCTTAATGTCGGCGTTGGTGACAAAGTCCGCCGCGCCCTTCTTGGAGACCTGCAGTTCGGTGACTTCGCCGAAGTCACGAGCCAGGCCACGGGCGGCCTTCCGAGCCGCTTCGATCATGACGTTGAGCAGGGCGGAGGGCGTGGGCACGGGCGGGCTATCCTCAAGAAGCCGTCGACGCCCGCCGGAAAGTCCGGCGGCGGAGCGGTAGGTCGACGGTGTGAAAGAACGGGCGCGGAAACTAGTCGCCGAACGCGCGGAAGGCAAGGCGTCGTTGATTCGGCAGGCTTAACGGCGACGCAGCGAGAAATCTGGGCCCGGCGTGTCACATCGCTCGCGCCTCCGTCGTCTTGCTCTCGTATCGGCAGGAGGCGCAAGGATGAGACGCGGATTAGCCATCGGTTTGACGGTCCTTTTCATAGGCAACGGCGCGGTGATGCTGGCTGCGCCCTATCCCTGGTATCTGATGGTTCCCGGCGTGGTCCTGACCGGTCCGTTTAACGATCATTTCGTCCGCGATATCGGCGCGGCGTATCTGGCCTGCGGCGTCGCCACGGCGCTCGGCGCCTTGGATCTCCGCCGCCACGCCGGAGCGATCATCGTGGCGGCGACATTCCAGGGGCTTCACGCCACGATCCATCTGATCACGCCCTTCTGCGGCGCAGGCGCGCCCTGGCCGTTGCTGGCGCGCGATTTTCCCGGCGTCTTCCTGCCGACCGCAGCCGTCATCTGGCTCGCCGTTGTCGCGTTCCGGCCCGTGAAAGGAGATTCCCAATGATCCGGGCTTTCCTGTCCATGATCCTTGCTCGGTTCGAGGCGCGCTACGACTATGACGCCGCCTATATTCGCGACCTTCTGGCGGCCAGCCCCAAGGCCTTTGGGGCGCTCCAGGGCGTGCGCAAGCTGGCGAGCTATCGCGCGGGGGCGCCGCCAGCCGCCCTCGCCGCCGCAGGCCTGGTCGCCACGATGTCGGAGGATTGCGGGGCCTGCGTCCAGATCGGCGTTCGGATCGCCGAGGAGAACCACGTGCCCGCCGACGTCCTGAGGGCGATCCTGGCCGGAGACACGGCGGCCATGGGCGTCGACGCTGCGCTCGCCTACCAGTTCGCAAGGTCGTCCTTGGTCCGGGACCTAGAGGGCGCTGACGTTTTGCGGGACGCCGTCCTGGCGCGATGGGGACTTCAGGGCCTGTCCGCCATCGCGCTCGCCATGGCCGCGTCGCGGGTCTATCCGACGGTCAAGTATGCGATGGGACACGGCAAGACCTGCTCGCGGGTGCAGGTTGGCGGCAAGTTGATGGCGGTGCGGACATGACGGTCGCGGAGACCCTATTCGAGACGCGTCGGCAGGCGATGACAGGCCTTGCGTACAGAATGCTGGGCTCGCGCGCCGAGGCGGAGGATGTGGTCCAGGACGCCTGGCTTCGCTGGCGCGGAGTGGATGTCTCGCAGGTTCAGGAGCCTGCGGCCTTCCTCAGCCGGGTTGTCACGCGCCTGGCGCTGGATCGTCTGAAGTCGGCGCGGGCGCGGCGCGAGATCTATGTCGGCGAGTGGCTGCCCGAGCCCTTGGTCGATCCCGATTTCGACGCAGGCCGCGATGCGGATCTCTCCGTGGCTTTCCTTCTGGCGCTGGAACGTCTGAGCCCTCTGGAGCGGGCGGCGTTCCTGCTGCACGACGTCTTTGACACGCCCTTCGCCGAGATCGCGGCGACGTTGGGGCGGAGTGAGGCGGCGTGCCGGCAGCTGGCGTCGCGCGCTCGCGAACATGTCCGGCAGGACCGACCGCGCCATCAGCCGACCATCGATCAGGAGCGCCGGCTGACGGCGGCCTTCTTCGAGGCGGTGATGACCGGGGATGAGGCGGCGTTGCGCGACCTGCTGGCGCAGGACGTGGTCATGCACGCCGACGGCGGCGGCTTGGCCAGCGCCAACCTGAATCCTGTGCGGGGCCTGGCCAAGGCGATCGCCCTGATCCTGGGCGTGCGGCGCAAGTGGCCGCCCCCGGCCGACACCAAGGTTGGGCTGGCGCGCGTCAACGGCCAGCCGGGCTTCGTGCTGGCCGTCGACGGCTCTGTCTTCCAGACGGTCGGGCTCGAGATCGATGCGGGACGGATCGTCGCCGTCTACACCGTCCGCAACCCCGAGAAGCTGGCGGGATTGGATCCGCAGGCGCTTGGCCTAGGGTAGCTCGACCTTCGGGAGGCTGTCCTTGGTCTCGCACAGCAACTTGCCGGCCTTGCCCACGGCGCCGGAGATGTCGTCGATCTTGCCTTCCTTGCGCCAGCCCTTGGGCAGGCCCTTGGAGCCGTCGAAGTCCATGCCCAGGTCCATCCATTTGTCGGCCGCGCAGTCGAGGGCGAAGATCAGGATCGGGCCCTTTGAGGCCGCCCAGTTCTTGTAGGGGCCGTTGGCCTTGCCCTCAGCGATCCGGGTGACGATCAGTCCCGTAGATTGGTCGACGCGGGTGAAATCCTCGTCGTAGTAGGTCTTGGTTTCGCCGGGAGCCAGTTTCCAGTTTTCTGCGATCGCGGCCGTGGCGAAGGCCAAGATCGGTACGCCAAGCAAACACACTACGAGCCGCTTCATGATCTGCGTCTCCCCCTGTTTTTGTTCGCTGGGAGAGACGCTAGGGCGTTGTGCGCTGCGTCACAAGATACCGGCGTTACCTGGATTACTTACGGGCGGCCAGGCCCTTGGCGATCGCGGCGTTCAAGGCGGCGACCGCCGCGTCCGGACCTTGGGGATGGGACCAGACACTGGCTGAAACCGCGAGGAAGTCAGCGCCCGCCGTCGCAAGGCCTGCAGCGTTCTCCGCGGTGATCCCTCCGATCGCCACGCAAGGCGTCTCCATCGTCTCCTGCCAAATGGTCAGAATGTCCGGCTCTGCCCTGGTCGGCGCGTCCTTGGTGGTCGTCGGGAAAAAGGCGCCGAACGCGACATAGTCCGCGCCGGCTTCGGCGGCTTCCATGGCGAGGTGACGGCTGTCGTGGCAGGTGACGCCCACCATCCGATCGCCCATCAGCTTACGAGCGTCCCTGCACGACATGTCAGACTGGCCGACATGGACGCCATCCACGGCGAGCCGGGCCGCCAGATCGGGTCGATCGTTCAGGATCACCGCGACATCGCGCGCCTGCGCGATCGGGGCCAGCGCGTCGACCGCAGCCGCCACCACATCGTCCGGGGCGTCCTTCAGCCGGATCTGCAGGGCGGCGACGTCCCCGCCGTCGAGCGCGCGGGCCAACTGACGACCAAAGTGGGCGAGGTCGGCCAGGGCGGGCGGGGTGATCAGATACAGGCGGCAGGCGAGCGTCATGCGGTGGCTTTAGGCCAATTCGCCTCAGTATGCGACCTCTGGCCGCTGCTAACCATAGTGAGAGTCAGTTGCAAAAGCGGCCGCGAGGCGATAAATGAGAATGACACTCAATCGGGTAAGGCGTTCTTTCCTTGTACGTCTGCAATTGTAACGGCATCCGCGAGCGCGAAGTCCGCGCCGCTATCGACGCTGGCGCCGCTCGTCCGGCCGACATCTTCCGTCACAAGGGCTGTCAGGCCCAGTGCGCCAAGTGCGTGTGCGAGATGCGCCAGATGATCCAAGAGAGCCGCGAAGCGCTCGCCTACGCCGCCGAATAAGCCTGCGTCGCGACGCGATTTTCCGCGACCGAGAGGCGTTTCTGCGGAATTCCGTGAGACCGCGAAACACTCGCACACATTCAGGTTGAAGGCCGTTTCGGCTTGCCCCAGGGTCGCCGCAGTACGAATCCTCGACGTCGAAGGAGGCCGCCATGCAGGGCGATCCCAGCATCATCCGACTGCTCAATGCGGTGCTGACCAACGAGCTGACGGCGGTCAACCAGTACTTCCTGCACGCGCGGATGTACGACAACTGGGGTTTCAAGCGGCTCGGCAAGATCACCTACGACGAGTCCATCGGCGAGATGAAACACGCCGATATGCTGATCAACCGCATCCTGTTCCTTGAGGGGCTGCCCAACCTTCAGGACCTTCACAAGCTGAAGATCGGCGAGACCGTGCCCGAATGCCTGAACAGCGACCTGCAGGTCGAGCTGGCAGGGCGCGAGACGCTGATCCCCGGGATCATCCAGTGCGAGCAGGCGCGCGACTATGTCAGCCGCGAACTCCTGCGTGTGATCCTGAGCGACACCGAAGAGCACATCGACTTCCTGGAAACCCAGCTGTCGCTGGTGAAGTCGCTGGGCGAGGCCAACTACCTTCAATCGGCGATGGGCGAGCTGCCGGCCTAGAGGTTTCTAGCCATGAAGACGCGGGCGGTTTCGTCGAGCCCCCGCGCCAGATGCTCGCGTCGAACCGCCACCAGACCTGGAGTCAGGTCTGTCTCGGCCATGTCGATGAAGCCTAGCCTGCGATAGTAGGGCGCGTTCCACGGGATTTCCCGAAAGGTCGACAGGGTCAGTCGCGCCAAACCCGCGTCTCGGGCGCTATGCGCGACCGCGTCGATCAGTGCGGCGCCGATCCGTTGGCGCTCGAAGGCCGGCGCCACATCGATCTGTTCGATGTAGAAGCTCTGCTCAAGCAACCGATACATCACGAACCCGGCCAGGGTCGATTTCTCGCCTGCAAGCGCCTCCGCCACCAGAAGACCGCGCGCTTGCTGGCGTGCGGCGAGCAATTCAAGAGGGGATGGTTGATCGTGGGCGATGGCGTCCATCACGCCCAAGAACCGCTGGGCCGACGCCCTTTCGATGGCCTGGATGGTTTGAAGGTCTTCAGAACGGGCTGTACGGATCGTGCTGGCCATCTGAGAGCTTCTCCTCCGCCTGTCTCGCCGTCCAGCCCCGCGCATGGGAGCGACCCTTTGCGTCGTCGGCGCTATCCCGTCATGATGGTTCGCGAGCGGCCCAAAAGCCTGGAACCAAGGCTGAACTGGGCTGTTTGAACCCTTTGAGTTCACAAGGAGCGTCGCATGCACATCGCCAACGGAACCGCGCGGGACCGCGCTCTGGCCGGCCGTGAAGCGTTCGAGCTCGACCAACGGCAGCGCCATCACCCCGTCGCTCAGGTCGCCGTCGGCGCGGCCTTGGCGGGGGGCGCGATCATCGCGGCGATGATCATGGGCCGCCGTCACGAGCGGGCCCTGGACGACGAGATGTACGCTGTCGAGTTCGCCGAGATGCACGAGCCGGTGGCGCACCAGCCCAAACCGCTCACAAGTCTTCTGCTGCCGCCCCTGTTCATCGCCATGACGCTGTCGGGTCTGCGGACGTGGAACGCGCCGTCGAGCCCCGCCCGGACGCGCGCCCTGACGATCTGGAGTCTTGTCCAGGGCTTCAACGCCCTGTGGCTGGGTCTCGGCGCCAAACGTGTTGGCGGGCAGCTGGGCGCGGCCACGGCTTCGCTGGCGGCGTCTGCGGCCTACGCCCTTGAGGCCCGCAAGGTCGGGGGCGGCACGGCGCCTGACCTTGGCTGGGTGGGTGTCGCCAACGCGCTCACCAGTCAGTTGTGGCGGCGAACGATCCCGCGCGGGCCTACGCTGCACTGAGGCCAGTGGCCCCGGGGCGCCTTTCACGGCTGGCGAGCTGCCGCGGCCTTCGCGCCAAGCCGGCGCAGCCCTTCCAGAACCTCTTGAAGGTTTTCGCTGTCGCCGTGCTGACGAATGATCTTCAGCGCCCTGATATTGACCCACACGGCGCGTGTGTCCCAGGCGCCGCGCTCGACCAGGGCACGGATCAGGTCGCACAGGCTGGCGGCGGATTGCTCCAGAGTCACGAGTTCGAACATGCCGGCCAGAGAGCGAACGCTTTCCGCTAGCCGCGCGGCGGTGCTGGCATCCACATCCTCGCCGGCGGCCATGAGGGCGTCGATCGCTTGATCGATGAGTTCCATCGCCGATCCGCGATAGGCTTCGGCGTTGGCCTGGGCGCGCATCAGCGCGGTGCGGATATCGATGCCGCCCGGCAGGTCCACGAAGCGTGTCAGGCGGCTGGCGGTCATTGAAGAAGCGCTGCAGCCGCGCTTTGGATCGAGGCCCGGTAGGCGACCTCGTCAGCGTCCTCGCCATCGGCGTCACAGGAGGCGATGTTCGAGAATACCGAGGACGTGCTCCAGAGGATGCGGTCCAGCAGGGTGTTGGCCGAAAAGGGCTTGGCCACGATGTAGTGTGCGCCCACCCGTCGAGCCTTCTCGATCAACGGCCGGGGCGTGTGCCCCGTGACGACGATGACGACGGCGGGAAGCGAGCCGGCCGCCTGTCTGCGGCGATGTTCTTCGATGAGGCGAAATCCCGCTTCGATGTCCGGAAAAGGGTCGACGATGATCAGATCAGGGTCAAAGCCGGCGCGCGTCTCGCCGCCTTTCAGCCCCCGTCGCTCCAACTTCCGAAATCCAAAGCCCATCAGAATCTGGGCCGTCAGATCCATGAAGCCGGCGTTCTCATCTACGATGAGCACCCCGGCCTCTTGGAACTTGAAGGTGTTGTCTTGCCTGCCCACGCCGTACCCCCTGAGGAATGTGAACAACGTTCCTGTAACGGTGATCGCAAGGAGCAAAAACACTCTTAACGAGAATAAACCGTATCACTTCACGTGTGAGGCGAATTGTCGCAGAGCGGGTGTTTTTCAGGGCGTTCGCGTCAGGTAGTCGAGGCTGAGCCGGCCGCCGCCGCGCGCGATCAGAACGAGCAGCAGCCCCGTCCAAGACAGGTGTGTTGGCCAAGCGTCGGGATAGACAAAGACCTGAATGACGGTGGTCATGCCGAGGAAGGCCAGGGCCGACATCCGCGTGAACAGTCCCAGCACCAGCAGGATCGAGAACAGGTGTTCTGAATAGGTCGCGGCGTGAGCGGCAAGATCGGGCGGAATCAGCGGCAACGCATATTCGGTCTCGAACAGCGCGTAGGTCCCGTCCGTGATGTGCAGCCAGCCATCGACCTTGGTCCGTCCCGACTGAAAGAAGATGGCCGCGACGCCGAGGCGCGCGACAAGGCTCAGGACGTCCTGGGGCAGGAGCCGTTCGGCGGTCTTGGCCAGCAGGATGAGCGGCGTGCGCCAGGGGAGAGTTGTCGAGGTCACGCGTGGGGCTCCAGGTCCAGGCCGCTGAAGACGCCACTGGCGATCAGAGCAGCAAAGAGGATTTCGAGCGGGGCGTCTGGTTGGGTCTTCGCGGCGCGTTGGGCCGCTTGGCCTAAGGTCTCGCCGTCGCGCACCGCGCGCAGGAATTCGGCTTCGCCGTCTTGCATGAGGCGGGTCGCGACGACGCCTGAGCGCCGGACCAACATCACCGCTTGCGGAGCCTCGCTCAGTTCCAGGGCCTCATCGCCCGCGCGTGCGGCGAGCCAAAGCCCTGGTAGACCGGCGTCGAACGCGGCGAACCGCAGGCTGGGGTGCGGCCAAAGCCGCGCTGAGGCCAGCGTCTCAGGAGAAAGCCCCGACAAGGCCGTCGCCTCAAGGTGCGGCGCCTCGGCGGCGAAGAGGGCTTCAAGCCAAAGTCGGTCCAGGTGTGCGACGCCGGCGAGGTAGGGAAGCTCGGCGGCCGGCGGGAAGCTTGTGAGCCAGCTCGGGAAGTCCGCCCCATAGTCCTGGAGCGCCGCATGGCTCGGCGGAGACTCGCGGGAGAAGAGGAGGGCGGCTCCACTGAACCATTCCTCGCTGGTGAGCGCTCGCACCGTCGGAAAGTTCTCAGCGAGCGCATCGACGCAGCCCTTGGCGATCGTGTTGCGATAGACAGCGAGCCCGACGGGCGAAGAGTCTTTTGCGCACCATGCCGATAGCGCGTCGACATCGCCCCCGAGTGCGGCGACGAAAGCGTCCTGGAAAGCCAGCAACTCAGACATGGGCGGGCTCGCAAGCCAGCAAGTGGGCGTCCATCGCGGCGGCGGCGCGATCGCGCTCGGCCATCAGGGCGGCGAAGTCGGGAATGTCGTCATCGCGCTCGATCAAGGTGGGGCGTGCTCCGATCCGAGCGATCAGGCGGGCGTACAGCGCCCAGACCGCTTCGGTGACCGGCGCGCCATGTGTGTCGATCAGAAGGTCAGAGCCGCCAGGATCCTTGGCGTGCCCCGCCAAATGGATCTCGCCGATCGCGTGAGCGGGCAGAGCGTCCAGATAGGCTTCGGGCGCGTAGCCGAGATTGTGGGCGCTGATGAAGACGTTGTTCACGTCCACCAGGAGGCCGCAGCCGGTGCGCGCCACCAGCGCGGCGAGAAACTCGACCTCCTCCAGATCATGTCCCTTGAGCGGAAGATAAAGCGAAGGGTTCTCGATCAGCACCTGGCGACGCAGGGCGTCCTGCATGCGCGAGATGTTGTCGCTGATGCGGGCCAGCGCCCCGCGCGTACGCGGGAAGGGCAGCAGGTCGGGATTGTGCGCGCCGCGGTGCGTCGACCACGCCAGGTGTTCGGAAACGACGAAGGGGTCGAAGCGATCGACCAGCCGCTTCAACGCCTGAAGATGCGTAGGGTCCGGGTCAGCGTCGGCCGCCAGGGACAGCCCCACGCCGTGCAGCGAGAGGGGATGGCGCGCGCGCAACGCCTCCAGAGCCGCCAGACGTGGACCGCCGGCCGACATGTAGTTCTCGGGATGGACCTCGAACCACAGACCTGCGACGTCGCAACGGGTCGCGTCGTCATAGTGCTGGGCTTTCAGGCCAAGGCCGGCGGTGGGGGGCATCTTGCAATCTCTGAAGGCGTGTCACTCCCGACCGGCCAAAAGGGCGGCCGGAAGTGACGGGGACTGAACGGAGGTTTGGGCTTAGGCCTTCGGCGTCAGCGACCCCATGCCCTTCGGGGTCTTGATCGTGACGCAGGCGCCCTTCTTGACCATCTTCCAGGCGTCGCCCTGGTAGTCGACCTTCGAGGTGCCGGCGCACGAGGTGCCCGCGCCGGCCTTGCAGTCGTTCTCGCCGGCCTTGGACACGCCGTAGCACTTTTCAGTGTTAGCGTCGGCCTTGTGGTGGTCGGCGGCGGCGATCGAGACGCCGGCCGAGAGGGCCATGGCGGCGGCGAGGGCGGCGGTGGTGACGATGCGGGTCATGGAAGCTCTCCTTGGTGGGTGTGGAGCCGAACCGGCCTCACGCCGCTCGGTCTTGGGAGAGTTCGTCCATGACGTGGTCAAGGTTACACGGGTCGCTGAACAAAATTTCGCGGCCGCCGTGAGGTGGCGTTTCAGGCTGTCGCGACACGATGTAACCATTAGGCCCTGGCGCGCGGATTAGGGGCTGGCGTGACGGACTCCGAGACCCGATTGAAGGCGCTGATGCTGCGCGGACTGGATGGCGACACCGCCGCCTACCGCGAATGTCTCGCCCTGCTCGGAGACCGCCTTCGCGCGTATTTCATGCGCCGCATGGCCGGCGCGCCCGGTGATGTGGAGGATCTGGTGCAGGAGACGCTGCTGGCGGTGCATCTCAAGCGGTCGACCTGGGACAGCGCCCAGCCCTTCACCGCCTGGGCGCATGCGGTGGCGCGTTACAAGCTGATCGATCACTGGCGGCGCCGGAAGATCCGTCAGACCTTGCCCATCGAGGACCATGTCGAGTTCCTGGTCGCCGACGAGCCCGATCCGGGCGTCGGTTTGGAACTGGACCGCGCCTTAGCAACCCTGCCGGAACGACAAAGGACGCTCGTCAGTGACGTGAAGCTAACGGGACTGTCGCTTGCGGAAGCGGGCGCGCGAATGGGAATTTCCGAAGGCGCGGCGAAGGTCGCCCTGCACCGGGCGTTGAAGGCCCTCGCCGAAAGGATGCGCCGTGCGGACGGATGACCTGATCGACGTTCTGGCTAGCGACGCCAAGCGTGCGGGCGAGACGACCCCGCCACGACGGCTGGCGATCGTCGCAGTCATCGGATCCTTGGCGGCCCTGGTTCTGGTCGTGGGCTGGCTACGCGTTCGCGAGGACCTGGCCCAGGCTATGCTAGGCTCGATGTTCTGGATGAAGGCGACCTACACTGCGCTGTTGGGCGTCGCCGGCTATCTCGCCGTGGAGCGCCTGTCGCGGCCGGGCGGCTCAGGTCGTCGAGGGTGGGTCGTGGCGGCTCTGGTCGTCGCGGCCTGCGTGGCGGCGGGCCTCTATCAGGCGATGGTCAGCCCCGACGTGCAGGCGGCCCTGACGATGTTGCATGGACATTCCTGGCGCTCGTGCAGTCCCCGGATCCTGATGATCGGCCTGCCAATGCTGGGCTTGGGCCTCTGGATCCTGAGAGGCATGGCGCCGACCCGGCCCAGCCTGGCGGGCTTCGCCATGGGGCTGTTCTCCGGCGGGGTGGTCGCCACCATCTATGGGCTGCATTGCCCGGAGCACACGTTCACCTTCATCGCGCTCTGGTACAGCTTGGGGGTTCTCGCGCTCGGCGCTGTTGGGGCCGCCGCCGGCCGCTGGGTGCTACGGTGGTGAGCGGCGCCACGCGGCGCTGACTCTGTCGCACTCAGATTCTCAGGCTTCGCGTTCCAGTCGGTTGACAAACCGCTGTTCCGCTAATGAAGTGCCGCCGCCTTCGCGAATGCGACGCGTTTGGCTCGGTTCAAAAGCCAGACGGCTCTGTGGGGAGAGGCGCGTGACGATCGACGACATCCTCGCGCCCGCGAGCGGCGGTACGCCCATCTGGTCCGCCGAGACCCTGCCGTGGCGCCTCGCGGAGGTGGCCGCCGCCGGCGCTTTGGGCGGTTTGCTGATGATCCTGGCTTGGCTCGGTTTGCGACCCGATCTGGCGCAGGCGGTGCAGACGCCATTGTTCTGGATCAAGGTCGGCTACGCGGCGGCCCTGGCGCTCGGCGCCGGCCTGACGGCCTGTCGCTTGGCGCGAGGGCGCGCACGAGGTCTTCTTCCGCTCATGCTTGCGGCCTGCCTGGCGGGCGGATTCCTGATCTTTGGCCTGTTTCAGGCCCTGGCGATGGCGCCGCAGGCGCTTCTGCAACTGTACTGGCCGACCGCTTTGACCTGTATCGTGGCCATTCTGGCCCTCGCGACGCCGATGCTGTTGTTCGCCAGCTACGGCCTCGCTAGCGTAGACCCAGAACGGCCGCGCCTTGTCGGTTTCGCGGGCGGCGTGGCGTGTGGCGCGGTCGCCGACCTCGTCTTTGGCCTGCATTGCCCGTTCACGACCTTCGCTTTCATCGCGCCCTGGCATACGGCTGGCGCTCTGATTTGTGGGGGGGCGGGCTTATTGCTGGTTGAGCTGTTTGGCCGCCTCCGGCGGATGCGGCGGCCCCTGAACGAAGAGATAGTCATCGAATAAAAAGGGAGGCCGAAGCCTCCCTTTTCGCTGGCGCTGTGAATGACGCCGACTACTCCGCTGCAGCCTTCGCCGCGGTGGCGCCGAACTTGGCGTGCAGTTCGCCAGAGGCGTAGCGCTTGGCCATGGTCGCCGTCGACAGCGGCTTGATCTTGTCGGCGTGGCCGGCCGAGCCGAACTCGACGAAGCGAGCCTGGCAGACCTTGCGCATGGCTTCCTTGGCGGGTTTCAGATAGGCGCGGGGATCGAACTCGCCCGGCTTCTCGACGAGCAGCTTGCGGATCGCGCCCGTGATGGCCATGCGGTTGTCGGTGTCGACGTTGATCTTGCGCACGCCGTGCTTGATGCCGCGCTGGATTTCCTCCACCGGCACGCCCCAGGTCTGGGGCATCTCGCCGCCGTAGGCGTTGATGATGTCCTGCAGGTCCTGCGGGACGCTGGAGCTGCCGTGCATCACCAGGTGGGTGTTGGGCAGGCGGCGGTGGATTTCCTCGATCACGTTCATGGCCAGGACGTCGCCGTCCGGCTTGCGCGTGAACTTGTAGGCGCCATGGCTGGTGCCCATGGCGATGGCCAGGGCGTCGACGCCGGTCTGGGCGACGAAGTCGACCGCCTGGTCGGGGTCGGTCAGCAGTTCGTCATGGCTGAGCTTGCCTTCAAAGCCGTGGCCGTCCTCGGCCTCGCCCATGCCCGTTTCCAGCGAGCCCAGCACGCCCAGCTCGCCCTCGACCGAGACGCCGCAGCTGTGGGCCATCTGGACCACCTTGCGGGTGACCTCGACATTGTACTCGTAGCTGGCGGGGGTCTTGGCGTCCTCCATCAGCGAGCCGTCCATCATCACCGAGGTGAAGCCGTACTGGATCGCCGTGGCGCAGGTCGCCGGGCCGTTGCCGTGGTCCTGGTGCATGCAGACCGGGATGTGCGGATAGATGTCGACCAGGGCGTCGATCATCTTGGCCAGCATGATATCGTTGGCGTAGTTCCGCGCGCCGCGCGACGCCTGGATGATGACCGGCGAATTAACGGCGTCGGCCGCCTCCATGATCGCCAGGCCCTGTTCCATGTTGTTAATATTGAAGGCGGGCAGCCCGTACTCATGCTCGGCGGCATGGTCCAGCAACTGGCGCAGCGTGATGCGTGCCACGTAATTCTCTCCTGCAAGCGTTAAGTGGTTAGGTCGTTTCTTGTTTTTGGGGCCCGGCGCTGAAGCGCTCTTTGCCCAGATCGTCAGTCTTTAATACAGTTTGTCGTCGGTCTTGCGCGAGCCTGCATGACCCGCGCCAGAAAAGTAACTCAGGATTCGAGCGCCGCGACGCCAGGGAGCGTCTTGCCCTCCATCCATTCCAGGAACGCGCCGCCCGCCGTCGAGACGAAGGTGAAGTCGGCCGACACGCCCGCGTGGTTCAGAGCGGCGACTGTATCACCGCCACCGGCCACCGCCACGATTTTACCCGATTTGGCGAGCGAAGCGGCATGTTTCGCCGCCGAAACGGTCGCTTCGTCGAAGGGCGGGACCTCGAAAACGCCCAAGGGGCCATTCCAGATCAAGGTCAAGCTTTGGTCCATGGCCGCCAGCAGGCGCTTGGCGCTTTCCGGGCCCGCGTCGAGGATCAGGTCATCGGCTTGGACCTCGCTGAGCGCCCGGACCGCCGTCTCAACGCCGGGCGCGACCTTCTTGGCGACGACAACGTCGACCGGCAGAAGTAACTCGCAGCCGGCGGCCTTGGCCTTTTCCATGATCTCGCGGGCGGTGTCGGCCAGATCCTTTTCGCAAAGGCTCGCGCCGACATCGTGGCCCTGGGCGAACAGGAAGGTGTTGGCCATGCCGCCGCCGATCGCCAAGCGATCCAGCTTGGCGACGAGATTGTTGAGGAGGTCGAGCTTGGTCGAGACCTTGGAGCCGCCGACGATGCCGATCACCGGCTTCTTCGGATTGCCGAGCGCGGCGTCCAGGGCTTCCAGTTCGCGCTGCATCGACAGGCCCGGATAGGCGGGCAGCAGCTTGGCCAGGCCTTCGGTCGAGGCGTGGGCGCGGTGGGCGGCGCTGAAGGCGTCGTTGACATAGACATCGCCATTGGCGGCCAGGGCGGCGGCGAAGTCGGCGTCGTTCTTCTCTTCGCCTGCGTGGAAGCGGACGTTTTCCAGCAGCGCGACGCCGCCGTTGTCCAGACCATTCACGACCTTGGCGGCTTGATCGCCGATGCAGTCGCCGGCGAACGCGACGGGCTGCTCCAGCAGCTTGGACAGCGGCTCAGCCACGAAGCCCAGGCTCATCTCGGGCACGACCTTGCCCTTGGGGCGGTCGAAGTGGGCCAGAAGGACGACCTTGGCGCCTTGCTTGGAGAGGTAGGCGATCGTCGGCAGCGCCGCGCGCAGGCGGGTGTCGTCGGCGACCTTTCCGCCATCGACCGGCACGTTGAAGTCCACGCGGACCAGGGCGCGCTTGCCGGCGAGATCGGCGGTGTCGAGGGTGCGGAAGGGCATCGGTCGTCCTGAATATCGAGCAAGGAAAACCCCCGCTCCTGGAGGAGCGGGGGCCGGGTCTTTCAGTTCCTTAGAGGAACTTCGCCATTTCCAGAGCGGTGTCGCTCATGCGGGTCGCGAAGCCCCACTCGTTGTCGTACCACGACAGCACGCGGGCCAGCTTGCCTTCGATGACTTGCGTCTGGGGCAGGGCGGCCGTCGAGCTGGCGGCGATGTGGTTCAGGTCGGTCGAGACCAGCGGGTCCGTGGTCACGGCCAGAACGCCCTTCATCGGGCCGTCGGCGGCGGCTTGCAGCGCCTTGTTGATCTCGTCGATCGAGGTCTCGCGGGCGGCGACGACCTTCAGGTCGATGACCGAGACGTTCGGGGTCGGGACGCGGATCGACGAGCCGTCCAGCTTGCCCTTCAGTTCCGGCAGAACCAGGCCCAGGGCCTTGGCGGCGCCGGTCGAGGTCGGGATCATGCTAAGGGCCGCGGCGCGGGCGCGGTAGAGGTCCTTGTGCATGGTGTCCAGCGTGGGCTGGTCGCCGGTGTAGCTGTGGATCGTGGTCATGTAGCCACGCTCGATGCCAAACAGGTCGTGCAGGACCTTGGCGACGGGAGCGAGGGCGTTGGTCGTGCACGAGCCGTTCGAAACGACGATGTCGTCGGCGGTCAGGGTCTCGTGGTTGACCTTGTAGACGATGGTCTTGTCGGCGTTGTCGGCGGGAGCCGAGACCAGGACGCGCTTGGCGCCGGCCTTCAGGTGGGCGCTGGCCTTGTCCTTGGCGGTGAAGATGCCCGTGCACTCGAAGGCGATGTCGACGCCCAGGTCCTTGTGCGGCAGCTCTTCGGGGTTACGGATGGCCGTGACCTTGATCTTGCCCATGCCGACGTCGATCCAGTCCTCGCCCGAGGTGACGACGCCCGGGAAGCGGCCGTGGACGCTGTCGTAGCGCAGCAGGTGCGCGTTGGTCTCGACCGGGCCCAGATCGTTGATGGCGACGACCTCGATGTCGCGACGGCCATGCTCGGCGATAGAGCGCAGGACCAGACGTCCGATGCGGCCGAAGCCGTTGATGGCGACGCGAACAGCCATGGGTCTTTCTCCTGATATGTGGCCGCCGGACCTGATCGACCGGCGTTCCCTGTTTTGCTGCGCGTTTTGCGGGGGAAAGACGCGAAGTCAAGCCCGAGAAACTGACAACCGTCGTCAGAAAGCTGCTATGGGCTGCGCGTCGCCCAATTATCGCCCCTGCGTCTGGCTTAGACCCGCTCGATCTATATGTTGCGTCGCATGATGGATTTCCGCCGATGATCCCGGCCGACAGTACGGCCCTCGACCTCGCCGTGCGCCGTTTGGAGCGGGCGGTGGGTCAACTGGAGCAGCGTCTCGCCGCCAAGGCGGCTGAGGCCGAGCGCGCGCTCGCCGCCGCAAAGGCCGCGTCGGCGCCGGCGGCCGTCGTGACGAGCGAACCTGGCCTGTTCGAGGACGAGGAGCGCGCCCGGCTGCTGGCCGATCTGGAAGCCGCTCGCGAACGTGAGAAGGCCCTCGAGGAGGCCGGCGAGCAGGCCTCGGTGGCGCTGGGCCGCGCCATCGCCGAAATCCGCGCCGCTCTGGGCGAGGACGGCGTCGCCAACGACCTGCACGCGCCGAGCGACGACGACGACCTGTTCGAAGACTCCGAGGAGGCCTGATCCATGGCTCAGGTGACCATTCAGGTGAACGGCCGCCCGTACATGGTTGGCTGCGAGGACGGCCAGGAACCGCATCTGGCCGAACTGGCGCGCCTGTTCGACCGTCAGGTCCGCCAGGTCAGCGCCGATGTCGGCCAACTGGGCGAGACGCGCCTGTTCCTGATGGGCGCCCTGCTGCTGGCCGATGAGCTGTCGGACATGAAGCTGCGACTGGCCCACGCCAATGCGGAGATCGCCCGTATGCAGCAGGAAGGCACCAAGGCCGAGATCGCCGCCATCCGCGCCCTGGACGCGGCGGCGGAGCGGATCGAGAAGCTGGCGACGGAATAGACGTCACGGCGCCGCTGGCTTTATCGCGCCCGAACCCCTATCTTGTCGGGCGGCGGGTCTTGCTGTGGCTCTCGTCGAAGATTTCTTATCCCAGGGACCTTAATCTCTCTATCGGGACCTGTTCCCTCCCGTGGCCGTGGCTGCGGGAACACGGGGCCCACCTGTTACTGACAGGTTCGAGTGGATTGAAACGTCTTCACGGTTCTTCGCGGCGCCGCCACCCTTTCTCTATAAAAACGATCTTCCCGACCCAGTGCGCAGCACGCCGAGCCGGGATCGCCGGAAGCGTCGTGTGTGCCGCGCTCCCGGTTCGGCGCGGCCTTGCGGTCGCTGGACCGGGATGACAGCTTTCATGGAATGACCATCGTCGATCCCGTCGCGGCCAAGACGGCCCTCCGCGTCTTTCTGCGGAACCACCGCAAGCAACTGGCGATCGAGACGCCCCAGGCCGACTGGATGATCGCCGAGCAGGCCCGCGCCCCGCTGGCGCGGCTATTTCCCGATCCAAGGGGCAAGGTCGCTGCGCTGTACCATGGACTGGGCTCGGAGATTTCGCCGCTCATCCTGGCCGAGCAGATGGCCGAGGCGGGCTGGACCCTAGCCCTGCCCAAGGTGGTCAATCCCGAGGGCGGCAAGATGATCTTCCGGCGCTGGACGCCCGGCCAGCCCCTCAAGCGTGACAAGATCGGCCTGCGGGCGCCGGGACGCGAGCAGCCGATGGTCATTCCCGACCTGGTGGTCACGCCTTTGCTCGCTTTCCAGCGCGACGGCGTGCGGCTGGGCCAGGGCGGTGGCTACTATGATCGCGCCTTGGCGTTTCTGCGCTCGCGGCGCCCGGTCTTCGTCCTGGGCCTGGCCTATAGCGGCCAGCAAGCGGAGAATTTGCCGCGCGAGGCGCACGATCAAAGGCTGGACGCCATCGTCACCGAAAAAGAATATATAGCGGTCAACGAGATGGCCGGGTAACGGGCCCTCATACTCCGCTTCTGGGACTATCGATGCGTTTCGCCTTCTTCGGCGATGTCGTCGGCAAGTCGGGCCGTGACGGCCTGGCCGACCATCTGCCCGACCTTCGTCGTCAACTCGGCCTCGAGTTCGTGATCATCAACGCCGAGAACGCCGCAGCCGGCTTTGGCATCACCGAGAACACCGCGCGCGAGCTGTTCGAGGCCGGCGCCGATTGCCTGACCCTGGGCAACCACAGCTGGGACCAGCGCGAGGCGCTGACCTATATCGTGCGCGAGCCGCGCCTGATCCGTCCGGCCAACTATCCGATCCTGTCGGATGCGCCGGGACGGGGCAGCCATCTCTTCCAGACCGACTCCGGCAAGACGATCTTCGTCGTCAACCTGCTCGGCCGCGTCCATATGGACGCCATGGACGACCCCTTCGCCGCCGCTGACCGCGAGCTGGACAAGGCCCCGCTTGCCCAGGTGGCCGATGCGGTGGTGGTCGACATGCACTGCGAGGCGACCTCGGAGAAGATGGCGATGGGCCACTACTGCGACGGCCGCGCCTCGCTGGTGGTAGGCACCCACACCCACGTGCCGACCGCCGACTGCCAGATCCTGCCCGGCGGCACCGCCTACCAGACCGACGCCGGCGCCTGCGCCGACTATGACAGCGTCATCGGCAACCAGAAGGAAGAGCCGTTGCGACGCTTCACCACCAAGATCAGCGGCGGCCGCTACCAGCCGGCGTCCGGGCCAGCGACGGTCTGCGGCGTGTTCGTCGAGACCGACGATCGAACGGGTCTGGCCGTTCGCGTGGAGCCGATCCGTGTCGGCGGCCGGCTGAAGCCAACGGTGCCGACCGTCTAGGCGGGGTGACAAACCCCGTCGGCGGGCGCTAGAAGCGCGCCCACACTCCTCTTCAGACTAGAGACAGAGCCCTCCGAATGGCCGGTCACTCGAAATTCAAGAACATCATGCACCGCAAGGGCCGCGCCGACGCCGCGCGGTCCAAGCTGTTCTCCAAGCTGTCGCGGGAAATCACCGTCGCGGCCAAGACGGGCCTGCCGGATCCGGCCATGAACCCGCGCCTGCGCCTGGCCGTGAATAACGCCAAGGCCGAAAGCCTGCCCAAGGACGTCATCGAGCGCGCGATCAAGAAGTCGCAGATGGGTGACGCGGCGGACTACTCCGAGATCCGCTATGAAGGCGTCGCCGCCGGCGGTGTTGGCATCATCGTCGAGGTGCTGACCGACAACAAGAACCGCGCCGCCGCCAATGTCCGCTCCTACTTCACCAAGATGGGCGGCAACATGGGGGCCACCGGCTCGGTGACCTTCAACTTCGATCGCGTTGGCCAGATCAGCTATCCGGCCAAGACCGCGTCGGAAGACGACATGATGGAAGCCGCCATCGAGGCCGGCGCCGATGACGTCACCTCGGACATGGACGAGGAAGGCGAAGGTCACACGGTCTATACCGCCTTCGAAAGCCTGAACGACGTGGCCGCCGCCCTCGAAGCCAAGTTCGGCGCGGCGTCGAACACCAAGATCGCCTGGCGTCCGAAGATGCAGGTCCCGGTCACGGGCGACGCCGTGGCCACGCTGATGAAGCTGCTCGACATGCTGGACGAGGACGACGACGTCCAGGCCGTCTACTCGAACGAAGAGATCAGCGACGAAGATCTGGCCAAGCTGGGTTGATGAATTGGGGGAGGTCCGGCCGGGCCTCCCCTTTGTCTTTGCGTATCCCTGACAGACCGAGGCTCCGGTGACCCCTTCCGCCCCCAACGCCCTGGCCGAGGTTGTGCTGCCCGGCCTGCCCAACCACTATCGCGGCAAGGTTCGGGACAACTATGACCTGCCGGATGGTCGCCGCGTGATCGTGGCCTCGGACCGGCTCAGCGCCTTCGACCGCAACTTGTGCGCGGTGCCGGGCAAGGGGCAGGTGCTGACTCAGACGGCGCGGTTCTGGTTTGACGCCACGGCGGACATCTGCCCGAACCACGTCCTGGCCTACCCGGACCCGAACGTGCTGATCGGCAAGCGTCTCGAGATGCTGCCGGTCGAGCTGGTGGTGCGCGGCTATCTGGCGGGGACGACCTCGACCTCGGTCCTGACGCTCTACAACAAGGGCCAGCGGTCGATGTACGGCGTCACCCTGCCGGACGGCCTGAAGGCCAACCAGCGCCTGCCGCAAGCCATCCTGACTCCGACCAGCAAGGCCGCCGACGGCGATCACGATGCGCCGCTGTCGCCAGACGAGGTGCTGGCCCAGGGCCTCGTCACGCCCGCCCAGTGGGAACAGCTCAGCGCCTACGCTCTGGCGCTTTTCGCGCGCGGCCAGCAGATGGCCGCCGAGCGGGGGCTGATCCTCGCCGACACCAAGTACGAATTCGGCCTCGATGAGGCCGGCGCCATCGTGCTGGCCGACGAGATCCACACGCCCGACAGCAGCCGGTTCTGGCGCGCGGACACCTATGAGGCTCGGTTCGCGGCTGGTCAGCGTCCGGACAGCTTCGACAAGGACTTCGTCCGCGCCTGGGTCGCCGAGCGTTGTGATCCCTACAATGATCCGATCCCGGAGATCCCGGCCGAGCTGATCGCGCGGACCTCCGCGGTCTATATCGAAGCGTTCGAGGCGATCACGGGTCAGACGTTTGAAGCGCCCGCCGCGGATGAGCCGGTCATGGCCCGCGTGAAGCGCAATCTCGACGCCTATCTGGCGGGGTAAATTGTCGACGTGGCCGGCGGAACCCCGAGGCTCCGCCGGCTCACGGGGCTCTACTTGCCGCCCGCATAGTCCTTGATCAGGCCGTACAGGAAGTCGCGCCCCTCATAGAGGGACTGGACGCGCATGCGCTCGTTGAGGCCGTGGGCGCCCGTGCCGTCCGGACCGTGGAACAGGCCGGTGACGCCATAGGTCGGGATGCCCGCCGCGCTGGTGTGGACCGCGTCGGTCGCGCCGGTCGACATGACGGGCAGGATCGGAACACCGGGCCACAGCTTGGCGGCGTTCTTCTGGATGGGGCCCATGATCGCCGGCGTCAGCGGCGGGGGCGGTGAGGCGGGCTTGGAACTGTGGGCGAGGGTCACGGCGACCGCCGGATCCGCCGCCAGCTCGGTCAGCTTGGCCTTGACCTCATCAATGGGCGTGCCCGGCAGGATGCGGCAGTTGATGTTCGTCGTGGCGCGCTGGGGCAGGGCGTTCGGCGCGTGACCCGCGTTGACCATCGTGGCGACGCAGGTGGTCCGCAGCATTGAATTCCATGTGCGGTCTTTGGTGATCAAGGCGAGCGCGCCCGGATCGTTGATGTCGGCGACCAGGGCCTTCATGGCCGTCGCCTGCTCGGGCGTGACGCGCGCCTGCATCTGGGTGAAGTAGCCCCGCGTGGCGTCATTGAACCGCGGCGGGAACTGATAGGCGCCGATCCGGTCGAGCGCGGCGGACAGCTGGTAGATCGCATTGGGCGCGGTGGGCCGGCTGGAGTGTCCCCCAGGATTGGTCACGGTCAGGGTGAAGTCCTGATAGACCTTCTCGCCGGCCTGGACTTCAAGCATGACCGCCTTGCCCTGTTCATCCAGCAAGCCGGAGGCGCCCTCGTTCAGGGCGAACTCGGCGTCGACGAGCGGGCGGTGGTTCTTCACCAGGTCTTCGATGCCGTTGTAGCCCTCGCTCTCCTCGCCGCAGGTGAGGGCCATCTTGATGTCGCGCTTGGGCTTGAAGCCCGACTGCTTGAGGCGGATCAGGCTGTCGACCCAGATGGCGGCCTGCGCCTTGTCGTCGGAGGTGCCGCGTCCGTAGAAGTAACCGTTCTCTTCGACCAGCTTGAACGGATCGCGGGTCCAGTCCTCGCGCTTGGCCTCGACCACGTCGATGTGGGCCAGAAGCAGCATGGGCTTTGTCTTGGCGTCGCTTCCGCGCAGCACCGCGACGAGGCTGCCTTCGCGCGGGTGCTTGGGCTCGACCACGACCTTGACGTCGGTCTCGGGATAGCCCGCCGCCTTCAGGCGCGCGCCCATCGCCTCGGCGGCGGCGGTGCAGGACCCGACCGACAGGGTCGTGTTGATCTCGACCAGCTCCTGATAAAGCGCGCGGAAGGCCGCCTGGTCGGGGCTACGGGACTTCGGCGCGGTGGCCGTCTGTGCGTTCGCGGCGCTCGCCAGCGCCATCAGCGCGCCCGCCGTCATCCATGCCATCGGCTTCATCGAAATCGTCTCCCCAAGACCTTGCGGCGGGTAGCAGAGCCCGCGTCGCGGCCGGGCGCAAGGGGCGCGCGCGGTTAACCGTCCGTTAGCAAAGGACTGGCTTTTCGTGGGGGCGCGAAAAGGCGATGGTGCGAGAACACATGATGAACGCGAATCGCACTCCCATTCGAATTCTGGGCCTTGATCCGGGCCTGCGCCGCACCGGCTGGGGCGTGCTCGCGGTCGAGGGCTCGCGCATGACCCACGTCGCGCACGGGGTGATCGTTCCGGACGAGAAGGCTGAGTTCGCCGACCGTCTGCTGCATCTGTTCGAAGGCATCAGCGCGGTGATCGCGCAGCACAGGCCTGACGAGGCGGCGGTGGAAGAGGTGTTCCTGAACACCAACGCCCAGTCGACCCTGAAGCTGGGCCACGCCCGCGCGGCCGCCCTGATCGCGCCCGCGCGCGCCGGGTTGCTCGTGGCCGAGTATTCCACGCGTCTGGTCAAGAAGGCGGTGGTCGGCACCGGCGCGGCCGACAAGGCGCAGATCGGCTTCATGATCGCGCGGCTGTTGCCCACGGCGGGCAAGACGACGGCTGACTGCGCGGATGCGCTCGCTGTCGCCATCACCCACGCCAACCTGCGCGTCGCCAACCGGAGAGTCGCATGATCGGGCGTTTGCGCGGCGCCGTCGCCGAGATCGGCGAGGAGGAGGCCCTGATCGACGTCATGGGCGTGGGCTACATCGTCCGCTGCGGACAACGCACGCTCCAGCGGTTGCCGGCGTTGGGCGAAGAGACCCTCGTCCACATCGAGAGCCAATGGAGCGAGAACCAGGGCCTGCGGCTATACGGCTTCGCCACGCGTGAGGAGCGCCGCGCCTTCGTCCTGTTGCAGGCGATTCAGGGCGTTGGACCCAAGGCCGCCATGGCGGTGCTGGACGTGCTGTCGCCCGCCGAACTGGCCTCGGCCGTGGCGCGTGAGGACAAGGCCGCCGTCGGCCGCGCCAACGGGGTGGGCCCCAAGCTCGCCCTGCGCATCGTCACCGAGCTGAAGGACAAGCCGATCACTGACGGGCCAGTGTTGATGATGGCGCCGAGCGCCTCTTCGTCACCGTCCGCCCCGACCAAGCCTGCGCCGACGGGCGACGCCGTGGCCGCCCTGATGGGCCTGGGCGTGGCCGAGGTGAACGCTCGCCGTGTCGTCGAGGCCGCCGCCGCCGAGCTGGGTGAAGACGCGACCGTCCAGGCGCTGATCAAGGCGGGCCTGAAGGAGTTGGGTCGATGACCCGCATCATCTCCGGCGAGCCTCAATTCGGCGACCAGGTCCCGTCGACCGACCGCGCCCTGCGGCCCCAGACGCTGGCCGAGTTCGTCGGTCAGGAACAGGCCAAGGGCAATCTCCGCGTCTTCATCGAGGCCGCCAAGGGCCGGGGCGAGGCCCTGGATCACGTGCTGCTGTTCGGCCCGCCGGGCCTGGGCAAGACCACCCTGGCCCAGATCGTCGCCCGCGAACTGGGCGTGAACTTCCGCGCCACCTCGGGACCTGTGCTGAATAAGCCCGGTGATTTGGCCGCCATCCTGACCAATCTTGAAGCCAACGACGTTCTGTTCATCGACGAGATCCACCGCCTGTCGTCGAACGTTGAGGAGATCCTCTATCCTGCCATGGAGGACCATGTGCTGGACCTGGTGATCGGCGAGGGGCCCTCGGCGCGCTCGATCCGCATCGACCTGGCTCCCTTCACCCTGGTGGCGGCGACGACACGGGCGGGCATGCTGGCGACACCGCTGCGGGATCGCTTCGGCATTCCGATCCGGCTGGAATTCTACACCCCGGCCGAGCTGCGCCATGTGCTGCAGCACGCCGCGCGCAAGATGGGCGCGCCGCTGACCGACGACGGGGCCGACGAGATCGCCAAGCGGGCGCGGGGGACGCCGCGTGTCGCCGGTCGTCTTCTGCGTCGGGTCCGCGACTTCGCCACGGCCGACGGCGCGACCAATATCGACCGCAACGCCGCCGCCATGGCCCTGGCCCGGCTGGAGGTCGACGAGAGCGGCCTCGACAGCCTGGACCGTCGCTACCTGCGCGCCATGATCGAGAACTACGGCGGCGGGCCTGTTGGCGTCGAAACCATCGCCTACGCCATCGCCGAGGCCCGCGACGCCGTCGAAGACGTGATCGAGCCCTATCTGATGCAACAGGGCTTCATCCAGCGCACGCCGCGCGGACGCATGGCCTGCGGCAAGGCCTATCTGCACCTGGGCCTGACCCCGCCCGCCGCCCCGCCGGGGCAGGCCGGCCTGTTCGATGAGGGCTGACAGCGTGCGCGCGATCCGTCTGTTCACCGCTGGCCTCGGCGCTGCGAGCCTCGCGGTTTCCTTGGCCGCGATCAGCGCGGCCGGCGCGCCGCGCAACGCCCTGATCGTCCAGGGGCTGGCCGCCGTGCTCGCCCTGGGCCTGGCGCTGCTGGTCGGGAGATTCTGGCGCCGGGCCCGTTGGAGGCTGTGGTTGCTGATCGCCGCCAGCGCCCTGGCCTTGGTCGTGACTTTGATGAACGGCGTTTCGCTGGAGGGCGCCAAGCGCTGGCTTGCGCTCGGACCGATCCAAATGCACACCGCGTCGATCGTCTTGCCGTTCGCGGCCTGGGCGTTCGCCAAGGGCTTTGGCGATCGTCGCGCGGCGCCGATCGCGGCCTTGCTGGCCTTCTTGCTGCTGTATCAACACGATGCGGCCTCGTCCCTGGCTTGGGCCCTGGCGCTCGCGGCGGCGGCGGCGGTCGAGCGTCCGCGTCAGGTGACGCCCTGGGCGTGCGTGGCCGTCGCCGCTCTGTTGGCCTACGGCGCATGGGTCGAGCCCGACACATTGCCGGCTGTGCCCTATGTCGAAGGACTGCTGGACCAGACGTTCGCCGCCAGCCCGGTGCTGGGCGTTCTGGCCGGGGTATTGATGATCAGCCTGCCCGCGCCGTTCCTCCTGGTCGCCCGGACGCGGCCCGAGCGTCGCGCCGAAGCCCTGGCCCTGGCCGCCTTGTGGGTCGGCTGGATCGCCGGGAACCTGTTTGGAAACTACCCTGCGCCCGTTCTAGGGTATGGCGCTGCGCCGATCCTGGCCTGGGGCCTGTCCCTAGGTCTGGTGCTCGGTGATCCCGTCGACCAGGACCCGCCCGCGTCATGATTGAGCCCACCGCCGGCGCCTTCGAGGGGCGCGAGCATCAGCTGGCCGTCCGCATCTATTACGAGGACACCGACTTCTCGGGCATCGTCTATCACGCCAACTATCTGCGCTATCTGGAGCGCGGGCGGAGCGACTTTTTCCGGCTGGCCGGCATCTCGCACACCGAACTGGCGCAGCAAGACACCGCGTTCGCAATCATTCGCATGGAGCTGGACTTCAAGCGCTCGGCGCGGATCGACGACGCCTTGCTGGTGCGCACCACCTACGACCGCGTGGAAGGGGCGCGCCTGTTCGTGACCCAGAGGATCACGCGCGGCGAGGATGTGGTTCTGGAAGCCAAGGGCGTGGCGGTCTGCATCAGCCTGTCTGGACGTCCGCGCCGGCCTACGCCTGAGATGCTGGCCAAGCTCTCGCCCTGGCTGACGCCGATCCAAAGCTGAGCGATGTCGAATTTCGGGATCGCTCGACGATTGTCATAGTTTCACCCCAGCGCCGCTTCATGCCATACGGCGCTCTCCAGTCCTGATCAGACGACCCAACGGAGCCTATCCCGAATGGACGCCGCGGCCGCCGCCCCGAATTTTTCCTTCTTCGCCTTGTTCATGCAGGCCGACTGGGTCGTGAAGGGTGTGATGATCGGCCTGATCCTCGCGTCTCTGGGCTCCTGGGCCGTGATCCTGGATAAGCTGTTCCGCTTCCAGGCGCTGAATCGCGCCGCCGATCGCTTCGAGGAGCAGGTCAGCGGTGGTCGTTCGCTGGAAGATGTCGCGGGCGAGGCCGGCGCCAATCCGCGTCATGCGCTGCCGCGCATGCTGCAGGCGGCGCTGAAGGAATGGCGCGACGCCAAGGCCAAGGGCGCGATGAGCGAGACCCAGGCCGGCTTCCTGATCGCCCGGATCGATCGCATCCTGGACACCCAGATCGCCCGCGAGACCACCAAGGTCGAGGAAGGTCTCGGCAGCCTGGCCATCGTGGCCACCGCAAGCCCCTTCATCGGCCTGTTCGGCACGGTCTGGGGCATCATGCACGCGTTCCAGAACATCGCCCTGTCGAAGAACACCTCGCTGGCCGTCGTTGCGCCGTCGATCGCCGAGGCGCTGTTCGCCACCGCCATCGGCCTGATCGCCGCGATCCCGGCCTATATCGCTTACAACAAGTTCTCGACTGACGCGGGCAAGTACGCGGGTCGCCTGGAAGGCTTCGCCGACGACCTGTCGACCGCGATCCAGCGTCGCCTGGCCGAGCGGGTCTGACCCGATGGCGATGTCCTCCAACGACGCTTTCGCGACGGGCGGGCGACGAGGCCGTCGTCGCGGTCGCCGTTCGCGCGGCGCGCTGTCCGAGATCAACGTTACGCCGCTGGTCGACGTGATGCTGGTGCTGCTGATCATCTTCATGATCTCGGCGCCGCTGCTGACCGCCGGGGTTCCACTGGAGTTGCCCAAGACCGAGGCCGCCGCTCTCCAGAACCAGGACGAGCCCATCACCGTCTCGATCCGCAAGGATGGTCAGATCTTCGTCGGCGAGACGCAGATCCCGTTCGAAAACCTGGCGCCGCGCATCGGCGCGATCGCGGGCGACGGCTATGACAAGCCGATCTTCGTGCGCGCCGACGGCGGGGCGACCTACGCCGTGGTCGCTCAGGTCATGGCGGGCCTGTCGAACGCCGGCTTCAACAAGATCAACCTGATCACCGAGACGGGCGGTCCCTCGACGGGCGCGGCCCCGCGCGACGCACAGCCGGAAGGCGCGGCCGACCTGCGGCCCGCGCAGTAGGAGCGGCATGAGCGCCCGCCGCGAACAGACTCTGTCTCCGGCCCTGCTGGGCTCGATCGCGCTGCACGGCGCCGTGGCGGCCGTGATCGCGTTCGGTGTGCCGTGGAAGCGGTCCGAGCCGATCACGATCGGCGAGTCGGTGCCGGTCACGATCGTCACCAACGGCCCGACCAATGTGCGTCCCGCTGAGGAGGCGCTGGAGGAACAGACCGCCCAGACCCCGGAGCCGACGCCCGAGGCGACGCCGCAGCCGCCTGCGCCGACGCCGTCTCCGACTCCAACGCCGGCCCCGGCGCCACCACCCAAGCCCACGCCGACGCCGAAGCCAACGCCGACCCCCACGCCGGCGAAGCCAAAGCCACAGAAGAAGAGCGAGAGCGACTTCTTCGCCTCGCTCGAGGCTTCCATCGCCAAGACTCAGAAGGCGAGCGGCAAGCCGACAGCCAATGCGGCCAAAGGCCCGGCGCGCGCTGAAACCTCGGTGTCGGCGCGGCCCGCCATGGGCGCGGCCACCGGGCTCTCAGCCGCGGCGCTCGGACGCTTGCAGGGCGAGGTCCAGGATCGCTGGAACCCCAATTGCGAGGTCGAGGGCGGCGCCAACGTCAATGTCCGCGTCGTCTTCGTGATCGGACCCGGCGGTCGCGTCGTGGGCCAGCCGGAATCGCCCGGCACGTCCTCGCCCGATCCCGTCGTGAAGGCCGCATCGGACCGCGCCATTCGCGCGCTGTTCGCGGCGTCGCCGTTCGCTTACCTGCCTTCGGACCTGTACGGTCAGAAAATCGCCCTCAACTTCAACGCAAAACAGGCCTGTTCGCGTTGAAGCTTGAAAAGATGAGCAAGGAGACCCTGATGCGCCTTAAAGCCCTGCTGCTGATGGTCGCCGCCCTGCTGAGCGGCGCGGCCCTCGTCACCCCGGCCGCCGCGCAGATCGAGGTCGACATCAACGCGGGCGCGGTCAAGCCGCTGCCAATCGCGGTCCCGTCCTTCTCGGGCTCGCCGCGCGGCGCGGAGATCGCGCAGGTCATCACGGGCAATCTTGAGCGCTCGGGCCTCTTCCAGCCGCTGAACGTCACCGGCGTCGCTGACAAACTGGCCGACGTGAACGTGCAGCCGCGCTTCCCCGACTGGCAGGCCACCGGCGCCCAGGCGCTGATCAACGGCCAGGTCACAGTCGGCGCCGACGGCGGCCTGCGGGTGGACTTCCGTCTCTGGGACGTTTTCAGCCAGCAGCAACTCTTGGGTCTGCAGTTCTCGTCCACGCCCGACAACTGGCGCCGGGTCGCCCACAAGATCAGCGACGCGGTCTATGAGCGCCTGACGGGCGAGAAGGGCTATTTCGACACGCGCGTGGCCTTTGTCGCGGAGAGCGGCCCCAAGCTGAACCGCGTCAAGCGTCTGGCGATCATGGATCAGGACGGGGCCAATCCGCAGTACCTGACCGACGGCTCGTACATCGTCATGACGCCGCGCTTCTCGTCGACGAGCCAGGAACTGACCTACATGGCCCTGCGGCCGACCGGGTCGTCGATCTACTTGCTGAACCTTGAGACCAGCCGCCAGGAAACCGTCGGCAAGTTCCCTGGCATGGTGTTCGCGCCCCGCTTCTCGCCGGACGGTAGCAAGGTGGCGTTCTCGGTGGAGCGCAACGGCAACAGCGACATCTATCTGATGGACCTGCGCTCGCGGGCGACCACCCGGATCACGACCGATCCGGCCATCGACACCTCGCCGTCGTTCTCGCCGGACGGGACCAAGATTGTGTTCAACTCCGACCGAGGGGGGCAGGCGCAGATCTACGTGATGAACACCGACGGCTCGGGCGTACGGCGGATTTCCTACGGCGGCGGCCGCTACACCACACCTGTGTGGAGCCCGCGTGGCGACTTCATCGCCTTCACCAAGCAGACCGGCGGTGAATTCCACATCGGGGTCATGCGCGCCGACGGCGGTGATGAGCGCCTGTTGACCACCAGCTACCTGGATGAAGGCCCCACCTGGGCGCCGAACGGGCGGGTGCTGATGTTCTTCCGGGAAGGCGCGAGCGGTAATCCGAGGCTCTGGACGGTCGACATCACAGGACGGATCTTGCGCCCGGCCGCGTATGGCGGTTCGGCCTCAGACCCGGCTTGGTCGCCCCTTCTGGACTGAAGCGGCGATAGGCGCGCGCAACCTTAGCTGTCGTTGCGCGTTCCCGGGCAGAGGATGGCCTCTGCGATCGCTATTCCCGCCGCAAGTGAATCCGCATCGTCTGACGGGCATCTGACATCATTGTGAGGCTTGGTCAGACATTTAGAGGGTCCATTCCAAGCGTTGCGCAGGTATGGATCAGGCAGAGTTTCGTAGACTTGAGGAGAAACTGGATGAGCTTCGACACCCAGCGCGCCGTTCGACTGGCGCTCGTCGGCCTGGCCGCCGCCTCGCTCGCCGCCTGCGCTTCGCGTCCGAAGCCCCAGCCTGTCACGCCGCCGCCGGCGCCGCAGCCGACGCAGCCCACGCCCTACACGCCGCCGGCCCAGCCGCCGGTGACGAGCGGCATCCTGCCCGGCTCGGTTCAGGACTTCGTCGTGAACATCGGCGACCGCGTCTACTTCGACACCGACGAGTATGTGATCCGCGCTGACGCCCAGCCGGTGCTCGCCGGTCAGGCCCAGTGGTTGAACCGCTATCCGGGCGTGCGAGTCCGCATCGAAGGCAACGCCGACGAACGCGGCACCCGCGAGTACAACCTGGCGCTCGGCGCCCGCCGCGCTAACGCCGTGCGTGACTTCCTGATAGCCCAGGGCGTTGCGGGCGCGCGTATCGAGACGATCTCGTTCGGCAAGGAACGCCCGATCGATCCGGGTTCGAGCGAAGAGGCCTGGGCCAAGAACCGTAACGGCCGCACGGCCATCACGGACGGCGCTCGCTAAGACGCTTTCAGACAGGGCGGCTTCTCAAGCGAGAAGCCGCCCTAGTTTTGTCTCGGCTCTATCGGTAAATCACGGCCATGACGCTGAAATCCGCCCTGCTCGCCGTCCTGTTCGCCTCCACCGCCGTCGTGGCGGTCGCCCAAACTCCTTTGCCGCCGGCCGATCCCTTGGACGATCGTTCCGCCAAGCGCGTCGAGCGTATGGAGAAGGTCGTGCGCGAGCTGCGCTCCATCGTGTTCCAGGGCCGGGATACCGGTAAGCCCGTGGTCGTGCAGCCGGCCGAGACCGACGCGCAGATCGCGGCGCTGAACGAGCGCGTGTCCGACCTTGAGCAGACCCTGACGCGACTGAACGGCCAGAACGAGGCGACGAACTTCGAACTGACCAAGGCCCAGCGCGCCGCCGCCGAGCAGAAGGCGCGCGCTGACGCTCTTGAGCAGCGGCTCGCCGCGATCGAGAAGACGCTGGCGGACCTTCAGGCGTCGGCGACCGCTCAGGCCTCGCCGCCGCTGGCCGGAGATGTCCCGCCGCCGCCCGCGCCGCCTGCCGACCCGGCGGTGGCGTTCAAGCAGGCCAAGGATCTGTTGCTGGCGGGCGACTACGCTAACGCCGAGCAGGCGTTCGCCGCCTACGTGAACAACTATCCGGACACGCCGAGGGCTTCCGAGGCCCGCTACTGGCTTGGCGAGACGCAGTTCGTGCGTGAAGCCTATACCGACGCTGCGGGCAACTACATCGGCGCCATTCGAGGCTGGCCGCAGACCAGCTGGGCGCCCGACGCGACACTCAAGCTGGCGCGGTCGATGGTGGCGCTAAAGAAGACTGCTGAAGCTTGCCGGACGCTCGACGAGCTGGCCAAGCGCTATCCCAAAGCGCCGGCCCAGGTGAACTCGCGCGCGGCTTCCACCCGCGTCGCGGCCAAGTGCGCCTAGACCAGGTTCGAGCCGCCCTCGATAGGCGGCTGGATCCAACGTCTCGCGCGCCGGTCAGCGTTGGCTTTTCCGGCGGTGGGGACTCTCTGTTCCTGCTCAAGACGATCCTGAATTGGGCGCGACCAAGGGGGCGCCCGGTCCTGGCTCTTGTCGTCGATCACCAGCTTCAGCCCGACAGCCAAGTCTGGACGGACCAGGCGGTCGCCAAGGCTCGCGCATTGGGCGCCGACGCCCGGGCGCTGATCTGGACCGGCGATAAGCCCCGGACGGGTCTCCCGGCTGCTGCGCGACGCGCGCGGCATGGACTGCTGGCGAACGCTGCGCGCCAGGCCGGCGCTCGGGTGCTGATCCTGGGCCACACGGCCAGCGACCTCGCCGAGGGCGCGGCGATGAGGGCTGAGGGGTCCTCGGTCTCGGATCCAAGGGAGTGGTCGCCTTCGCCAGTATGGCCTGAGGGGCGCGGGATCTTCCTTCTGCGGCCTCTGCTCTCGCTGACGCGCGCCGACATCCGGGACAGCCTCGCGCAGGAGGGGGAGACCTGGCTCGAAGATCCTGCCAACCTTGACCTGCGCTATGCGCGAGCTCGCGCGCGGGCCAGTGCGCCCAGCGCGTCGCCGGCGGGCCTTTTTGAAGCGCTCCCGCCACCGGCGTTTGAGATCGACGCCGCCGGCGTGATCCGTCTGTCGCGCGACGTCGCTCCAGTGCACCTGGCCGCCGCGCTTCTTTGCGCCAGTGGAACCGAGCGACCGCCCCGGGGCGAGCGCCTGGCGCGGTTGGTCGAGCGCGTTCGCACCGGTGACGCCTTCACGGCCACGCTTGCGGGCGCGCGCCTCGAGGCGACCTCGGAAATTCTGGTCTGTCGTGACGCGGGTGAAGTCTCGAGGGGCGGCCTTGCGCGCCTGAACCTGGCGCCCCGCGAACTCGGCGTTTGGGATGGACGTTGGGAAGTTGCGGCCGGCGACCTCTCCGCAGCGATTGGGCCCTTGAAGGGGCAGGCGGCCCGTCTGGGGCCCCAGCAGCGGGCAAGACTGGTCACGATCGCCGCCGCTGCGCGCCCTTCGCTGCCGCTGATGATGCGGGAAGGTCGTGACGGGCCGGGGGAGCTGATGCTTGACGGCCCGGAGCTTGCAGCCGAAGGAGAGGCGTGTGCGCGCTCGCTCGTTCTGGATCGGTTCAAGGCCGCCGTTGGCCTTTTCGACCAAGAATCCGTGACCTGATGTCACGTCCGTGGCGCAAGCGCTCCCGACCCCCTATCTTGGGTGGTCGAGACCTCTACTCGCTGTGAAGACCCCATTCGCTAGGAAGACAAGGCGTATGAATTTCAGAAACCTGGCCATCTGGCTGGTGATCGTGGCGGTGCTGGGCGGCGTGTTTGTCGTCAGCCAGAACTCGCGCACGAAAAGCGGCGGCGAAATCAGCTACTCCCAGCTGCTCAAGGATGTTGACGCAGGCAAGATCAAGTCGGCCGAGATCGCCGGCCAGACGGTGCTGGCCAAGACCGCCGACAACAAGACCCTCACGGTCAATGCGCCGATGAACTCCGAGGAACTGGTCAACCGCATGGTGGCCAAGAACGCGGACGTGAAGTTCAAGAGCGGCTCGATCAGCTTCCTGGCCATCCTGGTGCAGTTGCTGCCGATCCTGCTGGTCGTGGGCGTTTGGCTGTTCTTCATGCGCCAGATGCAAGGCGGGGCGAAGGGCGCCATGGGCTTCGGAAAGTCCAAGGCCCGGCTGCTGACCGAGAACAAGAACCGCATCACCTTCGAGGACGTCGCCGGCGTCGACGAGGCCAAGGAAGAGCTGCAGGAGGTCGTCGACTTCCTGAAGGATCCGGCCAAGTTCCAGCGCCTGGGCGGCAAGATCCCCAAGGGCGCCCTGCTGGTCGGCCCTCCGGGCACCGGTAAGACCCTGATCGCCCGCGCCGTGGCCGGGGAAGCCGGCGTGCCGTTCTTCACCATCTCGGGTTCGGACTTCGTCGAAATGTTCGTCGGCGTCGGCGCCAGCCGCGTGCGCGACATGTTCGAGCAGGCCAAGAAGAACGCGCCCTGCATCATCTTCATCGACGAAATCGACGCCGTCGGTCGCCATCGTGGCGCGGGCCTGGGCGGCGGCAACGACGAACGTGAGCAGACCCTCAACCAGTTGCTAGTCGAGATGGACGGCTTCGAGGCCAATGAAGGCATCATCCTGATCGCCGCGACCAACCGTCCCGACGTTCTGGACCCGGCCCTTCTGCGTCCGGGCCGCTTCGACCGTCAGGTCGTGGTGCCTAACCCCGACGTCGCCGGCCGCGAGAAGATCATCCGCGTGCACATGAAGAACGTGCCGCTGGCGGCCGATGTCGACGTCAAGACGCTGGCGCGGGGCACCCCGGGCTTCTCGGGCGCGGACCTGGCCAACCTCGTCAACGAAGCCGCCCTGATGGCTGCCCGCAAGAACCGCCGCATGGTCACCATGCAGGACTTCGAGCAGGCCAAGGACAAGGTCATGATGGGCGCCGAGCGCCGCTCGATGGCCATGAACGAGGAAGAAAAGAAGCTGACGGCCTATCACGAGGGCGGCCACGCCATCGTGGCGCTGAACGTGCCAATGGCCGACCCTGTGCACAAGGCCACCATCGTGCCGCGGGGTCGCGCCCTGGGCATGGTCATGCAGTTGCCGGAAGGCGATCGCTACTCGATGAAGTACCAGCAGATGACCAGTCGCCTGGCCATCATGATGGGCGGTCGGGTGGCAGAGGAGATCATCTTCGGCAAGGAGAACATCACCTCGGGCGCCAGCAGCGACATCAAGGCCGCCACCGACCTAGCCCGCAACATGGTCACCCGCTGGGGCTATTCCGACATCCTCGGCACCGTGGCCTATGGCGACAACCAGGACGAGGTGTTCCTGGGCCACTCGGTCGCTCGCACTCAGAACGTCTCGGAAGAGACCGCCCGTCTGATCGACAGCGAGGTCAAGCGTCTGGTCCAGTACGGCCTGGATGAAGCGCGCCGCATCCTCACGGAAAAGATCGACGACCTGCACACGCTGGGCAAGGCGCTGCTCGAATACGAAACGCTCTCGGGCGAGGAGATCGCCGGCGTGCTGAGGGGCGAAGCCCCCAAGCGGGAGGAAGAGGAAACCACCACGGCGGTCGTCGCGCCGTCTCTGGTGCCCCTGTCCCCGGGCGCAGGCGCTAGCGTCACCGCCTGAGATCGCTTCTGTAACCCAGGAAAAGCCGGCTCGAAGGGGCCGGCTTTTTTCTCGTCGAATTTTCTGCGGGGCGTTGCAACTCCAGACGCGAGAACCCGTTAAAAGCTTCGCCGTGCAAGTGCGGTTCCGGGGCTGTTTCGATTGGATACCGTGTCCGCCGCCGAGCCAAAGGGCTCGCCCACCCTGTTGGGTCCGCCGGCCTTCCTTGCGGGGCTAGGCGAACAGGGACGCGCCATCGCGATGTTCGACTGGTCCAAAACCGCCTTGGGCTCCCCCGAAGCGTGGTCTGCAGCGCTCAAGGTCTCGGCCGGCATGATGCTGGCCTCCCCGATTCCCTCGTTCCTCGCGTGGGGGAACGGGGCGGTGATGCTGCACAACGACGCCGCCAAGGTCCTGTTCCCATCGCTGACCTTGGGCGTCGGGGGCGCCGAAGCCTTCCCCATTCAGGAGATCGGCGCGATGCTCAGTCGCGCGCAGGCTGGCGAGAGCCTTGTGCGCGAATATGTCAGCTTCGTGCGGGAGAACGGGGAGGCGGCCTGGTGCAACTTGATGTTCTCGGCGGTGCGGGCCGATGATGGCGAGGTGCAGGGGGTTCTCGTCCTCTGCAACGACATCACCGAAAGAGTTCGGCAGGAACGCGCCCATCGCGCCGACGAGCTTCGCTTCCAGGCGCTCTTTGAGTCGATGGACGAGGGCTTCTGCATCATCGAGTTCCTCGATGGTCCGCACGGTCCCGACAGCGACTACGTCCACATCATGGCCAACGCCGCCTATGAGCGGCACGCGGGCATTCCTGACGTCGTGGGACGGACGCTTCGCGGGATGGTTCCCGACGAAGCAGACGCCTGGGTGGCGCGCTATGGCGCGGTGCTGCGGACAGGGGCGCCGATCCGCTTCGAGCAGGAACTCGTGGCGACAGGCCGCCATCTCGAACTGTCCTCGTTCCGGATCGAGCCACCCGAATTGAAGCAGGTCGCGGTGCTGTTTCAGGACGTCACCGCCCGCAAGCGCGCCGAGGCCGAGCTCCGAAGTCTCAATGAGACGCTTGAGAGCCGCATCACCCAGGCGCTGGAAGAGCGTGCGCGTACGGAAGAAGCGCTGCGCCAGGCGCAGAAAATGGAGGCCGTCGGACAGCTGACAGGCGGCCTGGCGCATGATTTCAACAATTTGCTGGCTGGCATCTCGGGCTCATTCGAGATGATTGGCGCACGCTTGGCTCAGGGGCGCACGGGCGAGGTCGATCGCTACCTCGCGGCCGGTCAAGGGGCGGCGCGGCGGGCGGCGGCCCTGACCCATCGCCTGCTCGCCTTCTCGCGCCGCCAGACCCTCGCGCCGCGCCCAGTCGTGGTCAACAGGCTGCTGCCAGACTTCGTCGAGCTGGTCCGTCGGACCGTCGGACCATCGATCGAGGTCGAGAATGTCGCGGCGACGGGCCTCTGGCCGACTTTGGTCGACGCCAACCAGTTGGAGAACGCGCTCCTCAACCTCTGTATCAACGCCCGCGACGCGATGCCGGATGGCGGCAAGATCACGATCGAGACCGGAAATCGTTGGCTGGATTCGCGCACCGCCCGCGAACACGGGCTAGACGCAGGGCAGTATGTTTCGGTCTGTGTGAGTGACACGGGCACAGGCATCGACAAGGCGACGCTGGAGCGCGTCTTCGACCCCTTCTTCACCACAAAGCCCATCGGGCAAGGCACAGGCCTTGGTCTGTCGATGGTCTATGGCTTCGCCCGGCAGTCGCACGGCCATGTTCGGATCTATTCCGAGGTAGGGCAGGGCACGATGGTCTGTCTCTATCTTCCCCGCCATCTGGGGGAAGAAGAGATCGACACCCAGGTCCCGTCGTCGGACGCCCCGCACGCCCACGCTGACAGGACAGTGCTCATTGTCGACGATGAGCCGACGGTGCGGATGCTGGTGGTCGATGCGCTGTCCGAGTTGGGTTACGCGTGCCTGGAGGCGTCCGACGGCGCCGCAGGCTTGAGGATCCTGCAGTCGGGTCGGCAGGTTGACCTGCTGATCACCGACGTCGGCTTGCCTGGCGGCCTGAACGGTCGGCAGGTGGCCGACGGCGCCCGCGCGATCCTGCCCGCACTGAAAGTGATGTTCATCACAGGCTACGCTGAGAACGCCGTGCTCAACCACGGCCATATTGAATACGGCATGGAGGTGCTGACCAAACCCTTCGCGGTCAGCGATCTGGCGGGGCGGGTCGACCGGATGCTGGGAGAGGCGTAAGGCTGGCTCCATGAGCACCGCCTATCGGCCCCGGGTCATGGGGATCGTCAACGTCACGCCCGATAGCTTCTCCGACGGCGGCCAGTTCTTCTCGGTCGCCGATGGGATCGAGCATGCCCGCCGAATGATCGCCCAGGGCGCCGACATCCTCGATATCGGCGGCGAGAGCACCCGGCCGGGCGCGACGCCGGTCTCGGAGTTCGACGAGATCCTGCGCGTGGTCCCCCTGATCGAGGCGATCCGCAAGGCCAGCGACATCACCATCTCGATCGACACCATGAAGCCCGGCGTGGCGCGTGCGGCGATCAAGGCCGGAGCCACGATCTGGAACGATGTCGCCGCGCTGCGTTTCTCGCCGCAAGCGCCAGAGGTCGCCGCCGAGCTGGGTTGCGAAGTGGTGCTGATGCACATGCTTGGCGAGCCCGGGACGATGCAGGACGCGCCCCGCTATGATGACGTGGTGGCCGAGGTCGAGGCCTTCCTTCTGGCGCGGGCGTTTACAGCCATGGCCGCGGGGGTGGCCAAGGAGAAGATCTGGCTGGATCCCGGAATCGGCTTTGGCAAGACGCTGGAGCACAATCTTGCCCTGCTGGCGGCTCTCCCACGCTTCGTGGCCTTGGGCTACCCGATCTTGCTCGGCGCCAGCCGCAAGCGGTTCATCGCCGGGATCGATCCGTCGGCCCATGAGGCCAGCGATCGTCTGGGCGGCTCGATCGCCGCGCACCTGGTCGGAGCCCAGGCGGGCGTGGCGGCCGTACGGGTGCATGACGTGCGCGAAACCGTCCAGGCGCTGGAGGTTTTTCGGGCCGTTCGCAGCGTCGCGCCAACAACCTGAGGCGCGCCCAAGCGCCCTTTGTGCGCGTCCGATTCCCGCCTAGAGCCTCGCGCGTCAAAACGGAATCGATTTGACGCGATAACGAGGCTCTAGATCAAACACTTAGAGCGTAACGCGCGCCGAAACCGGTTCCCACTTTCGGCGTCACGCTCTAGGAACGCTGCATGTCTCAAGCTCACAAAGGTCGTGTTCTCGTGATCGCCGGCTCGGACTCCGGTGGCGGGGCGGGAATCCAGGCCGATATCAAGACCATCACCGCGCTGGGCGGCTACGCCGCCACCGCAATCACCGCCGTCACGGTGCAGAACACCCTGGGCGTCACGGGCGTGCACCCTATCCCGCTGGAAGTGATCGCCGCCCAGGCCCGGGCCGTGCTGGATGATATCGGCGCTGACGCCATCAAGACGGGCATGCTGGGCGATGCGGCGGTGGTCGAAACTGTGGCCCAGGTGCTGGACCACGCCGGCGGCGTTCCAGCCGTCGTGGACCCCGTCATGGTCGCCAAGGGCGGCGCTTCGCTCCTGGCTGAAGCGGCGATCGGCGCGGTCAAGAGCCTGATGATTCCGCGCGCGGCCTTGCTCACGCCCAACGCGCCCGAGGCCGCTGCGCTGACCGGGATGACCGTTGAAACCACCGATGATCTGCGTCGCGCTGGCGAGGCCTTGCTGACGCTCGGCGCCCGGGCGGTTCTGATGAAGGGCGGTCATGTGGCGGGCGATCGTGTTGTCGACGTGCTGATGACCGCAGCGGGCGAGACCACCTTCGAAGGTGAACGGATCCAGACGCGCCACACCCATGGCACGGGCTGCACGCTCGCATCGGCCTGCGCCACGGGTTTGGCCAAGGGGCTCAAGCTGGAAGAGGCCGTCGCCGAGGCCTGGAACTATGTGCACGAGGCCATGCTGCGCGCGCCGGGGTTTGGCGCGGGCCACGGTCCCCTTGATCACGGCTGGACTCTGCGGACATGACTTCGAGCCTGGAAGACCGCTTTGTTGAAATCGTCCGGGGCGTCCCCTCGACGATGCAGGTGCTGGAGACTGTCCGCGCGCTCGATCTGCCTGATTGGATGATCTTCTCCGGCGCCGTGTACCAGCCTGTCTGGAACCACCTGACGGGCCGCGCGCCGGACTACGGCATCAAGGACTATGACGTCGCCTATCACGACGACAGCGACACCTCCTATGAGGCCGAGGACGTGGTGATCAAGCGCGTGGCCGCAGCGTTTGAGCCGCCGCTCCGTGATCTTGTGGAGGTTCGGAACCAAGCCCGCGTGCACCTGTGGTTCGAGAAGAAGTTCGGCGCCGACGAGCCTTATCCGCCGCTGGAAGACAGCGCCGCGGCCTTGAAGCGCTTCGTGGCGACGGCCTTCTGCGTGGGCGTACGCTTGGAAGCCGATGACAGGCTCCGCGTGTGGGCCCCGTTCGGACTTGAAGATCTGTTCGCCATGCGACTGCGTCCCAATCCGCTGCGATTGAAAGGGGCGGGGGGCTGGGAGCGGACGACGGCGTCGGCCAAGGCGCGCTGGCCGGAGATCACGATCGAGCCCTGAGCCGGGATTGTCATCGGGACAATAAAGGCTTTGCCGACCGCGCCCGCCGCGCATAACAGCGATGTCCATCGGATTTCGCCAGAGCTTTCGCCATGCGCCAGTGGACCATCGACGCCTTCGCCAACGGGCCCTTCAAGGGCAATCCCGCCTGCGTGCTGGAACCCTTCGAGGCTTGGCCGTCGGCGGCGTGGATGCAAGCGCTCGCGGCCGAGAACAATCAGGCCGAGACAGCCTATTTGTTGCGGACCGAAGACCCCGCTCGCTTTGGTTTGCGCTGGTTCACCCCGACGCTGGAGGCGCCGCTGTGCGGGCATGCGACGCTGGCGGCGGCCCATGTGCTGTTTGGCGAACTGGGCGTTGATGTCCCGCTTTTGACGTTCGACACCTTGTCAGGACCCCTGACGGTGCGCCGAGCCGGCGGCGGCCTGGAAATGGACTTTCCTGCGGATCCGCCCCGCCGCACCGAAATCCCGGATGGCCTGGAGGCGGCGCTTGGCGCAAAGCCGCGGGAAGTCTGGGCCGGCGCCTATCTGATCGCGGTGATGGACGACGAAGGGGCCGTCCGCAGGCTGAATCCGGACCTTGGAGCCTTGAAGGGTATCGGGGGAGAGGCGACCGGCGGCCCGGGGCAGACCGTTGTGGTCGCGCAGGCTGACGAAGGCGCGGGTTACGCTGTCGTCAGCCGGTTTTTCGCGCCTGGCTTCGGGATTCCGGAGGACCCCGCGACCGGTTCGGCGCACTGCATCTTGATGCCGCTCTATGGCGAGAAACTTGGCGCGCAAACGCTCAAGTTCCATCAGGCCTATCCGGGCCGAGGCGGAGACTTGGAATGCGAAAGCCGCGGCGCGCGCGTTCTGTTGCGCGGCCGCAGCTTCACGGTCATGGAAAGCCAACTCCGGCTGGAGCCGGTTTAGCCTTGGGTTTGGCTACCAGCGACGGTCGCCGCGGTAGTCACGATCGTAGCCGTAGCCGTAGCCGTAGCCGTAGTCGCGGTCATGGCGCTCGTAGCGGATCTGAGCACTGATGCGGTCGAAGCGACGGTCCAGGTCGGCGCGCTCCCAGCGGCTCAGGCCATTGTGACGGTAGCGATACTCGAGGCGCGCAGTCTCGCGCAGCTCGGCGCGCAGGCGATAGGCTTCGCTTCGGGTCAACGAGCCGTTGCGCAGGCCCATATCGATGCGGCGCTCCAGCCGGTCTTGGCGCTCATTGATCGACTGGGCCGAGGCCGCGGCGGGAACGGTGGCGGCCGCCAGGGCCGAGACCGCAACGATCGGGATCAGGATCTTCTTCATCGGTTCGGTTCCTCTTCGAATGTCTCCGTCGCCACCAGAGGGAAGGGGTGGAGGCGACGTTGAGCTAAGAGAAACACGCCCCGCCTGAAGCGGTTCTGAGCCGCTCGTTATCTTGCGTTCATGTTGAGCGGAGCCCTGAGGCTCTCGCCGCGCGGCCTATGCGGCGTGGGAAATTCGGGTGTTGGCCACCGCGCCTTCGATGGCGTCGTACAGCTTGCTCACCTCGATCGGCTTGGCGACGTGTCCGTCCATGCCGACCGCCAGATACTCCTCGATCTGATGCGCCAGGGCGTTCGCGGTCACGGCGATGATCGGCGTGCGTCGGCGCTTTTCCGCGTGCTCCGCAGCACGGATGGCCCGCGCGGCCTCGACTCCGTCCATGACGGGCATATGGATATCCATCAGCACGACGTCGAAGTTGCCGTTGCGCCAGGCCTCCACGCAAGCCGCGCCGTCGTCGACCAGCGTGACTTCGGAGTTCAAGGGCGCCAGGACCGCCGCGACAACCTTCTGGTTGGTCGGGTTGTCGTCGGCCGCCAGGATCCGAAGACGCGGCGACTCGGCGGGCGATGGGGCGACGACTGGGTCGCCGTCGTCGATATAGTGGACGTCGGTCAGGGTCTCTTCACGCGGCAGGGCGACGAGCACGGTGAAGGTCGAACCACGCCCCTCGCGGCTTTGCACCTTGATCGACCCGTTCATCATCGCCGCCAACTCGCGACAGATGGCCAGTCCCAGTCCCGAGCCCCCAAAGCGACGCGTGGTCGAGCTGTCGGCTTGCACGAACTTGTCAAACAGGCGCGGGAGGATTTCGGGAGAGATTCCGATACCGGTGTCGGCCACGTCGATCCGCAGGCCCGAGCCGTCTTCGGCCGAGGCGAAGCGAACAGCGACCGCGCCGTCCAAGGTGAACTTGAGGGCGTTCGAGATCAGGTTGCCCAGAATCTGACGCAGACGATCGGCGTCGCCGCGCCACAGGCCCTGCGCCTCCGGGGCCACCGCGACTTCGAAGGCCAAGCCCTTGGCCCGCGCCTGAGGGGCGAAGGTCTCACGAATCGACTGCGCCAGCTGGGCGATATCGAAGGGACGGTCCTGGATCTCCAGTCGCCCGGCCTCGATCTTCGACAGATCGAGTACGTCGTTCAGAACGCCCAAAAGCACCGCGCCGGACTCGCGGATCACCGACAGGCGTTCGCGCTGAACATCGCTCAGCTTGTCCATGGCCATGACGTCGGCCATCGCCAGCACGCCATTTAGAGGCGTGCGAATCTCGTGGCTCATGTTCGCCAGGAAGTGCGACTTCAACACGTTCGCGGCGTTCGCATCGTCGCGGGCCTTGACCAGTTCGGCCATCGCGCCACGCAGGTCCTGGTCGTTGCACTCCAGGCGCGCCACCAGATGGTTGAAGCTCTCGGTCAGGCTGCGGAACACGTCATCGTCGGCGGTCTCCTCAACAGCCTTGAAGCGGCCGCCGACCGCAGTCTCATGCATGGCCTCGGAGAGGCGCTCCATCGGGCGAGCGAGTCTGCGCGCGAGACTGTTGGCCAAAAGGATGGCCATGCCGGCCGCGCCGAAGAACAGCGCGCCGGTCAGCGCCAGGTCTCGCGCCAGGGTCTGGGCCAGGCGAGGGTGCTTGGCGACTAGCACCAGCGTGCCCACGGTCTTCGAGGACAGCTTGATGGGCTGTTTCAGCGTATCGACGTCCGAGGGATTGGCTTCGCCCAACTGGGCGACAACCCGCCCCTTGGCGTCTATGATGCGGACGCCCGCAACGCCCGGCGCCTTGGCCACCGCCTCAAGAGCTCGGTAGACGCCGACCATGTTGTGGTCCGCCAGGGGCGCCGCCGCCCCGGCCGCGGCCATCTGCACAAGCACTTCATGATTCGCACGCGCTTCTTGGCGGGCCACGCTCCACTGCTGGAGCATGAAGCAGAGACATGCGGCCACCAGCGCCAGCACGGTCGTGGCCAAAGCCACGCCGGCGATCCGCGCCTGCAATGGCGCGTGACTTGACGCGTTGTGGTTGCGGATTTGGCTCATCGCGCCCAGGAGTTCAACTTGGGCATAATTTGCCTGAATGTTCCTAACGCTTCACTTCCATCCGAAGCGAGAGCTGCGCGTCAAAACAACGCTAACGCACATTTTTCGCGTTGCTTTCGCGTTAACATTCCGTTTACCTTTGCCATTAGTGTTTCGTTAAACGGAGGCGGGTGTGGAAAAGGTTTTTGTTGCTCAGCGCGTGGCTACCAAGCTGTTCGCCACGGAAGCTGCAGTCGACGCTGCTATGGTCGAAGTGTCGGGCATGATGGCCGAGTTGATGCAGGCCCGTAAGGACCTGGGTCTGTCTGCCACGGTTGGTGACGCGGCCTGCACGAAGGTCGCCGACGCAATCCAAGCGCTCGCCGCCGCGCGCAGCGCAATCGTCGAGGCTCACAGCCAACTGGATGAAACGCGCCTGCGCGTTGGCATCCGCACCCGCATGGGCGGCCTGATCAAGGAAGAGCAGCTTCCGCCGCCGCAGGGCCTCCGGGAAGTTGTCTAGGCTTTCATCATCGCACATTGCGATAGTTTAACACTCTAGGCCTCTAATCTCGGTTAGAGGCCTAATTGTTATGTTCGCCCACCTGCAAATCCTCGTACTGATCGGTTGGCTTCTTTTGGCTGTAGCCTGTGTCACCGCATGGCGGTGGGGGGGCGAGGCCGAAAGGCGAGGGGCGCTTTTAGTCCTCGTCGTGACCATCGGGTTCACCCTTTCGGGCTCCATCGCCGATACGAACGCCGTACGTGGTGTCTACCTGACTCTCGATGGCGCATTGGCTTTAGGGCTGCTTCTGCTGGCGTTGCGCCATACGACCGCATGGCTGGGCGTCGCAGTCCTGTTGCAGGGCGTGCAGTTCAGCCTTCACGCCTACTACCTCGTCGCCAGCAAGAGCTACGACAAGCTCTACGCCACCGTGAACAATCTGGTGACGCTTGGCGTCCTTTCCTCTCTGCTGGTCGGTGTGGCTCTGGCGGCCCGCCGCGCCGCAAAATAATTTCCCAAGGCGCGCGTAAATCCGCGCCCCGCGACAAATCTCTCCTTGCAATTCCGGCCCAGACGCGGTTTCTCGCCGGCGGGCCACGCCCCCCCAACGGGGCGCAGTCCATCTGTAAGGATGGGAGACATCGCTATGACCACGACCCTCGCCAAGCCGGCGATCCGCCCGGCTCGTCCCGAGTTCTCTTCCGGCCCCTGCGCCAAGCGCCCCGGCTGGACCCCCGAAAATCTCAGAAACGCCGTTCTGGGCCGCTCGCACCGCTCCAAGCTGGGCAAGGCGCGCCTGAAGGCCGCCATCGACCAGACGCGCGAAGTGCTGGAAGTGCCCGCCGACTTCCTGATCGGCATCGTCGCCGGATCGGACACCGGCGCCGTCGAAATGGCGATGTGGTCGATGCTGGGCGCGCGCGCCGTGCAACTGCTGGCCTTCGAGTCCTTCGGCAAGGACTGGGTCACGGACGTCACCAAGCAACTGAAGCTGCCCGACGTCGATGTGCTCAGCGCCCCGTACGGCCAGCTGCCCGACACCACCAAGGTCGATCCGGCCAAGGATCTCGTCTTCACCTGGAACGGCACGACCTCGGGCGTGCGCGTGCCCAACGCCGACTTCATCTCGGCGGACCGTGAAGGCATCACCATCTGCGACGCCACCAGCGCCGCCTTCGCCCAGGACCTCGACTGGACCAAGCTCGATGTCGTGACCTTCTCCTGGCAGAAGGCGCTGGGCGGCGAGGGCGCGCACGGGATCCTGATCCTGTCGCCGCGCGCCGTGGCCCGCCTGGAAAGCTACACGCCGGCTTGGCCGATGCCGAAGCTGTTCCGCATGACCAAGAACGGGAAGATCGCCGCCGACATCTTCGAGGGCGCCACCATCAACACCCCGTCGATGCTCTGCGTGGAAGACGCCCTCGACGCCCTGAAGTGGGCCTCGTCCATCGGCGGTCTGCAGGCCATGCAGGCCCGCGCAGACCAGAACCTGAAGGTGCTGGCCGACTGGGTCGAGAAGACTCCGTGGGTCGACTTCCTGGCCGCTACGCCGGAAATCCGCTCCAATACCTCGGTGTGCCTGAAGGTCGTGGATCCCACGATCGCCGCCCTGCCGGAAGACGCCCAGGCCGACTTCGCCAAGAAGCTGGCCAGCCTGCTCGAGAAGGAGGGCGCGGCCCTCGACATCGGCGGCTATCGCGACGCCCCGGCGGGCCTCCGCATCTGGTGCGGCGCCACGGTCGAGGCTTCGGATCTCGAGGCCCTGACGCCCTGGCTCGACTGGGCCTTCGCCACCGTCTCGGCCGAACTCGCCGCCGCTTAAAGCTTCTCCCGCACAGCAGCTGAAATCCTCGTCCTTCGACAAGCTCAGGATGAGGATTTCAGACCCGCATTTCAGTCGCCCTCATCCTGAGCCCGTCGAAGGACGAGGGCGGCTACCGGAAAACTGGACAGATCTCCCATGACCGCTCCCCGCGTCCTGATTGCTGACAAGCTCAGCCCCGCCGCCGTCGACATCTTCAAGAACCGCGGCCTGGACTTCGACATCAAGGTCGGCCTCTCGAAGGACGAACTGATCGCCGTGATCGGCGACTATGACGGCATCGCCATCCGCTCGGGCGCCAAGCTCGACAAGGACGTCATCGCCGCCGCGAACAAGCTGCGCGTCATCGCCCGCGCCGGCATCGGCGTCGACAATGTCGACATCCCGGCCGCCACGGCCAAGGGCATCGTCGTGATGAACACGCCCTTCGGCAACTCGATCACCACGGCCGAGCACGCCATCGCCATGATGTTCGCCCTGGCCCGCCAGATCCCCGCCGCCGACGTCTCGACCCAGGCCGGCAAGTGGGAAAAGAACCGCTTCATGGGTGTGGAGCTCTACGCCAAGACCCTCGGCCTGATCGGCGCCGGCAACATCGGCGGCATCGTCGCCGACCGCGCGCTGGGCCTGAAGATGAAGGTCGTGGCCTACGACCCCTTCCTGTCGCCCGAGCGCGCCGTCGAGATGGGCGTCGAGAAGGTCGAGCTGGAAGACCTGCTGGCCCGCGCCGACGTAATCACCCTGCACACCCCGCTGACCGACAAGACCCGCAACATCCTGTCAGCCGAGAACCTGGCCAAGACCAAAAAGGGGGTGATGATCGTCAACTGCGCCCGCGGCGGCCTGGTCGACGAGGCGGCCCTGCGCAAGCTGCTGGATGACGGCCATGTCGCTGGCGCCGCCTTCGACGTGTTCGTGACCGAGCCGGCCAAGGAAAATCCGCTGTTCGGCTCGGACAAGGTCGTGGCCACCCCGCACCTCGGCGCCAGCACCAACGAGGCGCAGGAAAACGTCGCCCTCCAGGTCGCCGAGCAGGTCAGCGACTACCTGCTGACCGGCGCGGTCACCAACGCCCTGAACAGCCCCTCGATCACGGCCGAAGAAGCCCCCAAGCTGAAGCCGTTCGTGGCCCTGGCCGAGAAGATCGGCGCCTTCGCGGGCCAGATGGTCGACTTCGGCGTCAAGGCCATCGACATCGCCTATGAGGGCGAGGTTTCGAACCTGAACGTCAAGCCGATGACCTCGGCGGCGCTGGCGGGCGTGCTGAAGCCGATGCTGGCCGAGATCAACATGGTTTCGGCCCCGGCCATCGCCAAGGAACGGGGCATCACCGTCTCGGAGAGCCGCCAGGAGGTCAGCCCCACCTATGACAGCCTGATGCGCGTGACCATCACCACCGAAAAGGGCAAGCGCGCCTTCGCCGGCACGGTGATCGCCGGCGCCCCGCGCATTGTCGAGGTGAAGGGCATGGAGCTGGACGCGGCCTTCTCGCCGGCCATGCTGTACGTCAACAACCTGGACAAGCCGGGCTTCATCGGCGCGCTGGGCATGATGCTGGGCGAGGCGGGCGTCAACATCGCCACCTTCAACCTGGGCCGCGTCGCCGCCGACGAGGACGCCATCGCCCTGGTCGGGATCGACCAGGCGCCGGATGCTGGCCTGCTAGCCAAGATCCAGGCGCTGCCGCACGTGAAGGAAGCGCGCGCGCTGACGTTCTGAGGTCAAGATGCTCCCCCGCGGTGCGGGGGAGCTGTCACGGCGTGACTGAGGGGGCTAAGGCCGTACCAGCCTTGCTGGCCCCCTCCGGCCCTCTGGGCCACCTCCCCCGCATCGCGGGGAGGAACTTGCCAAAGGTCCCGAATGTCGCTGCTTGTCCCCCGCAAGATCCGCTGGCCTGGCCTCCTGGTCTTCGTCGCGGCGGTCATGTTCACGCTGTACGCAGCTCTCGCGCCGGGCGACGACACCGCGGGCCTGATCCCCTGGGACAAGGCCAAGCACTTCATCGTCTTCTATGGCCTGACCTTCCTGGCGGCGATGGCTTTGCCCAAGAGCCGCTGGTGGAAGATCGCCGCCGTGTTGCTGGTGTTCGGTGTCGCTATCGAGATCCTGCAGGGCCTGCCGATCGTGGGGCGCGACGCCGACGTGTTCGACATCGTCGCGGACGCGCTGGGCATTGGCTTCTTCTTTGGCCCGATCATGGTTCGTGACGGGCTGAACAGAGACTAGAGCATTTTTCGAGCGAAGTGGTTCCGGTTCGCGTGAAGAAAAATGCGTCAAAACAAAAGATTAGAGCTCACGGCCTGACGCAGTCAGGTCGTGAAATGCTCTAGCCCCAGCGGGACCTAAAGAGACCGACCTCCCCGGCGAATGCCGGGGCCCAGATTCATCCTGGGAGCCTGCCGTGTCTGCGCCAAAGGCTGTATTCGCGCCTGCGGACGTTCGTGGGTTCGATCTGGACCCCGGCATTCGCCGGGGAAGTCGGATGGCAAGGCGCAGGGGCCCTTAGAAGCTGTCGACCCGCACCTCCCACGGCCTGCTCATCGCAGAGGCCGCGTCCAGTCCTCCGATCACCCAGCGCCGCGTATCGGCAGGATCGATGACCGCGTCGATCTCCAGCGCCGCCGCCATGCTCGTGGCCTTGCCCGCTGCATAGAGCCTGGCGACCAGTTGGTCGTAGAGCGCCTTCTGCTTGACCGGATCGGTCTCGGCCTCCAACTCCTTGCGGTAGCCCAGCTTGACCGCGCCCTCCAGGCCCATGCCGCCGAACTCGCCCGTGGGCCACGCGGCGATGAAGGCGGGGCTGTGGAAGCTGCCGCCGGCCATGGCCTGAGCGCCCAAGCCGTAGCCCTTGCGGGTGACGATCGTGAACACGGGCGAGCGCAGCTTGGCGCCGGCGATGAACTGGCGGCTGACGCGGCGCACGGCGGCGGCGTCCTCGCTGTCCGGACCCACCATAAAGCCGGGGGTGTCGCACAGGCTCAGGACCGGCAGGGCGAAGGCGTCGCACAGCTGCAGGAAGCGGGCGGCCTTCTCGGCGCCCTCACAGTCGATGGCGCCGCCTAAATGGCGCGGGTCGTTGGCGATGAGGCCCATCGGCCGGCCCTCGATCCGGATCAGGCCGGTGACCATCCCGGCCGCGAAACCGCCGCGGAGTTCGAGGAAGGAGCCTTCGTCGACGAGGCCGGTTATCAGGGCGCGCACGTCATAGACCCGCAGGCGGTTCTCCGGGATCGCGTGGCGGAGCCGGCGCTGGTCCGGCGCGGTCCAGGTCGGGAGAGGGCCCTGGAAGTAGGACAAAGCCTGCTTGGCCAGCCGCGTGGCGTCAACCTCGTCGTCCGCCAGGATGTCGATGACGCCGTTCTTCCACTGATGCGCCGATGGGCCGATCTGCTCGGGCCGGAAAACGCCCAGCCCGCCGCCCTCGATCATGGCCGGACCGCCCATGCCGAGGTTGCTGTCGCGGGTGGCGATGATGATCTCGGACAGACCTGCGATGGCGGCGTTGCCGGCGAAGCAGCGGCCGGCGACGATGGCGATCTTGGGAACCAGCCCCGACAGCTGGGCGAAGCTGCGGAAGGTCGGCACGTCCAGGCCGGCCACGGCGGTGGTGTCGGTGTCGCCCGGCCGCCCGCCGCCGCCCTCGGCGAACCAGACCACCGGCAGCTTCTGGTCGGCGATCACCGCCATCAGCCGGTCGGACTTGCGATGGTTCATCGCGCCTTGCGTGCCGGCCAGCACGGTGAAGTCATAGGCCAGCGCCGCCGTTCGCGCCTTGTCGGGCGGGAACAGCGCGCCATTGACCGTCCCGATGCCGGTGATCAGGCCGTCGGCGGGGGTGTTGAGGATCAGGTCCTCGGTCGTGCGGCGACGCTTCTGGGCGGCGATCGCCAGGGCGCCGTATTCCAGGAAGCTGCCCGGATCGACCAGATCGTCGATGTTCTCGCGGGCGGTGCGATGGCCGGTCTTGCGCCGCTTGGCGACGGCGTCGGGGCGAGCCTCGTCCAGGGTGTGACGATGGCGGGCGACGACGTCGGCGAGGTCGGGGCGGAGCGCGTCCAGATCTTCCTCGATGGTCTGGGTATCGGCGGCGCCCTCGACATCAGCGGCTTCCAGGAACATCAGGGGCTGGCCTTCGGCGACGGTCTGTCCGGCCTCGATGGCGATCTTGACCACCCGGCCGCCGGCGCCGGCGCAGACGAGGTGCTCCATCTTCATGGCTTCCAGAACCGCTAGAGCCTGACCCGGACGGACGAGGTCGCCTTCGCGGATGGTGATCGCGCCGACCGTCGCGGCGAGGGGCGCGACGACGGGCTCGGCTCCGGCGATGGTCTCGAAGACGCCGGCGGTCGTGTGCGCGTCCGGCGTCAGGCGTTCAGCTTGCGCCACAAGGGTCTCGGCGTGCTGTGCAATGAAGGTTGTCGTGGCCTCGCCGGTCACGGCGCTCGGATGGGCCAGGAGGGCGCGGACCAGCGGCGCGGTGGTCGCCACGCCGGCGACCTTCAGCTCGGCCAAGGCGCGATCCAGCCGACTGGAGGCTTCGCTGGGCGTCCGCCCCCTGACGATCACCTTGGCGAGAAGGCTGTCATACGCCGCGCCGATCGTCTGGCCAGCGATCACCCCCGCGTCGACGCGTACGCCGGGACCGCCTGGCGGCGTCCAGGCGCTCAGAGTTCCGGTGGAGGGCCGCACCTGCCCCTCGGCGGTCAGGGTCTCGGCGTTGATCCGCGCCTGGATAGCCACGGCGAACGGCGGCGGGGCGTTGGTCAAGCCAAGCTCCCCTAGGCGCTTGCCCGCGGCCAGATCGAACTGCAGCCGTACGAGGTCAAGGCCCGTGACCTCCTCGGTCACTGTATGCTCGACCTGCAGGCGGGGATTGACCTCGATGAAGAAGGCCTCGCCGTTCAAGGGCGAGCTCGGATCGACCTCGACCAGGAACTCGACCGTCGCCAGGCCGCGATAGCCTGCGCACAGGCGCTCGGACCAGCCGGCGAGGGCGGCGCGCAGGTTGTCGGACAGGGTGGCCGGCGCGATCTCGACCAGCTTCTGGTTCCGCCGTTGCAGGGAGCAGTCGCGATCGCCCACCGCCAGCACCTCGGCGCCGTCGCCCACGATCTGAACCTCGATATGGCGGGCGTGCTCGATGAGCTTTTCGGCGTAGAGGCCGCCGTCCCCGAACGCGGCTTGAGCTTCGCGTTCGCAGGCGGCGAAGGCGGCGTCCAGTTCGCCGGGATCGAGCACCATGCGCATGCCACGTCCGCCGCCGCCGGCCCGGGCCTTCAGCATGATCGCCCCATGCTCGGCCTGGAAGGTGCGGGCGGCCTCCAGCGTGATAGCGCCGGTTCCGGGGATCAGCGGCAGGCCGCGCTCGGCGGCCAGGGCGCGGGCGGCGGCCTTGTCGCCGAAGACCTCCAGGTGCTCGGACGAGGGGCCGATGAAGGCGATCCCGGCTTCGACGCAGGCCCGGGCCAGGGCAGGGTTCTCTGACAGAAAGCCATAGCCGGGATGCAGGGCGTCGCAGCCCTGCGCCTTGGCGGCGGCCACCACAGCGGCGACGTCGAGATAGGCCCGCGCGCCCGCGCCGGGCAGGGCGACGGCGTGATCCGCCGCGCTGACATGCGGGCTCTGCGCGTCGTCAGGGGCGTACACGGCCACACTCTGGATCCCCGTCTCGGCCGCCGCGCGGGCGATCCGGACGGCGATCTCGCCCCGGTTTGCGATCAGAACTCTGGAGAGGGACATGACGCTTCCTGCGGGGCTTCATACGGCCGTTTGAGACACTTTGGCCGCTCGTGAGCGACTCTCCAAGCCTTGACTCTCCAGCTTGAAAAGATCAGAACAGAAGCAGAACACGGAGTGGGAAATGGCCGGATCGCGCGAGGCGCGTCTTGCGGCCCTGAGAGGCCGGATCGCCGCGATGGAAGCGGGGACTCGGACTCCGACTCCGGTGCTCTCGTTTGGAGAACAGGCGATCGACGGATGCTTTCCGGGCGGTGGTCTGCCGCTGGGCGGCTGGCATGAGGTGACCGGCGCGGGGTTGGAGGATGAAACCGGGGCGGCGCCCGCCACTTTTGTCGCGCAACTGATCCGTAGGCTGACGGATCGTAGGGGCGGCGTTGTGGTCTGGGTGGCGCGGCGCGCCGACCTCTTCGCGCCTGGCCTGCTGGGGCTGGGCTTTCCGGCGGGGCGGCTGATCCAGGTCCGGGCTCGCGACGAGGCTGAAACCCTGTCGCTGCTGGAGGACGTGCTGTCGACCCAAGGCGTCGCGGCCGCTGTGGCCGAGGCCGAGGCGCCCGACCTGACCGCTGGGCGCCGTCTGCAACTGGCCTGTGAGAAGCGGGGCGGTTTTGGCGTGGTGCTGCACCGCCGTCCTTACGGCGGGCGGGCGGGCGGCAAGCCAAGGCTGGTCTCAGGCTCGGCGTCGTTCAGCCGCTGGCGGATCGCGCCTGCCCCCAGCGGCCCGCCGCCGGATGACATCGGCCTGGGGCCGCCGAGATGGCGGGTTGAACTCGAGCGCTGCCGGGGCGGGCGTCCCGGCGGCTGGATCTTGCAAGCTCAGGAGGCCGGCCATGGCCCGCATCCTTTCCGTCTGGTGTCCCAACTGGCCGATCACGACGTGGCGGCGACGGAATCCGTGCGGCGCGTCGGGTAAACCATCCTCCCCCCAGGGGGGAGGAGGCCGCAGGCCGGAGGGGGAAGAGGCGGGGGGCGCTGGACTTCCCCCTCCGTCGCCTACGGCGACACCTCCCCCGCTAGGGGGAGGATTTCCCTTCGCCCTCCTCGTCTCTGAACGCGGAACCCGCCGCCTCGCTGCGGTCGATGACCAGGCGCGCTCTGTGGGTCTATACCCCGGCCAGAAGGCCGCTGACGCCCTGGCCCTGGTCCCCAACCTCGTCACCGTCGACCATGATCAAGCGGCTGATCGCGCGGCGCTGGAGGCTTTATGCGACTGGTGCGTGCGCTTCTCGCCGGCGGTGGCGATCGACGGTGACGACGGCCTATTCCTGGACATCACCGGGACCGATCACCTGTGGGGCGGCGAGGCGGCCATGCTGGTCGATCTGATCTCCCGGCTGGCGCGCTGGGGCGTGCCGGCGCGGGCGGCGATTGCCGATACGGCCGGCGCGGCCTGGGCCCTGGCGCGGTTCGGGCCCGACCTCGCCATCGCGCCGCCGGGGGAGCAGAGAGCCTCTATCGCGCCCCTGCCTGTCGCAGCCTTGCGCCTGGGCGAAGACGCCGAAGCCCAGCTGCCCCGCCTGGGCCTCCACCGCGTAGGCCAGGTTCTGGCCCTGCCCCGGGCGCAACTGGCCAAGCGCTTCGGCCTTGCAGCGGTGTTACGCCTGGATCAGGCTTCGGGCCAGGCCGCTGAGGCCCTGACCTTCCGCCGTCCGGCCTCGCCGTGGTTTGACCGTCTGGCCTTCTTCGAGCCGATCAGCGCGCCCGAGGACCTGGCCCGGGTGGCGGCCGACGCCCTGGCCCTGATCTGCGCCCGGCTGGAGGCCGAGGGGCGTGGCGCCAAGCGGTTCGAGGTCGTGTTCCACCGCCTGGACGGCCGGAGCTTTCCGGTGCGCGTGGGTCTGGCGCGGATCGGCCGTGACGCTCAGCGGCTGGCCAGGCTGGTCAAGCCCAAGCTGGACGTGGTCGATCCAGGCTTTGGGATCGAGGTGGTCACCGTCCACGCCTCGGCTGTGGAGCCGATGGGGGCGGCGCAGGAGCGCCTCGACGCCGACGCGGAGGCCAGCGCCGACGAGACCCTGGCGCCGCTGATCGACCGCCTAGTCAACCGCTTGGGCGAGAACCGGGTCTGGCGCGCCGATCCGTTCGAGAGCCATGTGCCCGAGCGCTCGGTCGTGCGCGTGGGGCCGCTGGATCCTCCTGCGTCGGCGCGGTGGGACTCCGACCGGCCGCGACCTGTGCGGCTGTTTAAGCGGCCTGAAGCCATTGTCGCGATCGCGGCCGAGCTGCCCGATTATCCGCCGCGCCTGTTCACCTGGCGCGGGCGCTCACATCGTATCCGGCGGGCTGAGGGGCCCGAGCGCATCGGCCAGGAATGGTGGCGGGCCGGCGTGGCGAAGGGCGAGGCCGGGCCGGGCAAGATCCGCGACTACTATCGCGTTGAGGACGATGACGGCGGTCGGTTCTGGATCTTCCGACAGGGCCTCTATGGGGGCGAGGACGCGCCGAAATGGTGGATCCATGGCCTGTTTGGTTAGGGGGCTCAAATCCTCCCCCTATGGGGGAGGCGGCGCGAAGCGTCGGAGGGGGGAGGGGCAAGGCCTAAAGGCTTCCCCCTCCGTCGGCTACGCCGACACCTCCCCCGCGAGGGGGAGGACCTAACATGCGCCCGCCCGCCTACGCCGAACTGCAGGCGACCACCAACTTCTCATTCCTGCGCGGCGCCTCGCATGCCGAGGAGCTGGCGCTTACGGCCGAGGCGCTAGGCTTGACGGCGATCGGCATCGTCGACCGCAACAGTCTGGCGGGCGTGGTCCGCGCCTGGACGGCGGCCAAACGGCATTCAATCCGTGTACTGACGGGTTGCCGCCTGGACTTCATGGACGGTACGCCAAGCCTGCTCTGCTATCCCACCGACCGCGAGGCGTTTGGTCGCCTGACGCGCCTTCTGACCATCGGGCAATTGCGGGCCGAGAAGGGCGAGTGCCACCTGACCTGGGCGGATTTCCTGGATCATGCCGAGGGGCAGCTGGGACTGATCGTGCCGCCCAGGGTCCTGGATGACCAGTTCGCACAGGACATTACGCGCATGGCCGGCGACCTGCGGGGCCGTTCATGGCTGGCCGCCAGCCGGGCCTACGCCGCCCGGGACCTTCAGCGCCTGGCGCGGCTGGAGAGTCTTGGCCGAGCGGCTGGCGCGCCGATGGTCGCCACCAATGACGTTCTCTATCACGGCCCGGAACGACGCCCGCTGCAGGACGTGATCAGCTGCGTGCGCGAGCATTGCGCGATCCAGGAGGCGGGTTTCCGCCTGGAGGCCAACGCCGAGCGCCACATCAAGTCGCCGGAGGAGATGGCGCGCCTGTTCGACCGCTGGCCACGCGCGGTCGAGCGGACGGTCGAGATCGTCGAGCGCATCGGCTTCGACCTGAAGGACATCCGCGAACAGTATCCGGACGAACCGGTGCCGCCCGGCAAAACCGCGATGCAGCACCTGACCGACCTGACCTGGAAGGGCGCGGCCTGGCGCTACCCGAACGGCGTCAGCGCGAAGGTCACCGCCCAGATCCAGGAGGAGCTGCGGCTGATCGAGAAGATGGACTACCCCAACTACTTCATCACCGTGCACGACATCGTGCGCGAGGCTCGCAGCATGGGCATCCTGTGCCAGGGACGGGGCTCGGCGGCCAATTCCTCGGTCTGTTTCTGCCTGGGCGTGACGGCGATCGACCCCACCGAGCACCGCCTGCTGTTCACCCGGTTCATCTCTGAGAACCGGGGCGAGCCGCCTGACATCGACGTCGACTTCGAGCACGACCGGCGCGAGGAGGTCATGCAGTATGTGTACCGGCGCTATGGCCGGGACTATGCGGCCATCTGCGGGACGGTGATCCACTATCGCCCGCGTAGCGCTATCCGCGATGTGGGCAAGGCGCTAGGCCTGACCGAGGACGTCACCAGCCTGCTGGCCGGCACGGTCTGGGGCAGCTGGGGCGACGGCCTGCCGGAAGAGCATCTGCGCAAGGCGGGACTGGATCCCGAGGCGCCGGAGATCGCCCGCGCGGTCGGGCTGGCGAACGACCTCATCGGTTTTCCGCGTCACCTCTCCCAGCATGTCGGCGGCTTTGTCCTGACCAAGCGTCGCCTGGACGAGACCGTGCCGATCGGCAAGGCGGCGATGAAGGATCGGACCTTCATCGAATGGGACAAGGACGACATCGACAGCCTGGGGCTGATGAAGGTCGATATCCTGGCGCTAGGCATGCTGCACGCCATCCAGCGGGCCATGACGATGCTGCGCGAGGATCACGGTCAGGCGTGGCTGAAGGACCTGGCCGACATCCCCAAGGAGGTTCCGGGCGTCTACGACATGCTCTGCGCAGCCGACAGCGTGGGCGTGTTCCAGGTCGAGAGCCGCGCCCAGATGTCGATGCTGCCAAGGCTGCGGCCCCGCGAGTTCTATGATCTGGTCATCCAGGTGGCGATCGTGCGTCCAGGGCCGATCCAGGGCGACATGGTCCATCCCTACCTGAAACGCCGGAACGGCGAGGAGCCGGTCGACTGGCCCAAGCCCTCGCCCGAGCATGGTCCGCCCGACGAACTGCAGGAGATCTTGGGCAAGACCTTTGGGGTGCCCCTGTTCCAGGAGCAGGCCATGAGCCTGGCCATTGAGGCGGCCAAGTTCACGCCTAACGAGGCCGATGGCTTGCGCAAGGCCATGGCGACGTTCCGCAATCTGGGCTCGCCGGACGCCTATCGCGACAAGTTCATCGAGGGCATGGTTGGGCGCGGCTATGAGCGCGCCTTCGCCGAGCGCTGCTTTAAGCAGATCGAGGGTTTCAGCCACTATGGCTTTCCCGAGAGCCACGCGGCCAGCTTCGCCAAGCTGGTCTATGTCTCGGCCTGGATCAAGTGGGCCTGGCCCGACGTGTTCTGCGCGGCGCTGATCAACGCCCAGCCGATGGGCTTCTACCAGCCGGCCCAGCTGGTTCGCGACGCGCGGGAGCACGGGGTCGAGGTGTTGCCGCCCGATATTCTGAGCAGCGACTGGGACTGCACGTTGGAACCAATCAGCCCAGGCTTTCGCGCCCCTCACGTTCGCCATGACAAGGTTGCGTGCCAGAAGACCCGCCCGCACTGGAAGGCGGTGCGCCTGGGCTTTCGCCAGATCAAAGGCCTGAAGGAGAAGATCGACATCCCGCCGCTGTTGAAGGCCCGGGCCGAGGGCGCGCGCACGCCGGCGGAATTCGCCCAGAGCGGCGTACCGCAGAAGGCGCTGGAACTGCTGGCCGAGGCTGACGCCTTCGCCTCGGTGGGGCTAAGCCGTCGCGAGGCCCTCTGGGCGGTGAAAGGGCTGAAGGGCGAGCACAAGGCGCTGGTTCAGGCGCCCCTGCTGGCTGGCCTGCCGCTGTTTGAAGAGCGCGTGGCGCTGCCGGCCATGGCCGCGACCCAGGAGGTGGCCGAGGACTATCGGACCACCAGCCTCTCCCTGAAGGCCCATCCGATCGGCTTCTATCGATCGATGCTGGCCGCCCGGGGCGTGGTCCCCGCCGATCGACTGCTGTCGCTGAAGGACGGCGCAAAAGTGTCGGTGGCGGGTCTGGTGCTGATCCGCCAGCGGCCCGGTACGGCCAAGGGCGTGGTGTTCGTCACCCTCGAGGACGAGACGGGCGTGGCCAATGCGGTGGTCTGGAAGGACCGGTTCGACGCGGACCGAAATGTGGTGATGACCGCCTCGTTCCTGATCGTCCATGGCCGGGTGCAGCGGGCCGACAACGTGCTCCACGTGGTGGCCGAACGCTTCACCGACCTGTCGGCTGAGCTCTCAAGCCTCCGCGACGAGCCCGGAGCGCCCGCGCCGCGCATGCGCCAGAAGGTGTCGGGACGCCTTCTGCGCAGTCGCGATTTCCACTGAGGCCAAGGCGGGGAAACGTCTATGCGGCGTTTCCCCGGGGCCCCGCGCTAGAGCATTTTTCGAGCGAAGTGGTTCCGGTTCGCGTGAAGAAAAATGCGCCAAAACAAAAGATTAGAGCTCACGGCCTGACGCAGTCAGGTCGTGAAATGCTCTAGAGCGTGGCCATGTCGATCACGAAGCGATAGCGCACGTCGCTCTTCTGCATGCGCTGGTAGGCTGCGTTGATCTGGTCGATCGAGATCACTTCGATGTCGGCGACGATGTTCTTCTCACCGCAGAAGTCGAGCATCTCCTGCGTCTCCTTGATCGAGCCGATCATCGAACCCGCCAGGGTGCGACGGCCGGGGATCAGGGCGAAGGCGTTGAGCTGGGCCGGTTCTTCCGGCGCGCCGACCAGCACCATCGTCCCGTCGATCTTCAGCAGCGCCAGGTACGCGCCCCAGTCCAGCGGCGCCGAGACGGTGCAGATGATCAGGTCGAACGTATCGGCCAGGCTTTCGAAGGTCGTGGGATCGTTGGTGGCGTAGTAGTGGTCCGCGCCCAGCCGCAGGCCGTCGTCCTTCTTGGACAGCGTCTGGCTCAGAACCGTAACCTCCGCGCCCATGGCGTGGGCCAGCTTGACGCCCATGTGGCCCAGACCGCCCATGCCCAGGATCGCCACCTTCTTGCCGGGACCGGCGTTCCAGTGGCGAAGCGGCGAATAGAGCGTGATGCCCGCGCACAGCAGCGGCGCGGCGGCGTCCAGCGGCAGGTGTTCGGGGATCGACAGGACGTAGTCGTCCTTGACCACGATATGATCGGAATAGCCGCCATAGGTCGGCGTCTCCGAACCCGGCTCGAAGCCGCTGTAGGTCAGTACTAGGCCCGGCTGGTACTGCTCGCGGTCGAGGTCGCGCGCGGCCTTACAGGTGACGCAGCTGTCGACGAAGCAGCCGACGCCGACATGGTCGCCTTCCTTGAAGCGGGTGACGTTGGCGCCGACGGCCGTGACGACGCCGGCGATCTCGTGGCCGGGAACGATCGGATAGACGCTCTGACCCCAGCCGTTGTCGACCATGTGGATGTCGGAGTGGCAGACCCCGCAGTACTTGATGGCGATGACGACGTCGTCAGGGTTAGGGTCGCGACGATCAAACGTGAAGGGCGCAAGCGGCGCGCCTGCGGCGGGCGCCGCGTAGCCTTTGGCGGTGGCCATGGGATAGTCCTCGGATTTTGGGAGACGATCGGGGAGGATCGCGGAGGTCGTATCTCACGAGAAATCCGAACCCGTTAGATCGATCCTCCAGGTCTCCTGCACGATCCTCCAGAGCCGAGCTTACGACGCCCGGATCTTGACCACCTTGGACGGACCGACCTGACGAAGGTCCTCCACCAGTTCGAACAAACGGGCGCGCACGCCGGCTTCGTCGCCGACTTCCGCCAAGCCGTCCAGCTCGGCCAAGCGCTCATCGGCGATCGTCGGGGCGGGGGCCAAGCGCACCGCCTCCATGATCCCCGGCGCCTTGAGACGCGCGACCTCGTTCACGTCGACGAGAGTCTCCGTCAGCTTCTCACCAGGCCGCAGCCCCGTGATCTGGATCTCGATGTCGCGCCCAGGCGCGAGGCCCTGAAGCTCGATCATCCGCCGGGCCAGGTCGATGATTTTCACGGGCTCACCCATCTCGAGGGTCAGCACGCCGGCTTCGGGTTCAGAGGCGATCATCGACAGGGCCACGGCCCGGAGCACCAGCTGCACGGCCTCCGGGATGGTCATGAAGTAGCGCTCGACCTCGGCGTGGGTCAGGGTGATCGGGCCGCCGCGAGCAATCTGGCTCTTGAAGATCGGGACGACCGAACCGGCCGAACCCAGCACGTTGCCAAAGCGCACGATGCTGACCCGCATGTCGCCGCCGCCGCCGTACTGGCGCGCGACGGCCTCCGCCACCCGCTTCGCAGCGCCCATGACGCTGGTCGGCGCCACGGCCTTGTCGGTCGAGATCAGGGCCAGATGCGCCGCGCCACAGGCCTTCGCCGCGACAGCTACGTTCCGGGTGCCCAGCACATTGGTGCGCACGCCCTCGCAAGGATGGTTTTCGACCAGAGTCACATGCTTCAACGCTGCGGCATGGAAGATGATGTCCGGCTTCATCTCCGCGAACACGCGCTGGACGCGCGCGGCGTCGCGGACGTCGCACAGCGCTTCGCGCCGGGCGAGGATCGGGTGCCGCTCGGCGATCTCGCGATCGATGTGGAACAGGTTGTACTCGGAGGCGTCCACCATGGTCAGATGCGCGCAGCCACTGGCGGCGATCTGGCGGCAGAGCTCGGAGCCGATGCTGCCGCCTGCGCCGGTGACCAGCACCCGACGGCCGGAGACGAGGGCGCGGACCGGCTCAGGGTCGAGGCGCACCGGCGGCCGGCTCAGGAGTTCCTCGATACTGATCTCGCGCAGCAAGGGCGTGTTCGCCGCGGCGCCCATCTCGACCACGCCGTGACGGCGCAGCAGGCGTACGCCTTCGGTCTTCAGACGACCCAGGCGTTCGGCGCCGAAGGTGCTCATCGCGCTGTCGGTGAGGAACAGGATGGCGGCCGGCGACAGGCCGCTGTCGCGCAGACGGGCCAGGACACTGTCGAAGTCGGCGATGGAGCCCAGCACGCAGACGCCGCGCAGTTCGTCGCCGGTCTCGCGATCCAGCGGCGAGACCACGCCGATCGGGGCGTAGCGTTCGCCAAGGCCGGCCGGTGCGCGCAGAAACGCCTCCGCCTCGGACGCCGAACCGATGATCAGCAGTCTCGGCAGGGCCGGGTGCAGCGATGCAGGGCCAAGGCGCAGAACCGAGTCGAGCAGCATGCGCTCATGCAAGCTGCGGCGGACCACCCGCAGCGCGGAGAGCAGGGCGGCCTGGATCAGCGCGGCGCCCGCCACCGTGCGCAGGCCTCCGTCGATGCCCGGATGGGTCAGGCGCGTGATCACCAGAAACGCCGCCGCCGTCAGCACGGCCGACCGGAGAAGTCTCAAATGGTCGGTTGCGGAGACGAAGCGCCACGGGGCTCGCTCGACCCGGAAGGCCAGCTCCACGATGAAAGCCGCCAGGCCATACAGGGTCGCCTGCAGCAGCGTGTCCCGCGTGAACGGCATGTCGATGACGAGATAGCGGCCGGCGAGCAGGGCCACGAAGGCCAACAGGACGTGGGTCGCGATCTTTCCTGCATGCCCCATGAAACGAACCTCTGAAGCGGTGAAGGTCGGGTCACGCCCGGCGAACTCAAATCCGGGCTTAGCACGTCAATTCTGTGGCGTCGCGGTTTCAGCCGCGCCGGAGCGGCAGAACTTCCACCAGGTCTCCCGTCGCGGCGGCGGGCGCGCCGACCGGTCTTCGCAGGAGAGCATCGGCGCGCGCGAACACGCCGACCAGCGAGGAATCCTGATCGGGGAATGGCGTCGCCACGGTTCGCCCGTCGGCATCTGTCGATAGCGAGGCGCGCATCCAGTGCTCGCGCGGCCCGCCGGCAGGAAGCGGGATCGCCAAACGCGCGGGCGTGAGACGAATATCCGGCGCCGCTCCGACCAGCGCCGCCAGCAGCGGCCTCAGAAAAAGCTCCGCGCAGACCAGCGCCGAGGCCGGGTTGCCGGGCAGGCCCAGAACGCGGCGGCCGTCGGCCAGGCGTCCGCTCCAGGTCGGCTTGCCCGGGCGCAAGGCGACCGTCTCGACCGACAGCGTCAAACCCAGCGTCTTGAGCGCGGGCTTGACCAGATCGTGGTCGCCGACCGAGGCGCCGCCGATTGTGACCACCAGATCCACCGCCGCCGGCGCCACGGCGGCGGCGATCGCCTCTACATCGTCGCCTTGGGCTGAGAGTCGCACAGCCTCGCCGCCCCAAGCCTCGATCAGCGCCGCGAGACTGCACGAGCCGCTCTCGAAGATCTGGTCAGAGCGGGGCGTCGCGCCGGGTGGAACCAGTTCGTCCCCTGTCGCCAGGATCGCCACGCGGGGACGGCGCGCCACCGAAACCTCGGCGCGTCCGGCCGCTGCGATGAGGGAAAGGCGCCAAGGGTCGATGACAACGCCGGCCTCCAGCAGGATGTCGCCGGGCTTGAAGTCGCCGCCGGCGGGCCGGACGTTGGCGCGAGGATCCTTCCCCGCATCGCAACGGACGTCATCGCCGTCGCGGACCGCTTCCTCCTGGATGATGACAAGATCTGCGTCCGCCGGAAGTGGCGCGCCGGTGAAGATCCGCACCGCTTCGCTTGCGCCGAGAGGGCGGGGGTAGGCGGCGCCGGCCGCGCTTTCACCGACGATCCGAAAGCGCGCGCCGGGCGCGTAGTCTGCGCGCCGGATCGCCCAGCCATCCATGGCCGAGGCGGCGAAGGGCGGTTGCGCGCGACCGGCGACAACCGGCTCGGCGAGACATCGCCCCAGGCTCTCGGTCAATCGCACGGATTCAGCGCCCAAGCGGAACGCATCGGCGAGAATGCGCTGGCGCGCCTCTTCGACGGTCAGGTTTTTGAGGCTCGGAGGGGGCGAGTCGACCATCGTCAGACCGTAACCGATCTGGCGTCAGCGGCTCTAGAGCCTCGCGCGTCAAAACGGAATCGTTTTGACGCGATAACGAGGCTCTAAATCAGAGACTTAGAGCGTGAGCCGCGCCGAAACCGGTTCCCACTTTCGGCGTCGCGCCCTAGCCGACGAACGCCCGCTCGATCACAAAATCGCCGGGTTCGGCGTTGGAGCCTTCCTTGAGGCCGTGGGCCTCCAGCAGGGCGGCGGTGTCCTTGATCATGGCCATCGAGCCGCACAACATGGCCCGGTCGTTTTCCGGATCGAACTTGTCGCCCTCGATGCCGAGATCCGAGAACAACTTGCCGCTTGTGATCAGGTCGGTGAACCGGCCTTGCCGCTCGAACGGCTCGCGGGTCACCGTCGGATAATAGGTCAACTGGGCGCGGGCCTCGTCACCCACCAGCGGATCGTCGAAGATCTCCTGGGTGAAGAGGTCGCGATAGGCCAGTTCCTTCACCTCGCGCACGCCGTGGGCGACGATGACGCGCTCGAAGCGGCTATAGGCGTCTGGATCGCGGGCCACCGACAACCAGGGCGCCAGGCCCGTGCCGGTGCCGAACAGGAACAGGCGCTTGCCGGGACGCACGGCGTCCAGCACCAGGGTGCCGGTCGGCTTCTTGCCCAGAAGGATTTCGTCGCCTTCCTGGATCAGTTGCAGGCGTGAGGTCAGCGGGCCGTCGGGGACCTTGATCGAGAAGAACTCCAGCTCTTCTGCGAACGATGGCGAGCCGATCGAATAGGCGCGCAAGGTGGGCTTCTTTTCACCCAGCTCTTCGCGCGCGGGCAGGCCGATCATCACGAACTCGCCTGACCGGAAGCGGAAGCTTGCAGGGCGGGTGATCGCGAAGCTGAACAGTCGGTCTGTCCAGTGTTTCACCCACAGCACCTTCTCGACGAAGTACGGGGCTTCCTTCACGGGGGCGGCGGCGGTCGCGTTGGCCGTCATCTGAATTCTTCGTGTCCCTGACGCGCTCAGCGCGGAAAAGGCGGGCGCGCCCACGGCGCATGATGGAGCCGCCCAGGCCCTTTGGCGGCGCTTGTCTCATGTGTGAAAGCGCATCGTGATGTCAACGCCGGTTGTCTAATGCCGGGTTGTGAAAAACTCCTGCCCTGGAGGTCGGTGCCGACCCATGCGGCCTGTGTGAAGTCCACGAAAAGTATTTCCAAGCTTAAGAAAATAAAAACTCGGGTTTGCAAACGGATGTTTAAATGAGGGTTTCAGCCTGATTACGTGGAAGATTATTTCTGGCGCGGCGTTATGTGTGTCTGAGGCGTGCCCCTGTCGATGCCTTCGAGGAAATGACCATTTCCTATCACGAAGACGTACGGACCAAGTTTTCGAAAACGGCGAAATTGTGATTGCCGCGCCCCGAAACCGAGCGCAGACTTCACGTTGCTTCGTTCGCGAAGCCAACGATACGGAGGAACGTATGCGGGTTTGGTTCTCAGGGGCCGCCGCGGCGGCCAGTCTAGTAGCGTTTGGTTTGGCCGGTTGCAGTGACGGCGGCGCGAAGACAAAGGTCGCGCAGGCTCAGCAAGTCATCGTGGAGGCGACGCCGGTCACGGCGTCGGGGTGTGTTCGTCCGGTGGAGAACACCGACTGCCTCGTCGTGAAGGGCCGTGGCGGCGGATACTATGACATCAGCACGGCGAGCCCGGCGCCGGACCTGAGCAAGGGGGTTGCGATCTCGTTGCAGGGCAAGGACATGGGCAAGAATACCCAGTGCGGCCGCCAGTTGACGGACGTGCGATGGTCTTACCTGGGTATTCAGTGTGGCGCGTCCGTGCCCGCCAGCAGTTCGTCAACGGACAAGGGCGACAAGGCTAAGGAAAGCAAGGCCGGTTAGCGCCTTGTCGTCCGCCCTCTACGCCTCGCCGGAGCCCGGATCCGTCTGGGTTTTCGGCGAGCGGGTGCTGTCGGCCGCCCCTCGAGGCTCTGTCGCGGGACGCGGCGCTTCGCCTTCGCGGGCGGGGCGCATGTTCTCATGCTCGACTTCCCGATTCGAGGGGCGATCTTCGGTGGGCGGATTCGATAGGCTGGGCATGAGCGGGTAACGTGCGGCGCGCGGCTTTGATCCCGGAAGGCGGGGCGAAGGGGCTACGCCGCAAACTTCCGCATGCCAAAAGCGGCAATCCTCCGCCCCCCGCTTGCCGGGCGGGTGCGACCCTGCTAAATGGCGCGGCTCTGGCGACAGAGACAGGCGCGCCGAGGCTTGAACGCTTCCGGCGCGCTGTCTGTCTCCGGATGTCCGTCGGCCCGAAAGGGCGGTCGGTCCGCAGGAGTGTAGCTCAGCTGGTAGAGCATCGGTCTCCAAAACCGAGGGCCGGGGGTTCGAGTCCCTCCACTCCTGCCACTATATGTTTCCGACGGGTCGGTGTTTCGGCCCGATCGTTTTGGCCTCCGGGGCGCTCGCCGACCCGGGTCATTTAGAAAGTCGTGAGCCTCAAGAGCATGGCCAGGAAACCGGGATCCAGCCCGTCCGCGATGAAGAACCGCGCCGCTAAGACGGCGGCGGCGATGGCGCCTGCGGGCGCCGGCGCGACGGGCGCAGCCGCTCCCGCTCCGAAGAAGCGCACCAGCCCGGTGCAGTTCTTCCGCGAAGTGCGCGCCGAGGCTCGCAAGATCACCTGGACCACCCGCAAGGAGACCTGGATCACCTCGGTGATGGTCTTCATCATGGTGGTGCTGGCTTCGCTGTTCTTCACCGCCGTGGACGGCGGCATTGGCTTCGCCATCAACCAGCTTCTGAAGCTGGCGACCGCGGGATAAGATAGAGACGATGAGCACCGAAACCGCGTCCAACCCGAACCACAAGTGGTACATCGTCCACGCCTACTCGAACTTCGAGAAGAAGGTGGCCGAGAGCATCCGCGAGCAGGCCAAGAACCAGGGCCTGGAAGAGAACTTCTCCGAGATCCTCGTGCCGACCGAAGAGGTCGTCGAGATCCGTCGTGGCCGGAAGGTCAACGCCGAGCGCAAGTTCTTCCCGGGCTACGTGCTGGTGAAGATGAATCTCTCGGACGAAGCCTACCACCTGATCAAGAACACGCCGAAGGTCACGGGCTTCCTGGGCAGCGGCTCCAAGCCGATGCCGGTTTCGGAAAAGGAAGTTCAGCGGATCGTCGGCGCCATCGAAGAAGGCGTCACCGCCCCGAAGGCCGTGGTGCTGTACGAAGTGGGCGAGAACGTCCGCGTCACCGACGGCCCGTTCGCCAGCTTCAACGGATCGGTGGAGTATGTCGACGAAGAGAAGTCGCGCCTGCGTGTCACCGTCTCGATCTTCGGCCGCGCCACTCCGGTCGAGCTGGAATACAATCAGGTCGAAAAGATCGCCTAAAGGCTTTCAGGTCTGCTGAAATCGAAAGCCCCGCGCCTGTCAGGCGCGGGGCTTTTGCGTTTCGGGCGTGGCGCTGCGTCTCTACTGGGCCAGCAACTTGGCTAGATCCGCTTTCCAGAACTTCGCCGCCGTGTGGGTGCCGTGACCTCGCGTCTCCGTGGACGCCGGGATCAGGACGAAGCGCGCCTTGGGCATTCGCTTGACCAATTGTTCGGCCAAGCCCAGCTCCGGCGGATTGATGAAGTCGTCCGCCGAGTTGATCCAGAGGACCGGCACGGTGATCTTCTCCAGAGCAGGTGAAGGGTCGTAGTTCCGGGACGCGTCGATGTAGTAGAGCGCGTCGTTGGCGTCGATCGCGCCGATCCGGGCGTTGAAGGCTTGGTCCAGCGCCTTCTCAGTCGCCTCGCGGGTCGGATACTGCGCCTGTTGAGCCAGGGGATTGGCTCCCGCCAGGATGAGAAGATCCGTGAGGGTGCGAAGGCCCGCCAGCGGCTGGGTCGTGTAGTTCCCATCCATCCAGGCCGGGTCCGCGCGAATGGCGTCTATCGCCATCTTTCGCCACATGCGGTTGCGTCCGGCCAGCGGCACGGCGTTACAGGCGAAGGGAGCCAGACGCTCGGCGAAGCCCGGATAGGTTTCGCCCCAGACAAAGGCGTGCATGCAGCCCATCGACGTGCCGAGAATCAGCTTGAGACGCTTTACGCCCAGACCCTCGACCAGGAGGCGGTGCTGCAATGCGACCATGTCGTCGTAGTCATAGCGCGGGAAGGCCATGCGCAGCCCGTCGCTCGGCTTTGATGAGCCGCCATGCCCGATATTGTCGGGCAGGATCACATAGGTCGTCGCCAGATCCAGAGGCTGGCCCGGACCATAAAGCTCATCCGCGAAGATCGGGACCAGGAAGTTGCGGCCTGAACCGCCCGTGCCGTGCAGGACCATTACCGCGTTGTCGATCTCGCCCTGGGCGTTCCGGTGTGGTGTCCCCAAGGTGGTGTATCGCATGCGCACCTCCGCCAGCGTCTCGCCGGATTTGAAGGTGACGTCGCGGGCGAGGAAGTCGCCGCTTTGGGTAGGCCAGTCCGCAGCGAATGCGGACAAGGGCAGGGATAGGGCCGCCAGCAGGGCGGCGAAGATCATGCGGGTCATGCGAGGAGCCAGGAGCCCTTTCAGGTCTGATTGATCCGGCCAGATCGGACAAAAGGCCCCGCTTCAAAAGCTGAGGGCGTTTTCGCTCCGATCCCGCTTCACACTAGTCGGAAATCGCTCTGGGCTAACAGGGGTCTCAGTCAAGGTTGGCGCAGCCGCTACGGACGATCTCCCGACCCAGAAAGAAACGCGCAGCCATCAGCGTGAGTGCGTTTCGGGAAGACGCATCGCGTTGACGCCTTCTTTCGCCGCGACGGATTGTCGCTCGCAATACAAGAACAATGTTCTCGCTTTGATTTTAATCATTTTTCAGGGCGATTAACCAAATGGTCGGGCGAACCACTAGGAAAATTCCCGTGCGCGCCAGCATCTCCACCAAGGTCAGCCTGACGATCGCTCTGGCCTTCCTTGTCCTGACCCTCGCGGTCCTGGGAATCGTCGCCAAAAGCTCGCTCGACTTCGCGCGCCGCCAGGCGACCCAGAACCAGGAAGCCAGCATGCGCGTGGCCTGGGACGTGGTCGGGGAGCGCGACAAGGCGTTTCGACGTGAAGGCGATACGCTGTTCGTGGGTGATCGGGCGCTGAACGGTGACTTTGAAGGTGTCGACCGCGTGAAGGCCCTGGTCGGCGGGACGGCCACCGTCTTCATGGGCGACAAGCGCATCACCACCAACGTCACCAAGCCCGACGGTTCACGCGCCGTGGGCACCGTTCTCGCCAAGGGTCCGGTCTATGACGCCGTGCTGGGCCGCGGGGAGCCCTATCGCGGCGAAGCCAAGATTCTGGATCGGCCGTTCTTCGTCGCCTACGATCCGATCAAGGACGCGTCGGGCCAGGTGATTGGCGTGCTCTATGTCGGCGTTCCGCAAGCCGACTATTTCCAGCCGGTCTATCGTCAACTGACCCTGCTGGCCGCCGCCTGCGTCTTGCTGGGCGCCGCCGGGGCCTTGGCCTCAGTGCTGATGGCGCGGCGACAGTTGTCGCCGCTGGGGGCCTTGCGCGGGGCCATGAACAAGCTGATGGCCGGCGACCTCACCGTTGAGCTCCCGTTCGCCGGCCGACAGGATGATATCGGCCAGATGGCGGACGCGGTGCATCGCTTCCGAGACGAGTCGCTCGAAAAGAGCCGCTTGGCGGGCGAAGCCGCAGCCGCGCGCGCTTCGGCGGAAGCCGAGCGCGAGGCCGCCGGCGCCGAAGGCGCGCGTCGCGCCGCCGATCAGGCCCAGGTCGTACGCCGACTGGCCGATGGCCTCCAGCGCCTTTCGGACGGCGATCTGACGGTCCGTCTCACCGAGCCCTTCGCAGAGGACTATGAAGGCCTTCGCGCCGACTTCAACCGCGCGGTGGAGGGGCTGGAGGGGGCCATGGTTGCTGTGGTGTCGGCGGTCGCGCAGCTCAACGCCGGGGCCGGCGGCATCGCCGACGCCGCCCACGACCTGTCTCGGCGCAGCGAAGCCCAGGCCGCCAGCCTGGAGGAGACCGCCGCCGCGCTTGACGAGATCACCGCCACGGTTCGCAAGACCGCCACCGGCGCCCAAGAGGCCTATCGCGCCGTCAGCGAGGCCCAAAGCGAGGCGAGCCGTTCGCGCGAGGTTGTCGCCTCTGCGGTCGAGGCCATCGGCGGTATCGAGGTTTCTTCGCGTCAGGTCGCCCAGATCATCACCGTGATCGACGAGATCGCCTTCCAGACCAACCTTCTGGCCCTAAACGCCGGTGTCGAAGCCGCCCGGGCCGGCGAGGCGGGGCGAGGGTTCGCCGTGGTCGCTCAGGAGGTGCGGGCGCTCGCCCAACGCTCGGCCGAAGCCGCCAAGGAGATCAAGACTCACATCGCCGACTCTGAGCGACAGGTCGAGGCGGGCGTGTCGCTCGTGGGCGCGGCGGGAGACACCCTGCAGCGTATCGCTGGTCAGGTCAGTGCGATCAGCACCGTGATCACCGAGATCGCCGCCAGCGCGCAGGAGCAGTCCGCAGGCCTTTCCGAAGTCAACACGGCGGTCAACAGCATGGACCAGGGCACCCAGCACACCACGGCCATGGCCAGTCGCTCAGCGTCGTCCAGTCAGGCGCTGCTCGACGAAGTGCGAGGACTCGCCGAACTGGTGCAACGGTTCCAGGTTCGTGAAGGTGCGGCGCAGGCGATCCGGCGCGCAGCCTAGAAGAGCCGCGTGACGCGGCGTTCGCCGCCCTAAGGTCTCCGGCCAGCCTTCTTCTGAAGCTCCAGAACCCGCGTCGCCCGCTTTTCCAGGTCCTGGTTCCTTCGGATCTCGTCCGCCACGGACTTGCGTTCGCGCCCCAGGCCGTCCTGCTGCGCACCCAAGACGAAGGGAATTTCCTTCATCGTCCCCGGATGATCCCTGCTGCGGTGGTCGACGCCGGGGCCCATGGGCGCGTTCTGGTAGCGCCGATAGGCGTCCTGCGCGGCGGACTGGGCGTCGAGCGCTCGACGCTTGTCAGCGTCCATGGCCGAGAGCGGATCGCCCTTGGCCTTGGCCGCCCCGAAGCGCTCGTCGCATCGCTCCCGCTCCCGTCGGTTCAATCCCACCGCATCAGCGCTGACGCAGCCGGTCGCGCTTCCGCGCAAGGCCGTACGCAGGTCGCCGGCGCTGTCGCCCGGCAGGGGCGCGGGACGAATGGCGACGCCGGGTCGGATCAGGCCCGATGCGGGAACCTCCAGGGTCGGCGCGCCCGCCGGAACGGGGCGGGTCGGGGCGCGGACCTTGAACTCCAGGGGGCGGCTGGATGCGATAGGGGGCGCAGAAGAGCTCTGGGGCGCCTTGCGCGGAAGCGGGCGCTGGAGCTCAAGCGTCATGGTCGAAAGGTCGTCCTCCGCGACCATCTGGAGCAGCGGCGGAGCGGGTAGGGCCAGCCACGCCAGCAACGCGGCGTGGAGCAGCAGCGAGCCGGCGAGGATCGTCGCGTGGCGTCGCCTGTCGACGCGGGCCCCCTTGCTGACGCTCACCTGAACTCCTGGCCTTGCCTCGGGACGCCCCCGACCCCAAATGGCGTGCCGCGCCAGTATGGCAAGCGGCGGCGCCCCCGTAAGCTGCACAGCTTCACATGGCGAAAACGCGGCCTGGATTACGGCCTTAAGGCGGCGTTAACCGACGCGGGAACAGGCGGTTGACGCTGGACCACTTCGCGAGTAAATACCGCGCTCTTTTTCGAGGCGGCCGTTCGCGTCCGTCCTGATGAGCTTGCGTTCCTTCCGGGCTTTCGGGTCCGAAGGGATCTTGAACCCGCCGGCGTGCTTCCCGCGCTCCGGCGAGTTTCGTGTTTATCGGGCCTCTTAGCTGAGCCTTGAAAAGCCGAAAAACAAAGACAAGGACCTGAAGCGCCCCGGCCGAAAGGCACACGCTTCCATCAGAGCAGAGACTTAATGCCTACCATTAACCAGCTCATCCGTAAGCCGCGCTCCCCGAAGCCGGTGCGGAACAAGGTGCCGGCCCTGAAGGGCTGCCCGCAGCGTCGCGGCGTTTGCACCCGCGTTTACACCACGACCCCGAAGAAGCCGAACTCGGCTCTCCGTAAGGTCGCCAAGGTCCGTCTGACCACCGGCATCGAAGCCGTGTGCTACATTCCGGGCGAAGGCCACAACCTGCAGGAGCACTCGGTGGTGCTCATCCGCGGCGGCCGCGTCAAGGACTTGCCCGGCGTCCGCTATCACATCCTGCGCGGCGTCCTCGACACCCAAGGTGTCAAGGATCGTAAGCAGCGTCGTTCGCTCTACGGCGCCAAGCGTCCGAAGTAAGGAATAGAAGAAGATGTCCCGCCGCCGTCGCGCCGAGAAACGCCAAGTCCTGCCGGATCCCAAGTTTGGGGATCTGGTTGTCACGAAGTTCATGAACTACGTGATGTACGAGGGCAAAAAAGCCGTCGCCGAAAACATCATCTATGGTGCTTTCGACATCCTGGAAGCCAAGCGCAAGGACCAAGGTCCGCTTGAAACCTTCCACTCCGCTCTGGACAACGTCGCTCCGGCGATCGAAGTCCGGTCGCGTCGCGTTGGCGGCGCCACCTACCAAGTGCCGGTTGAAGTCCGTCCGGACCGTCGCCGCGCCCTGGCCATCCGTTGGCTGGTGACCGCCGCTCGCAAGCGTGGCGAAAACACCATGACCGAGAAGCTGGCTGGTGAGCTGCTCGACGCCTCGAACAACCGCGGCACCGCCGTGAAGAAGCGCGAAGACACCCACAAGATGGCTGAAGCCAACCGGGCGTTCTCGCACTACCGCTGGTAACCTTTCTTACCAGCACTCTTTCAGGCGCGGGCGGTTTGAGATAAACCGCCCGCGCCGCACGTTTAATCCCGGTCGTGTCCGTCCAGGGCCGCCCCGTTTCGCAGAGCGATCGCTATGCCCCGCACGCATAAAATCGAAGACTACCGCAACTTCGGCATCATGGCCCACATCGACGCGGGCAAGACGACGACGACCGAGCGGATCCTTTATTACACCGGTAAGTCGCACAAGATCGGTGAAGTCCACGATGGCGCCGCCACCATGGACTGGATGGAACAAGAGCAAGAGCGCGGCATCACGATCACGTCGGCCGCGACGACCGCCTTCTGGAACGAGAAGCGCCTCAACATCATCGACACCCCCGGGCACGTCGACTTCACCATCGAAGTCGAGCGCTCGCTGCGCGTTCTCGACGGCGCCGTGACGGTGCTGGATGGTAACGCCGGCGTCGAGCCGCAGACCGAAACCGTGTGGCGCCAGGCCGACAAGTACAAGGTTCCGCGGATCGTGTTCGTCAACAAGATGGACAAGATCGGCGCCGACTTCGACAAGTCGGTCGAGTCGATCCGTGACCGTCTGGGCGCCAAGGCCGTTCCGATCCAATTCCCGATCGGCGCCGAGTCGAACCTGAAGGGTCTCGTCGACCTGGTCCGCATGAAGGCCGTGGTCTGGGACAACGACGGTCTGGGCGCGTCGTACCGCGATGAAGAAATCCCGGCCGACCTGATGGACAAGGCCGTGGAAGCCCGCGCCTACTTGGTCGAAAACGCCGTCGAACTCGACGACGACGCCATGGAAGCCTACCTGGGCGGTGAAGAGCCCTCGATCGAGACGATCAAGAAGTGCATCCGTAAGGCCGTGCTGACCGGCGCCTTCTATCCGATCCTCTGCGGCTCGGCCTTCAAGAACAAGGGCGTCCAGCCCCTGCTCGACGCCGTCGTCGACTACCTGCCGTCGCCGGTCGACATTCCGCCGACCAAGGGCATCGACTTCAAGACCGAAGAAGAGACCACCCGTCTGGCCTCGGACGAAGAGCCGCTGTCGGTTCTGGCGTTCAAGATCATGGACGACCCCTTCGTCGGTTCGCTGACCTTCTGCCGCATCTACTCGGGCAAGATGGAAACCGGCATGTCGCTGCTGAACTCGACGCGCGACAAGCGCGAGCGCGTTGGCCGCATGCTGCTGATGCACTCGAACAACCGCGAAGACATCAAGGAAGCCTACGCTGGCGACATCGTCGCCCTGGCCGGCCTGAAGGAAACCCGCACGGGCGACACCCTGTGCGATCCGCTGAAGTCGCCGGTCATTCTCGAGCGCATGGAATTCCCGGCCCCGGTTATCGAAATCGCCGTCGAGCCCAAGTCGAAGGCCGACCAGGAGAAGCTGGGCGTCGCCCTGCAGAAGCTGGCCGCCGAAGATCCGTCCTTCACCGTTTCGACCGACTTCGAAAGCGGTCAGACGATCCTGAAGGGCATGGGCGAACTGCACCTCGACATCAAGATCGACATCCTGAAGCGGACCTACAAGGTCGAAGCCAACATCGGCGCGCCGCAGGTGGCCTATCGTGAATCGCTGGGCCGCAAGGTCGACATCGACTACACGCACAAGAAGCAGACCGGTGGTACGGGCCAGTTCGCCCGCGTCATGATCACCTTCGAACCGGGTGAGCCGGGTTCGGGCTTCGTGTTCGAAAGCGCGATCGTCGGCGGCGCCGTGCCGAAGGAATACATCCCCGGCGTCCAGAAGGGCCTGGAATCGGTCAAGGACAGCGGCCTGCTGGCCGGCTTCCCGCTGATCGACTTCAAGGCGACCCTGACGGACGGCAAGTTCCACGACGTCGACTCGTCGGTCCTGGCCTTCGAAATCGCCGCCCGCGCCGCCTTCAAGGAGCTGCGCGAGAAGGGCGCTCCGAAGCTGCTCGAGCCGATCATGAAGGTCGAGGTCGTGACCCCGGAAGAGTATCTGGGTTCGGTCATCGGCGACCTGAACAGCCGCCGTGGCATGATCCAGGGTCAAGACATGCGCGGCAACGCGACTGTCGTGAACGCCTACGTCCCGCTGGCCAACATGTTCGGTTACGTGAACACCCTTCGGGGCATGTCGCAGGGCCGCGCTCAGTTCAGCATGGTCTACGACCACTACGATCCGGTGCCGCAACACGTCGCCGACGAAGTGATCAAGAAGTACGCCTAAGCTTTTCTCTAGAGGAAAGCGTGGGTTGCACGATCGGGAGGGTGCTTCGGCCCCTCCCGCCAACACCCCAGAAGTTCAACCATTGAAGGCCCCCCCATTTTTTCCAAGGGTTCTGGGGTCCTGGAGCTAAAAGATGGCCAAGGAAAAGTTCGAACGCACTAAGCCGCACTGCAACATCGGCACCATTGGTCACGTTGACCATGGCAAGACGACGCTGACGGCCGCGATCACGATCACACTGGCGAAGTCGGGCGGCGCGACCGCCAAGAACTACGCCGACATCGACGCTGCGCCGGAAGAAAAGGCCCGCGGCATCACGATCAACACCGCGCACGTGGAATATGAGACGGCCAACCGTCACTACGCCCACGTCGACTGCCCCGGCCACGCCGACTACGTGAAGAACATGATCACGGGCGCGGCGCAGATGGACGGCGCGATCCTGGTGGTGTCGGCCGCTGACGGCCCGATGCCGCAGACCCGCGAGCACATCCTGCTGGCCCGTCAGGTCGGCGTTCCGGCGCTGGTCGTGTTCATGAACAAGGTCGACATGGTCGACGACGAAGAGCTGCTCGAGCTCGTCGAAATGGAAGTTCGTGAGCTGCTGTCGTCGTACCAGTTCCCGGGCGATGACATTCCGATCACCAAGGGTTCGGCCCTGGCCGCGGTCGAAGGCCGTGACCCGAAGATCGGTGAAGAAGCGATCCTGGCGCTGATGGCTTCGGTCGACGCCTACATCCCGCAGCCGGAACGTCCGGTTGACATGCCGTTCCTGATGCCGGTCGAAGACGTGTTCTCGATCTCGGGCCGCGGCACCGTGGTGACCGGTCGCGTCGAGCGCGGCATCGTGAAGGTCGGTGAAGAAGTCGAAATCGTCGGCATCCGTCCGATCCAGAAGACGACCTGCACGGGCGTTGAAATGTTCCGCAAGCTGCTGGACCAGGGTCAAGCGGGCGACAACGTGGGCGTGCTGCTGCGCGGCACCAAGCGTGAAGACGTCGAGCGCGGCCAAGTGCTGTGCAAGCCGGGTTCGATCACGCCGCACACCAAGTTCGTGGCCGAAGCCTACATCCTGACCAAGGAAGAAGGCGGCCGTCACACCCCGTTCTTCACCAACTACCGTCCGCAGTTCTACTTCCGCACGACGGACGTGACGGGCATCATCAAGCTGCGCGAAGGCGTGGAAATGATCATGCCGGGCGACAACGCCGAACTGGACGTCGAGCTGATCACCCCGATCGCCATGGAAGAGAAGCTGCGCTTCGCCATCCGTGAAGGCGGCCGCACCGTCGGCGCCGGCGTCGTCGCCAAGATCGTTGAGTAATCGACCGATCCTCAGCACACGCTGAACTGATCTAAGCGAAGGCCCCGGAGAGCGATCTCCGGGGCCTTTTGCTTGTTGCAGCTCGACCTCGTCTATGTCGGCTACCCGCTTGACGGTTATTCGGCTTTCCCTCACCAGAGAGCACGTCGGGGGAAAGCTTGGCCGTGAACGCGCTCATTCGTGGAAAGGTCGGGGGCTATGTCTTCGCCATTCTGGCGACGCTGCTCGCCTGGGCGCTGCGCTACGCGCTGAACGACTGGTTCCCGCCCGGCTTCCCGTACCTGACCTTCTTCCCGGCGGTCGTGATCACCGCGTACTTCGCCGGCCTTCGGCCGTCGATCCTGTGCGCCGTATTGTCCGGGGTCACCGCCTGGTACTTCTTTATTCCGCCGCTCCACACGCTCAGCGTCAATTTCCCGACGACCGTGGCGTTGGCGTTCTACGCCTTTGTCGTGGCGGTCGACGTCTTCTTCATCGACGGCATGAAGAAGGCCCTGCGGCAGCTCGAGGAGGAACGCGCCCGTTACGCTGCGCTCGCCGAGAGTCGCGACCTGCTGTATCGCGAGCTGCATCACCGAGTGAGCAACAACCTACAGGTTGTCGGGGCGCTGCTACGTCTCCAAGGCGCAGGGATCCACGACGAGGATGCGCGCCACGCCCTTGACGAGGCTGGTGGACGTATCGAGCTGATCGCCAAGATCCAGCGAGAGCTGCACAACGCTGTAGGCGACCCTGCGCCGTTCCGTACGTTCGCCGAGGTTGTCCTGGCGGGCGCAGCGGCTGCGGCGGGCGCAAAAATTGTCCTGACGATCGAAGGCGGCGAAGAACCGCTGCACGCTGACCAAGCTACGCCGGTCACCCTGGTCATGTTGGAGAGCTTCAACAACGCGCTGGAACACGGCTTCGGCGAGGGGGGCGCGGGCCGCGTGCAGGTCACGCTCGATCAGTCAGGCCTGACTCATGTGCTCACGGTGCGCGACGACGGCGCGGGGCCCCCAGAGGGCTTTGATCCCGCTCGATCCAAGAGCCTGGGACTCCGCATCGTCCGCGCCATGGCCCAGCAGCTGGGTGGCAAGTTCGAGATGGCGCGCGAAAACGGTTGGACCGTCTGCCGGCTCAGCTACGCGCCCAAGCGCGACTAGAGCGCCCGACGCCGAAACGCCAGGCGCTCAAAGCCCTCGTCAGGCCAGCGGGGGCTGCTCTGGCGCCTCCCGCGGCGTGATCACCCGGGCCAGCTTCGGTTTGAGCCACATCTCAAAGTCATCGACGATCTCGTAGACGACGGGCACCAGCACCAGCGACAGAACCGTCGAGGTGATCAAGCCACCGATCACCGCCACCGCCATCGGCTGACGGAACTCCGCGCCGGTGCCGATCCCCAGAGCGGTGGGGAGCATGCCGGCCATCATGGCGAGCGTCGTCATGACGATCGGCCGGGCGCGCTCGTGGCAGGCGTCCAGGATAGCCTCGCGCTGGCTCATGCCTGCGCGCTCCTGTTCGATCGCGTACTCGACCAGGAGGATCGAGTTCTTGGCGGCCAGCCCCATCAGCATCAGGAAGCCGATCAGCGAGGGCATCGACAGCGATTGGCCCATCACCAAGAGGGCGAAGAATGCCCCGCCGATCGCCAGCGGCAAGGCCGACAGGATGGTGATCGGCTTAAAGAAGCTGCGGAACAGCAGCACCAGCACCCCGAAGACAAGTCCGACGGCTGACAGCAAGGCGACCGCGAAGCCGGTGAACAGCTCGACGAACGCCTCCTGGTCACCGGCCGACGCCGGCCCGACCCCTGGCGGCAGGTTCTTCATGGTCGGCAGGTTGCCGACGTCGGTCATGGCCTCGCCCAGCTGCGCGCCGTTGTTGAGGTCGGCCTCGATGGTCACCTGTCGCTTACGCGCGAAGCGGTCGATCTTGGCGGGGCCGGCCTGGAAAGACAGGTCGGCCACGCTGTCCAGGCGGGTGCTGCCGCCGTTCGCCGTGGGGACACGGAGGGCGCCTAGCGCCTCGAGGTCCTGACGGCTCTCCGCTGGGAGGCGAACCCGGATGGGGATCCGTCGCTCGCCTTGGGTCATCTTGGCGACATTGGCGTCGATGTCGCCGACCGTGGCCACACGGGCAATGGCGGCGATGTCGGCCGAGCTGACGCCCAGGCGGGCGGCTTCGTCCGCCCTCGGACGGATCAGGATTTCCGGCCCGCTGGGCGGCGAGGAGGGGCGCGGGTCGGCCACGGTCGACAGACCCTGCATCTCGCGCTCGATCTGGGCCGCTGTGCGCTCAAGCAGAGGGCCGTCCTCGGCAACCAGGATGGTCTGCACCTCCGACGAGCCCCAGTCCCCCAGCAGATTGACACGGGCGTCGGGAATGTCGCGAAGACCATCGCGCACCTCCTGTTTGATCTCCGTGACGCTCAGATCGCGATCGCCGGACAGCACGATGGTGATCGTCGCGTCGCGAATGTCAGCGCTGCTCTGCCCGCCCCAGCCGCTGCCGATGTTGGAGCCGACCTGCGCAAAGACGTGGGTCACCTCGGGGCGCTTGCGGAACATGGTGGTCACCGCCTGCACCGTGCGGTCCATGTCGGCGACCGTCGCGCCCGGCGGCCCCTGGACCTTGAGATAGTAGTAGTTGTTGTTCGCTGCGGGTTGGAACGCCGTCGGCAGCAGGCCCGCGAGCATGATGGACCCGATGAAGATCACGCCGCCGATGACGCAGGCCAGGATCCGATGGTCCAGCGACCAGTCCAGGATGTTGCGATAGAGCCCTTCGAACGGTTTGCGCGCATGCGGCGCCTTGGCGGGCTTGAGGAAGTAGGCCGCCAGCAACGGCGTCAGCAGGCGGGCCACGACCAGGGAGAACAGCACGGCCACGGCGACCGTCAGGCCAAATTCCTTGAAGAACTGGCCAGGCATGCCAGGCATGAAAGAAACCGGCACAAACACGGCCACGATCGTGAAGGTGGTCGCTACGACGGCGAGGCCAATGGCGTCGGCGCCTTCCATCGCGGCCTGGAACGGTCTTTGTCCTCGCGCGACCCGTTTCTCGATGTTCTCGATCTCGACGACCGCGTCATCCACGAGGATGCCGATCACCAGGGTGAGGGCCAGCAGGGTCACGACGTTCAGCGAAAAGCCCATGAACGCCATGAAGGCGAAGGTCGGCACCAGCGAGACCGGCATGGCGATGGCGGTGATCAGGGTCGCCCGCCATTCGCGCAGGAAAAGGAACACCACCAGCGACGCCAGAAGCATGCCCTCCAGCAGCGTGTGCTCGGTGGCCTTGAAGCTGGCTCGGGTCTCGTCGACGGTCGAGAAGATCTTCACGAACGTTACGCCGGGGGTCTTCTCCGCCAGCTTGTCGACGGCGACCTTCACGCGATCCTCGACAGCGACGTCGCTGGAATCCCGGGTCTTCATGACCTGGAACGCCACCACGGACTTGCCGTCGAGGCGCGCGAAGCCGCGCTCTTCTTCCGAGCCCTGGCCCACTTGGGCGACGTCGGTCAGCTTCACATAGCGGCCGCCGGCGACGGGAATGGTGATCTGGCGCAGCTGCTCGATCGTGGTCGCCGCGCCCAGAACCCGCAGGGTCTGCTCGCGTCCGCCGATGTTGGCGCGGCCGCCGGGCGCGTCGACGCTGAAGCTGGCCAGGGCCTGATTCAGTTGCGGCGCGGTGACGCCGAACGACGCCATGCGGTCAGGGTCGATGATGACGTTGATCTCGCGATCGACGCCGCCGACCCGGGCCACCTGCGCGACGCCCTTCTCGCCCTGCAAGGCCCGGGTCACGGTGTCGTCGATGAACCACGACAGGTCCGTCGCGCTCATGCCCGGCGCCGAGACGGCGTAGGTGATGATTGGCGCGCTGGTGATCTCCAGGCGCTGGACAAGCGGCTCGTCCACCTCGCGCGGCAGCACGGCGCGCGCCTGATCGACCTTCGAGCGGACCTCGTCGGTGACCTTCTGCAGGTCTTCGCCAAGGTTGAACTCGATCGTCGTGGTCGAGGCCCCTTGAACCACCGACGAGCGGATGGTCTTGACGTTGGAGATGCTGGCGACCGCGTCCTCAATGGGACGCGTGACCTGAGTCTCCATCTCGCCTGGCGCGGCGCCGCTCTGGGTGACCGTCACGGTCACGGCAGGGAACTCAACGTTCGGGAATTGCTTGATGGGCAGGCCCAGATAGGCCCCGACGCCGGCGATCATCAGGGCGATGAACACCACAGCCACAGGGATGGGGTTGCGGATCGCCCACGCCGAGACGCGGAGCTGACCGCTGGGGTGCTCGCTCGTATTGTTCCGATCGATCATCAGCGCGCCGCCTGCTGCGCCGGGGCCGGACGGACCACGTCACCATCGCTGACAAAGGCTGCGCCGCCGAGGACGATGCGAGCGCCCGGCGCGGGTCCTTGCAGCACCTGGGCCCAGCCTCCGCCCTTTTGGCCGATCTTCACCGGGACCTGTTTGGCGCGGTTGTTGCTGTCGACCGTCATCAGGAACAGGCCGTCGGCTTCGTAGCGGATGGCGGATTCCGGAACCGCCGTCACCGGCGCGCCAGAGGCGCCGAACGTGGCGCGGGCAAAGCCGCCAGGACGGAGGTCGGGGCGGACGGGCAGGCGGATGCGCACCTTGCCCAGCCGGCTGGCGCTGTCGACGCGCGGACTGATCAGGCGCACGACCCCGGTCAGGGCCTGGCCGGCGGGCAGGGACACGGCCACCGATTGGCCGGGGCGAACGCCGCCCAGATCGGTTTCATTGACCTCGGCGTCCAGCTCCACCAGCCCGTCGCGGGCGATGGTGAACCACGGGGCGGTTCCGCCGCCAGCGATCTGGCCGGGCTGGACGCCGCGCGACAACACCCGGCCGCTGACGGGCGCGGTGATGGTCATGCGCGAGGCGCGCGTCCGCAGCTCCTTCAGCGCCGCCTCCTGGGCCTTGGCCTGGTAGCGTCGCGTCTCGATCTGTTCCTGGCTGAGGACGCCCTGTCCATCGAGGCCCGACACCCGGGCCGCCTCGGCCTGAGCCTGGGCGGTCACCGCCGACTGCTGGTCGATCTGGGCCCGCAGCAGGGTGTCGTCCAGCTGGACCAGCGGCTGACCGGCGCGGACCCAGTCGCCCTCGTCGGCGTAGAGACGCGCCACGCGGTAACCGGTCAGCTCCGATCCAACGGCGGCTTCTTCGCGGGAGACCAGCAGTCCGGAGGCCTCTACGCCGCCCCCCAAGGGGCGCGTCTCGACGCTGCCGACGCTGACCACCCGCGCGGACGCGGCTGGCGTGGTCTTGTCGGCGGCGGCGTCCTTCTTGCCGCCGCAGGCGGTCAGGCCCACGCCGGCGCAGACCAGGGCGGTGGCGATCATATAGCGGGTCGTCATCGGAGCGGGTCTCACTGCGCGGAAGCCTTGGTCGGGACAGCTTCGGGCGACCAACCGCCGCCGAGAGCCTTGTAGGTTTGCACGGCGCGTTGCAGCGCCTGGGTCTGGGCGCCGGTGGCGGCCGAGCGGACGGCGCGCCAGGCCTGTTCGGCCTGCAGCGCCGTGGTCAGATCGGTGAGCCCGGCCGCATAGCCCTTGCGGCTGGCTTCGTAAGCGACAGCGGCCCGTCGCTCGCCAGCCGACAACAGCGCGACGCGGCGCTCATCGGCGGCCAATTGCACGAGAGCGTTGTCGGCCTCGCCGAACGCGGTCTGCACCGTCTTCTCGTAGGTGATCGCGGCCTGCTCCACCCGAGCGTTGCTGGCCTTGATGTCGGACATCAGCTTGGGGATGTTCAGGATCGGGATCGAGAGGTTGGCCCCGACCGTCCAGGCCGAGCTCGTCGTCGAGGTCTCCGCCCGGGGTTCCAGGAAGCTGGGCGTGATCGATTTCGATACTCCAACGCCCGGCGTGAGCGTTAGGGTCGGGAACAGCGCCAGCTCACTGATGTTGAGGTTGCCCGAAGCCGACGCCAGTCGCGCCGCGGCCTCGCGCACATCCGGACGCCGGGCCAGCAACTGTCCGGGCGTCGCGGCCGGGACGGCTGGAGGTTTGGCCAGCGAGGGCGTGATTGGTAGGGACTCGAGCGGGTCGACGCCCTTGCCCACCAGGATCAGAAGGGTGCGGCGCGCCGTCCGAAGTTGCGCGTCCAAGGCGGCGGCCTGCGCTTCGGCCTGGGCGAGGTCCGCAGCGGCGCGCTCGCCTTCAGAGGTCGCGGTCAGACCCCGCCGCCCCCTTTCGCTGGCGGTGTCAGACAAGGCCTTGGCGATACGGACGCTCTCTCGCGCGTCGTCCAGCTGGACCGCCAGCCCGCGCGCTTCGAAGTACGATTGAGCCACGTTGGCGGCGAGAGCCGCGCGGGCGCCTTCGTAGGCGAAGCGCGCCGCCGCCATGTCGTTCTTCACCACCCGCAGCGCGGCGAGGCGACGCCCGATCAGGTCCAGCTCCCAGGAGACGTCGAAATTGGCGGCGTAGGTCTTGCTCACGCCGCCCTGGGTAAAACCGCCCGTGCCGCTCTGGTCGCTGATGTCAGTGTCGGTCCGCTGCGCCGAGCCGACCAGCGGCGTCTGTGGAATGAAGATTTGCCGCACCTGGCCTTGGCGGATGGCCCGCGCCTCATCCAGGCGCGCGGCCGCCAGTCGCGCGTCGGGACTTTGCGCCAGGGCCGTGGTCACGAGGTCGTTCAGGGCGGGGTCGCCGAACTGCGTCCACCACTGATCAAGGGCTTGAGCCCCCAGCGGCGCAGCGCTGGAGGTTCCGTAGGCGCTGGGAAGCTGAGGATCGACTTTCTGCGCGGGTGTCGTGCAGGCCGCAGAGCCAATCGCCAGAAGCGCGAACGTCGCGATGTAAGCGCCGGTCTTGGCGTGACGCATGTCGTACAACCCGATTGTTATGACGCCCAACGCGCCCTGGCGACCAATGGTCTCCCACTTAGGGGCGTGGCTCCGGAAGGGGAACCCCCAGATGTGAGCTTTAACGGGCGCGCCCAGCCGCCGGACGTAGGCTTGCCCGTCCTTGATCCCATACCTGTCAGCAGTGTGGTGGATTGACGCGCCGTCCACCCGCCGAGCCCAGCGCAGGTTGACGCGACGGCAAAACATACCGCATCATCGAAACAGGTGTTCGACATAGTTTGTTGAATGCTCGACTCGTCGCTGTTGGCGAGCCTGTTGCGCGGCTTTTCAGGCGTTCGGCCCCGGGGGACCAAAGCTTGTCGGCTTCCTACGACGCATCTCAAGGTTTCGAAAAAGAACCTGCTGAGCAGCGCGGCTGCATCCGCGCTGAGGAACGCGTACGCGCCGGCATCGTGTCGGGAACATCGCCGCCGAGCTGAACGCGACATGGCCCCGCGAAAAGACGACCGGCCAATCAAGAAAGAACCGAGGGAGGGAATACGAATGAACAGAAGCAGCTTCCTGCGCGGAGGATCATGTCTCGCGCTGGCTCTGGCGATGGCGGGCGCGGCTCAGGCCCAAGAGGCCCAGAAGCCGGATGCCTCGACCCAGGTCGAAGAGGTCGTCGTCACCGGATCCTTCATCCGAGGCACGCCTGAGGACGCGGCCCTTCCCGTGGAGGTGATCGGCGCCGAAGAGCTGCAGAAGCGCGGCTCGCCGTCCACCGTCGAGCTGCTGAAGGCGCTTTCGGTCTCCAACGGTGTGCTGGGGGACACCAACCAGTTCGACAGTCGCGCCCAGGGCTCGGAGGGCTCGGGTTCGGTGAACCTGCGGGGTCTTGGCTCTCAGCGCACCCTGGTGCTGTTGAACGGTCGCCGCCTGGCGATCAACCCGTTTGGTCAAGCCGGGGCGGGTATTGTTGACACCAACATCATTCCCTCGGCCGCCATCGGCCGTCTGGAGGTCCTGAAAGACGGCGCAGCCGCCACCTACGGCTCCGACGCCATCGCCGGGGTGGTCAACTTCATCACCAAGAAGAGTTTCGAGGGCCTGGAGGTCGGCGCCGACTACCGACACATCAACGGCTCCGACGGCGACTACGGGTTGAACTTCACCTGGGGCAAGGTCTGGGAGAACGGCAACGTCCTGGCCAGCCTCGGTTGGCAGCATCGCTCGAAGCTCTCAGTCGCCGAGCGGGACTGGGCCAATCGGTCGTATCTGAGCAATCCGGAAGCGGGCTGGTCCGCCGCCGGCAACCCGTCGACCTTTATTCCGCTGGCCAGCACGACCAACGGCATGCGCGACCCCGCCTGCTCGAGCCTGGGCGGCTTCGCGGGCTTTAGCGGCCTGACGCCGGTTTGCTACTGGCACTACACGCCCTTCGACAACCTGGTCGAGAAGTCCAACGCCATTCAGGCCTACGCCGAGGCCAACGCCGATCTTTCGGCGACGACCAAGTTCCACGTCGAGGTGCTTTACGCGCATACGGACGTGCCTGAGTGGAACACCTCGCCGTCCTACGCCGCCCTGGCGGTGCCGACCGCCGAGGCCTCGCCCATTCCCGGGCGGTACGTCGTGCCCGCGACGAATCCGGGTCTGATCGCCTTCATGGCGGCGAACCCCACGGTGCAACTGTCCAGCCTGGCGACGGGCGCGGTCAGCACGGTCCCCAGCTCGGTCTTCGCGTTCGGCGCGCTCAATGTTGCCAACCGGCCGTTCGGCATCGGCGGCAATCCGAAGTTCGGCTATGGCCCCTCGATCGGCGCGCGCTCGTTCGACGCCTTCCGGGTGTCGGCTGATCTGTCCGGCGAGTTCGAGAACGGCATCGGTTGGGACGTGGCGCTGACCTACTCGCAAGAGATCGGCATCCGCACCGGCTATGACACCTTGGTCAACCGCTTCGCTCTGGCGTTGCAAGGTCTGGGCGGCCCGCTCTGTGACAGCAACCCGTCGCTGCCCGGCGTTCAGGGGACGGCCGGCGTCGGCCAGTGCATGTACTACAACCCCTTCGCAAGCGCGATCCCGGGCAACGCCATCACCGGGCAAGCCAACGCCGGCTACAATCCCGCGCTGGCCAACAACAAGGACCTGATCGACTGGTTCTTCAAGAAGCTGTCGACCAAGCAGGCCTCGCGCCTGTTCGTCGGCGAGGCGGTGTTGAACGGCAAGACCAACATCACCCTGAAAGGTGGCGATATCGCCTGGGCCGCCGGCGTCCAGTATCGCCGCAGCTACTTCACCGCCGACTACAACGACATCAGCAACGCGGCCATCAACCCGTGCGTCAATACGCCGGACTTCGGCGTCACCACCTGCACGGGCTCGGTGCGCAACGGGCCGTTCATGTTCCTGGGCGTCGGCAACGAGGCTGACAACCAGAGCGACGTGACGGCGGCGTTCGGCGAACTCTCCGTGCCGATCACCGACGACTTCCAGGCTCAGCTGGCTGCGCGCTTTGAGCAATACGGCGGCGCGGTGGGCTCGACCTTCAACCCGAAAGCGTCGCTACGGTGGCAGGCCACCCCCTGGCTGGCCCTGCGCGCTTCCGCCGGCTCGACCTTCCGCGGACCGCCCGACCCGTTGACCACCACGACCTCGGTGACGTCGCTGCAAGGCATTCTGGGGGTGTTCCGCGCCGTCGACATCTACGGCAACCCGAACCTCAAGCCGGAAAAAGCCCAGACCTACAACTTCGGCCTTCTCTTTAAGACGGGCGAGTTCAAGGCCAGCGTCGACTACTTCTACTTCGACTTTAAGGATCCGATCGTCGCCGAGCCGGTGGCGGGCATGGTGGCCTCGCTCTATCCGAACGGTGCGGCCGGTGCGAACAATTGCGCCGACCCCGCCTATGCGGGCCTGGTGGCGCGCTTCACCTTCACCGGCGCCTGCACCACGCCGACGACCAGTATCGCGCGCCTTCGCACCAACTACATCAACGGCGCGCCGGTGAAGAACGCGGGCTTCGACTTCTCGGCCGACTATCGTTTCCGCGAGGTGATGGGCGGCGACATCTCGATCGGCGGCTCGGCGACCTACATCCAGAAGTACAAGGTCGGCGCAACCCAGGTGGAAGGCATCACTGTGGAGAAGGCCTTCGACGCCGTGGGTCTCCTAAACTACCAGACCACCGTCGTGCCGATCCCGAAGTGGAAGGGCGACGCCTATGCGGAATGGAATTCCGGCCCGCACAACCTGCGTCTGTCGGTGCACTACATCGGCTCCTACACCGACCAGCGCACCGCGCCGTTCGCGGCGAACGCCTACAAGGACACCACGGGCGCCGGCGTCACGGTCAGCGCGGGCAAGAAGATCGAAAAGCAGGTCCTGACCAACCTCGCCTATCGCGTCTTCCTGCCCTGGGACACCACGGCCACCCTGGCGATCACCAATATCTTCGACAAGGATCCGTCCTACGCCCGTCTCGACCTGGGCTACGACCCCTTCACCGGCGATCCGCTGGGCCGCACCTACAAGGTGGGTCTGCGTAAGAAGTTCTAGTTCCTCGGAGCGTGTGGGAACTTGCGGCGCGTCCTTCCCCCAAGGACGCGCCGTCTTCTTGCCTGGTCGGGCGCGTCTAGATCATTTTTCGAGCGAAGTGGTTCCGGTTCGCGTGAAGAAAAATGCGCCAAAACAAAAGATTAGAGCTCACGGCCTGTCGCAGTCAGGTCGTGAAATGCTCTAGAGCCAGTCGAGCAGGCTGGCGGGGCCGGCCACTGAGCCGTCCGCATTGAACATCTGCGCCAACTTCTCGCGGGAGGCCTGCAGGTCCGTCATCTTGGCGTAGAGGTCGGGCGTCCAGCCGGCGGCTTGCCGTTCTTCGGTGGTCATGGCGGCGTAGCGGGTGATCATGGCCTTGCCAAAGCCGCCGGCCTCGTCGGCTGTGGACTGGTAGCTTGCCTTGATGGCGGCGCTGTCGCGGGAACGGAGCTCCGCCTTGGCCTGGGCGATCTCGTGGGTTGAGAACTGGTCGTCCTTGTTCAGTGCGATGGCGGACAACGAACGATCGTCGAACCGCCGGAAGTCGATCTCGCCGCTGTCGCGATCCTTGGCCGCCTCGGGGGCGAAAGCCAGTTCATACTGCTTGTCCAGCGCGAGACGGACGTCGCCGGCGACCTTGCTGAAGTCGCGGGTCTTGGCGCCGGCGACGGCGCTGCCGGTCTCCTTCATGTAGGCCGCCACGCTGTCATTCGCGACGCCGGCTGGCGCCAGGCCTGGGCGGGCGATGGCCTGCTTGCGCCCTTCGACCAGGGCCTCGTGTTCGCGGCTCCAGGCGGCGGACGCCTTCTCCTCGGGCCCTGCCGTGTCCAGATGATCCAGGGCCGCCTGATAGAGACTGGTGTAGTCGCCGGTGAGCCGGGCCTGAGCGGCGGGGCCGGCGAGCATGGCGTCTTGTTGCGATTTCAAGGCCAGGGCGGCGACCACTTGCTGCTCCATCGGGAACTGCCCGCCCTTGTTGCTGGCCACGGCATGCAGCGTGCGCCGGTCCAGAGCCGTCAGGTCGATGGCGGGAGCGCCGTCCTTCAGCGCGCTGGCCGCACCGGCCGCTTTCAGGCGCGCGGTGATCTGGGCCTTAGCCTCGGCGACCACCGTCTCGATCGTTCGGGCATCGGTTTGCGCCTTCAGCGCCGCCTGCGCGGCGGGCGACAGGGTGACGTTCACCGCCGGGGTGTTGATCGTCTCGCTCTGGTCGCGGGTCTTGGCTTGGGAGGCGGCTTGGCTTGCGCGCTGGGCCGCCGTCTGACCTGCGGTCAGGCCGGGCGCATAGGTCGACGCATACGGATTGATGGTCGTCATGGCGCGCGACTTCTAGCGAATCGAGGGGCCGATGGTAGCAGTCGCCCGCCGGCTTGGGCACCCTATGGTTAACGGGCGTCGCCGGGTGCTGCGGCTTAGCTGAGGACGCCCGTCAACAGCGGTCGGGCGAACAGGTTCGCGGCCTCTTCACGCTTCAGCCCGGGCACCCAGGCCTCGAGCGAGGCGGCGGCGTTCAGCATCGAGTTGATCATATGGGCTGCGATGCTGGCGTCGACCGCCCGGATCGATCCGTCGGCCACGCCGTCCGAGATGATGGATGCGAAGCGTTGCCAGCCCCGCATATAGCCGTCAGCCATGTCGCTGCGCAGCGGCTCGGGCAGGGCGCCGAGCGACGAGGCGCGCAGTAGCGGGCCATGCTCGGACAGCTGGTAGCTGGTCAGGCCGGCGGCGGTCGACACCAGCTGTGTCCAGCTGTCCGTCGGCAGGGCCCGCGCGTCGAGCTGAGAACGACGGGTTACCGTGAAGGTGCGCTCGAAGCACTCGGTCACCAGGGCGTCCTTGTCTTCGTGATGGTGATAGAACGAGCCCTTGGTGACGTTCAGCGCTGCGGAAATGTCCTCGACCGAGGCCCCGCGATAGCCGCGCTGGTTGATCAGGCGCGTCGCCGCGACCAGGAAGGTCTCGCGCCACTCCAGGCCTTCAGGCGACACAGGCGTCGGATCGGGCAGGGAATGCGGCTCCCATGCTCGGTTCGCCACGGGCAGGCCCTTCAGCAGGATGTCGCTCATCCGCTCAAGCACCCGGCCGTAGTCCTCGATGTCGTAACGGCGTAGCCAGCGCCCCGACCAGAACACCTGTTCCATCAGCAGATGGGTGCGCGCATTGCGCTGAGGTTTGTCGAGATGCGCCAGGGACGGGTCGTCAAAGAAGCTTCGCACCCGTCGGAACAGGTCATTGAACGCGCCAACGACCGAGCCGCGCAGAGGCTCCTTGAGGGCCTTGATCTCGGCGAAGCTGGTCAGCGGCGTCGCTTCCCCCAGACGCACGCGACGATTGAGGTCGAGATAGAGATCTAGAAACTTGACGATCCGTTCCGCCGGGCGCGCCTCGGCGGCGGCCTGCTCGACCATGGCTTCGAAGCGCTCGAGTCCGCGCATGAAGCAGGCGGCGGCCAAGTCGTCCTTTTTCCGATAGTAGTAGGTGACGCTGGTGGTGTTGAGGCCGACGCTGGCGGCGACATCGGCCAGAGTCATGCCGCGGACGCCCTGGCGGTTCAGGATCGCTGTGGCCGCCGCCAGGATCGTCTCCTTCTTTTTCGCGTAGCGCGCCGTCGCCGCTCCCGCGATCCGACCGTCGTCCATCGCCTTCAAATCCCCGGGGTCCTATGACGACCGACGGTCGCGCCGGCCACTGGACTCTCGCGTCCAATCTAGGCGTCCATGGAGCTGGCTTAAAGGCCAACGCCGTCTGTCGTGGGACAATAGTGGCTGCCTACAGCCCCGATTTGTCAGGATTGTTTCAGGCGAGGTTGCTCTGGAGCGTTCTAGGAGACTTTCCGCTGAGTGGGTCGATCCGTTGTCAGGGCCGCGGCGATCGTCTGCGCCAGGGCCATCGGCGACAGCGGCTTGGCGACGGCGCCGTTCATCCCCGCTGCGAGATAGCTGGCCTTTTGGTGCGCCATGGCGTTGGCGGTCATGGCCAGGATGGGCGTGGCGCCGGCCGGGCCCTTGATCGCACGGATGCGATGGGTGGCCTCGACGCCGTCCATCACCGGCATCTGGATATCCATCATGATCAGGTCAAAGCCCTCGCGCGCCGCCGCCGCTCCTTGCGCGCCGTCTTCGGCGGTGGTCACCCGCGCCCCAAGCGCCTCGAGCATGCGCGTCGCGATCAGTCGATTGGTGGCGTTGTCCTCCACCAGTAACACTCGGAGGCCGTCGAACAGGGGGCCGTCTGCGTTGGTTTGCTCAAGGTCGGGGCGCGCGCAGGCTTGTGCGTCCACCTCAAGCCAGAAGGTCGAGCCCTTGCCCAGCTGGCTCTCAAAGCCGACCTCGCCGCCCATCATCTCGGCCAAACGTCTGCAGATCGCGAGGCCCAGGCCGGAGCCCCCGAACCGCCGTGTGGTCGAACCGTCACCCTGCCGGAAGCGCTCGAACAGCCGCGCACCGGCCTCTTCGCCGATGCCGACGCCTGTGTCGTCGATCTCGAACCGCAGCCTCAGCCGCCCGCCTTCTGGGCTGTCTATTCTGTTTCCGGACAGCCGCGCGACGACGCCGCCTTCCAGGGTGAACTTCACCGCATTGCCGATCAGGTTGAACAGGGCCTGGCGCAGGCGAAGGGGGTCGGTCGCGGCCCACCCAAGATCACCCGACGCCTCGACCCGGAGATAAAGTCCTTTGGCCTCGGCCTGCGCGCGAAGCATGTCTGCGACGCCGCGAAGCAACGTCGCCGGGCAGACGGGCTCGGCGGACAACTCCAGCTTCCCAGCCTCGATCTTGGAGAAGTCGATGATGTCGTTCAGAAGCTCCGACAGCATTTCGCCGCATCCCAGAGCCTCGGTCAGCAGGCGGCGGCCGTCGTCCGACAGCTTCTCGGTCTTCAGGAGGTGCAGCACGCCCAGCACGCCATTCATCGGCGTCCGGATTTCATGGCTCATATTGGCCAGGAACTGCGACTTGGCCTCGGCGGCGGCGAGGGCCGCGTCGCGCGCCGCGACGAGTTCAGTGACGTTCTGGGTGATGCCGATGACGTCGAAGGCTTCAGGGCTGGATCCGCGCACGCCGCGCCAGGCCACGTGCAGGTGGATCCACGCCTCGGCGCCAGGGTCTAGGTAGCGGTAGTCGATTTCAACGTGCTCGCCCGTATGGAGCGTTCGAGAAAAGGCCTGCCACACGCGCGCGCGATCATCGGGGTGAATGGACAGGGTCATCTCGGCGATCGTCATCGTCCGCGCCCCGCCTTCGGGCGCGCTGGGGGTCGGTATGTCCTGGTCGAAAACGTAGACGCCCTTACGGGGATTGAAGCGCCAGACATAGACGCCGGCGGCGTTGCGCAGCAGCTCGTTGGAGCGTTCGGCCTGTAGGCGGGCGGCCTCTCGCGCCCGGTCCTCGCTGATGTCTTGGAAGACGATCAGCTGTCCGCCGTCTTCGAGTAGGGTCGATTGCGTGCGGACCCACAGCCAACCGCCGCCCTTTCGGGCCAGGCGGTTTTCGCTACGGGCGTGGCCAAGGGTTCTCAGCGTGTGACCTGCGGCGGTCAGCACCTCGGTATCGTGCAGGTGGAAGAAGTCGCGGATCTGACGGCCGAGGGTCTCTTCGGCGGCCCAGCCGGTCACTTGGCTCCAGGCGGGATTGACGCGGATGATCTTGCTGTCGCGCAGCACGACGAACATCTCGAGGCTGTTCTGGAAGAACCAGTCAGCCGCAGCGGCTTCGATTCTGGTGGCAGCCTCGTTATCCAAGTGCTTGCCCATCCCGCTTCGCTCGTCTTCAATCGATGATGCGCAGGGTTGGGTAAAGTTTACGTTGCGGCATATCGCCTCGGCGAGAGTCCTGGTCCGAGCCAATCAAGACGTGAAAAAGGGGAGAGCAGGACGTTGAGCACGCCAGAAGCCGTAGGACTATCCTCAGAGCGCCTCAAGCGCATCGATAGCTTCATCCAGGCCAAGTACATCGACTCGGGAAAACTGCCCTGCGCCTTGACCCAAGTCTGGCGGCGGGGGCAGCTGGCCCATACCTCGGTATTGGGCAGCGCCGACGTTGAGCGCGGCAAGCCGTTGAAGGCCGACAGCCTGTTCCGCATCTATTCGATGACCAAGCCTGTCACCAGCGTCGCCTTCATGATGCTGGTCGAGGAGGGGCTCGTCTCACTGGATGATCCTGTGCATCGCTTCATTCCGGCCTGGCGCGACCTCGGCGTCTTCCAGGCGGGTGTCGCCGGCGCGTTCCAGACGACCCGCACCAAGGAGCCGATGCGCACCATCGACCTGCTGCGCCACACCTCGGGCCTGACCTATGGCTTCCAGCAGCGCACCAATGTCGACGCAGCCTATCGCAAGCTGAAGCTGGACGGCGTCGATAGCGAAGGCGGCCTCAAGACCTTCGTCGAGACGCTGGGCACGGTCCCGCTGGAGTTCTCGCCGGGCGAGGCCTGGAACTATTCGGTCGCGACCGATGTCCTGGGTTACCTGGTCGAGGTGATCTCGGGGATGCCATTCGACGTGTTCCTCAAGACTCGCATCTTCGATCCGCTGAAGATGATCGACACCGGCTTCTTCGTGCCTGAAAGCCAGCGCCAGCGCTTCACCGCCTGCTACGCCCTGACGCCGTCGGGCAAGGTGGTGTTGCAGGACGATCCCGAGAAGAGCCGCTATCTCTCCGATCCGTCCGTGAAATCGGGCGGCGGCGGCCTGGTGTCGACGGCGGATGACTACATGCGGTTCTGCCGCATGCTGCTGAATGGCGGCGAGCTGGACGGCGTGCGCCTGCTCAGCCCAAAGACGATCAAGCTTATGACGATGAACCACCTGCCCGGCGGCCAGGAACTGGTTCAGGCGTCGAAGTCGCTGTTCAGCGAGGCGGTGTTTGAAGGCCTCGGTTTTGGCCTCGGCTTCGCGATGACCATCGATCAGGCCCGTACCAAGAACCTGGGCTCGCATGGCGAGTACTTCTGGGGCGGCATGGCCTCGACCGCGTTCTGGATCGATCCGGTCGAGGATCTGGCGGTGGTGTTCATGACCCAGCTGATGCCGTCGACCTCGTACCCGATCCGTCGCGAGCTGCGGACCCTGGTCTATTCGAGTTTCACCGAGGCGGCGGGGTAGGCCAGCGGCGCCTATCCGCAAGAAAACGGCGCGGGAGAGCCTCCCGCGCCGAGTTGCGCTTTACCAAAGTCCGACGCATTGCGAGCAATACGTCACGCTCGCGAAATCCACCGACTTCGAAACGTCAGGACGCGTGCAAGGCGCGTCCAAAGCCCATGAAATCCCGCGAACGCCCTCCCCGGCGCGGATCATTCTCTCTGGATTTCAGGAGGGTGTGCGCCGGTCAGCCCCCCGGCGCCGCCTCCGAGCCCACGGATGATCTCGGCCGAACTTCTGATTTCGAATTTGTAGTATGCATTTCCGGCCGTCAACCGGGGGCGCCCGCGAAATGGGCGCCGTTGCGTAGGTCTGGACATCTGCGGCGGAGCATGCACGCTGCTGTCAAACAACCGTTCAAACCAAGAAACAGGGGTGGAAGCCGCCATGGCCGCGATCAACGCCGTCACCGATTTTTCCGTCGAAGGCGACATCGGCGTCGTCACGCTGAACTCGCCGCCGGTCAACGCGCTGTCGGCCGCTGTGCGTGAGGGGCTCGCCGGCGCGTTCGACGCCGCGATCGCCGACGCTGCGGTCAAGGCGATCGTGCTGATCTGCGACGGCAAGACCTTCATCGCCGGCGCCGACATCACCGAGTTTGGCAAGGCCATGACCGGCCCTTCTCTGCAGGACGTGCAGAACGTCATCGAAAACTCGCCCAAGCCGGTGATCGCCGCGATCCACGGCACGGCCCTGGGCGGCGGGCTGGAAGTGGCGCTGGTCGCCAACTACCGCGTCGCCGTTCCCTCGGCCAAAGCCGGCCTGCCCGAAGTGAACATCGGCCTCCTGCCCGGCGCCGGCGGCACCCAGCGCCTGCCGCGCATCGTCGGCGTCGAGAAGGCGCTTGAGATGGTCACCAGCGGCCAGCACGTGCCGGCCAAGGCCGCGCACGCCATGGGCCTGTTCGATGAGCTGGTCGAGGAGGGCAAGCTGCGCGAGGGCGCTATCGCCTTCGCCAAGGCCGTTGTCGCCGAGAACCGTCCGCTGAAGAAGGTCCGTGACCTGAACGAAAAGGTCGAAGCCGCGCGCGGCAAGCCCGAGATCTTCGAGGCCTTCCGCAAGGCCAACGCCAAGAAGTTCCGGGGCTTCATGGCCCCCGAGAACAACATCAAGTGCATCGAGGCGGCGGTGAACCTGCCCTTCGACGAAGGGCTGAAGGCCGAGCGCAAGCTGTTCATGGAGCTGATGACCGGCAGCCAGTCGGCCGCCCAGCGCTACGTGTTCTTCGCCGAACGCCAGGCCGCCAAGATCCCGGACGTGCCTGACGACACCCCGACCATTCCCGTCAAGAAGGTCGGCGTGATTGGCGCCGGCACCATGGGCGGCGGCATCGCCATGAACTTCCTGAACGCCGGCATCCCGGTGACGATCATCGAGGCGAAACAGGAAAACCTGGAGCGCGGCGTCGGGATCATCCGCAAGAACTACGAGAACACCGCCAAGAAGGGCCGGCTGACCCAGGACGACGTCGAAAAGCGCATGGGCCTACTGACGCCCTCCATGGAGATGGAGGCTCTGGCCGACTGCGACATGATCATCGAGGCAGTGTTCGAGCTGATGGAGATCAAGAAGGAGGTCTTCGGCAAGCTGGACAAGATCGCCAAGCCTGGCGCCATCCTGGCCACCAACACTTCGTACCTGAACGTCGACGAGATCGCGGCCTGCACCAGCCGTCCCGAAAGCGTGATCGGCACCCACTTCTTCTCGCCGGCCAATGTCATGCGCCTGCTGGAGCTGGTGCGCGGCGACAAGACCTCCAAGGAGGTCATCGCCACCTGCATGAAGCTCAGCAAGACCATCGGCAAGGTCCCGGTGCTGGTCGGGGTCTGCTACGGCTTCGTCGGCAACCGCATGCTGGCCCAGCGCCAGCGCGAGGCCCAGAAGCTGATCCTGGAAGGCGCCATGCCCTGGGACGTCGACCGTGTGCTGTACGACTTCGGTCTGCCCATGGGGCCCTTCGCGATGAGCGATCTGGCCGGCCTCGACATCGGCTGGGACCCGGCCAAGACCAGCTCCTCGACCGTGCGCGAAGTGCTTTGCGAGATGGATCGCCGCGGCCAGAAGAACGGCAAGGGCTTCTACGACTACGACGAGAACCGCAACGCCAAGCCCTCGCCCGTTGTCGAGGAGGTCATCCGCGACTTCGCCGAGAAGCGTCAGATCCAGCGTCGCGACATCACCGACCAGGAGATCCTGGAGCGCTGCCTCTATCCGATGGTCAACGAGGGCGCGAAGATCCTCGAAGAAGGCAAGGCCATCCGCGCCTCCGACATCGATATCGTCTGGATCAACGGCTACGGCTGGCCAGTCTACAGCGGCGGCCCGATGTTCTGGGGCGAATTGGTCGGCCTCGACAAGGTCCTGGCCAAGATGAAGCAGTTCCACGCCGAGCTGGGCGACGACTTCAAGCCCTCGGCCCTGCTCGAGCGCCTGGTCGCCGAAGGCAAGGGCTTCAAGGACGCTTGAGCTGAATTCCCCTCCCCTTGATGGGGAGGGGGAGGGGTGGGGTGATGCGGCGGTTGAAGCCGCGCCCCCATGTCCAACGGTGTCACCCCATCCCCAGCCCTTCCCCATCCAAGGGGAAGGGAGGAGTTCCTAGAATGTCCGCCCTCGCCGCTATGATCGCCGCCGACTACGGGACCATCGGCGATGTCCTGCGTGAGCGCGCGCGGGAGAATCCCGATCGCCTGGCCGTCGTCATGGAGACCGGCGAGGCGGTCACCTACGCCCAGTTTGACGCCTTGATGGATCGTGTCGCGGCGGCCTTGCAGCGCGACGGGATCACGCCCGGCGAGGCGGTGGCGGTTTGCGCCCTGTCGTCGATTCCTTACGCGGCGCTGTTCCTGGGCGCCTTGCGGGCGGGCGTTGCGGTGGCCCCGATCGCGCCGTCGTCGACGCCGGAGTCGATCGCCGTGATGGTCGCCGACTGCGGCGCCAGGCTGTTCTTCCTCGACGCCGGCGTCGCCGAGGCCCAGAAGCCGGCGCCCATCCCGATGCGAGCGATCGCGCTGGACGGCTCCGCCGCTGGCGAGGCGTTCGACCGCTGGCTGGCGCCTGAGGGCGCGACGCCCGTGTCCGTCGAAATCGGACCCAAGCATCCCTTCAATATCATCTATTCCAGCGGCACGACTGGGACGCCCAAGGGCATCGTCCAGTCGCACGGCATGCGCTGGAAGCATATCTTCGTCGGCGACGCGATCGGCTACGGTCACGCGCCCGTCAGCCTCCTGTCGACGCCGCTCTATTCCAACACCACGCTGGTCTGCTTCTTCCCGACCCTGGCGGGCGGCGGGACCGTGGTGCTGATGAAGAAGTTCGATGTGGTTCGTTATCTGGAGCTGGCCCAGACGCATCGCGTGACCCACACCATGCTGGTGCCGGTGCAGTACCGTCGCCTCATGGAGCATCCGGACTTCGACGCCTACGACCTCTCCTCCACGCGAATGAAGTTCTGCACCAGCGCCCCGTTCGCCGCCGAGCTCAAGGCCCAGGTGCTCAAGCGCTGGCCTGGCGGTCTGGTCGAGTACTTCGGCATGACTGAGGGCGGCGGCACGTGCATCCTGATGGCCCATGAGCATCCCGACAAGCTGCACACGGTCGGGCGTCCGGCGCCCGGCCACGATATCCGGCTGGTCGACGAGGACGGCCAGCAGGTCGGGCCCGGCGTGGTTGGCGAGATTGTCGGGCGCTCGGCCAGTATGATGAACGGCTATCATGGCCGTCCCGACAAGACCGCCGAAGCGACCTGGATCTCGCCCGAAGGCTGGACCTTCATCCGGACAGGCGACGTCGGCCGGTTCGACGAGGAGGGCTTCCTCACCCTGATGGACCGTAAGAAGGACATGATCATCAGCGGTGGGTTCAACATCTATCCGTCGGACCTGGAGGCGGTGCTGGTCCAGCATCCGGCGGTGGTTGAGGCGGCGGTGGTGGGTGTGCCCTCCGACGCGTGGGGCGAGACGCCGGTGGCCTTCGTGGCGCTGAAGAGCGGGCAGGCCGCGGAGGCCGAGGCCATCAAGACCTTCGTCAACGGCCAGGTCGGCAAGACCCAGCGCCTGGCTGAGGTGGTGATCGTCGACAGCCTGCCGCGCAGCCACATCGGCAAGGTCCTGAAGCGCGAACTGCGCGACTCATGGCAAAAGTCGCCCAGTCAGTAAGCTTGTGCGGCGTTTTTTGCCGCGACCGCGCGCCGCATTAGGGCGAGCGGAATCGATGAATACGGTTGCTTAACCATATGGTGCGGCCATGAGGTCGCCCGGTTCGTCGTGGATTGCGTTCAAGCTCATGCGCCCGAAGCCCGTCGCCGCTCCGATCAATGCTCTCGCCGACCTGGCGCGTGAGGCCAAAAGCCTTGTGCGAGCGCCAGGCGCGCCCATCGATTTCGACGCGGTCGCCAGGGCGCTCGGCGCCGCAGGTCACGCCTCAGATCTGGAGCAGCGGCTAGCCGCCCGTTTCGTCCGGCCGGTCGCCGCCCGCGCCTTCGCGGCTCGGATTGAGGCCACAGCGGCGGCTCTGAAAGCCCTGGGCGTGCGCTCGGGCGGTGTTTGCGTGGTCTCGGCCCTGGCCGATCCGGAGACGCTCGCGGGCGTCGCCGCTGCGGGGCTCAAGGCCTGGCTCGTCGACGTCGACCCGTTCAGCGCCATGTTCGACACCGACCATCTGCGCGAGCGGCTGCCAGAGGCGCCGGGACCGCTGGAGGCCATCGTGCCGGCCGCCGCCCACGGCCGCGCACCTGACATGCGCGCCTGGGCCGCGTTCCGGGACGAGACGGGGCTGCCGATCCTCGTCGACGCCCACGGCGCCTTCGATGTGATCATTGAAGCGCCCGTGCCGGTCCTGGTGGGGCTGCCCGGCGGGCAGGGGGTGTTCCTGGCCTGTGAGGACGCTGTGCCGGTCAACGCGGTCGAAGCCGCACCGTTCGCGGGAGACGACGGTCTCGCCGCCTGGCCCGGCCTTCGCCAGCGGCTTTGTGGCGTAGCCCAACAACTACGCGTGCTGTTGCTGGACAGCGGCGTCGGTTTCCAGCCTGGCTGGGGCATGAGCTGGGTTTCGCCCGTCTGCGCGCTCAGCCTGCCGACCGACGACGCTGGGGCTGTGGCCTGGAAGCTCCAGGCGGCCGGCGTGCCCGCCAGTTGCGCGGTCCGGGATCGCACGCTCGCCGCCGACGAAACCCCCAACGCCGATCACCTGGCGGCCTCGACGGTGGTTGTGAACCTGGATCCCGGTCTCGACATCGAGGGCCTCGACCGCTTGTGCGATGCTCTGCGCGACGCGGTGGTCTGAGCGGTCGACTTGGCCTAATCATCGGCTGAAATCTCAAGCCGAAGGGTTCGATGGCCGAAGAATTCCAATGCGCCACGTGTGGCGAGCGCCATGAGGCTCTGACCCGCGACTGGGGCTTTTCCCTGCCGGACGAGGTTTTCGCGCTGCCCGAAGCCGAACTGGAGGCCGAGGTCCGCTACGACGACGACCTCTGCCAGTGGGGCGATCGCTACTTCATCCGCTGCATCCTGCCGGTGCCGCTGAAGGGCGAGGACGACTACTTCGGCTGGGGCGTCTGGGCCGAGGTCGAGGCTGACGTGTTCCAGCGCTACCTCGAGCTCTACGAAGAGGACGGCCGCGAGGAGCCGCCGCATCCGGCGAAACTGGCTAACAAGCTCGCCGCCTATCCAGGAACGACCTTGGGTACGCGCCTGCTGATCCAGTTTCAAACCCCGGACGAGCGGCCGAGCCTGCTGCTGCTCGACGGCGACAAGAGCCGACTAGCCGACGAGCAACGCAGTGGCATTGACGCGGCGCGGCATCATGAGATCGTCGAAGTCTGCGGGGCCTAGAGCCACCCCGCCTTCTTGAACCGCCGGTACAGCAGGCCGCACACCACGACGATCCCGCCGACGACCGCCGGGTAGCCATAGGCCCACTTCAGCTCGGGCATATGCTCGAAGTTCATGCCGTAGATCCCGGCGATCGCGGTCGGCACCGCCAGGATTGCGGCCCAGGCGGCCAGTTGGCGGGTGATCACGCCTTGGCGCTGTTGCTCCAGAAGGCTGGCGATTTCGAAGACCGAGGTGAGCACCTCGCGCAGGCCGTCGACCAGAATCTCGGTGCGCTGCACGTGGTCATGGACATCGCGGAAGTACATCCGCACCTCTCTGTCGATGCAGGGTAGGTCGTGATGTTCCAAGGCGCCGGCCATCTGGGCCATCGGACCCAGCATCTTTTTGAACCGCATCAGCGAGCGGCGCAGGGCGAAGATGCGGGTGATCTCGGCTCGGCTGAGGAAGGCGTCGAGGGCGCGCTGCTCGATCGCCTGCAGCTCTTCCTCGATCTGGTCGACGATCGGCATGTAACCGTCGACGATAAAGTCCAGCACCGCGTGGAGAACGTAGTCGACGCCATGGGCCAGCAGGCCCGGCGTCGCCTCCAGCTGGGCGCGTAGCTCAGTATGGGCTCGGGCGCTGCCATGGCGGACGGTGATCAGGTGCTGGCGTCCGACGAAGAAGTCGGTCTCGCCATAGGCGATGCGGTCACCTTCCAGATGCGCGGTCTTGGCCACCACGAACAACTGGTCGCCATAGATCTCGACCTTGGGGGTCTGACGGGCGTGCAGCGCGTCTTCGACCGCCAACGGGTGCAGGCCAAAGGCGGACTGCAGGCGGCGCAGTTCGTCCTCGTCTGGTTCGGCCAAGCCAATCCAGACGAACTCGCCCTCGCGCGGGATCAGGGCGTCGGGCGAGGACAGGTCCAGGACGCGGACGGGGTGTCCGGCCTTATAGGCGGTGGCGGCGATCAGGCTCACGGCGCGCGGCTCAGTAGGCGGCCGCGTAGGCCTCGACCCCCGCGATCCGCTCGGCCTTTTCGGCGTCGCTCAGGAACGAGCCGGCGAAGCTGTTCTTGGCCAGGGTGACGATCTCGTCGCGGGTCAGGCCCACAGCGCTGGCGGTGGCCAGGTAGTTCTCCAGGAGATACCCGCCAAAATAGGCCGGATCGTCAGAGTTGACGGTCGCCTTGAGGCCCAGGTTCAGCATCCGCTTCAGCGGATGAACGTCCAGGCTGGGCACGCCGCACAGCTTCAGGTTCGAGAGCGGGCAGACGGTAAGGGTGATCCCGTCCTTGACGAGGCGCTCGGTAAGAGCCTCGTCCTCCAGCGCCCGGTTGCCATGGTCGATGCGGTCGACCTTTACGAGGTCGATCGCTTCCCAGACATAGGCCGGGGGGCCTTCCTCGCCGGCGTGGGCGACGACCTTCAAGCCGAGGTCCCGCGAGGCTTGCAGCACCCGGGCGAACTTGGCGGGCGGATGGCCGACTTCCGAGCTGTCCAGGCCCACGCCCGCAAGCTCTTTCAGCCAGGGCTTAGCCTGTTCCAGCGTCTCGAACGCGGCCTCCTCGGAGAGGTGGCGCAGGAAGCAGAGGATCAGCTTGGAGGTGACGCCCAAGGTCTTCTCGGCCTCGTCCATGCCGGCGAGCAGGCCCTTCATCACCACATCGAAGGCGATGCCGCGATCGGTGTGGGTCTGGGGATCGAAGAAGATCTCGGCGTGCGTCCCACCGTCGGCCGCCAGGCGCTGGAAATAGGCGAGCGCGAGATCCTTGAAGTCGGCTTCGGTGATCAACACCCCCGCGCCCTGGTAATAGATGTCCAGGAAGTCCTGCAGGTTCGAGAAGGCGTAGGCCGCGCGGATTTCCTCGACCGAGGCGAAGGGCAGGGTGATCCCGTTACGCTTGGCCAGTTCGAACATCAATTCAGGTTCGAGGCTGCCCTCGATGTGCATGTGCAATTCGGCCTTGGGCAGGCCACGAACGAAGTCAGCGAGGGCGGCATGGGTCATGGGGGAGTTATGGACTCGCTCGCGACGCGGTCAAGCGCGGGGCCGCCGGCGGCGCTGAAGATCGAGCAACGATGCCTAGATCAGGCGGGTTCCGTATTGCCTTCTTGTTGGGCCTAACCTCTCATGCGTTGAGCGAACCTTGTTCGTCTGGCGTCGGGGGGCGAATGCGTTACGGACTGATAGGTCTTGGCCTGGCGTGCGCGCTGGTGTTGAGCGCGCCGGCCCGGGCGGCCGATCCGATCATCGACATGCACCTGCATGCATTGGCCGCTGACGAGCAGGGGCCGCCGCCCCTGGCGATGTGTACGCCGATCAATCCCATGCCGACCTGGGATCAGCGTCAGACCTGGATGGCCGGCCTTGGCGCCATGTTCAAGTCGCCCAAGTGCGCCGATCCGATCTGGTCGCCGACCTCGGACGATGAGATCCGCGACAAGACCTTGGCGATCATGGCCAAGCGAAACATCATCGGTGTGGTGAGCGGGCCCTACAAGCGGGTCATGGCCTGGCGCGCCCTGGCTCCGGACCGTGTGCTGCCCAGTCTCATGCCCGCCAATGAGGAGCTGTCCAAGCCCAGGGTGCTTCTCGATGATTTCGGGAAGGCCAAGGCGGCAGGGCAACTGGCTGTGATCGGCGAGCTGGGCTTCCAGTATGACGGGATCGCGCCGAATGATCCCCGGCTTGAGAATCTTTGGGCCGCCGCCGAGCAGATGGATGTACCGGTGGCCATCCATATTGGACCGGGCCCGCCTGGTGTCGCCTATCTTCCCGGTTCGGGGTACCGCGCGCGGCTCAGCAGTCCGCTGCTGCTGGAGGAAGTGCTGATTAAGCATCCAAAACTGCGGATCAACGTGATGCATGCGGGTTATCCGATGTTGGATGACACTCTGGCGCTGCTTTACGCTCATCCGCAGGTCTATGTGGACACCGGCGTCATCGTCTATTCGCAGCCGCGCCCGGCCTTCTATCGCTACCTGCAGGCGCTGGTCGACGCGGGCTTCGGCGAGCGGGTGATGTTCGGCTCCGACCAGATGGTCTGGCCCGAGACGATCGAGCGGTCGATCGCGGTGATCGACGAGGCGCCGTTCCTCTCCGCCCAGCAAAAGCGCGACATCCTCTACAACAATGCTGCGCGGTTTTTGCGTCTGGACGAAGCGACGCAAGCCAAGCACCGGGCGATGTAGCCACCCGAAGCGCCCCGGGAGCAGCCGGTCGACCCTTCCTGGCCGTGCCCAACAATTCGTCGTCCGGCGCACGGACGACACGGGTTCGGACTGGGCGCAAGAAGGGGATTTGGGTTGCGCTCGGCGTGGTTTCATCTGAAGCCGGTGTGTCTTGCCTGGGGAGGGTTCGTATGGACCGGAGAAACTTCATCATCGCGGGCGCCGCCTTCGTCGCGACGCCCGCCGCGGCCGCCGGCGGTCTCGTGATCCCTGCTTCCTCGACAGACAGCGAACTGCGAGGGCTTTCTCCAACCGGCGGCAAGGCCTTCTGGGCGTCCGGCTCAAAGGGCTGGGTGGTGAGGGGCAAGGGGCAGAGACAGGACGCCTTCCGGATCGTCGGCGCGGAGGCGCTCGACTTCCGTGGGCTACATGCGTTCGATGACCAGCATGTCCTGGCGATGAGCGCGGGGCCGGGCGAGGCCTCGCAGCTCTGGCGCACCCGGGATAGCGGCAAGACCTGGACGCGGATCACGACTAACCAGGATCCGGACGGCTTCTGGGACTCGATCGCGTTTGTCGACAAAAAGCGTGGCTTCATCCTCGGGGATCCGACCCAGGGACGGTTCACGGTGCTTTACACCAACGACGCGGGCGAGACGTGGGCTCGGTTGAAGCCCGAGGGCGTGCCGCTGGCCGCGGCGAACGAGGGCGCCTTCGCCGCCAGCAATGGCTGTGTCGCAATCGGTCGCCGGGGGCAGGTCGCGTTCTGCACGGGCGGCGCGGGCAAGGCGCGGGTCTATCTGTCGCGCGGCGGCGGTGGGGTCTTCGTGGCGATGGAGACGCCGATCCTGGCCGATGCGCCGTCGAAGGGGGCCTTCGCCGTCACCTTCGCCAAGGATGGGACGCTGTGGGTCTGCGGGGGCGACTACAAGAGCCCGCAAGGCAAGGGCGTGAACCTGGCGCGTCTGGCGCCTGGCGCCCTGGCGTTCGAGCCGGTCGCTGCGCCCGCCGGCTATCTGTCCGCGATTTCGGCGAAGGGCGACACGGTGATCGCCACCGGTCTGGCCGGGACCATCGTCAGTCGGGGCGGTGGCGCGTTCGAGCGCGTCTCTGCAGCGCCGATGAATAGCGTGCGCCTGACGTCGAAAAAGGCCGCGGTGCTCTGTGGCCCCAAAGGGACGATAGGTCTCTGGAAAGCCTAGCACGGGGGCGGAACCCCCGTCCGTCGTTTGCGTTCATCCCCCATGCTCAAGCTCGCTGGTGTCCTTCTCGCGCTCATGATCCTGTTTGGGGTCCTCGGCTTTGTCGTGGACGTCGCCGGCGCGCTGACCAAGGCCGCCTTTTTTGTCTGTTTGATCGGGTTGGGCGTCTCGCTGGCCGCCAAGGCCCTGCGCAAGGACTGATCGCAGCATTTACGCCGCGTTACGAATCCCCCTTTCCTTCCTCATCCTCATCCCCTATATCCCCGCGCTCACGATGACATCGGCGGAGCGCCTACGCGCGTCCGTATTACGCCCCGAGGCGCGGTCAGCCGCCCTCCGACCAGCGCGAAGGGGCGCCCGTCAGGCTTCCGGTCCCGGTCGCCCGACAGGGGAATTCCAGCGTCCGCGGCTCTCCGACGAGGAGAGCGGCGAGGGTGGACGCAGCGGATATTCGAATTCACGCGCGGACTCCGTCCGCGCCGCAGGGAAACAACATGGCGCAATCCTTCACCGGCAAGAAGCGGATCCGGAAGTCGTTCGGCCGCATTCCCGAGGCTGTGCAGATGCCGAACCTGATCGAGGTTCAGCGCTCCTCCTACGAGCAGTTCCTTCAGCGCGAGACCCGTCCGGGCCTGCGTCGCGACGAAGGCGTCGAGGCGGTCTTCAAGTCGGTGTTCCCGATCAAGGACTTCAACGAGCGCGCCGTGCTCGAATACGTTTCGTACGAGTTCGAAGAGCCCAAGTACGACGTTGAAGAGTGCATTCAGCGCGACATGACCTTCGCCGCGCCGCTGAAGGTCAAGCTGCGCCTGATCGTGTTCGAAACCGAAGAAGAAACCGGCGCCCGCTCGGTCAAGGACATCAAGGAGCAGGACGTCTACATGGGCGACATCCCGCTCATGACGGACAAGGGCACCTTCATCGTCAACGGCACCGAGCGCGTCATCGTCTCGCAGATGCACCGCTCGCCGGGCGTGTTCTTCGACCACGACAAGGGCAAGACCCACGCCTCGGGCAAGCTGTTGTTCGCTGCACGCGTGATCCCGTACCGCGGCTCGTGGCTGGACTTCGAGTTCGACGCCAAGGACATCGTCTACGTCCGCATCGACCGCCGCCGCAAGCTGCCGGCCACGACCTTCCTCTATGCCCTGGGCATGGACGGCGAAGAGATCCTGACCACGTTCTACGACGTCGTGCCGTTCGAGAAGCGTTCGGGCGGCTGGGCCACCCCGTACAAGCCCGAGCGCTGGCGCGGCGTGAAGCCGGAGTTCCCGCTGGTCGACGCCGACACGGGCGAGGAAGTCGCTCCGGCCGGCACCAAGATCACGGCTCGCCAGGCCAAGAAGTTCGCCGACGGCGGCCTGAAGACCCTGCTGCTGGCGCCCGAAGCCCTGACCGGCCGCTACCTGGCCCGTGACGCCGTCAACATGGCGACCGGCGAAATCTACGCCGAAGCCGGCGACGAGCTCGACGTCACCTCGATCCAGGCCCTGGCCGATCAAGGCTTCAGCACCATCGACGTGCTGGACATCGACCACGTCACGGTCGGCGCCTACATGCGCAACACCCTGCGCGTGGACAAGAACGCCATCCGCGAAGACGCGCTGTTCGACATCTATCGCGTCATGCGTCCGGGCGAGCCGCCGACGGTGGAAGCCGCCGAGGCCATGTTCAAGTCGCTGTTCTTCGACGCCGAGCGCTACGACCTGTCGTCGGTGGGCCGCGTGAAGATGAACATGCGTCTGGAGCAGGACGTGTCGGACGAAGTCCGCATCCTGCGCAAGGAAGACGTCCTGGCCGTGCTGAAGGTCCTGGTGGGTCTGCGCGATGGTCGCGGCGAAATCGACGACATCGACAACCTGGGCAACCGTCGCGTTCGCTCGGTCGGTGAGCTGCTGGAAAACCAGTACCGCGTCGGCCTGCTGCGCATGGAGCGCGCGATCAAGGAACGCATGTCGTCGGTCGACATCGACACCGTCATGCCGCACGACCTGATCAACGCAAAGCCGGCCGCCGCCGCTGTCCGTGAATTCTTCGGCTCCTCGCAGCTGTCGCAGTTCATGGACCAGACGAACCCGCTGTCGGAAATCACCCACAAGCGTCGTCTGTCGGCCCTCGGCCCGGGCGGTCTGACCCGCGAACGCGCCGGCTTCGAAGTCCGCGACGTGCACCCGACCCACTACGGCCGGATCTGCCCGATCGAAACGCCGGAAGGTCCGAACATCGGTCTGATCAACTCGCTGGCCACCCACGCCCGCGTGAACAAGTACGGCTTCATCGAGAGCCCGTACCGTCGCGTGAAGGACGGCAAGCCGCAGGACGAAGTCGTCTACATGTCGGCGATGGAGGAATCCAAGCACGTCATCGCCCAGTCGAACATCAAGGTCGACGGCGGCGAGATCGTGGAAGACCTGGTTCCGGGCCGTATCAATGGCGAACCGACCCTCCTGCAAAAGGAGACGGTGGACCTGATGGACGTGTCGCCGCGCCAGGTCGTGTCGGTGGCCGCCGCCCTGATCCCGTTCCTGGAAAACGACGACGCCAACCGCGCCCTCATGGGCTCGAACATGCAACGTCAGGCCGTGCCGCTGGTGCAGTCGGACGCCCCGCTGGTCGGCACCGGCATGGAAGCCGTCGTCGCCCGTGACTCGGGCGCCGTCGTGATCGCCAAGCGCACCGGCGTGGTCGAGCAGATCGACGGTACGCGTATCGTCATCCGCGCCACGGAAGAGACCGACCCCGCGCGTTCGGGCGTCGACATCTACCGCATGTCGAAGTTCCAGCGCTCGAACCAGTCGACCTGCATCAACCAGCGTCCGCTGGTGAAGGTGGGCGACAAGATCCGCGCCGGCGACATCATCGCCGACGGTCCGTCGACCGAGCTGGGCGAACTGGCCCTGGGCCGCAACGCGCTCGTCGCGTTCATGCCCTGGAACGGCTACAACTTCGAAGACTCGATCCTGATCTCCGAACGCATCGTCCGTGACGACGTCTTCACCTCGATCCACATCGAGGAATTCGAAGTCATGGCCCGCGACACGAAGCTGGGTCCGGAAGAAATCACCCGCGACATCCCGAACGTCGGCGAGGAAGCCCTGCGCAACCTCGACGAAGCCGGCATCGTGGCGATCGGCGCCGAAGTCCAGCCGGGCGACATCCTGGTCGGCAAGGTCACGCCGAAGGGCGAAAGCCCGATGACGCCGGAAGAAAAGCTGCTGCGCGCCATCTTCGGTGAAAAGGCTTCGGACGTCCGCGACACGTCCCTGCGTCTGCCCCCGGGCGTCGCCGGCACGATCGTCGACGTGCGCGTCTTCAACCGTCACGGCGTCGACAAGGACGAGCGCGCGCTCGCCATCGAACGCGCCGAGATCGACCGCCTGGGCAAGGACCGCGATGACGAGTTCGCGATCCTGAACCGCAACATCTCGGGCCGCCTGAAGGAACTGCTGATCGGCAAGGTCGCGCTCTCGGGTCCCAAGGGCCTGTCGCGCGGCGAGATCACCGCCGAAGGCCTGGCTCAGGTCGCTTCGGGCCTGTGGTGGCAGATCGCTCTGGAAGACGAAAAGGCGATGGGCGAACTGGAGTCGCTGCGCCGCCTGTTCGACGAAAACCGCAAGCGCCTCGACCGTCGTTTCGAAGACAAGGTCGACAAGCTGCAGCGCGGCGACGAACTGCCTCCGGGCGTCATGAAGATGGTCAAGGTCTTCGTGGCGGTGAAGCGCAAGCTGCAGCCGGGCGACAAGATGGCCGGCCGTCACGGCAACAAGGGCGTCATCTCGCGCATCCTGCCGATCGAGGACATGCCGTTCCTCGCCGACGGCACGCACGTCGACGTCGTTCTGAATCCGCTGGGCGTGCCGTCGCGCATGAACGTCGGTCAGATCTTCGAAACCCACCTGGGCTGGGCCTGCGCCAACCTCGGCAAGCAGATCACCAACCTGATGGAAGACTGGCAGGCCGGCGGTCAGAAGCAGGCGCTCATCGACCGCCTGCGCGACATCTACGGTCCGGACGAAGAGCTGCCGGAAACCGAAGAAGAGCTGATCGAACTGGCCAAGAACCTGGGCAAGGGCGTTCCGATCGCCACCCCGGTGTTCGACGGCGCGCGCATGGACGACATCGAGGATCACCTCGAAATGGCCGGCGTGAACCGCTCGGGTCAGTCGATCCTGTTCGACGGTCTGACCGGCGAGCAGTTCAAGCGTCCGGTCACGGTCGGCTACATCTACATGCTGAAGCTGCACCACCTGGTCGACGACAAGATCCACGCCCGTTCGATCGGTCCGTACTCGCTCGTCACGCAACAGCCGCTGGGTGGTAAGGCCCAGTTCGGCGGTCAGCGCTTCGGGGAAATGGAAGTGTGGGCTCTGGAAGCCTACGGCGCGGCCTACACCCTGCAGGAAATGCTGACGGTGAAGTCCGACGACGTGGCCGGCCGGACCAAGGTCTACGAGTCGATCGTCCGCGGCGACGACACGTTCGAAGCCGGTATCCCGGAAAGCTTCAACGTGCTGGTCAAGGAAATGCGCTCGCTCGGCCTGAACGTCGAGCTGGAGAACAGCTGAGTCGACTGAGGCTCCTCCCCCGCAGCGCGGGGGAGGTGTCCCGGAGGGACGGAGGGGGCCAGCTCGGCCGATCTCCAGCTAGCCCCCTCCGACGGCTCCGCCGCCACCTCCCCCGCACGCGGGGGAGGAGCGCTCTAAAGAGAATTTTTCGCGGGAAACCCCGCAGAAGGAACCAAGATGAACCAGGAAGTCCTGAACATCTTCAATCCGGTCCAGGCCGCTCCGACCTTCGACCAGATCCGCATCTCGCTCGCCTCGCCGGAAAAGATCCGTTCGTGGTCGTTCGGCGAGATCAAGAAGCCCGAGACCATCAACTACCGCACGTTCAAGCCCGAGCGTGACGGTCTGTTCTGCGCCCGTATCTTTGGCCCGACCAAGGACTACGAATGCCTGTGCGGCAAGTACAAGCGCATGAAGTACAAGGGCATCATCTGCGAAAAGTGCGGTGTTGAAGTCACCCTGGCCCGCGTTCGTCGCGAGCGCATGGGCCACATCGAGCTGGCCTCGCCGGTCGCCCACATCTGGTTCCTGAAGTCGCTGCCCTCGCGCATCGCCATGATGCTCGACATGCCGCTGAAGGACATCGAGCGCGTCCTCTACTTCGAATACTACATCGTCACCGAGCCGGGCCTGACGCCGCTGAAGCAGCACCAGCTGCTCAGCGAAGACGACTACATGCGCGCCCAGGAAGAGTACGGCGACGACAGCTTCACCGCCGAGATCGGCGCGGAAGCCATCCAGAACCTGCTGAAGGCCATCGACCTCGAAAAAGAGGCTGAGCGTCTGCGCGAGGAGCTGGCCGGCACCGTGTCGGACATGAAGCAGAAGAAGTTTTCCAAGCGCCTGAAGATCCTGGAAGCCTTCCAGGAAAGCGGCAACCGTCCGGAATGGATGGTCATGACCGTGGTGCCGGTGATCCCGCCGGAACTGCGTCCGCTGGTGCCGCTGGACGGCGGCCGCTTCGCGACCTCGGACCTGAACGATCTCTATCGCCGGGTCATCAACCGTAACAACCGCCTGAAGCGCCTGATCGAGCTGCGCGCGCCCGACATCATCATCCGCAACGAAAAGCGGATGCTGCAGGAGTCGGTCGACGCCCTGTTCGACAACGGCCGTCGCGGTCGCGTCATCACGGGCGCCAACAAGCGTCCGCTGAAGTCTCTGGCCGACATGCTGAAGGGCAAGCAGGGCCGCTTCCGTCAGAACCTGCTGGGCAAGCGCGTCGACTATTCGGGCCGTTCGGTCATCGTGGTGGGTCCCGAGCTGAAGCTGCACGAGTGCGGCCTGCCCAAGAAGATGGCGCTGGAGCTGTTCAAGCCGTTCATCTACGCGCGTCTGGACGCCAAGGGCCTGTCGGGCACCGTCAAGCAGTCCAAGCGCATGGTCGAGCGCGAGCAGCCGCAGGTGTGGGACATCCTCGAAGAGGTGATCCGCGAGCACCCGGTCCTGCTGAACCGCGCTCCGACCCTGCACCGTCTGGGCATCCAGGCGTTCGAGCCGAAGCTGATCGAGGGCAAGGCCATCCAGCTGCACCCGCTGGTCTGCGCCGCGTTCAACGCCGACTTCGACGGCGACCAGATGGCCGTGCACGTCCCGCTGAGCCTGGAAGCTCAGCTGGAAGCGCGCGTCCTGATGATGTCGACCAACAACATCCTGTCGCCCGCCAACGGTCGCCCGATCATCGTGCCGTCGCAGGACATCGTCCTCGGCTTGTACTACCTGTCGGTCGCGCGTGACGGTGAGCCGGGCGAAGGCAAGATCTTCGCCGACCTCGGCGAAATCGAAGCCGCCATGGACGCTGGCGTCGTCTCGCTGCACGCCAAGATCAAGGCGCGCCACACCGAGATGACTCCGGACGGTCAGCTGCTGCGCAAGGTGATCGACACCACGCCGGGCCGCATGAAGATCGCCGCCCTGCTGCCGCACCACCCCCAGATTGGCCACCGCCTGATCGAAAAGGCGCTGACCAAGAAGGAAATCGGCAATCTGATCGACATCGTCTACCGCCACTGCGGTCAGAAGGCGACGGTGATCTTCGCCGACAAGGTGATGGGCCTGGGCTTCAAGGAAGCCGCCAAGGCCGGCATCTCGTTCGGCAAGGACGACATCATCATCCCGGCGCGCAAGACCGCGATCGTGGAAGAGACGCGCAAGCTGGCTGAAGAATACGAGCAGCAGTACGCCGACGGCCTGATCACCAAGGGTGAGAAGTACAACAAGGTCGTTGACGCCTGGGCCAAGGCCACCGATCGCGTCGCCGACGAGATGATGGCCGAGCTTCAGATGAAGCATAAGGACGAGAACGGCCGCGAGAAGGAAATCAACGCCATCTACATGATGGCCCACTCCGGCGCCCGCGGTTCGCAAGCCCAGATGAAGCAGCTGGGCGGCATGCGCGGCCTGATGGCCAAGCCGTCCGGTGAAATCATCGAGACCCCGATCGTCTCGAACTTCAAGGAAGGCCTGACCGTTCAGGAGTACTTCAACTCCACCCACGGCGCCCGTAAGGGTCTGGCCGACACCGCGCTGAAGACCGCCAACTCGGGCTACCTGACCCGTCGTCTGGTCGACGTCGCGCAGGACTGCATCATCGTCGAGGAAGACTGCGGCACCACGCGGGGCATCACCCTGCGCGCCGTCGTCGAAGGCGGCGACGTGCTGGTCTCGCTGGGCGCACGCGTCCTGGGCCGCTTCACGGCCGAGGACGTCAAGGATCCGGGCACCGGCGAGCTGGTCGTTCCGGCCGACACCTATATCGACGAGAACATCGCCGACGCCATCGAGGCTGCGGTCGTTCAGTCGGTGAAGGTTCGTTCGGTCCTGACCTGCGAAGCCAAGATCGGCGTCTGCGGCGCCTGCTACGGCCGCGACCTGGCCCGCGGCACTCCGGTGAACATCGGTGAAGCGGTCGGCGTCATCGCCGCCCAGTCGATCGGTGAGCCCGGCACGCAGCTGACCATGCGGACGTTCCACATCGGCGGCACCGCCCAGGTGGCCGAGCAGTCGTTCTTCGAAGCCTCGAACGAAGGTACGGTCCGCGTGATCGGTCCGACGGTCGTGGGTTCGGACGGCGCGCTGGTCATCATGAGCCGCAACACCACCGTCAGCGTTCTGGTCGACGGCAAGGAGCGTGAAACCTACAAGCCGCCGTACGGCGCCCGCCTGCGGGTGAAGGACGGCGACACCGTGAAGCGCGGCCAGCGCCTCGGCGATTGGGACCCCTACACCACCCCGATCATCACCGAAGTGGCCGGTAAGATCCGCGCCGAAGACCTGGTCGACGGCCTGTCGATCCGCGAGGAAGTCGACGAAGCCACCGGCATCGCCCAGCGCGTCGTCGCCGACTGGCGCACGTCGGCCCGCGGCTCGGACCTGCGTCCGGCTATGGGCGTGCTGTCGGAAGACGGTAGCTACAAGCGTCTCAGCAACGGCGGCGAAGCCCGTTACCTGCTGTCGGCCGGGGCCATTCTCTCGGTCGCCGACGGCGACGAGGTGAAGCCGGGTGAAGTGATCGCGCGTATCCCGACCGAAGGCGCCAAGACCCGGGACATCACCGGTGGTCTGCCGCGCGTCGCCGAGCTCTTCGAAGCCCGCCGTCCGAAGGACTGCGCGGTCATCGCGGAAATGGACGGCCGTGTCGAATTCGGCAAGGATTACAAGAACAAGCGCCGGATCAAGATCACGCCGGACGTCGACGCCGACGGCAACCAGCCCGAAGCGGTCGAGTTCCTGATCCCGAAGGGCAAGCACATCGCCGTCCACGACGGCGACTACATCACCAAGGGCGAGTACATCATCGACGGCAACCCGGATCCGCACGACATCCTGCGCATCCTGGGCGTCGAAGCCCTGGCGAACTTCCTCGTCGACGAGATCCAGGAGGTCTATCGTCTGCAGGGCGTGCCGATCAACGACAAGCACATCGAGACGATCGTTCGTCAGATGCTGCAGAAGGTCGAGATCATCGAGCCCGGCGACACCGGCCTGATCAAGGGCGACCACCTTGATAAGCCGGAGTTCGACAAGGAGCAGGAAAAGGCGATCGCCCGTGGCGGCCGTCCGGCTGTGACCCAGCCGGTGCTGCTGGGCATCACCAAGGCCTCGCTGCAGACCAAGAGCTTCATCTCGGCCGCGTCGTTCCAGGAAACGACCCGCGTCCTGACCGAAGCCTCGGTGCACGGCAAGACCGACACCCTGGAAGGCCTGAAGGAAAACGTCATCGTGGGTCGTCTGATCCCCGCCGGTACGGGTTCCTACCTGCGCAGCCTGCAGCGCGTCGCCGCCAAGCGCGACGAGCAGCTGGCCCAGCAGCGCGAGGACGCGATGGAGCCGTTGCCGGCCGAGATCGCGCTTTCGGACGCCGAATAGGCGTCCGAAAGAGGTAAGGAGTCGGGCGCTCTGCGGAGCGCCCAGGCGGACGCTGAATAGGCCTCTGCAGAGGCTGCTAAGAGAAAGGCCCGGGAGCGATCCCGGGCCTTTCTTGTTGGCGGCGACGTTAACGATAACGGCGATACGCGATATGGGTTTGCGCTGAGATTGCGTTTCCCGCGCGTTAAGACACGCACTGCATCCTCCCGCGAGGAGACCATGCAAACGATGTCACTACGAATTTCGGGCACCCTCAACCTGTTCGCGGTCGCGCTGATCGCAGCCTTCGCCCTGGCGACGGGGGCGGCGACCTACGCGCTGATGACCCTGCGCGTCGGCGGTCCGGTCTCGGACAGGCAGGTCGAGGCCGACGCCCTGGTCGCGGACATTCTTCCGCCGCCGCTGTTCATTGTCGAGGCGCTCCTGACGGCGCACCGGGGGCCTGACGAACTGGACAAGGCCGCCGAGCTCGACAGCCACATCGAGGCGCTGAAGACCAGCTACGAGGAGCGCCGCGCCCACTGGGAGACGCGGCCTTTGACGCCTGAGATCAAGGAGGCCCTGGCGGCGTCTGATGTGCATGTCAGGCAGTTCTGGACCATCGCCGACAAGCAGTTCCGCCCCGCCCTGCGCTCTGGCGACGTCGCCGCGATGAACGCAGGTCTCGATGCGATGAGCGTCTCCTACCTGGCCCACCGCAAGGTGATCGACAAGTTTACGCCGCTCGCCATCGGCCTTTCGAAGTCGGAGATCCACGCCGCCGAGGCGCAGTCCCGGCGAATCTTCATCGCTGTGGGCCTGGCGACGGTGCTCATGTTGGTGGTGGCCGCCGGTGGGGTCTGGGTTCTCCGAAAGAAGGTGGTCACGCCGCTGCTCGGCATGACCGGCTACATGGGCTCGCTCGCTGATGGCGACTATGACAAGAACGTCCCTTACCAGGGGCGTCGCGATGAGCTTGGCGATATGGCCCGCTCCGTCGGCGTGTTTCGGACCGCCGTGTTGGAGCGCCGCGCCGCCCGCGAACAGCAGGTGGCGGCCGATGCGCGGGCCATGGATGCGCAGCAGCGCCAGGCCGCCCAGGCGCTCGCCGAGGCCCGCGCCCGTGATGAGGTCGTTTCGGCGCTTGGTCGCGGTCTGAGCGGCTTGGCGCGCGGCGAGCTTAACCAGCGCATCGACGAGGCTTTCCCGTCTGAGTTCGAGGATCTGCGGATTAACTTCAACGCTTCGGTCCAGACGCTCGAAACCACCTTGGCGAAGGTGGTCGTCATGGCGGGCACGGTCGGCGGCGGCGCAGGCGAGATTTCCTCGGCGGCCGACGACCTATCCCGGCGAACCGAACAGCAGGCCGCCAGCCTCGAGGAGACCGCCGCAGCGCTGCAGGAAGTCACTGCGACGATCCGGCAAAGCGCCGAGCGCGCCGCAATGGCCCAACAATCAACATCGCGCAGTCGCTCTTCGGTGACCCAGTCGGCCGATCTGGCCGGCGAGGCGATCAGCGCCATGGAGCGTATCGATACGTCCTCACGCCAGATCACCCAGATCATCGGGGTGATCGACGAGATCGCTTTCCAGACCAATCTGTTGGCGCTGAACGCCGGGGTAGAGGCCGCTCGCGCCGGCGAAGCGGGTCGCGGCTTCGCCGTGGTCGCCATGGAGGTCCGGGCCCTGGCCCAACGCTCGGCGGACGCGGCCAAGGAGATCAAGGGCCTGATCGCCGAAGCCTCCTCCAGCGTGGAGAGCGGCGTAGGCCTGGTCGGCCGGGTCGGAAAGGCGCTGAGCGCGGTGGTCGAGGAATTCTCGGGGATCGAGGCCCTGGTCAACGACATCGCCATGTCGGCCCAGGAGCAAGCTTCCGGTCTGGGCCAGATCAATAGCGCGGTCTCCCAGATGGACCAGGTCACCCAGCAGAACGCCGCCATGGTCGAGGAGACCACAGCGGCCAGCCACAGCCTCAAGCGGGAAGCTTCAGACCTTATGGGTCTGGTTCAGGCGTTCTCGCTGAGCGAGGACGTGCGCCGGAAGGCGGCCTAGGTTTAGGGCCACCTCACGGCCGGCGGCATCGAGCTGAGGATCGACTCGACGTTGCCGCCGGTCTTCAGGCCGAACATCGTGCCCCGGTCGTAGAGCAGGTTGAACTCGACGTAGCGTCCGCGCTGGACCAACTGCTGCTCGCGTTCGTCGGCGGTCCAGGCCTCGCCCATCCGGCGCCGGACCAGGCTGGGGTAAACCTCGAGGAACGCGCGACCGACGTCCTGGGTGAAGGCGAAGTCCCTCTCCCAGTCGCCGCTGTCGTGGTGGTCGTAGAAGATGCCGCCGATGCCGCGCGGCTCGTTGCGGTGCGGCAGGAAGAAGTACTCGTCGCACCAGGCCTTGTACTTGGGGTGCCATTCTGGATCGTACTTGTCGCAAGCCCGCTTGTAGGCGGCGTGGAAGTCGATCGCGTCCGGGAAGTCCTGCTGGCGCTGGTAGCCGAGCAGGGGGGTCAGGTCGCCGCCGCCGCCGAACCAGCTCTTGGTCGTGGCGATAAAGCGCGTGTTCATGTGCACCGCCGGGACGCGCGGGCTGGTCATGTGGGCGATCAGGCTGATGCCGGTGGCGAAGAACCGGGGGTCTTCCGCCGCGCCCGGCATGTTCTTGGCCATTTCGGGGGTGAAGGTCCCAAACACGGTCGAGACGTGGACGCCCACTTTCTCGAACAGGCGGCCGTGCATCATGCCCATCACGCCGCCGCCGCCGGCCGGGCGATCCCAGGCCTTTCGGTCGAAGCGTCCGGGCGCGCCGGGATAGAGGTGGGCGGGGGCCTCGTCCTCAAGCTGCTCGAAGGCGGCGCAGATCTGGTCGCGCAGGCTTTCGAACCACGCGCGGGCGGCGGCCTTCTTCGTGTCGAGGTCGTGATCGGTGCTCATATCTGCCGATTAAGCCCCGATGCGCTTGCGTGCAAATGGGTCCGTGACGACAACGGGGGTGTTGAGGCCGTGGAGGATGGCCAGATCAGGTCAGGGCGGTGAAGATCAGGGCGACCACGACGATGTCGAAGATGCGGACGGCGATGGACATGGCGAGCTCGCGGCGATGAATTCACCTTCGATTAAGCAAGAACGGCGCCAGCCGGGCGGGCGTTGCTGATGGCCCTGTTCTTTGACGCCGCCTGGTATGATCAGCGTCTGGCCGAGCGCGGCCTCACGCGCGTTGTCCTCGCCGCCGTCGCAGGCATGACCGAGGCGGATCTGGCGCTGGCCTTCAAGGACCAACGCGAGCTTTCGATGCGTGAAATCAACGCCTTCGCCGAACTGCTCGGCGTTTCAGCGGGGGAGGCGGCCTCACGCGCGGGCGTACGACCGCCGCCGCCGAACGATCGTGACAGGATTGCGGACCTGGAGGCTCGGGTGGCCGCGCTGGAAGCGCAGGTGGCGCGCCTGGCGCTTTAGATGTTGGTCTTTTTCAGCAGGCCGGTCGGCGGCCGTCGGTCGGAACGGCCGGAGTATTCCGTGCCAAGATAGGTCGATCTGGCCGTATCCAGCACTTCCTGCCCACCGCGCAAACCGCGCTTCTGACCGGATTGCCCCATGATGTGAGCGGCGAACGCGGCGAAGCCTTCTCGGCGCGGCGGAGGGGGCGGCGGCTGAACGTCCTCCTCGACCACGAACACCACCTCGTCGTCGGCGTCGCGGTGAGCGGAATCACGCGGCGCCGGCAAGGCGCGACGCGTGGGACCAGGGCGTCGAAGGGGATCGATCGGACCGCTCATGTCCCGACCCTAGGATGGGACGGTTAAGAACGGCTGGATCGGCTTGGTTAAGACTTGTTGGCCAGCTTGGCGATCTGTTCCTGCATCGCCTCCATCTGACGCTTCAGATCGGCCAGGGAGTCGTCGCCGGCCGGAGCGGGCGGCGGGGCGGGCGTAGGCTCGGCCGGCGCGGCGGGAGCGTCCTCGGGGCGGACGTAGGCGAAGGGCGAAAACATCTTCATGGCGCGGTCGAACAACGCCATGTTCTGACGGATCTGGTCCTCGTAGACGCCCATGCCGGGCATCTTGCCCGGCGCCATGGTCGACAGCTGCCCCCGAAGGCGTTCCTGCTGTTTGGCGAAGCTTTCCAGCGACATTTCCAGGTACGACGGCAGGAAGGCCTGCATCGAGTTGCCGTAAAAGCCGATCAGCTGGCGGAGGAACTGGATGGGCAGCAGGTTTTGGCCGCCGCCACGATTTTCTTCTTCGAAGATGATCTGGGTCAAGACAGAGCGCGTGATGTCGTCGTTTGTCTTGGCGTCGTAGACCACGAAGTCGACGCCCTCCTTCACCATGTCCGAGAGGTGTTCGAGGGTGACGTACGAGGAAGAGGCTGTGTTGTAGAGGCGGCGGTTGGCGTATTTCTTGATGATCACGCGCTGGCCGGCCGATTTCTCGCTCCCGGCGGCCGCTTCGCCTTTTTCAGGGTTCTCGGACATTTCGTTCCCTAGACAGCGGTTACGTCCGCTTTTCGCATCGCACTATCGCGAATGCAAAGGCATGACGCCAGTGGTCAGATGACTTGGAGGCGTCGCGAAGGCGTGAAAATGTGCTCGTGACGAACGCGGTCGTGGCGTGCATGGTGATGCTGCATTGCAAAAGAACGGGCGCCGCAACCGCGAAGCGTCATGTCAGATCGTCACGGGAGCTATCGCATGAGCGAGATTGTCATCGTTTCCGCCGCCCGCACGCCGGTGGGCTCGTTCAACGGGGCCTTGGCCAGCCTGCCGGCTTCGGAGCTGGGCAAGGCCGCCATCGAGGCCGCCGTGTCGCGCGCGGGCATCGCGCCTTCCGACGTCGATGAGGTTATCCTGGGTCAGGTGCTGCAGGCTGCTGCGGGCCAAGGTCCGGCGCGCCAGGCTTCGGTGAAGGCCGGCATCCCCGTCGAGGCTCCGGCCTGGAGCTTGAACCAGCTTTGCGGCTCTGGCTTGCGCGCTGTGGCGCTGGCGGCCCAGCAGATCGCTGACGGTTCGGCGAAGGTCGTCGTCGCCGGCGGGCAGGAAAGCATGAGCCAGGCGCCGCACGCCCAGAACCTGCGCGGCGGCCAGAAGATGGGCGACCTGCAATTTGTCGACACGATGATCAAGGACGGCCTGTGGGACGCCTTCCACGGCTATCACATGGGGCAGACCGCCGAGAACATCGCCAACCGCTGGCAGATCACCCGCGAAGACCAGGACAAGTTCGCCGTCACCAGCCAGAACCGCGCCGAGGCCGCGCAGAAGGCCGGCAAGTTCGACGACGAGATCGTTCCGATCACCATCAAGGGCCGGAAGGGCGACACCATCGTCGACAAGGACGAGTTCATCCGTCACGGCGCGACGATCGAGAGCGTCCAGGGCCTGAAGCCCGTCTTCAACAAGGAAGGCTCGGTCACCGCCGCAAACGCCTCGGGCCTTAACGACGGCGCCGCCGCCCTCGTTCTGATGAGCGCCGAGGAAGCCGCCAAGCGCGGGCTCAAGCCTCTGGCCAAGATCGCCTCGTGGGCCAACGCCGGCGTCGAGCCCGAAATCATGGGCACGGGTCCGATTCCGGCCTCGAAGAAGGCGCTGGAAAAGGCCGGCTGGTCGGTGTCTGACCTCGATCTCGTCGAGAGCAACGAAGCCTTCGCCGCCCAGGCCCTGTGCGTGGTGCGTGAGCTGGGTCTCGACCCCGCCAAGGTGAACGTCAATGGCGGCGCGATCGCCATCGGTCACCCGATCGGCGCCTCGGGCGCGCGCATCCTGACCACGCTGGTCCACGAGATGAAGCGCTCGGGCGCCAAGAAGGGCCTCGCCACGCTATGCGTCGGCGGCGGCATGGGCGTGGCCATGTGCGTGGAAGCGGTCTGAACCAACCTCTAAGCGGCCCGCTCTTCGGCGGACCGCCTCCAGCCATAAGAAAAGCGATCGGGAGAGTTACATGACGAGAGTTGCGTTCGTGACCGGCGGCACCCGCGGCATCGGTCGGGCCATCTGCGAGCGGTTGATCGCCGACGGCCACAAGGTCGCGGCCGGCTATTCCGGCAACGAAGCCGCCGCCGAGGCCTGCGCCAAGGAACTGGGCGTGATGGTCGTGAAGGGCAATGTCGGCGTGTTCGAGGATTGCCAGGCGGCCGTGAAGAAGGTCGAGGCCGAACTCGGCCCCATCGACATCCTGGTCAATAACGCCGGCATCACCCGCGACGGCATGCTGCACAAGATGACCTACGAGCAGTGGTCGGAAGTGATCCGGGTCAACATGGACTCGGCCTTCAACATGACCCGCCCGGTGATCGAGGGCATGCGCGACCGGAGCTGGGGTCGGATCATCAACATCAGCTCGATCAATGGCCAGAAGGGCCAGATGGGTCAGACGAACTACTCGGCCGCCAAGGCCGGCCTGATCGGCTTCACCAAGGCCCTGGCGCTGGAGAACGCCAAGAAGGGCGTCACGGTCAATGTGATCTGCCCCGGCTATATCGACACTGAAATGGTGGCCGCAGTGCCGGAAAACGTGCTGGCCCAGATCGTCGCGGGCATTCCCGTCGGCCGCCTTGGCCGCGGCGAGGAAATCGCCGACATGGTCTCGTTCCTGGCGGGCGAGCGCGCGGGCTTCGTGACGGGCGCCACCCTGACCCTGAACGGTGGCCAGTACATGGCCTAAGGGCCCAGGACCTCGAAGCTCGGACTTGACGGCCGCTGTTGCGGTTTGGCCTCATGCGCCGGGCTTCGGGGGATCGGCGTTTGCGCGTCCAAGATTCGCCCTAGTCGACGGGCAGTACGGATCGCATGACATTCTGTAAGGCGGAGTTTGGCGACTGGGGCGCCCGGGCGGCCCTGACGATCGCCGCTTTGATGCTCATGGGGGCGTCGGCGCACGCCCAACAGCTTCCGCATTCTCTGCGTGACGCTCTGCTGGGCCACAAGGGCCCGGCCGAGGCCCGACGCGCCCCCGCGCCTCCCGTGGCGCGCTATGTCTCCGAGGCCGGCGGGGCCTTCGTCTTTGACCAGGCCGCGCCGCGCCCGCTGATGAAGTTCGACAACAGCGCCGAGATCTGGGTGTTGCAGGCCCAGCCCGCCTCGCGCGGCGACGTGATCTATCGCAACGATCTGGGCGAGCCCGTGTTAAGGGTCACCAAGCTCGGCGGTATTATTCTCTTCACCGACGATGCGCCGATGGGCGCAGCCGCCGCCCTTTCGGGTCGCGCACAGTCAATCCAGCCTCCGTCAATTCTGTCGTTCAATGTGTTCGTGCAGCGGGTGCGGATAGCGACCGCGCGCGCCAGCCGCGCGGCGCAGCGCGACATCGAGTTCGCCACGGTGGAAGACGTCCGCCCGGAAACCTCGGTCCTGGCCGCTGACTCGGCGACCATCGTCGCCGAGGCGTTCGAGCGCATGGCGCGCAAGGGCGATCGATCCCTGATTTCGCGCATCGCGCGGGTCCTGCTGACCGAGGGGCGCAAGCCGTCTGCTTCGCTGAAGGACGGGGCGCTGACCATAACCTACTCCCCGGAGCAGGGTCTGGCGGGCCGACCTTCCTCGAAAAAGATCATCAAGGTGATTCATCGCTAGATGAACGCCGAACGTCGTTCTCCCAAAGCGCCCATAAACGTGCAGTAGCGGTTTACGAGGCTTTTGGGGAACGGTAGTCGATACCGCCTCAACGGTGTCGACGCGCGAACGCAACCTGGCGTCATGCGACGCCAGCGAGCCTTTTCGCTCGGTTACAGGGTCTTATTGTCGCGACATGGTGAACCCCGATACCGCCCAACCGCCCGAGAGAAGCCGCCTGAAGATGGCCGACATCGCGCGCATGGCGGGCGTGTCGATCTCGACGGTGTCCCGGGCCCTGGCGGGTAATCCGCTGATCCCCAAGCCGCTCCGCGATCAGATCGTGGAGATCGCCCAGACGCACGGCTATGTCGTCAACCAGTCCGCCCGGTCCTTGCGCTTGCGCAAGACCGATACGATCGGCGTCATCATCCCGCTGGCTCACGAGACGGGACAACTGATCTCGGATCCGTTTTTTCTGGAGATGATCGGGCGGCTTGCCGATGAGATCACCCGCCGAAACTATGCGGTTCTCCTGCATAAGGTGGTCGTGACGGAGACGGGCTGGCTGGAGCGGATTATCCAGGCGCATCGCGCCGATGGACTGCTCCTGATCGGGCAGAGCAATCAGCACGAGGTCCTGAACAAGGTCGCGCGAACGTACAAGCCCTTGGTGGTCTGGGGCGCCCAGTTGCCCGGTCAGTCCTATTGCTCAGTCGGCAGCGACAATGTCGCCGGGGGGCGTCTGGCGGTGGCGCATCTGGCGAAGACGGGACGCAAGCGGATCGCCTTCCTGGGCGCCGTTGACGCGCCCGAAGCGGCCCAGCGGTTTGACGGCTATCAGCAAGGCCTGGCGGACGCGGGGTTGCCCTTCGATCCGGCGTTGGTCGTCCCGGCGCACTATACGATGGATCAGGCGCGCGAGACGATCGCCGCCTTTATCGCCAGCGGCGTGAGCTTTGACGCGGTCTTCGCCTTTTCCGACGTCATCGCGCTGGCCGCCATCGCCGCCTTGACGGAGGCCGGCAGGAGTGTCCCGGGGGACGTCGCGGTGGTCGGCTTCGACGATATCGTGCTGGCGCGCCACAGCGCGCCGCCCCTGAGCACGGTGCGTCAAGACCTGGCGCTTGCGGCGCGCGAGATGGTGGATCGGCTGTTCGCCCGCATGGCCGGCGACCCCGCGGGGTCGGTCTTGTCGCCGGTGGAACTGATTGTGCGGGGCTCCAGCGCTTAGTTGGGGCCGGGCCGCTGTCGCCAGTCTGACGCGCTAGGCCGCCTCGATGCCGATCGCCTTCAGGTCCTTCAGGAAGCGCGTCAGGCTCTGGTGCGAGCGGCGCAGGCCCTGAAGCACCTCGGGCTTGGTCAGGGCGGAGTGGGGAACGATGAACCCTTCGCGGCCCACGCGTTGGGCCATGCCCTTCTCGAGCATCTCGACGAAGCGGCGACGCACGGTTTCGTAGGGCAGGCCCAGCGAGTCGGCGACCTGGCGAACGGTCAGGGGGCGGCGTTCGTGATCGGGCGGCACGTCATCGACATCGGCGTAATGACCGCCGCGGATATGTGAGCAGTTCCCAGCCCACAGCGTTGTGAAGACAAGCGCGTAAAGCAGGTCCGAGCCGTGGACCTCGTTCGCGATCTCCACCCAGCGCAAAATGTAATCGGTCGCGTACCGCGATGCGGCGCGAGCGTTGGCGTACTCTTCGGACATAGGCGACTTAGTTCCCCCCGGAGTCGGCGCTTCCAATGTGGTTGGAAATGGATTGCATGGCTCACTTAACGACGCCATGCGACCTAGTTGCCCACAATGGGTACCCGCTTTGAGCGCCTGCGGCATGCTGACGCAGGTGGCCTCAAGTTTGGCCAGGAGTGTGTGATCGCGCGCTGATCTGGAACAAGGAAAAGCGTCTTTGCGGCCGCCGACTCAGGGTTGGGAGGGCGTCCAGTCCGGCGGAGCCATCTCGAAACCCTCAAAGCGGAACCCGGGCGCGACCGTGCAGCCGACGAGGGTCCAGGCGCCCAAGCTGACCGCCGTCTGCCACCACAGCGTCGGCACGATCGCCTGCGGGCGGCATCCGGCGCGCAGGTCGGGACCCAGCACATAGGCGGTCGCGCCTTTCCCGTCGGGCGGCGAGAGAGTCAGCGAGATCGGCGCGCCGGCGTAGTAGTGCCAGGTCTCCACCGCATCGACACGGTGCCAGGCTGACATCTGTTCGGCCTCGAGCAGATAGTAGATGCACGTCGACGCGGGTCGCCCGTCGACGCCGGGCGCATCCTGGAAGGTCTGCCGATACCAGCCGCCCTCAGGATGGGGCTGAAGATCGAGCATCCGTACGATTTCCTTGGCGCCCAGATCGCCCGACATGCCCAGGCCTTGCTTGGTCATGTCGCTCATCCCTTGAACCCGTCCTTGGCCGCGCGGATCTCGGCGAAAGCCTCCGCCGGCGAGGGCGCGTCTGGTCGCAGAAGCGGCGCGCGAAGGAACGGGTTGGTGGCCTTCTCGGCGCCGATGCTTGTCGGCACGGTCGGCTCGCCGCGCTCGCGGGCCGCAAACACGGCGTCGGCCCTTTCTGTCACTGCGGGGGCCGTGTCGACGGACAGGGCGAAGCGGGCGTTCGAGGCGGTGTACTCGTGGGCGCAGTAGACGGTCGTGGCGTCCGGCAGATCCGTCAGCCGCTGCAAAGACGCCCACATCTGTTCGGCCGTCCCTTCGAAAAGGCGACCGCAGCCGAGCGCGAAAAGCGTATCGCCGACGAAGGCGATGGCGTTCTTAGCGTCGTGATAGCTGATGTGGCCCAGGGTGTGGCCGCCGGTGTCGATGACCTCGAACCGGGTCTCGCCCAGCATCACGACGTCGCCGTCGACGAGCGCTTTGTCGAGCGGCGCGATGCGGGTCACCTCGGCCGGTCCGACGATCTCGGCGCCCGTCGCCGTCTTCAGCGCCGCATTGCCGCCCGCGTGGTCCGGATGCCAGTGGGTGTTGAGGATCATGTCGAGGGACCATCCCAGCTTGCCCAGCTCGGCGAGGATGGCGTCGGCGTCGGGGGTGTCGACCGTGGCGACCTTGCCGGTCGCCGCGTCGCGAACCAGGAAGCCATAGTTGTCTGACAGGCAGGGGAATTGGTGGACGATCAAGGCCATGGGGGTGCTCTGGTGCGGTGACGCAGGCGAGCCTACAACGAAGGCCTCGTGGTTCGGGAGACTCAATGCGTCGCGACGTGCTCGATCTCAGGGCCTTCTACGCCTCGCCGCTGGGCCGCGCGGCGCGGACCATGCTGACGCGCAAGGTCGAGGAGGCCTGGGGCGACACCCGTGACCTCGACGTCTTGGGCGTGGGCTATGCGACGCCTTTCCTGGACGCGGCGCGCGCCAAGGCGCGTCGTGTGGTGGCCGCCATGCCCGCTCAGCAGGGCGTCGAGGTTTGGCCGCATGGTGGCCGCAACCAGGCATGCCTTGTCGAAGACGCTGCTCTGCCCTTGCCCAACGCGCTCTTTGACCGGGTTCTGGCGGTCCATGCTCTGGAGGAGGCCGACGACCCGGCCGCGCTCTTGGCCGAGATCGGGCGAGTCATGGCCCCCACCGGCCGCTTGATCGTCGCGGTCTCGTCCCGCGACGGGGTCTGGGCGGGCGCCGAGGGCACCCCGTTCGGCCATGGCCGGCCCTACAGCCGCAGCCAACTGGAAAGCCTGATCCGCGAGGTCGGGCTTGAGCCGGCGGGGTGGACGCGGGCGCTCTATGTCCCGCCGGTCGGCGCCATGTCGAGCTGGGCCGAGGGCTTTGAGCAGGTCGGCGCGACGCTGTGGCCCCGTTTTGCAGGCGTGATCCTGATGGAGGCGATCAAGCAGACCTTCGCGGTCAAGCCGCGCGGCCATCGCGCCCGGGCCAGGGTCTTCGCCCCGGGCGTCCTGTTGCCCAGTCCGGCCGGACCGACTCCCGTGCGCCAGGCCGGTGAGCGGCCGGTTCCGGTCAACAAGGCGCCCGTTCCTAAGGCGCCGAGCAGCCTTGATCGCTGAACGCACTTGGAGCTGGGCCTTTGCGCGCCTAGCTTGGACTCGTAGAAACCGTTCGCTCCCGGGAGCCGCGCCATGAAGATGATCGTCGCCGTGATTAAGCCGAGCCGCCTGGATGCAGTGCTCGAAGCGGTCACCGAGGCGGGCGCGTCAGGTCTGACCGTCACCGAGGTGCGCGGCTACGGCCGCCAGAAGGGCAAGACCGAGGTCTATCGCGGCGCCGAATACGAGGTGAAGCTGCTGCCAAAGGTGAAGCTTGAGATCGCCGTGCCGACCGACGTGCTCGAGCCAGTGATCGAGGCTCTCCAGCGTACCGCCAACACCGGCAAGATCGGCGACGGCAAGGTCTTCGTCATGGACCTGGAACAGGCCCTGCGCATCCGCACGGGCGAGCGCGACGCCGCGGCGATCGCGGGCTGATCTGAGCAAGAGTTCACAAGACCGCGCGCTCAAGCGGAGCCATAACACCTTCCCGCGCGTTCCTCAGTGAGTCGCGGCTTTAGGGTGGACATGGTCGAGCGCGCTTCCGTCTTTCAACCGGGCTACAACTGTTGGCGGGTCGAGCCCGCCGACCGCGTCGCCCTGTTCATCGACAACGACGAAACCTTCGACGCGCTGAAGCCCTTGCTGCTGGCGGCGCGCAAGTCGATCTGGATCCTGGCCTGGGTTTTCGACCCCCTGACCCGGCTCGATCCCGACCGTGTACGCAAGAGTCGGGATCCCACCTCCGCCGACCGCATCGGGTTGATCCTGCGTCGGCAGGCGGCCCTCAATCCGGCGCTCGACGTGCGGGTGCTCACCTGGGACATGCCGTTTCCCATCGCCGCCTCGCAGCTGTTCGGGCCGCACCGCGGCGCGGCGTTCTTTGCGGGATCGCGGGTCAAGTACAGACTGGACGCGACGCTGCCGGCCAGCGCCTGCCATCACCAGAAGGCGGTGATCATCGACGGCGTCACGGCCCTGGTGAGCGGCGGCGACATCGGCGTCGACCGCTGGGATGACACCCGACATCTGGATGACAATCCGCTGCGGCGGCTGCCGACCGGCCGACGCTATCCCCCACGCCACGAGGTCTCGATGCTGGTCGACGGCCGAGCCGGCGAGGCGATGGCGGACCTGTTCGTCGATCGCTGGCGGGCGTCGGGCGGCGACACCATCGAGCGACCTGTCCGACCCGAGGAAACGCCGTGGCCGGAAGGCCTCATTCCCGATCTCCGCCGCACGCCCGTGGCGGTCGCCCGCACCTCGGCCGCCTGGCGGGGGCGGCCCGAGGTCACCGAATGCATGCTGCTGCACCTGTCGGCCATCCGCCGGGCCAAGCGGCTGATCTATCTTGAGAACCAGTATGTGACCTCGCCCGTGCTGGTCGAAGCGCTGGCCGAGCGTCTGGCCGAGCCTGACGGCCCTGAGGTGGTCACCATCGGACCGGCGCGGAGTCCCAGCTATTTCGATCAGATGACCATGGACAGCGCGCGAACGGCGGCGATCAACCGGCTGCGCGAGGTCGACGTTCATCACCGCTTCGCGGCGTTCTCGGCCCATACGCCAAAGGGCGGACCGATCATTGTCCATTCCAAGGTGTCGATCATCGACGACCAGGTCTTGCGGATCGGATCGGCTAACCTCAACAACCGCTCGATCGGGCTGGACAGCGAGTGCGACCTGGCGTTCGAGGCCCGCGACGATCGCGAGCGCGAGACGATCAGGGGCTTTCTTGGCCGACTCGTCGGTCATTTCATTGACCGCAGCGCGCTCGACGTCCTGGAGGCTATGGAGCGGGAAGGGGGGCTCGCGGCGGCGATCAACGCGCTCGACGTCCATGGCGGTCCGCCGCGACGGCTTCAGCCCGTGCCGATCCGCAAGCTGACGGGCGTCCAGCAGTTCATCGCCGACTGGAGCCTGGGTGACGCCATCGCGCCCGACGACGCCTGGCGGCCCTGGGGGCGTCGCAAGCGTCTGCGACGCGACCTTGCCCGTCTTACCGCGCCGCCGCCGCTGCCGCCGGACCACCTGCGTCCGTGATCTCCAGATCGACGACCAGCGGCAGGTGATCGGAGGCCAGGCGCGCCCGCGCGTCGTATGGCGACTTCACGGCGCGCGTCTCCAGGCCCTTGGTCAGGAAGACGTGGTCGATCCGCATGAACGGAAAGCTCGAGGGGAAGGTCGCCGTGGCTGGGCGCAGCCAGGCCGGGCTGGGCGCCTGAGCGTCGCGCAACGCCGTGCGGAGCATGCGATAGGTCGCCGAATAGGGCGTCGCGTTGAAGTCGCCCAATACGACCCCGGGCGCTGTCCAGGCGTCATCGCCCATCCAGTCCGGACCCAGCAGCGCGGCGGCCTGGCGCTTCTGTTCCTGCGGCACCAGGCCGAGGTGGGTGTTGATGATCTGGACCTTGGCGCCGCCCACCTCGACCTCGATCCAGAGCGCGCCGCGCGGCTCCAGGCCCGGCACCCGACGATAAAGCGGCAGGCCCTGCGCCTTTATGCGGCGCTCGGGCAAGGCCGTCAGGATCGCGTCGCCATAAAGCTCTTCCTCGACGGCCATGGCCGGATGGAAGTGGAAGCTCATCTTCAGGAGTTCAGCCAGGCGGTGGGCTTGATCGACGCTTTGGGTGCGCGCGCGGCCCACATCCAGCTCCTGAAGGGCCACGACGTCGGGGCGTTCAGCCGCGATGACCTCGGCCACACGCTCGACGTCGAGCTTGCGGTCCGTGCCCACACAGCGGTGGACGTTGTAGGTCATCAGACGAAACGTCTTCATCCGTCGAAGAGATCGCCCGAGCTTGACGGAAGTTCCCGAACAGGCGGCGCGCTGTTGCGGCTGAGCATGAAGAGGCAGGTTTCGGTCCGCCAGTTCTCCAGCGCGCTGGTGGGATTCATGGCGCGCGCCGCGCCCTTGCCGGCGAAGGCCGCGCTGGCGTCGACTCGCAGGTTCAGGTCCTCGGTCAGCGCCATGAAGTCGGCCAGGGTGCACAGGTGAATGTTCGGGGTCGACCACCAGGGCAGGGGCAGGGCCTTGGTCTCGGGCATCCGGCCGCGGCTCAGCAGCGACCAGCGCACGCGCCAGTGGCCAAAGTTCGGGAACGAGACGATGGCGCGATCGGCGATACGCAGCAACTCGTCCAGCACGTGACGCGGATTGCGCGTCGCCTGCAGGGTTTGGGACAGCACCGCATAGTCGAAGGAGCGATCCGGGAAGTGGTCGAGATCCAGGTCGGCGTCACCTTGCACGACCGAGAGGCCGCGCGCCATGCAGGCGGCTACGCCCGAAGCGCTCAGCTCCAGGCCTCGGGCGTCGACCTGCTTTTCGTGGGCCAGCAGGTCCAGCAGCGCGCCTTCGCCGCAACCGACGTCCAGCACGCGCGAGCCCGGACGCACCAGGCGCAGGATTTCGCGGAAGTCCTCGCGGATGACGGCGTTGGTCAAATCAGCCCCCGGTCGCGTTCGGCCGAGGCCAGGAAGCCTTCGAGCGCGGCGTCCATCACCGGTTCGTCCAGCAGGAAGGCGTCATGGCCCTTGTCGCTCTCGATCTCGGCGAAGGCTGCGCGGGCGCCAGCGGCGGTCAGGGCGCGGACGAGGTGACGGTTCTCGGCGGTCGGATAGAGCCAGTCGCTGGAGAAGCTGAGCACGCAGAAACGCACGTGGCGCGCCCGCGTGAACGCCTTGGCCAGCACCCCGCCGTGGCCGGCGGCGATGTCGAAATAGTCCATGGCGCGGGTGATATAGAGATAGCTGTTGGCGTCGAACCGGTCGACGAAGCTGGATCCCTGGTGGCGCAGATAGCTCTCGACCTGGAAGTCGGCGTCAAAGCCCCAGGACAGGCCGTCGCGCTGCAGCTCGCGGCCGAACTTCCGCTGCAGGGCGGGCTCGGACAGATAGGTGATGTGCGCGGCCATGCGGGCGACGGCCAGGCCCTTCTCGGGCCGCACGCCGTGGTCGGCATAGGCGCCGCCGCGCCAGTCGGGGTCGGCCATGATCGCCTGGCGGCCCACCTCGTGAAACGCGATGTTCTGGGCCGAGTGGCGCGAGGCCGAGGCCAGCACTACGGCGCTGAACATCCGCTCGGGATAGTCCACGGCCCATTGCTGCACCTGCATGCCGCCCATCGAACCGCCGACGACGGCGAACAGGGTCTCGACCCCCAGCGCCGAGACCAGCATGGCCTGGGCCCGCACCATGTCGGCGATGGTGATGACCGGGAACGACAGGCCGTAGGTCTTACCCGTGGCCGGATTGATCGAGGCCGGGCCCGTCGAACCCATGCAGCCGCCGATGACGTTCGAGCAGATGATGAAGTGCCGCGCGGGGTCCAGCGGCTTGCCGGGACCAACGAGACGGGGCCACCAGCCCGGCTTGCCCGTCACCGGGTGCGGCGAAGCCACGTACTGGTCCATGGTCAGGGCGTGACAGATCAGAACGGCGTTGGATTTGTCCGCGTTGAGCTGGCCGTAGGTCTGGTAGGCGATCTCCAGGCCTTCGATGATCCCGCCGGAATCCAGCCGCAAGGGTTCGTTGGCGGGAAACCGCCAGGTTCCCCCGCCGGACAGGACGGGTGTGACCAGATCGAGAGCAGCCATGTCGCCTTGGAGCGCTTGGCGAAGAAGGTGTCAACCGCCGGCTTCCTGACAGGGCCTCGGACGGCTATGGAGAGCGCCATGGAGCGACTGATCCTGATGCGCCACGGCAAGGCCGAGCGGCACGCCCAGAGCGGCGGCGACTTCGAGCGCGCCCTGGCTCCGAGCGGCCGCGCCGACGCATCGCTCATGGGCAAGGTGCTGGCGGGTCTGGCCTATGAGCCGGACCTTCTTCTGGTCTCGTCGGCGCGGCGGACCCGCGAGACGGCCGAGCAGGTGACGGCGCATTTCCCCAAGGCGCGCGTGGAGCACCTGCGCGATCTCTATCACGCCGATCCGGAGGAGATCCTCCAGGCCGTCGAGGACGCGGTCGACGCCGCCGGCACGGTGATGGTGGTCGGGCACAATCCGGGCATGCACGAACTGGCCCTGCGGCTTTGCCTGGGCGGTGAAGCCTCGCCGATCCAGACGAACAAGCTGAGGGGCCGCTTTCCCACCTCGACCGTCGTGGTCCTGGCGTGGGACGGGACGGAGAACCCGCGCCTGGAGCATCTGCTTTACGCCAACGAGAACGGGGGAATGGGCGGCGAATGACCCTGATCTACAAGATCCTGTCCCGCGCCGAGTGGGACGCCGCCAAGGCCCAAGGGCGTTTCGAGGGCTCGGCCGTCGATCTGGCCGACGGTTTCATTCACCTGTCCCCCGCCGACCAGGCCCAGGAGACCGCCGCCAAGTGGTTCAGGGGGCAGGCGAACCTCGTCCTGCTGGCCGTCGAGGCCGAGCCGCTGGGCGAAGCGCTAAAGTGGGAGGCCTCGCGCGGCGGGGCGCTTTTCCCGCACCTCTATCGTCCGCTGCTCGCGTCGGAAGTGGCGAGCGAGGCGGATCTTGACCTGGACGCTGACGGCGTGCCGCAACTGGGCGACCATCTCGCATGAGCCTTCACGACATCGCCGCCCGCGCCCTGCACGCCTTCGAGCCCGAGGACGCTCACGGCTGGGCCATCCGGGGTCTGAAGTGGGGTCTTGGCCCGCGGGATGCGCAGCCCGACGATCCGATCCTGGCGGTGAAGCTGGCGGGCCTGGACCTTCCCAACTGCGTGGGCCTGGCCGCCGGCTTCGACAAGAACGCCGAGGTCCCCGACGCCATGCTGGCCGCCGGGTTCGGATTCGTGGAGGCCGGCACGGTCACGCCGCTGGCCCAGGCGGGCAATCCGCGTCCCCGCCTGTTCCGGCTGACGGAGGACCAGGCGGTGATCAACCGCATGGGCTTCAACAACGGCGGCCTGGAGCCGTTCGCCCAGCGCCTGTCGGCGCGTCAGGGCCGAGAGGGTGTTGTGGGCGCCAATATAGGGGCCAACAAGGACGCGAGCGACCGCATCCAGGACTATGTGACCGGCCTTACGCGCCTGTGGGGCCTGTCGGACTATTTCACCGCCAATATCTCATCGCCCAACACGCCGGGGCTGCGCGCGCTGCAGACCAAGGCGGCGCTCGAAGAGCTTCTCGGGCGGCTGGCGGAGACCCGCGCGGCGCTGAAGGTGGCGTCCGGCGTGGACTATCCGATCTTCCTGAAGGTCGCCCCCGATCTGGAGGACGGCGAGGTCGAAGCCATTGTCGAGACCGTGGTCGATGCGGGGCTCGACGCCATCATCGTCAGCAACACCACCATCGCCCGGCCTGAAACGTTGAAGTCGCGCTTCGCCGGCGAAAGCGGCGGCCTGTCGGGCGCGCCGCTGCTGGAGGCCTCGACCGCCGTGCTGGCGCGCTTCCATGCCGCCGCTGCGGGGCGCGTCGCGCTGATCGGCGCGGGCGGCGTGGCCGACGGGGCGGGCGCCTACGCCAAGATCCGGGCCGGCGCGCGGGCGGTGCAGCTCTACTCGGCGCTCGTCTATGGCGGTCCGGGCCTGGTCACCCGGATCAAGCGCGATCTTGCCGCCCGTCTTCGCGCCGACGGCTTCGCCGCCGTCGAGGACGCGATCGGGGCCGCATGACGCGCGCGCAGATCTTGATGCGCTTGCGGCGTTTCGGGCCGTTGGCGGTGGCCGCGATCCTGTGCGTCGCCGCCTTCGCCAGCGGTCTAGTCGAGCATCTATCTCTGGAAGAGCTGCGCCAACGCGGGACCGAGCTTCAGGCCTTCGCCCGGGAGCACCCATGGGCGTGCGCGGCGGCGTATCTGGCCATCTACACCGGCTCGGTGGCGATCTCGTTGCCGGGCGCCCTCATTCTCTCCCTGTCGGGGGGCTATCTGTTTGGCCCGATCGGCGGCGGCTTCGCTGCGGTGGCCGGCGCCACGGCCGGGTCCACGATCACCTTCCTCGTCTTTCGCTCGGCCTTCGGGGACGCCCTGCGCCGAAAGTCGGGCGCCTTCGTCTCGCGGATCGCCGAAGGCTTTAAGGGCGACGCCTTCAACTATCTGCTGACCTTGCGCCTGATCCCGGCCTTTCCGCTGTTGGCGGTCAATGTCGCCGCCGGGGTGATGAACGTCCGAGGACGCACCTTCCTGCTGGCCTCGGTGCTGGGCATGATCCCCAGCTCCTTCGTCTATGCGGGGATCGGCGCGGGCTTGGGACACGTGTTCGCCAAGGGAGGGCCCGTCACGATGGAAAGCCTCTTGTCGCCACGGATCTATCTGCCGATCATCGGTATGGGCGTGCTGGCGTTTCTGCCGCCGTTGTGGCGCCATTGGCGCAATGGGCGCGCGATCGCGTCGCTGGACGAGAAGTAACCGCCCCGGATGGTCGAACCCGGCTCGCCTTCGGAAGACAAAACCCAGAAGCCCCGGAAGCGCTTTCCGTGGCCGGGCGGTCTGTCGGCGCGCCTGCTGTTGTTCACCGCCGTCGTCGTCAACTTTGGCGGCCTGCTGATCCTGCCGCCCGCCCTGGCGGCCTATGAGGAGCAATGGCTCCTGGACCGGGTCCGCGCCGGGGAACTGGCCTCGACCATCGCCGAGTCTGACCCCGAGCTGCGGGTCAGCGACGCGGTCGCCAACCAGATGTTCGACCAGGCCGGCGCGGTCACGGTGGCGGTGCAGGTGGATGGCGCGCGCCGTCTTGTCCTCCCGCCCAAGCAGCCGTTCGAGACGCCGTATCTCGTCGATCTTCGCCGCCAGAACCCCGGCTCCTGGCTGGCCGCGCCCTTCTACACCCTGACCAGCCCCAAGGGCGCGATGGTCCGCGTGATGGCCGAGCCGCGCTTCCGCAAGGCTGAGTTCATCGAGGTGGTGCTGCCCGACGCGCCGCTGAAGGCCAGACTCGTCGCCTATTTCTGGCAGTTGGCGGGTGTGACGATCTTCGTGGCCACCCTGGCGGGCGTGCTGGTCTACGCGTTCCTGAACATCTTCCTGGTGCGGCCGATGCAGCGCATCACCCTGGCCATGGAGGCGTTCCGCAGCGATCCTGACGATCCGGCCGCTCGCATCGCCCTCTCAAATCGCCGTGACGAGATCGGCCGCGCCGAGCTCGAGCTCGACCGCATGCAGGCCGACCTGCTGGCGGCGCTCTCGTCCAAGGCCCGCCTGGCCGCATTGGGTGAAGCGGTCGCCAAGATCAATCACGACCTGCGCAACATGCTGACCAGCGCCCAGATGGCCTCGGACCGTCTGGCGGCCCTGGGCGACCCCAAGGTCGCCCAAGCCCTGCCGCGTCTGGAGCGCGCCCTCGACCGCGCCATCAACCTGGCCTCCGACGTCATGGCCTATGGCAAGTCCAAGGAGCCCGAGCCCGTCACCCGGATCATCCCGCTGCGACCCGCGCTGGACATGGCCGCCGAGGATGCGGGCCTCTCGCCCCAGGGCGTCAGCCTGGAGACCGTCATCGGCCCGCGCGAGCAGGTGCTGGCCGATCCGGACCAGCTGCACCGCATCCTGACCAACCTCTTGCGCAACGCCCGTGAGGCTATCGAGGGCGCGCCCGATCGCGGCGGCAAGGGCAAGGTGTTTGTCGAGCTGCGCCGGGCGGAGGGGACGAGCATCCTGCGCCTGTCCGACGACGGGCCCGGCGTGCCCGAGCGCGCTCGCGCCAATCTGTTCCAGCCGTTCGTGGGGTCGGTGCGTCGGGGCGGCACGGGCCTTGGCCTGGCCATCGCTCGCGAGCTGGCGCAGGGCCATGGCGGCGATCTGGCGCTGGTGGAAACCGGACCCGGGGGTTCGGTGTTCGATCTGACCTTGGCCGGGGCGCCTGAGCCCCTGCCTGAACCTGACGACAAGGCCGCCGACGCGTCGGCGAGCTAGAGGAAGTCGATATGGCCACGACCTGGACCATCGCGGTGAAGTTGGGCGCCTCCCCGGAAGCCGCGCCGATCCATGAAATCACGGTCGAGGCGCCCGACGCGCCCTCGGCCCTGCGCCGGGTGGCGGCGATGGTCGCTGTCCAGAACGCCGCCGACGCGGAGCTTCTGGTCGACGGCCAGGAAGAGGTCTTCTCCCGCGCTGAGGTCGAGGCGGGCCTGGAGGAGCACCAGGCCCAGACCTGAGCGGGGCTTAAAGCCCCTTGGCCACGCCCTCGCGCCGCGGGTCGGCGCCGCCTTCCAGCACATTGCCCGGGCGCACGATCACGCCCTGCAGGCCCGAGGTCTCCAACTGGCCGACCTTGACGGCCACGCCGCGCGCATTGAGCGCCGCCAGCATTTCCGGACCGAAGAGGTCGGCGTCGCCCGAGAAGTTCTCGCCGCGCGCCACCAGGTTCGGCAGCGAGACGGCCTGCTGCATGTTCAGGTTCCAGTAGAACAGCCCGACCATGGCCTTCAGATTGTAGGACAGGATGGCGTTGCCGCCCGGCGAGCCGACGGCGGCCAGGAACTTGCCCTTCTTGTCCAGCACGATCAGCGGCGACATCGACGAGCGGGGCCGCTTGCCCGCCGCGATGGCGTTGGCCGCCGGCGCGCCGTCCTTCTCCACCGGCGAGAACGAGAAGTCGGTCAGCTGGTTGTTCAGGAAGAAACCGCCCACCATCCGGCCGTTGCCGAAGATGCTCTCCACCGTGGTGGTCATCGAGACGACGTTGCCTTGTGTGTCGGCCACCACGAAGTGGGTGGTGCCGCCCGGCTCGTGGGTCTTGTCGTCGCCGACCTTGGGCGCGCCCTTGGGCTTGCCGAACGGCGGCGCGGCGCCGGCCTTGTCGGTGATCAGCTTCGCGCGCTTGGCGACATATTTCGGGTCCAGCAGGCCCTCGACCGGGACGGTGACGAAGTCGGGATCGCCGACATAGCGGTCGCGGTCGGCGTACATCACCCGCTCGGCCTGGGCCAGCAGGGTCCAGGCCACCGGATCGGTCGGACCACGCTTGCCGATGTCGGTGTGCTCCAGCATCCGCAGCGCCTGGATGATCGCCAGGCCGCTGGACTGCGGGTTGGGCGTGCAGACGGTGTAGACCTTCCACGGACGGCACAGGGCGGTTCCCGAGCGCGGCTTGTAGCGCTTCAGGTCGTCCAGCGAGATGCTGCCGGGCAGTTCGCCCTCGCGCACCCGGTCGACGATCGCCTGGGCGATCGGTCCTTCATACATCGCCGAAGGACCCTCTGCGGCGATCCGGCGGACCGTCTCGGCGTAGGCCGGGTTCTTCAGCACGTCGCCGGCCTTGTAGCGGGTCCCGTCCGGCTTGGTGTAATACTTGACCGCGTCGGGCTGCGAGGCCTGCGGCGCGCGGCCGGCGATCATGCCGGCCAGGCGGGGACTGACCACGAAGCCGTCGGCGGCCAGGGTCTCGGCGTCCTTGAAGAGCGTGCGCCAGGCGACCTTGCCGTGCTCCTTCTGCGCCTGGGCCAGCATGGCCACCGCGCCGGGAACGCCGGACGAGCGGCCTGACAGCAACACCTTCACAAAAGGCAGGGGCTTGCCGTCCGGACCCATGAACATGTCGGGCGTCGCGCCGCTCGGCGCAGTCTCGCGGCCGTCATAGGCGGTCACCTTGCCGGTCTTGGCGTCGTACAGCATCAGGAACGCGCCGCCGCCCAGGCCAGAGCTCTGCGGTTCGACCAAGCTCAGAACCGCCTGGATGGCCACGGCCGCATCGACGGCCGACCCGCCGTCGCGCAGCACCCGCAGGCCCGCCTCGACCGCCAGCGGATTGGCCGCGGCGACCATGCCCTTGGCTGGAGTCGAGGTCGCTGCCGGACGCGGCGTCGGCATCGCCAGCGGGATCGACTCGGCCTGCGCGGCGACCGGGGCCAGGGAGAACTGCAACGCGACGGACAGGGCGAGCAGGGAAGCCAAACGACGCATACGGATCCTCATGACGGGCGCTAGGGACGGCCTGCCCGCCGTCCTGGATGTCTCCATGGACACCAAACCTGTGGCGGTGTCACGCCCCGATGGACCGCCCGCAACCCCAAACGCGGTCCCTGAACCGCCGCTGCGCAGGGCTTTGCACGTCCGCGAACAGTGGTGCGCGAAACTTTTCGAAATTATCGTGCAAACCGGGCTTGCGTCCCCGGAACGGCTGGGCTATCTCCCCCGCCTCGCCGCAAGGCAGTGCGCGCCCGTAGCTCAGCTGGATAGAGCATCAGACTACGAATCTGAGGGTCGGACGTTCGAATCGTTCCGGGCGCGCCATTCTTCCAAAGACCGTTGAAAGCCCTGCTGTTTCAACGCTTGGAAGGCAGTCTTCGGACGATTGCTGCGCAAACCTGCTAGACAACCGCGACCGCAATCATGGTCTAAGCGCCTATAAGGGCTCGGGAAAAAGCCGGGTCACGATCGGGAGATTCTCCGGCTCGGCGGCGGTCGCCAGGCGATGAGAGCCGCGCTGGTTGTTGAGGCAGGTCGCTGGCCGGCCCGCTGCTTGATGCGGCGCCGTATGAGGCTAGAGCGACCAACTGACGATCGTTTCCTGGAAAAAAGCCATCACCGTTGAAATCGCCAACAGCGCGACAGGTCACATTGACGGTGAAGATGCCCGGTTCGTGGCGATCGGCGACGATCGGATAGGAGTAGAGCCCGTGGTCTCCCGGATGGACACCGTCAGAAGGCCCAACTGCTCCGCCTTGTAGTAAGCGATCGAAACAGGTGGCTTTTGCGCGCTGAGCGTAACGGGCAAGGCGATCTCCGCGGTGAGCCGGAGGCCGGTCACGGCGCATAGCCTTGCGAACAGGGGCGCGTCGCGCGCCGCGTTGCTGGATCCGCGCCGCCGCCTCGCGGGCGCGCTGCGGCGATCTTCATCCGCCTCCGAAGATGAAGTCCGCCTTGTAGTAGCCCTTGGCGGGATCAAGAATGTCGATCGCGAAGGGCGCGACGCCGTCCGCCAGATCGGTCAGCCAGGCGGCGTTTGATCTGGCCATGACGCCGACGTCCGCCTTTTCCGCCTCGGCCAGAAGCCAGCCCACCATAGCGGCCTTGGTTCCCAGGCCGTTCGGGCCATCCCCGCCGTAGCTCGCGAAGTAGTCGACCCTGGCGTCAATCAGCAGGTGGACCTTGGCGTCGGTCGGCGTCCCGCCGAAGATCGCCGCGTAAGCCTTCTTGGTGGCGTCGAAGAGCGACAGCGAACCATAGTCGGTGGAGAACTTGGCGGCCCCTTCGCCGACCTTGCCGAGGTTGACCGCGAAATTGATATAGCGGTTCTCCAGATTGAAGGTCTGGTAGTAGGCGCTGTTGAGGTTGTTTGCGTTCGGTCCGGTGGACGAGACCAGATAGTCGACGCCAGCCTGGCTGGGGATCTTGCCAGTAAAGAACAGATAGCTGAGCGTCGCGACCGAAGTCGTCTGGTCGGCGGCCTTCACCACCTCGGCGATGGCGGCGGAAGAGGTCAAGGCGCCGGCGGTGATCTTGGCCGTGAGATCGGCTGTAAGAGCCCCGCCGGCGTCCGCCGCTGCGCTGCCGCGCAGCAGCGAAGCGATCGCCAACCCCACCGTGGCGTCGCCCAAGCTGATGGACCTGTCCGCAAAGACCAGGTTTTCGACATTGATCAGGGTGTCGGCGCCGTCGCGCGGATTGGCGCGGGCGTCGGAAACGGTCCAGCCCGACGCCGTGACGCCGATCGTGTAGTCGGTCGAGAGGCCGCCGTAACGCGCTTCGTCGACGCCAGTCCCGCCATCGATCCGGTCCGCGCCCGCGCCGCCGACCAGAATGTCGGCGCCGTCGCCGCCACTCAGCACATCATCGCCCGCGCCGCCGAAGATGACGTCGTTTCCGGCCAGGCCGCTCAGGGTCTCGGCGCGCGCGTCGCCCACCAGGGCGTTGGCGGCGGCGTCGCCGCTCACCGAGACGCCGGCGTCACTGGACAGGTGTATGGCGAAGTGTTCGGCCCCCTCCCAGATCCCGCGCCAGGCGATCACGTCCGTGCGGCCGTCGCCGTTCACATCGGCCGCCTGAAGCCGGTCGTACTGCGAGATGTTCAGCCAGCCCGTGGGCAGCTGCACGAAGCGGCCCGCGCCGTCATTCAGGAACACCGCCTGCCTGTGGCTGTTCGACGCGACAAGGTCGACATAACCATCGCCATTGATGTCGATCACCTGGGTGCGGGCGTACCAGTCTTCGGTGCTCTGGACCGGCAGGCGCTTTGCGGTCTCGTTGGCGAAGCCGCCCTGGCCGTCGTTGATCCAGACCTGGGTCGTACCGGGCTTGAACAGATCCACAACCGTCGTCATGACGAGGTCGAGCTTGCCGTCGCCGTTGATGTCGACGGCCTTGGCGTCGATCACAGTCTCGGAGGCGCCGTTCCGGGGCATCGCGAAGGCGGAGAGGGCGCTGAAATTGCCTTTTCCGTCATTCTTCAGCAGACGGGCGTTCTGGGTCTGGGTCTCATTCGGCGTCAGGAGCAGATCAAGGTCACCGTCGCCATCAGCGTCGAACAACAGGCTGGTCGGCGAATTGTACTGGCCCGCCACGAGGTCGGCCGGCAGGCCCGCGCGGCTCAAGGTGAAGTTGGCGGCGCCGTCATTGAGCAGCAGGTACGACGCTTCTTCGGCGCCGCCGTTGTAGTTGCCGACATAGAGGTCGATATCGCCGTCGCCATCGATGTCTCCGGCCGTCGCCGAGTGGCTGAAGTCGGTCAGGGTCGGGAGCCGCGCGGTGGCGTTGACCACGCCCGTAGCGCCGGAGGACAGAAAAAGGGCGTTGCGCGCGCCGGGGAAGGGCGCGGCGTCATAGCCATGGTCGGCGAAAAAGGCGTCAGCCCGACCGTCCTTGTTGAAGTCGGCCACCACGATCTGGCGATTGTGCACCGTTACGGGGGGCTGGTCGCCGAAGAGAGCGCTCGTCGCGTCTGTAAATCCGCCCGCACCGTTTCCGGTGAGCACCCGGATCGGGATCGCCCGATCTTCCAGCGGATAGAGGAAGTAGCCCAGGGCGATGTCGATCTTGCCGTCGCCGTTGAAGTCGGCGACCGCGATCTCGTGCACCGATGCTGTCGTAAAGCCAGCGCGCAGGTTGAACGCCAGATCCTGGGTTTGAAAGGTGATGGCCATCGAACTTCTCTCGGGTGCGCCGAAACGTGAGCCGGCGCGCAGCGGCAGCTAACCCAACTGCAGCGGAGCGGGCATCGCCATTTGTAAGGGGGCGCCAATGTTCCCTGGACGTCCGGACAAGCGCGCTCCAAGGTCTGGTCACGCGCCGGATCGATCGCTTGAAAGGCGCGCGTGTGATGGCGGAATCGGATTTCAGTTCTTGGTTGAGGGTGGCTTTCCGTCTTTCCTGCAGGCCGTCCTGGATGATGCGGACGCCGTCCTCGCAACGACTCAAGCCGCCCCCGGCGCTTTGGGCGACTTGATCGAGACGGATGCGGCGGAGGCCAGATTTCTGCCCCTGCTGGACGCGCAGAGCGTCGCGGCGGCATTGCTGGACGCTCACGGCGCAGTCCAAGTGGCCTCGCGCGTTTTTTCTGAAGAAGGGGGCGAGCGCTACATCGACGCGGGACTCGCTGACCGCGCGCTGCGGTCGCTCAAGCCCGTCGTGGCGCCTGTCGCTGTTGAAACCGACACCGGTACGGACTCCGCCATATTCGTCTACGCCTCCGCAGCTGCGGCCTTCCCGCGGTGGCATTTGCCGCCTGAGCTCATGACCGCGGCCTCGGCGGGCAAGGTGGTGGTGCTGACCACCCTGGCCGCGCGCGCCGGACCAATCGAACGCGCTTGCGCCGCCTTCGGCCTTACGCCGGCGCAAACTCGCGTGGTGTCGGCGGTGGTTCGAGCGGGGTCGATCAAGGCGGCGGCCGCAAGGCTTGAGCTGTCCCACGTCACGGCGCGCGAGACGCTGACGGAAGTCTATCGGCGCACGGGTGTGCGGCGCTTGCCGGAGCTTGTCGGGCTTCTCTCAGGTCTCGCGTTCGGACTCTTGCCGTCGCGCGCCGATCACTCCGGGTTGCTGGTCGATGTCTGGGGGCTGACCCAGAAGCAGGCCTCGATATCGCTTCTGCTCGCCGGCGGCGCCTCGCGAGAGGAAGCCGCCCGCACACTGGGTCTGTCGGTTTCGGTCGTGCGCAAGGATCTGGAGCAGATCTTCGCCGCTCTACGTGTGACCTCGGCCACCGAACTCGCGCGCACTGTGTCGACCATGAGCATGCTCGGCGCCCTGCTGGGCGCGACCCGCGGACAGCTGGGCTTCTCGGATCCTCGCGCTGAACCGTTGCGATTGCTGCCTCGGGGCGATGGAACACGCATTGCGTGGAGTGACTACGGTCCGGCGGGCGGACGCCCCGTGCTGATCGTACACTCAAGCATGACCTCGCGGCTGGCGCCCTCTGGCCTGGTGGCCGCGTTGCAGGCGGAAGGCTTTCGCGTTCTGTCGATCGATCGTCCGGGCTTCGGTATGAGCGATCCCATCCCCGGTCTGCGGCCGGGCGAGCACGATCCCTTCGAAACGGCCGCCGAAGATTTTATCACCTTGCTGGACGCGCTGCGTCTGCCGACCATCGACATCGTCGCTCGCGGCGGCGCCCAGGCCGTGCTCGCCATGGCCAGACGCGCGCCTGAGCGCCTGGGCAAGGTGGTGCTGGTCAATCCCGACCCGCCTACGAGCGCCGACGGGCGTCGACACGGGCCCCTGGGCGCCTTCAAGGAAGCCTATTTTCGCCGGCCCGAACTGATCGCGACGTTCGCGCGCCTCCTGGCCGGCAGCCTGACGCGTGAGCGTTTGGACAGGATCATGAAGCAGTCGATGCGCGGCAGCCCGCCCGACGAGGCCGCCGCCGCCGACCCGCGTTTCGCCGAGGACTACTGGCGATCGGTGCGCATGTTCGCCACGGGCCGGATCGAAGGCTATGTCAATGAGCAGGTCGCCATCGCGCGCGGCGGTGAGCTCGCGCCGATGCAGGGTCTCTCGCATTGGTCGATCCTGATCGGCGCGCATGACACCATGCACGATCCGCGGCACGTCGAGCGCTATTGGCGCGACGTGCTCCCAGACAGCCACTTCGAGCTCACGCCGGACGCGGGTCGCTTCTTGGCGATGACCCATCCTGAACGCATCGCACGGGTTCTCGCGGGCTGACGCGCCAGAGGCGGCGACGCATCAGCCGCCATCGGCCGGGCTGGTTCGGCGCTGTGATCGGCCGTTCATCTGGCCGACAGCGCGGTTTCACCCGCCGCTCTTAGTCCTGGTCGTGCGGGCTATGGCCCGCGCCACAGGCCGTCCTATCCGGTTTAGCCGGGCCCATCTAAACCAGACGGGCTCCAGCGGGTCTGGGCCTGGAGGCGATAGCCAACCCCAGGTTCGGTCTGGATCAAGGCGGGATGCGCGGGGTTGTCCTCAAGTTTCTGCCGGAGTTGTCCCACAAAGACCCGCAGGTACTGGGTGTCCCCGGCGTGGGCGGCGCCCCAAACGCTGACAAGGAGTTCCTTGTGCGTCAGCACCTTCCCGGGCGAGAGCGCCAATCGTGAGAGGAGCTCAAACTCCTTGGGCGAAAGCTTAACGGCGGCGCCGGATTTGGTCACCAAACGCCGATCGAGATCGATCACGACCTCGCCGAAAGACACCGGCCCCGTCGGCCGCTTCGGCGCCGCCGACTGCCTGAGCGCCACGCGCAGCCGCGCCAGGAGCTCCCCCACGCCGAAGGGCTTTTCGACATAGTCGTTGGCGCCCCGGTCCAGCGCCTCGATCTTCTCGACTTCGCGATCGCGGGCCGAGAGGATCAGGATCGGACCTTCATAGAAGGCCCTGGCCTTTTCCAGGACGTCCTTGCCGTCCATGTCAGGCAGGCCAAGATCCAGCACCACGGCGTTTGGGGACCAGAGGGCGATGCCGCGCAAGCCCTCCTGGCCGCTGTCGGCGCGCAGCGCCTCGTAGCCCGCCGCATCGAGCGCCGGCCCCAGGAAGCGGTGGATCTGCGGTTCATCGTCGATGACGAGGATGCGGTGGCGAAGCGCGCTCATGGGGCCGTCATAGCAGGTGATGCGGCATCGTGACGGACTTGGGCAGGCTGATCAGGATCCGCGCGCCTTTTCCGTCGTGGATCGGGCTGGCGGCGGCGATCCGTCCGCCCAGAGCGTCGATGAAGCCCTTGGCGATCGAAAGCCCCAAGCCTGCGCCCTGGGTGCGATCGCTGGGCTCCTCCATGCGGCGGAACTTGTCGAACACCCGCTCCAGCTCCGACGGCGGGATGCCACGCCCCTCGTCCTCGATGCTGATCACCACGTTCGAGCGGTCCTCATAGGCGGCCATCTCGATGCGCGCCTCGACTGGGCTATAGGCGATGGCGTTCTCCAGCACATTGACCACGACCTGTTCCAAGAGACTCGCGTCGGCCTTAACCAGCGACAGCTCGCGGGGAAAGTCCCGGGTGAGCGCGCGTCCCCCCAGGCGGCGTGACACCCGGTCAGCGGCGGCGTTCAGCACGTCGCGGACGTCGATCCAGTCGGTCCGCAGCCGCAGGGCGCCGCCTTCGATCCGGGTCATGTCCAGCAGGTTGGCCACATAGCGGTTCAGCCGCTCGGCCTCCTCGCGGATGCTGACGATCAGGTCCTCGCGCACGTGCTTGGCCAGCTTGTCGCCGTAGTCGATCAGGGTTGTGGAGGCCCCCAGCACCGTCGAGAGCGGCGTGCGCAGGTCATGGCTGACCGAATTCATCAGGGCCGAGCGGAAGCGGTCCGCCCGGCGAAGCGTCTCGGTCTCGACGGCCTCGGCCGCAAGCTGCGAGCGCTCCAGCGCCACGGCGCCCTGTTCCAGCAGCGCCAGGACGAGCCGCTCCTGGTCCGCGCCGAGCGGCGCCGCCCCCGCCGCCAAACCGGCGACGCCTGTGCGCGCCCGCACGCCGTCCAGAGGCCAGAAGGTCCACCGGGCTTGAGGCAAGGTTCCTGTCCCAAAGCCGGCGGCCTCGCCCTTATCCCAGGCCCAGCGCGCGGCGGCCATCTGCGCGGCGTCCAGGGGCGCGAGCTCGGGCGAGCCATGCGCCAGCGCGATCTCATCCCCCTGCGGCAGAAGGACGACGGCGCTCGCCCCGGCGGCGGCGGAGAGCTGCTCGGCCAGCGCCTTGGCCACGGCGTCGCGACCGCTTGCGGCGGAGAACGTCCGGCTGGCGGCCAGCAGCGTGGTGACAGCGGCGGCGCGGCGCTGAGAGCCCAGCGCCTGTTCGCGCACACGGCCAGCCAGCCCGCCTGACGCCAGGGCCACCGCCCAGAATACGACCAGGGTGATGAAATCCGTGGGCGAACCGACCACGAAACTGTAGCGGGGTTCGAGGAAGAGGTAGTTGTAGACCAGAAACGCCACGGTCGCGGCCGCCAGGGCGGGCCTCAAACCGTGCAGCACGCCCGCCGCCAGCACGGCCGCCAGGAAGATCATCCCGAGGTCGACGCGATTGAACGCGACGTCCAGGCCCCAGGCGGCCAGGGTGGCCGCGGCGATGAACAGAGCCCCGACCGCATAGCCACGCCAACGATCGGGTTGGGGCGGATCAGGCGGTCGCGATGCGCGCTCTGGCGCAGCCTCGGTGACGACGTGAACCGCGACGCCGCGCGCCTCCCGTAACAGCGCGCTCGCCAGGGAGCGCCCCATAAGCTCGCGCCAGCGGCTCTCGATCGACTTGCCGATGACGATCTGGGTGACGTTCTGACGGCGCGCATAGGCCATCACCGTATCGACGATGTCGCCGCCGCTGAGGGCGACGGTGGCGCCGCCCAACTGCTCGGCCAGGCGGTAGGCCTCGCGCAGGCGCGCGGCGTCACCGTCCTTCGCCAGCGGGCGGTCAGTCCGCTCGACATGGGTGACGGTCCATGGGGCGTCCATCATCATGTCCGACAGACGCCGCCCTGCGCGTACGAGGGTGGCCGCCATGGTGTCGCCGCTGACCAGCACCAGGATCCGCTCGCCCGCCGCCCAAGGACCCTCGACGCCCTTTTCGCGCATCGTGGCGATCAGCTGATCGTCCACCGTCTGCGCTGCGCGGCGCAGCGCCAGCTCGCGCAGCGCCGTCAGGTTCTCGATCTTGAAGAAGTTGTCTGCGGCAAGGCGGGCGGTCTCTGGCACATAGACCTTGCCGGCGGCCATGCGCTCGCGCAGCTCGCCGGGCGTGATGTCCACGAGCTCGATGTCGTCGGCGCGCGACAGGGCGCTGTCGGGCACCGTCTCGCGTTGCCGCACCCCCGTGATGCGCTGGACGACGTCGACCAAACTCTCCAGGTGCTGGACGTTGAGGGTGGTCCAGACGTCGACGCCGGCCGCGAGCAGCTCTTCGACATCCTGCCAGCGCTTGGGATGCCGCGAGCCGATGGCGTTGGAATGAGCGTATTCGTCGACCAGCAGGATCTTGGGCTTACGCGCCAAGGCCGTGTCGATGTCGAACTCCATCTGGACGCGGCCGCGATGCTCGATTGGCCTGCGGGGCAGGACCTCCATGCCACGTAGCAGGCTCTCGGTTTCGCGGCGGCCATGGGTCTCCACCACACCGATCAGAACATCGGCGCCCTCGGCCTTTCGGCGGCGGGCGGCGCGCAGCATCTCGTAGGTCTTGCCCACGCCCGGCGCCATGCCCAGAAACACCTTCAGGCGCCCCCGGCGCGCCTTGTTGGCGGCGGCCAGGAGCGCCTCGGGGTCCGGTCTTTTCGGGTCGTCGGCCGGCACTAGCCGCCTTTCTCGTTGGCGATGAGCGGATAGCGAGTGTCGAGCGCCCGGTTTAGGGTCAGAACATTGACGCGCGGCTGGCCAATGAAGCCGAGCAGCGGCGACCGGACCTGACCGTCGATCAGGGCGGTGACCTCATTCTCCGGAACGCCGCGCGCCTTGGCGATACGGGGCGCCTGGAAGCGGGCGTTGGCCGGCGAGATGTCCGGATCCAGGCCCGAGGCCGAGGTGGTGACGGCGTCGGCGGGGATCGTCACGTCCGGGTTTTCCGAGCGCAACGCCGCCGCGTGGGCTTTCTGCCGGGCGATCAGCGTCTCGTTCAGCGGGCCCATGTTGGAGCCGCTCGACGCGCCGGCGTCGTAGCCCGAGCCCGCAGCCGAGGGGCGACCGTGGAAGTACTCGGGCCTGGCGAAGGCCTGACCGATCAGGGCCGAACCGACCACCTTGCCGTCCGCATTGCGGATCAGGCTGCCATCGGCCTGCGTGGGAAAAGCCGCCTGGGCGACGCCCGTGACGGCCAGGGGATAGGCCAGGCCCAGCAGGGCGGTGAACAGACCCATCGAAACCAGGGCCGGGCGAAGATGTGAAAGCATGACGGATGACTCTCCGATGGCTTGTGTTTACGCCAGACCCAGGGCCGAGACCACGAGGTCGATCAGCTTGATGCCGACGAACGGCGCGATCAGGCCGCCCAACCCGTAGAGGGTCAGGTTGCGCGACAGCAGCTTGCCGGCGCCGACGGCGCGGTACTTCACGCCCTTCAAGGCCAGGGGGATCAGGGCGACGATCACCAGGGCGTTGAAGATCACCGCCGACAGGATCGCGCTCTGCGGGCTGTGCAGCTTCATGACGTTCAGCGCGCCTAGCGCCGGCAGCGAGACCACGAACATCGCCGGAATGATGGCGAAGTACTTGGCCACGTCGTTGGCGATCGAGAAGGTCGTCAGGGCGCCGCGGGTGATCAGCATCTGCTTGCCCACCTCGACGATCTCGATGACCTTGGTCGGATCGCTGTCGAGGTCGACCATGTTGCCGGCCTCGCGCGCGGCCTGAGCTCCTGTTTGCATGGCGACGCCGACATCGGCCTGGGCGAGGGCGGGTGCGTCGTTGGCGCCGTCGCCGCACATGGCCACCAGGCGACCCTTGCCCTGTTCCTCTCGGATCAGTCGCAACTTGTCCTCGGGCGTGGCCTCAGCCAGGAAGTCGTCGACGCCGGCTTCCGAGGCGATGGCGGCGGCGGTCACAGGATTGTCACCGGTGATCATCACCGTCCGCAGGCCCATGCGGCGAAGGTCCGCGAAGCGCTCCTTCACCCCGGGTTTGACGACGTCCTTCAGGTGGATGACGCCGACCAGGACGCCGTTCTCACTGACCGCCAGCGGGGTGCCGCCCGAGCGGGCGATGCGATCCACGGCCGCGGTCAGCTCGGTCGGAATGCTCTTGGGCTCCAGCGACAGCGACCGATAGACGGCGTCCACCGCGCCCTTGCGCCAGCTATGACCCTGATGGTCGAGACCGGACTGGCGGGTCTGGGCCGTGAACGGGATCGCGGTCGCGCCTTCCGGTGGCTCGACGGTCAGGCTCGCGTTGCGCGCCAGTTCGACGATCGAACGACCCTCCGGCGTCTCGTCGGCCAGCGAGGCCATCAGGGCCGCTGTCATCGCCGCATCCGGACGCACGCCCGGGGCGGGGATCACCTCGGTCGCCATGCGGTTGCCGAAGGTGATGGTGCCGGTCTTGTCCAGCAGCAGGGTGTCGACGTCACCGGCCGCTTCGACCGCGCGGCCGGAGGTGGCCAGGACATTGACCTTCAGCAGGCGATCCATGCCGGCGATGCCGACGGCGCTCAGCAGGCCGCCAATGGTCGTCGGAATAAGCGTGATGAACAGCGCGCCCAAAACGATTGGGTCCAGCGCGACGCCCGAGAACTTGCCCAGGCCCAGCAGCGTCACCACGGCGATCAGGAAGATCAGGGTCAGGCCGGCCAGAAGAACCGCCAGGGCGATCTCGTTGGGCGTCTTGCGCCGGTCCGCGCCTTCGACCATGGCGATCATCCGGTCAAGGAAGGTCGAGCCCGCCTCGGCCGTGACGCGGACCTTGATCCAGTCGGAGACCACGGTGGTGCCGCCGGTGACGGCTGAGCGGTCGCCGCCGCTTTCGCGGATGACCGGCGCGCTCTCGCCGGTGATGGCCGCTTCGTTGACGCTGGCCATGCCCTCGATGATCTCGCCATCGGTCGGGATGACCTCGCCGGCCTCGACCAGGATCACCTCGCCGACGCCGAGCTTATGCGCAGGGGTCGGGATCCAGGTTCCGGTCTTGGGGTCGATGATGAGCTTGGCCTTGGTCGTCACGCGGGTGGCGCGCAGGCTATCGGCGGCCGCCTTGCCCCGCCCTTCGGCGACGCTTTCGGCGAGGTTGGCGAACAGGACCGTCGCCCACAGCCAGACGGCGATCTGGACGGCGAAGCCCGCAGCCTGGTGGGTGACCACGGCCGCGACCGCCGAGATGGTCGACAGCAGGGCCACCAGCCAGGTGGCGAAGATCACCGGATTGCCGGTCAGCTTGCGCGGATCGAGCTTGAGGAAGGCGTCCTTGGCGGCGCGGGCCAGCACGGCGCCGGACAGGCCGCCCGCCAGGGCGCGTCGCCCCTCGCCAGCGTGGATATCTACGGATGTCATGGGATCACCACTCAGCGGAGGGCGGCGACCGCGTCGAGCGCCTGGAAGTGCTCGACGATCGGTCCCAGCGCCATCGCGGGGAAGAACTGCAGGCCGCCCAGGATCAGGATCACCCCGATCAGGAGGCCGATGAAAAGACCGCCGTCCGTCGGCAGCGTGCCGGCGTTGGGGGTCAGCTTAGGCTTGGTCACGAGGCTGCCGGCGATGGCCAGCACCGCGATGATCGGCAGGAAGCGGCCCAGGGCCATGGCGATCCCGAGGGTCACATTCCACCAGGGCGCGTTGGCCGTCAGGCCGGCGAAGGCCGAGCCGTTGTTGGCCGTACCGGACACATAGGCGTAGAGGATCTCCGACAGGCCGTGCGGCCCGCTGTGCATCAGGCCCTTCAGCGCCTCGGGTAGCACCGCCGCGACGCTTGAGAAGCCCAGCATCGACAGCGGGATGATCACGACCGCCAGGATCGAGAACTGGATCTCGCGCGCCTCGATCTTCTTGCCCAGATACTCCGGCGTGCGGCCGACCATCAGGCCGGCGACGAACACCGACAGCAGGGCCATGACGACCATGATGGCGACGCCCGAGCCGATGCCGCCCGGCAGGATCTCGCCGAGCTGCATCAGGAACATCGCGATCCCGCCGCCCAGGGGCATCAGGCTGGAGTGCATGCCGTTGACCGAACCGTTGGACGCCCCGGTGGTCATGGCGACCCAGGCGGCCGTGGCGGGCGCGCCGAAGCGGACCTCCTTGCCCTCCATGTTTACGCTGGTGTCGACATTGGCCGCGACCTGGGCAGGGGGGGCTTGAGTTTCCGTCGCATAGACGCCCGCCGCGCCGGCGAACAGCAGCACGAAGGCGGCGATGACCAGGGCGCGCACGTCCTTCCTGGCCAGTACGGTGCGACCGAAGGCGAAGAAGGCGGCCCAGCCCAGGGTGTTGATCGAGACGGCCGTGATCAGGTTGGTCAGCGGCGTCGGGTTCTCGAACGGGTGGGCGGAGTTGGCGTTGAAAATCCCGCCGCCGTTGACGCCCAGCATCTTGATCGCCTCTTGGGAGGCCACCGCGTAGAGCGAGATCTTTTGCTCTGCGCCTTCAAGCGTATGGGCGGTGACGCCAGCGGTCAGGGTCTGGGGCAGGCCCAGGGCGGCCAGCACGACCGCGACGACGAAGGCCAGCGGCAGCAGCAGGTAGAGGGTCGTGCGCACGAGGTCGGCCCAGAAGTTGCCGACGCCCTCGCCGCGGTTGGCGACGAACGCCCGCGCCAGGGCCGCCGCGACGGTCGCGCCGGTCGCGGCCGAGACGAAGTTCTGCACCGTCAACACCAGCATCTGGCTGAGCGTCGACATCGTGCTCTCGCCCGCGTAGCTCTGCCAGTTGGTGTTGGTGACGAAGCTGAAGGCGGTGTTGAACGCCAGATGGCCCGACAGGCCCGGAAAGCCCTGCGGGTTCAGCGGCAGAACGCCCTGCAGACGTAGCACTGCGTAGACAAAGACAAAGCCGACCAGATTGAAGGCCAGCAGGGCGGCGGCGTAGCCGTGCCAGCTCTGGCTCTTGCTCGGATCAACGCCGCAGGCCTTGTAGAACAGGCCCTCGACCGGACGCAGGACCGGATCGAGGAAGGTCTTCTCGCCGTTCCAGACGCGCGAAAGAAAAACGCCCAGCGGCCAACCGATGGCGACCGCCAGGCTCAGGGTCAGGGCGATCTCCGCCCATCCTTGCCAAGTCATGGAAAAGGGTCCGTCAGAACTTGTCGGGCCGCAGCATCGCCGCAACCATGTAGCCGGCGATCACGATCGCGCCGGCGCCCCAGAGAATGTTCGTCAGCATCGTCAGACGCGCCTCAGCGCGGCGACGAACGCGCCAAACAGGGCGAACAGGCCTAGCGCCAGCGCCCCCAAGAGAAGATCAGCCATCGCGGCCTCCTTGGATGTTGGAGGCCAAGGACCATGGACCGGCGTAAAGGCTCCATATCGAAGCAGGGGGGGGCGTGTAAGGGCCGCATAAAGATCGGAAGCCGTTGCTTCCGGGCGGCGGGGACGGGTGGGAAGAGCGCCGTCAACAGCGGTGGACGCGTCCGAAACCGACCGCGCTTGTGGGGTCTCTCGAGCGTTTCGGGGCGACGTCAAGTTGCAACGACACATACACTGTGCCCTGGCGGCCCGGGAGGGACTCGAACCCCCGACCTTCGCTTTAGGAAAGCGCTGCTCTATCCTGCTGAGCTACCGGGCCGCGCGGCGCGCGGGTCAGGGTCAATAGCGCAAGACGCGAACGGTTAGAACCCCGTCCGCGAGGCTGGGGGAACGCGTGCGGCATTTGAAGTCGATCTATGTGCAGGTGCTGATCGCGATCGTCCTGGGGGTGCTGGTCGGGGCGATATGGCCGCAGATCGGGGTGGCGCTGAAGCCGCTGGGCGATGGGTTCATCAAGCTGATCAAGCTGGTCATCGCGCCGGTGATCTTCTGCACCGTGGCCGGCGGTATCGCGCGCATGGGCGACATGAAGGCCTTCGGCCGGGTGGGCGTGAAGGCGCTGATCTATTTCGAGGTGGTCTCGACCCTGGCCCTGGTGCTGGGCCTCGTGGTCGGACGGCTGGTGCAGCCGGGCGCGGGGTTCAACATCGATCCGACCACGCTCGACGCCTCGATCGCCGCCGGCTACGTCGAAAAGGCCCAGCACGGCGAGGGCATGGTCGCCTATCTGCTGCACCTGATCCCCGACACCTTCATCGGGGCTTTCGCCGACGGCAACCTGCTGCAGGTGCTGGTGATCGCGATCCTGACCGGCTTCGCCTGCGTGCGGATGGGTGACTTCGGCGAGCGGGTCGCCCATGTGCTGGACGAGACGTCGAAGCTGTTCTTCGGGATCATCCACATCGTCGTGCGCCTGGCCCCGATCGGCGCGTTCGGCGCCATGGGCTTCACCATCGGCAAGTACGGGGTCGAGGCGCTGGTGCAGCTGGGCGCGCTGGTGGCGACCTTCTATGTCACCTCGCTGCTGTTCGTGCTGGTGGTGCTGGGAGGGATCGCCTGGGCCAGCGGGTTCTCGATCTTCCGCTTCCTGGCCTATATCCGCGAAGAGCTGCTCATCGTGCTGGGCACCAGCTCCTCGGAGTCGGTGCTGCCCCAAATGATGGAGAAGCTGGAGAACGCCGGGGCCCGCCGTTCGGTGGTGGGGCTGGTGATCCCCACCGGCTACAGCTTCAACCTCGACGGCACCAACATCTACATGACGCTGGCCACGCTGTTCCTGGCCCAGGCCACGAACACGCCGTTGTCGCTGGGCCAGGAGCTGGCGCTGCTGGGCGTGGCGATGCTGACGTCGAAGGGCGCGTCGGGCGTGACGGGGGCGGGTTTCATCACCCTGGCCGCGACCCTCGCCGTCGTGCCCGACATCCCGATCGCCGCGCTGGCCATCCTGGTCGGCGTGGACCGGTTCATGAGCGAGTGCCGGGCCCTGACCAACCTGGTCGGCAACGGTGTCGCCACATTGGTGGTGGCGCGCTGGGAGGGGGCTCTGGATCGCGGGCGGCTCGACAAGGTGCTGCGCGGCGCGCCTGCGACCGAGTGACGCCCCCCCCCGCTGAAGCTTGAGACTTATCAAGGCGCAGGCGCGGCGGGCGTGCGAGTTTCCACAGGTTCGCGCGGTTTGGCGTCATGATTTGCGCATGGCGGTCGCGCTTGTTCGGCGCCGTCTACATGTTAGGGTTTTACGGCGCAACCATCGTGCGATTGGAGCTATGCGGGAGCTCGACAGCACAGAAAGCATCGGCGACGCCGACACCGGCCTGACGACTCTGATCGAGATGATCGAGGCGCTGTCGGCGACACGCACGATCAACGAGGTCGCCGACGTGGTGCGCAGCGCGGCGCGGCGCATCCTGGGCGCCGACGGCGTGGCCTTCGTCATGCGCGACAAGGACCAGTGCTGGTACGTCGACGAGGACGCGATCGGCCCTCTGTGGAAGGGCAAGCGTTTCCCGATGGATCAGTGCGTCGCCGGGCGCGCGATGAAGAGCGGCCGCGTGGTGATCTGTCCCGACATCTACGCGGATTCAGACGTTCCGCACGACGCCTATCGGCCCACGTTCGTGAAGAGCCTCGTGGTCGCGCCGGTCAGGCCTCGCGACCCGATCGCCGCGATCGGCGTCTATTGGGCGCGCCCGTATGATCCCGCGCCAGAAGTGCTCCGCAAGCTTCAGGTTATCGCGCGGGCGACGGCCCCGGCCCTGGAAAGCGGCCGCCTGAACGACTATCTGGCCGCCTCGCTCGAGCATGGTCATTTCCTGCTGCGCGAGCTGGATCATCGCGTGAAGAACACGCTGGCCATCGTGCAGTCGATCACCCGCCAGACTCTGCGAACCTCTCCGTCGGCCGAAGATTTCGCCGATGTCTTCGAAAGTCGCATCCTGGCCCTGTCGCAGGCGTATGAACTGCTGACCCGCCGTGCGTGGGGACGGCCGCAACTGGAGGAGATCCTGCAGCGCACCGTGGCGACCTTCGCCAACGACTTCGCGACGCGGTTCGACTTTCACGGACCTGCGCTGGCGTTCAACGCCGAGACAGCGGTCTCGGTGCATATGACGATCCATGAACTGATCGCCAACGCCGCGCGACACGGCGCCTTGTCGACGCCGGAGGGGCGGGTCGCGATTACCTGGAGCGTCGACGAGGCCACCGCGCCGGGGCTTCTGACCCTGATCTGGCGCGAACAGGGCGGGCCCCAGCTCTCGGGCCAGCCGTCGCGCCGGGGTTTCGGGTCCAAGATGGTTCATCAAGGCCTGGCGCGGGATCTGGGCGGCCAGGCGGAGCTCGATTTCAGGCCGACAGGATTGGTCTTCACGCTGCGCGCGCCGATCTCCGAACGGATGAGTCTGGCCGCATGAAGACTGCGCGCGTCATGATCGTCGAGGACGAGGCCCTGGTGGCCATGATGGTCGAGGACATGCTCGGCGACATGGGTTGCGAGGTCGCCGGGTCGTTTGGCGCCGTGGGCGCGGCTCTGGCGTGGCTCCGGGATCATCCGTCGCCGGACGGCGCGGTGCTGGACGTCAATATCGGCGGCGAGATGGTGTTTCCGGTCGCCGAGCGCCTGCGCGAGCGCGGCGTGCCGTTCGTGTTCGCCACCGGCTACGGCGACCTGCCGAGGGCGGGGTTCGAGTCGGTGCAGGTTCTGGCCAAGCCGATCAACGCCGGCGCGCTGCGGATGGCCGTCGATCGCTTCCGCGCGGGCTGAGCTGGCGTCTCAGAGGCGAAGATCGGGGCCTTCGGCCGGGAACGGCGCGTCGTCCCAACCCGCCATGGCCCTGCGCGCCTGGGCGCGTTCGACCGCGACGGCCAGCTTCTGACGAAACTCGGCAGGGTCGATGGTGAACGGCTGATTGGCCTGCGGTTCGATCGAATAGAGCCGGGCCTGGCCGTCGGCGGGCAGGATGTAGCCGACGTCATGGCGACGGAAGTTGCCGATCCGCGACTGTACCTCCACCAGCCAGTTCAACGACACCACCTGGCAGCCCTGCGGCGAGAGCAGGGCGTTGTGCAGGCCCGAGCCGAATTCGCCGGCCACCAGTCGCGCACGGGAGAAGAGGCGCGCCTGCTGGTCCCAGCCCAGGGTCTCGGGACGCACCAGGGTAAGGCCGGCCTCCTGGGCGAGGCCTTCGATCTCGGCTTCGTTCTCCAGTTCGCGGAAGGACTGGGCGGTGCGCACGCCGCCCCGGCTAACGAACAGCATGGCCGGCTCGCCGCCGCGGGTCCAGGTCAGGGCTTCCCGCTCCAGGCTCCAGCGCAGGAAGTCGTGGAAGACGTAGTTGCGGTTCAGCATGTGCGGCAGCAGGGCCGCGCCGATCTCCACCGCCTCGTCGCGCGGGTCGTAGGTGACGATCTCCTGTTCGGGCAGCATCATCCGTACGATGCGCGCCACATAGCCGGGCGCGGTCCTCGGCAGCAGCAGCGGCGCGGTGATCCCCGCCGCGTTCAGGGCGCGGATCACGAACAGCTTCGGATACATCTCGGTCAGCCAGTGACCCCAGACGAAGTTGAAGTGGGTGATCACGAAGGCCCGGTCGAGCCGGTGGGTCACCGGCGCGTCGAAGTCCCAGGCCGGGCGCGCGATGTCGTGTTCGTACCAGTGCCGGACGTAATAGGGGTAGGCGCCCTCGGCGTAGACGAGCTGGTCGTCCAGCTTGAGGTGCGCGCCCGAGCCGCCGGCCACCACGCGCCTGGCCACCATCAGGTCGATGTCGGGCGCATGCAGGTCGCCCAGGATGTGCAGGCCGTTCAGCATGTCGCCGGCGCAGGGCCACAGCATCGGACGCGGCGGCACCAGGGCGCCGCCCTTGATCAGCAGCGCGCGGGCCACACGCGCGGGGCCGTGCAGGGCGCCCGAGAGGGGGACGAGGTCGGTCTGCGAAAGGTCGACGAACGAAGCCATCCGCGCCTCAGGCCCTCTGCGCCAGGAACGCCAGCAGGGCGGCCGCGTCGGCGCGCCAGCTAAACGCCGCAGCCGGAGGCAGGATCGGATCCAGCGGTGTGCCAGGCGCCTCTATAGCGCCCGCCGCATCGAAGCCATGCCAGGTCACGCCGACCCGCGCGGCCAGGTCTTGCGCCCACACGCTCGTCGCTCCCGGGGGGCGGATCTCCACGATCCGGGCGTCCGGCGCGCAGAAGAGGATGTTGGCCAGCGCCGCGCCGGTCGGAGCCACGATGGTCTCGGCCTCGCGGAACAGGCTGATCAGCTCGCGCGCCGAGGCCGTCTCGGGACGGACGATCGTGTAGCCGCGCGCCGCCAGCTCGATCTCGACGCCCTCTTCGTCGAGCATCACGGCGTTCATGGCATCGGCGCGGCTGACGTAGAGCTTGGGGCGGGCTTCGCTGGCCGGACCCAGCGCCAGCAGGATCCGCGCTCGGACCTCGGGAAGCAGCGGGTGAGACGGGGCGGGGAGGAGCGGCGGCGACACCATCGCCTCGTCCAGAACTATCCACGGCGCGTCGCTCGTCTGCGGGGCGTCCAGTCCGGCCAGGGCCAGAAGGTCGGCCTGCCACGCCGCCAGCGGCGGCGCCACGAACGGATGCTCGCCAAGCGCCCCGGCCTCCGACGCCGCCAGCAGCGCCGGCAGGGTGTTGAGCAGGAAACCCGCATAGCTGCGCAGATCGCCCCAACCCGCCAGTACTGCGCCCTTGGTTAGGCGCGGCGGCGTGTCGGGCAGGATGAGGCGGCTCGCGCCATCGTTGGCGCGCACCCTCGGCAGCGCCGACAGGTCGGGACTGAAGCTCAGGGCCTGGCTTGCGACGCCGCCCAGCACCTGACCGCCGGAGTCGACCAGCACGCCGAAGGCGGGCGCGCACCAGACATTGCGCACCGTGGTGAAGTCTGGGTTCCCGACCCCATCCAGGCGCAGGGGCAAGGACGGCGGTTCGGGCGCTTTCGGCGTCGGCGCCATGGCCTTCAGCTTGCGACCGACCCGGCGGGCGAGACGGGCCAGTCGAATCACAGCTCGAAGCTCGCGCGATAGCCGGCGCGCTCGACGATGGCCGCCGTCAGGCGCTCGATCGCGTGGGCGGTGGTCCCGTCGACGCGGCCCAGCTCCGGCCCGAAGGCGATCTCAGCGTCTGACAGGTCAGTCAGCGGCGCGAAGGCCTCGGTCCGTCCCCAGAACATCGAGCCGGCGGCGAACGGCGTCTCCGGACGCGGCTTCAGGCCCATGCGCGCCGACAGCCGGTCGGCCTCGGCGCGGTTGTTGTCCATCACGTCGGGATCGCCGATCCGCATGCGGGCGCCGGCGGCGGCCAGCAGGCCAAGCTTCGGATCCTGGGCGAAGGCGCGCAGGGCCAAGGCGGCCGCCTCCCCGCCCAGCAGGCCCTCGACCAACTTGGCCCGCCACTGGTCGCCCTTGGCTTGGTGCGGCGAGCGCTTGGAGTGCAGCTTGCAGAACACCGAATAGCCCAGCGCCCGGGCGCGACGCAGGGTCTCCACGAACGGCCGGATGTCGCGGCCGCGGTTCTCGGCGACCGCCAGATGCGCGGCGGGGAAGGCGACGCGCACGCGGGAAAGATCCGCCTCGCTCCAGGTCTCCGGCACGGTGATCATCAGGTCGAGGACGTCCGTCGTGGCGGCCAGGCGCTCGGCGAACCAGTCGATCAGTTCGGGATAGAACAGGTGCAGCAAGGTCACTGCATCGGCGCGCTTGGCGAACTGGCCTTGCGCTTCGGCTATGATCGGATGGGCGTTGGTCAGGCGCGGCAGCCAGGCGCTGAGCGCCGTTCGGGTGGCGTGCAGATAGCCGTGGCCGAACCACCGGTCGGGCTCCAGATAGGCCCCTTCGCCCCATTCGTTCCAGGCGTTGACGAAGACCAGGGCCTCGCCCTTGGGATGCTTGGCCTCGGCGTGCTTGAGCGCGCCCGACAGCCAGCCGAAATAGCTTTCGGGGTCGGCGTTGTGGAAGGCCACCCCGGCCCAGGGCTTGCGGGCCTGGTTATCCCAGCCGGGCATGACGCCGGGCACGAAGGCGGCCGGGACCTGCTCCAGCTCGTCCAGCTTGTGGCGGGCGACGGCGGGATAGTCATAGACCTTGCCGGTGAAGCCCGCGTGCAGCGGCGTCACCCGGTTGGTGATCTCGCCTTCCACGATCGCATGCGGCGGGAAGTCGACGATGCCGTCGAAGCCGTGGCCGGCGTAGTCCTGGAAGCCGAAGGCGGTGGTGCACAAAAGGTGCAACTCGCCCAGGCCCATAGCCCGCGCCTGCTCGCGCCAGCGGTCTGTGGTGGCCTTGGCGTCGGGCAGGATCTCGGGGCGGTACAGCACCAGGAGCGGCTTGCCGCCCACGCGAAGATAGCGCGGATCGCGCATGTAGCGGGCGAGGTCCTCGAAGACCGCGCGGTCGTCTTCGGGCGAGTGATCCTGACCCATCAGGATGTCGCTCTCGTCGCCGTCCCAGCGTCGGGTCCAGTTCTCGTTGGCCCAGCAGAGGGCGAACGGCAGGTCCAGGCTGGGATCGTTCAGGAACAGGTCCAGTGGTCGCTCCAGAAGGCGCTTTCCGGCGAACCAGTAGTAGTGGAAGCAGAAGGCGTGGACGCCCGCGCCCTTGGCCAGGTCCACCTGCTGGGCCAGCACCTCGCGCTGGCGCAGGTCGTAGAAGCCGAGGTCCGCCGGCAGACGCGGCTGGTAGTGGCCCAGGAACTGCGGCTGGGCCTTGGAGACATTGGTCCACTCGGTGAAGCCCTTGCCCCACCAGGCGTCATTCTCCGGGAACGGATGAAACTGCGGCAGGTAGAAGGCCACCACCTTGGGCGCGTCGGCCGGCAGGGTGATCGGGGCGGCGATCGGCGCGGCGTAGTGCGGGCTGCGCAGGTTGCGGGAGACCGCGATCGCGTGGGCGTAGGTCGCGCCGACCGCGCTCTCGTCGCGTCCCGCCGGACGCGCCACGCGCCCCTTGGCCAGCAACGCCCGCCCACGGCGCCAGGCCGCGCCGGCGGGGCCGCGCAGGGGCCCCAGCATCGGCTTCAGCGCCTGGATCGCCGCGCCGCGCAGGCCGCGCGGATCGCGGCCCAGGTCGCCGATCCGTGTGACCTTGAAGGCCTCGACCGTGAAGGCGCAGGCGCCTTCGGACGGATCCAGCCGCACGCCGTTCAGCTGGAAGCTGCGGGCCGGCAGCGAGGCGAACCAGCCGTCGGGACCGGCCTTCAGGCGGGCGTAGGAATCCTCGGAAAATCCATCGCCCCAGTCGGCGTAGAGCGCCGGGCCGACCAGCTTGCCCTCAACCGCCTCGAGCTTGACGTCGATCCGCACCGCCTTGGCCGCCCGCAGCGCCTTGCGCTCTTCGCGGGTGGGCGTCCAGACCATCTGCGGGTCGCCGTCGCGCGCCGCCAACACCGTGCGGCCGGCCGCGTCGACGCCGGTGACCGACACGTCGCGGCCGGTCTTCAGGCCGGGCGGCAGGCGGCTCATGCGGCCTGGGTTTCGCGGTAGGCCAGCCACGCCTCGGTCGAGCCGAGGAAGGCGATCTTGCCGCCCTGCAGTTCGCAAACCCGGTTGCAGACGCGCTGGACCAGGTCATGGTCGTGCGTGGCCATCACCACGATCTTGGCGTCCTCGACCATCCGGTGCATTCGCTGGGCGGCCTTCTGCACGAAGGCGGCGTCGCCGGCGCTGAGCCATTCGTCCAGCACCAGGATGTCGGCCTCGAACTCGGTGGCTACGGTGAACATCAGGCGCGCCAGCATACCGGCCGAATAGGTTCGCACCGGCAGGTGCAGAAAGTCGCCCAGGCCGGAGAACTCGGCGATGGCGTCGACGCGGCTGTCGATCACCTTGCGCGACAGCCGGCGCATCAGGCCCAGCTTGTGGATGTTGCGAAGGCCCGTGGCCTCCATGTCGAGACCGGCGTTGATGGCGATCATCGAGGTGATGTCGCCGTCGATCGACAGCTCGCCGCGCGTCGGCGAATAGATGCCGGCGATGACCTTCAGCAGGGTCGTCTTGCCCGAGCCGTTGTGGCCGACGAGGGCGATGCGGTCGCCTTCGTTGATCTCCAGATTGATGTCGTGCAGCGCCTTAACGGCGGCCACGTCGCCCGCCGCCTTGTACATCCGTCCGCCGACCGCGAGGTTGAACACGGCGCTGCGCAGCGACTGCGAGCGCAGGCTGTAGACGAAGTAGTCAAGATCGACGTTGGTCAGCTTGATCTGGTGCGTCATCGCGGTCCCCTACAGCCAGAAGACCACGCGCTTGCGGAACATCGCCAGCAGGGTGATGGCGACGACGGCGAGCACGCCCAGGGTTCCGAGCGTCCACCACCAGTGGATGGCCTCGGGCGCATGGCCAGTCAGCGGCGCGCGCAGCAGCTCCACCTGGTGGGTGAAGGGGTTCAACTCGACCACCCAACGGTGCTTTTCGCTGACGTTCGCGGTCATCCAGAACACCGGCGTCACGTAGAACAAGAGCTGGACCACATAGCTCATCATGTAGGCCACATCGCGGAAGCGGGTCGACGGGATGGCGATGATGAAGCCCTGGAAACAGACGATCAGCAGCATCACCACCAGCGCCGGGATCAGCGTCCAGTGTGGGAACGAGAAGCGGTTCAGCACCAGCATCGTCGCCCAGAAGGCGATCGCCTGGAACAGGAAGTTGGTCGCCGACTTCTGGGCGTGCAGGAAAACGTAGAAGCTGAGCGGCAGGCGTTGGCTCTGCATCAGGCCGGCGTTGTAGAGAAAGATCGCCTGGGCCTCGGCGATGGTGGTGCCCACCAGCGACCAGGCCAAAAGGCCCGCCACCACCTGCGGATAGCTCTTCATCATGTCCACGCCCATCAGGGCGCTGACGACGAAGGCCAGGGCGAAGGCGATGACCAGGAGATTGCAGGCCATCCAGAACGGCCCCAGCACCGAGCGCTGGAAGCGCGACGCCGTCTGGTCCAGGCCCAGCCGCCACCACAGGGGCGCGAGACGGATCCCGTCTCCCACATCCTTCAGGGCCGCCATCAGGGGACTCGGCATTCGCAACCTTCCAAAGCGCCGTGAGGCGTTCAGCAAGGCGCTTGCTTATAGGGGCCAAAGCGTCGGGACAATGGCTTGAGCCATCGCCGGGCGGCGGCGAATGACGCTTCCTGCGATGTGTTGCGTAAAAACTTTAGTTTGCGCGCTCGCGACGGCGACGGAGCGCCTCGTCGACATAAACCTTGCCCAGCCAGAACAGCAGGATCGGCAGCGGCGCCAGGGCGGCGACGTAGAGCACGGCCGAATCCTGCAGCGCCTTGGGAAACACCTGCTGCTGGCCCAGGAAGAAGGACCCTGAGGCGATGAACAGCGAAAAGCACATCCGCCAGAGGTGCCGCGCGATCCGTGAGGTCCGGGACAGCTGCTTGCGCAGCAGCGCGTGGGCCTCGCCCGCCGCCGCGAAGACGCCGGCGACCGTGAACAGCAGGAAGGCCTGCGGCGGCGAGCCATCGACTGTCCCGGTAGGACTGGCCGCGCCCATCCGCATGAAGGTCACGCCGGCGGCGGTGATCGACAGGGCGATGATCAGGCCGATGACCTCGGCCGCGCCGGCCTTGGCGTCGCGCCGTCGGGCCGCCATCGTCCCGCTGATCAGCAGGTATAGCGCCATCACGCCGGCCACGAAGTTGGGGCGCTGCCCCGTCTGAAGGAACGGCGCCACGCCTGCGCCGATCGCGTAGGCGGTGAACATCGCCAGGACGAACACCGAGCCCGCCGCGCGGTGGACGCGCTGGCCCTTGCGCGCGGCCAAGGCGATGACGCCGGTGATCATCCCGATCGCCCCGCCGGCGATGTGCGCCCACAAGAGGGCGTTGGCCCCCAGGTGCATCCAGGCTGGATCGCCGGGCCTGGCCTCCAGGTTTTCCGCCAGAGCGATCGAGGGCGCCAGCAGGGCGACGGCGAACAGGATGGGGGCGACAGAAGCGAACCGGGTTGTCATGGCCCATTACTTGTCGATGGGTTGGCTGCGCGCCATGATCGCGGCCGTCGTGCGCATGATCGTTTGTAACACGAGGGGCCCCTGACGATGTCGAACCTGACCACGTCAGCGGGAGTCGCCGCTGGCCTGCTCGCGTTCGCCGTCGAGCGCGGCGCGGATTTCACGATGCTGATGGACCGGGCCGGCCTTGTCCCCGACGACCTGGAGGACCCCGATCAGCGCCTGCCGCTCGCGACCTATATGGCGCTGATGCGCGCGGCTCAGGAGCTTTGCGACGATCCGGCGCTGGCGCTGCATTTCGGCGAGGCGGTCGATCTGGCGGAAATCTCGATCGTCGGGCTGATCATGAACGCCTCGGCCACCATGGGCGACGCCTTCGCCCAGATGCAGCGTTTCGGTCGGCTAACCCTGGAGACCGAGGGACTCAGCGACGGACCACGCTTTGTGCTGACTGTCCGCGACGGTCACCTCTGGGCGGTCGACACCCGCAGGGATCCGAACAGCTTCCCGGAGCTGACCGAAGGGGCCTTCGCCCGGCTGGTCTGCGGTCCGCGTCGCTTCCTGCCCGAGCCGCACGTGCTGGAAGTACAGTTCACCCATCCGGCGCCGGCCTGGCGCGCAGAGTACGACCGCATTTTCCAGTGCCCGGTGACCTTCTCCAGCGGATGGAACGCCATGCGGCTTGATCCCCGCATCGCCACCTGGCCCGTGGCGCTGCAGCCGCGCTACGTGTTCGGAGTCCTCGTTGAGCGGGCTGATGACCTGTTGCGCGAGCTTGAGGACCAGAGGACCGTCCGCGGCCGGGTCGAGGCCGAGCTGCTGCCGCTGCTGCATACCGGCGAGATCAGCGCCGACTCGGTCGCCCGCGCCCTGGGCTTCAGCCGCCAGACCCTGTTTCGCAAGCTGAAGGCCGAAGGCGCCACCTATAAGACCGTGCTGGACGACCTGCGCCACCGCATGGCGCTGCGCTATCTTTCGGGCGCCAAGGCCTCGGTCAATGAGACCGCCTACCTCGTCGGCTTCTCCGAACCCGCCGCCTTCTCCCGCGCCTTCAAGCGCTGGACCGGGAAGAGTCCGCGCGATGTCCGGCTCTAGCCCAGCCGCTCCAGCGCCGTCCGGCCGGCGGCGACGCCGGTGGCGAAGCAGGCCTGCAGCAGGTAGCCGCCGGTGGGGGCCTCCCAGTCCAGCATCTCGCCGGCCAGCAGCACGTCGGGACGCGCCTTCAGCGTCAGGCCGTCCAGGCTCTCAAAGCGCACGCCGCCGGCTGAGGAGATCGCGCGGTCCAGCGGCTGGACTCCGGTCAGGCGCAGCGGCGCGGCCTTGATCGCGGCGGCCAGGGCGGCGGGCTCTACGGGCAGGTCCAGGCCATGGGCCTCGCGCAGCAGATTGACCTCGACCGGCGACAGCTTGACCGCCTTGCGCAGGAAGTTGGCCAGGGTCTGGCCGCCGCGCGGCGCGTGGAGTCGACGCTCCAGGGTCTCGACGGGAATGTCGGGCCGAAGGTCCACGGTCAGAGTCGCGCCGCGCCCCAGGGCCGCGTCGCGCGCCGCCCCTCCCAGAGCGTAGATCGCGCCGCCTTCCAGACCGTAGCGGGCGATGACCGCGTCGCCACGCGCGCGCGCCTCGCCCAGGCGCAAGGCGATGTTCTTCAGCGGCTCTCCGGCGAAGCGGTCACGGAAGACCTCGCTCCAGGCGACGTCGAAGCCGCAGTTGGCGGGCCGGAACGGCGCGATCTCCGAGCCGCCCACCCGCAGCAGCGGCGCCCAGGCGGCGTCCGAGCCGAGCTTGGGCCAGCTGGCCCCGCCCAGCGCCAGGATGGTCAGCCGCGCGCGGATCGCGTGACGGCCGTCGGCGTCCTCGATCAGCAGGGCGCCCATGGCGTCCCACCCTTTCCAGGTCGAGCGCGGCCGCAGCGACACGCCCTGGCTTTCCAGGCGGGCCAGCCAGGCGCGCAGCAGCGGCGAGGCTTTCATCGCCTTGGGAAACACCCGACCGCTGGCCCCGACGAAGGTCTCCTGGCCCAGCCCTTCGGCCCAGGCCACGAGGTCGCTGGGCGTGAAGGCGTCTAGCATCGGGCGCAGCGTTGCGGACCGTTCGCCGTAACGTTCAGCGAAGCGCTCGAAGTCTTCCGAATGGGTCAGGTTCAGGCCGCCGCGCCCGGCCATCAGGAACTTGCGGCCGAAGGTCGGCATCTTCTCGAACACGGCCACGGACCGGCCGGCTTTCGCCACCGTCTCGGCCGCCATCAGCCCGGCGGGCCCGCTGCCGATCACGGCGACGTCGAGGAGGGTGTCGGGCATCAGGCGGCCTCGATGTCGGTCAGGGCGAAATCCTCGCCCTTGTAGAGCAGCGGCACGCCATGAACCCTGGCGCAGGCGTAGGAAAAGCAGTCGCCCATGTTCAGCCTGGCGGGGTGGACGCCCTTGCCGAAGCGGGCGTGGGCGTCGAGGGCGAGGCGGCCCTCCTCGGCGCCGATCGCGACGATCCGCGCGTCCGCGCCGGCGAGCAGCGTGTCCAGGCGAAGGCTGGCGTTCTGAACCGTGTCGCCCGTCCCGCGCACGATTGCGCGAACCGTCTCCCAGACCGCGACGGGCGATGTCAGAACGAGCTCGGCCTCGGCCAGGACGATCAGAAACCGCGCCCGCTCAGGCTCGCGAAGAACGATCGCCGTCCAGGCTGAGGCGTCAACGAACATCAGTCGTCGTTGAGACTGTCGAAGAACGCCTTGTCGGCCTTCAGGCCGGTACGCGGCAGGGCGTCAAACTCGGCGCAAATAGCCTCCATCCGCGCCAGCTTCTCAGCCCGGGCTTTCTCGCGCGCGGCCAAGGCCTCGGTCGCGGCCAGCTTCACGGCCTCGGTGATGCCGAGCTTGGTCTTCTGAGCCAGCTCACGCACCAGGGCGTCGGTCTCGGGGTCGCGAACATGGAAGGGCATCGGAACCTCCGTCTAGACGGAACGTAGCATCGGCTAGCCGGAGCGGCAATGTGAGGCGCTCCCTGCGTCCTTCGAGGCGCGCCCAAGCGCGCACCTCAGGATGAGGGACTCACAAAAGCCGCCCTGATCCTGAGGTGTGAGCCGAAGGCGAGCCTCGAAGGACGCAGGGCCGCCAAGCCCCCCAAACGCAGAACGGGCGCTGGATTGCTCCAGCGCCCGTCCCGGTACGCTTACTAAAACCTAGGTGGCTCAGGCGCCGATCGAGGCGATGTCGACCTTGAAGCCCGGACCCATCGTCGACGACAGGCCGACGCGCTTGATGAACACGCCCTTGGCGCCCGAGGGCTTGGAGCGGTTCAGGGCTTCGATCAGAGCCTTGACGTTGATAACCAGGGCTTCGTCGGTGAACGAGGCCTTGCCGATGCCGGCGTGAACGATACCGGCCTTTTCGACGCGGAACTCCACGGCGCCGCCCTTGGCGTCCTTGACGGCTTGGGCGACGTTCGGGGTCACGGTGCCGACCTTCGGGTTCGGCATCAGGCCGCGCGGGCCCAGCACCTTACCGAGGCGACCGACCAGGGCCATCATGTCCGGGGTCGCGATGACGCGATCGAAGTCCATGAAGCCGCCGGCGATCTTTTCGTACAGGTCGTCAGCGCCGACGTGCTCGGCGCCGGCCGCGGTGGCTTCGGCCGCCTTGGCGTCCTTGGCGAACACGGCGACGCGGACGTCACGGCCGGTGCCCGAGGGCAGGTTCACGACGCCACGGACCTGTTGGTCGGCGTGACGCGGGTCGACGCCCAGGTTGACCGAGATTTCGATCGACTCGTCGAACTTGGCCTTGGCGTTGGCCTTGACCAGGGCGATGGCGGCTTCGACCGAGTGAGCCGCGTCGCGGTCGCCGGTCCAGGCCTTGATGCGCTTGGGTTGCTTAGCCATTGGATTAGGCCTCCACGATCTTCAGGCCCATGGCCTTGGCGGAGCCTTCGATGATCTTGGCCGCAGCCTCGAGATCGTTGGCGTTCAGGTCCTTCATCTTCTTTTCGGCGATCTCGCGCAGCTGAGCGCGGGTCACCTGGCCGACGGTCTCACGACCGGTCAGCTTCGCGCCCGACTTCAGACCGGTGATCTGCTTCAGGTAGTGCGTCGCCGGGGGCGTCTTGGTGATGAAGGTGAACGACTTGTCTTGGTAGACCGTGATCACGGTCGGCAGGGGGGTGCCCTTTTCGACGTTCTCGGTGCGCGCGTTGAACTCCTTGCAGAAGCCCATGATGTTGACGCCGCGCTGACCCAGAGCCGGGCCGATGGGGGGCGAAGGCGTGGCCGAGCCAGCCTTCACCTGGAGCTTGATGTAGCCCAGGATCTTCTTAGCCATAGTGTCCTCACTGGTGAGCCGTGGTGCGGGCTTGGCGTCCCTCCCACGGATTTGAACCCGCCATCACCCAGAACGGATAACGACGAGCACGCCCCAGGACGAGGTCCGGGAGCGAGGCGCGGCGTGTAGCAGGCGGGGGCGGGGGAGTCTAGGGGGTGAGGGGGCTCTTCACTTCCATTCAGATTTGGGGCTCGTCGGTGGGGATCTCAAAAGCGCGGTGGATCTCTGGGCGCAGTAGGCCCATCATTTCTCGATGATGTTCCGAGAGCCTGCTTTTGGCTTCGCCCAAATCCCGGTCCAAGTCTTCGCCGACTTGAAGCCCGGCCATCCCCGTTCGAACTGATACGTGCGCGACCCGCGATAGTCGATCCGCTGCACGCCGCGCATCAAGGACTGCTTTCGGATGTGGCGGGGCTGTTGGAAGTATCGCGTCTAGAGCAGAGGACGCGGCGTTCGCACATGCTCTTAACTCCTCACTCGGGAAGAGTAAGTTTTCGCCCTCCTCTGCAGTCAGTCGCATCCTGTCGATTTGGATCTCCCTCTGCACTTCGGCCATAATTCCGTTGGCTGTTGTAACGAAATCCAAGAGATGGTTTAGCCGTCTCGCTTCATCCGCGCGTCGTGCGTCCACTATGGCTTGGAGACGCTGCGCTTCTTCCCGAGAGCGCTGCTCTTCCCGTGCAGCCTCCGCGTACTCAATCCGCTTGCGTTCAGCTTCTTCTGCTTCCGCCTTAGCCGCGTTGGCGCGCTTGTTTTCCTGGATAAAGGCCCACAGTGCGAAGAAGAGAGCCACAAGCGTGATGAAGCCCTGATTTCGTTCAAGCAAAGGGAACAGGCCTTCATCCCCCCAAGCCCTCTCCCAGCACCATTGCAAGAACCAGATCGGATGCATCGGTCGTCTCCTTGCGCCTTGCATAGCGCGGGAAGCTGCCTTTGACACCCGACCTCCCCAGGTCGGCGCTGTCCTTACATCTCTTGGAGGCTGCAGCGTGCAGGGCGGGTCAGGTCAGTCAAGGACGGCTCCGCCGCCGCGACGCGACCGCCCGGAGGGCGGTCCTTGAGTGACCTGACCGGCCCTGCGATCGTCTCGCCGTGAGATGTAAGGATGGCTCCCTCTCTGGGGAGAGGCGTTCCAAGCTAACCAACACGCCCCGTCATCCCGCGCTTCATGCGCGGGACCCATCTGTCCGCCGCGCGGGAAGCGCAGGCCTGGACGCTCACGGGGAAGCCGCACCATGGGTCCCGCGCATGAAGCGCGGGATGACGGGTTGGGGTAGGGGTTGGATTGGCATTCCGCTACCCCTTCGCCAGTTCCGCCTCGACCTGCCCGAGGCGCTCCTTGCCGAAGAAGATCTCGTCCCCCACGAAGAAGGTCGGGATGCCGAACGTCCCTCGCGCGACCGCCGCCTCGGTGTTGGCGACGAGCTGCGCCTTCACCTCAGGATCGCCGGTCGCCGCCAGGATCGCCGCGCCGTCCAGACCCGCGGCGTTGGCGGTCGCCACGAACACCTCCGGATCATCCAGCTTCTGCGCGTCCTCCCACATGCCCTTCAGCATCGCCTCCAGATAGATCTCGCCGACGCCCATGCGCTGGGCGGCGATCATGCCGCGCATCAAGAGCAGGGTGTTGACCGGGAAGTGCGGGTTGAAGCGGAAGGCGGTCAGGCCGTGGGCGGCGATGAAGCGCCGGGTCTCCAGCATCTCGTAGTCCATCTTCCCCTTGATCCCGCCGAAGGCGACCATCGGAGCCTGGTTGCCGGTGGCCTTGAAGATGCCGCCCAGGAGGCACGGGATCAGCCGGACGCTGGCGCCCTGGCGCGCGGCGATGTCCGGCAGCAGCTTCCACGACAGGTAGGCGTTGGGGCTGCCGAAGTCGAAGATGAAGTCGACGGTCTTCTGGGTGTCGGTCATGGCGGGGCTCCTCACCAGGTCTCGGACCAGGGGCGCAGATCAAGCTCGTGCGTCCAGGCCGAGCGCGGCTGGTTGTGCAGGTGGACGTAGTTGGCCGCGATGTCGGCGGGCTTGAGGATCAGGTCCTGGTCCAGCAGGTCGTCGACCTCGCCCCGCATCGCGCGGATGAAGACGCCGTCGATGGCCCCGTCGACCACCACATGGGCGACGTGGATGCCCTTGGGGCCGAGCTCCCGCGCTGCGCTCTGGGCCACCGCGCGAAGGCCCGCCTTGGCCGAGGCGAAGGCGGAGAAGCCCTCCTTGCCCCGCAGCGAGGCGCTGGCGCCGGTGAACAGGATCGAGCCCCGGCCGCGCGGAGTCATGACACGGGCCGCCTCGCGCGCGGTCAGGAACCCGGCGAAACAGGCCATCTCCCAGACCTTGCTGAACACCTGGGCGGTGGTGTCGGTCAGGTCAAAGCGCACGTTCGCGCCGATGTTGAAGACCACGACCTCCAGCGTGCCGATCTCGGCCTCGATGCGGTCGACCAGGGCGACCATGTCGGCCTCCTGGCGGGCGTCGACGCCGAAGGCGCGGGCGTCGTGACCGCCGCTTCTGATCTCGGACGCCAGGACCTCCAGCTGATCGAGATGCCGGGGCCGGCGGGTCATGCAGACCGTGTAGCCTTCGGCCGCGAAGGCCTTGGCGATGGCGCTTCCCACCCCGTCGCCCACGCCCACCACCAGGCAGGCGCCCTTGGTCGCCGTCATGTCTGTTTCCTCCGCGTCTTGGCGCTCAAGTTCGTATTGAATCTGTACGGAGTCAAATGCAGAATGGCGAAGACCTGAACCGCCGTGAGCCGCCGATGAAGTGGGACGACCTCTCCGCCCAGCCCTGCTCGATCTCGCGGGCCCTGGCCGTGATCGGCGACCGCTGGACGCTGATGATCCTGCGCGACTGCTTCTTAGGCGTGCGGCGGTTCGAGCTGTTCCAGAAGCGCCTGGGCGTCTCGCGCACCATCGTCACCGACCGCCTGCGCACCCTGGTTGACGAGGGCGTGCTGCGGCGCGTTCCGTACCAGGACAATCCCGTGCGTCACGAGTATCGCCTCACCGAGAAGGGGCTCGACCTGCACCCGGTGGTGATGGCCATCGCCCACTTCGGCGACACCCACTACGCCGGCGCCGAGGGGCCGCCGGTGCTGCGCCGGCACAAGGCCTGCGGCTGCGACTTCCACCCCGTGCAGGTGTGCTCCGAATGCGGCGAGCCGGTCAGCGCCCGCCAGGTCGAGGCGCGGGCGGGGGCGGGTTTTCCGGCGCCTTAGCGTCTACCCCGTCACGCCCATCTTCGCGCGCAGCGCCTTGGCCTGCTTACGGAACGCCTCACGCTCGGCGTCGGGCGTCTTCTCCAGGGTCCGCAGCGGCATCATCATCCGGCCGTTGCCCGCCAGCCGCTTGGCGTGACGATCGATGAAGTCCCAGTAGAGGGCGTTGAACGGGCAGGCGTCGTCGCCGAGCCGCTTCTTCACGTCGTAGCGACAGCCTTTGCAGTAGTCGCTCATGCGGTCGATATAGGCCCCGCTGGCCGCATAGGGCTTGGAGCCGACAATGCCGCCGTCGGCGAAGGTGGCCATGCCGCGGGTGTTGGGCATCTCGACCCACTCATAGGCGTCGGCGAACACCACCATGTACCAGTCGTCCACCGCGTCGGGATGCACGCCCAGCAGCATGGCGAGGTTCCCGGTCACCATCAGCCGCTGGATGTGGTGGGCGTATGCGTAGTCATGGGCCGCGCGGACGGTGTCGGCCACGCAGGCCATGTCGGTCTGGCCGGTCCAGTAGAACCAGGGCAGCTTGCCTTCGGCGTCCAGGGCGTTGCGCTGGGCGTATTCGGGCATCTTCAGCCAGTAGATCCCGCGTACGAACTCGCGCCAGCCGATGATCTGGCGGATGAAGCCCTCGACCGCGTTCAGCGGCGCGCGGCCCTCGCGCCAGGCGGCCTCGGCGCGGCGGCAGATGTCGAGCGGGTCCAAGAGGCCGATATTCAGAGCCGGCGAGATCAGCGAGTGCCACAGGAACGGCCGCCGCCAGCTCATCGCGTCCTGCCAGTCGCCGAAGCTGGGCAGCATGTCGGCGATGAAGTGGTCGAGGATCGCGGTCGCCTCGTCCGGATTGGTCGGCCAGCCAAAGCCCTCGGTCGCGCCGAAATGGTCGTCGAAGCCGCGCGAGACCTGCTCCAGCACCGCCTGTGTCGTCGGGTTGGGCGGGATGCGCAGGCGCTCGGGCGGACGCAGGCCCGGCGGCAGCTTGCGGCGGTTCTCTGCGTCGAAGTTCCAGCGACCGCCCGCCGGCTGGTCGCCGTCCATCAGAAGGCCGGTCTTGCGGCGCATCTCGCGGTAGAAGAACTCCATCCGCAGCTCGCGCCGGCCCTCGGCCCAGGCGGCGAACTGGGCGCGCGAACACAGAAAGCGGTCGTCCTCGCGGGTCTCCATCGGGACGGGCAGGTCGAGGCTGAGGAGGTGGCTTTCCAACCCCCACTTGCCGCAGGCGGTGCGGACCACGCGGTCAAAGCCGCCGGCCTCCAGCGCGCGGCGCAGCTCGCCGCCGATCGAGCCGGTGTTGCCGGGGTCTTCCAGCGTCACATAGCGTACGTCGAAACCACGTGCGCGCAGGCGCTCGGCGAACTGGCGCATGGCCGACCAGACGAGAACGAGCTTCTGCTTGTGGTGCTTCCAGGCGGTGGCTTCGACCCGGCTCTCGACCATCAGCACCTGGTCGCGCGACAGGTCAGCGTCCGCCAGGGCCGAAAGGTTGTCGGACAGCTGGTCGCCCAGCACCAGACGCAGGGCGCCAGCCATGTCGAAAACGTTCTAGAGCTTGACGAAAGGCGCGAGCAGCTTGCCCAGACGACCCGGCAGCTGGATCTGGCCGTCCAAGGCCGCCACGCACAGGCACGGCTTGCTGGAGACCACGCGCGGCTGGTGCAGCACGCTGGGATCGGCCTCCTCGAAGTCGCCTTCGCCGAACACGCCGTCCTCGGTCTCGTAGGCGCCCTCGATCACGCAGGTCAGCTCGACGCCGCCATGGGTGTGGCGCGGCGTGGACTGGCCCGGCGCGATCTTCAGCAAGATGACGCGGCAGTCGCCGTCGCGCGGGCCCAGCACGTCGCGCACCCGCACGCCGGGACCCAGCCAGCGCCAGGGGCCCAGCTCGAAGCCGCGCAGCGGGGCGGGCAGGGTGGGGTCGGTCTTGTCCAGGCGCACCGTCGGTTCCCGGGGCGCGGGCGCATCCAAGAGGGCCAGGGTCTTGTCCAGCGCGCCAGCGTCCAGGGCGCTGGGCTCCTGATCCTCCAGCACGCCGCCGCCGACGGCTTGGGCCAGATCGGCCCAGGCGCGGGTCTGCGGACGCAGCGCCAGGTGCGTGGCCACAACCACGGCCTCGGGCGCGCTCAGGGTGCCGGCGCCAAAGGCCAGCAGGCGCTCTTCACTGGGTTGACGACGCAGGCTCACGACGCGGCCCCCGCCTCGCGCTCGATAAACGCGCGCAGTTTCATCATGCCAAAGCGGATACGCGCCTTGACCGTACCGAGCGGCACGCCCAAGGCCTCCGAAATCTGACTGTGGGTCTGTTCCTGGAAGAAAGCCATTTCGATTGCTTGGGACTGGTCGGGATTGAGGGTCTGCATCGCGGAGCGGACGATCTGGGCGTCCTGCATGCCGCTGAGGATCGCATCGGGTTGAGGGGGCTCTTCAGCGCCAAGATTGAGGTCCACGGCATAAAGAGCTGAGGAGCCGCGCCGCAGGCTGTCGATGCGCAGGTTGCGGGCGATGGTGAAGATCCAGGCCGCCGCCGAGGCGCGCTTAGGATCGAAATAGTGGGCCTTGCGCCAGACGGCGAGCATGACCTCCTGGGCCAGCTCCTCGGCTGCGGACGGGGTGGAGCCGCTGCGCACCAGAAGGGTCTTCACCCGGGGGGCGTAGTGCGCGAACAACTCGGCGAACGCGGCGCGGTCCTGCGTCTGCGCGATCCGCGTAATCAACGCGCCGCCGTCGCACTGAGCAGCGTTCACGCGTGCGCCGCCACGAGTTCGAGTTTCTGCATGTCCTGTCGCATACATGCCCTTTATACGCAGGCTCGACCGGAACGGATGACTCAAGTTCCGCGTTGGCGATGTTTTTTTGTGGGGGTCACATGGTCAGCGCTTGCCGCGCCTGGCCTGGATCCCCTCGGGCGTCAGCTTGCGTATCTGGGTGACCGGATAGCGCTGGGGCGCGCCGAAATCGCTGGGCACGATGATCGTGGCGTCCATCCCGGCGCACACCCACGATCCGCCCCGCGCCTGGATGCCCAGATTCATCGTCCAGTCGATGTCGGGCGATGGGGCGAACAGGGTCAGACGATAGACGTTGCGGGGGCTGACCGAGACGTCGACGGTGCGATCGTCGACGACGTTGAAGCCGTTGACGTCCGAGGCGCGGAAGCAGGCGCGTTCGGCTTTGGGTTCCGCCGCCTGGCTCGGCCCGGCGACCAGCAACGCGCAGAGCGCGGCGGATACGGTCAGGATACGCATGGCGTTCACTCCAAAAGGGGCCCCGGCCAATACAGTCTGGCCTCGGAGCGTGGCCGCCTCAAGGCATGACCCGCACGGAGCTGACGGTCCGCGTTAGAGCGTCTTGAGCAGGCGGTTGGCGAAAAACACCCCGATCAGGCCAAGGCCGCAGGCCAGGTACGCGCCATTGGCCAGGAACTGGGCCCAGGCGATGTCGAGCTTGGCGAACGACTTCACCAGCAGCAGCGAAATGCTGCCGATATAGCCGAACGAGTCGGCGACATAGATCAGGAAGCCTGCGGTGCCGATCTTGCCCGTGGCGGCGATCATGCGGTCGAACAGCATGGCGTTGAACGGCGTGTAGCCCATGTAGAGGCCCGCTCCGGCCAGCACCATCCACCAGACCGGGCCCAGGAGCTGCATCTGGAAGGCCAGGGTCGAGGCGCCCAGCAGCGCAAAGCCCAGGGCGACGAAGCCGAGATTGAACGCCACCGCCCGGCGGTTGTCCTTGACCCCCATCAGGGCGGCCAAGCCGATCAGCACGATCGCCGCGACGGGCAGCTCGGACAGGGTGAAGATCGCGGCGGCGTTCTTGAAGCCCAGCTCGGCCCAGATCTCGGCCGAGAAGTTGTCGCGGAAATCGCGCAGGGCCGTCAGGACCATATAGACCGCGATCAGCAGGATCAGGGCGGGAGCGTGGGCGGCGAACAGGGCCGCGCGGTCCTTGGCGTTCATCGGGGCGCGCTTGACCCGCTCGGCCTCGTCGGCGGGAGTCGGTGGGGGCAGTTGCGCCAGAGCCAGCACCGCCACCAGCATCAGCGGCGCGAAGATCAGGCCCGAGACGAACGGCATCCAGGTCTCGCCGACGCCCGCCAGCAGAAGCATCTTGCCGACGGACTTGGCCACGCCCGACGACAGGATGAAGCTGGCGCACAGCATCGCGCCCAACACCTCGGTCAGGCGTCGCCCCTCCAGGAAGCCGAACACCAGGCCCCAGATCATGCCCAGGCACAGGCCGTTGAGGTACATCGCCATCGGCGCGATCACCGTGGGCAGGGTTCCAAACAGCAGCAGCGCCATCTCGGCGCCGAAGATCAGGGTCAGGATCGTCGCAGCGCGCCGGCCGGCGGGCATCTCGGAGATCACCTTGACGCCGATGAACTTGGCGGTGGCGTAGCCGGCGACCTGGGCGATCACGAGGGCGATCTTGAAGTCGAAGGCGAACGGCCAGCCGTCCGGCTGCGCGTACGCGGCGGCCGTGAACGGCTTGCGGTAGCCGAACATGGCGAAATAGACCGCGAACGACGCCAAGCCTCCGTAAAGCGCGAACAGCCAGGGCGGCGCGGAGGCGAGAAAACGCGTGACGCGGCCGCCTGCGGCGAGAGTCTCGCCCGGCGTTGAGGTCAATCGTGTCATGATGCCTTGCCCTCGCCCTCAATCAAGCTTGAGCTAGCCCGCTTCAAGCCGGCGGGGCAATCACGTTCAATCTCACTCCAGGGCAAATATATCGCGTGAATAAAATGAGGTATTCGATCCTTTGTCTGCCTCGGATCCGCGGCACATTGTCGCAATTATAAAGTCTAGTGATGTTGTTGAGGAATTCGGCGCGATGAACGGATTATGTCGACGCCGTTCTCGCATGATATGGACGCCTTGAAGGCGAGTGAGGCCTTTTTTCGTCTTCTGACGGAGAAGGCGGGTGACGTAATCAGCCGTCACAGCCTGTCGGGGGCTGACCATTATGTTTCTCCTGCAGTCGAGCGCGTCATAGGTTGGACGGCTGCGGAGATCCTCGAGGCGGGTTTTCAGGCGTTCTACCATCCCGACGACGTCCAAAAAATCACTGACGCCTATCTCATGATGCGCGGCGGCGCGGCGGATTGCAGCCTGAGGTTCCGTGCTCGCGCCAAGGGAGGGGAACACAGGTGGCTGGAAAGTCACCTGACTCTTCTGAGGGATGACGCCGACGTTCCTTATGAGGTTATCGCGGTGACGCGCGATATCAGCGAGCGAATGAGGCTTGAGGACGAGGCGCGGCAATCGCGAGCAGCCCAACAGCGAGCGATGCTTGCGGAGCGTGTGGCGGAGGTCGCATACTGGCGCGTCGACCTTCTGACGAACGAGGTCTACCTCTCGCCCCGTTTTCGCGAGATTTATGGCTGGTCGGATGACGAGCCAGTTTCGCTCGGCGCCGTCCTCAGTCGCTTCCATCCTGATGATCGCCCCAGCGCGCGTGCGTGGGTCGCCCAGCACCTGGAGCGCCGCCAACCCTCGCGAAACCGGATGGACCGTATTGTCACGCTTGATGGCCGGGTACGGCACATCGTCGGCAGTTTCGAGTTCGATCTCAATGAAGCTGGTTCTCCGGTCGCGATGTCTGGGACCACAGTCGACGTGACAGACCTGGTCGCCGCCCAACAGAGCTTGGCCAAGACCGAGTCGCGGTTCCAGGATCTGGCCAAGGCCACCCGCGATATCGTCATCGAGGTGGACCGGCGCGGAAACATCCTTTTTGTCAGCGCGGCCGTCGAACCGGTGCTGGGCTATGCCGAGGGCGAGCTGCTGGGGCGCAAGGCCGCAAAGCTCACCCATCCCGACGATCTGCCCGAGCTGGTGCGCGCGTTCGGCGAGGCCCTGGCCGATCCCGAGGGCCTGCCGCCCGTTCTCGAGGCGCGCGCCCTGCACAAGGACGGCCACTGGGTCTGGCTGCAGGGCCGCCCTGTTATCAACCGGACTGCGGGGCGGATCGAAGGCGTCATCCGGGACATCACCGTGTACAAACAAGCCCGCGACGAGTTGGCCGCCGAGCAGGCAAGGGCCGAGCAGGCGCTGGAGGCCCGGTCCGCCTTCCTGGCCAACATGAGCCACGAACTGCGGACGCCGCTCACGGCGGTGATCGGGTTCGCCGCCCTGGTCGAAGGACTCGATGATCTGCCGGAACAGGCGCGCGACTATGTCGGGCGGATCTCCACGGCGGGCAAGGCGCTGCTGTCGGTCATCAACGACGTCCTGGAGATGTCGAAGCTGGAAACGGGGCAGGTGCAGGCGCAGCTGGCGCCCTGCGCCCTGGCGCCGCTCGTGGACGACACGGTCCGGATGTTCGCCCTGCACGCGGCCGAGAAGAGCCTTCAGATCGGCGTGCGCATGGTTGATCCGCCGCCACGCGTCTTGATGATCGATCCCGACCGCGTGCGGCAGGTGCTGATCAACCTGATCGGCAACGCCATCCGCTACACTGACAGCGGCTCAATCACGGTCGAGGTGATCTGGCGCGGCGAGCTGGAAGAGCTGTTCGTGGCCGTCAAGGACACCGGCATCGGCATCGATCCGGCCGATCAGGCGCACCTCTTCAAGCGCTTCTCCCAGATCGAGTCCTCGCGCGCCCGTTCGCGCGGGGGCTCGGGCCTGGGTCTTGTCATCAGCAAAGGGCTGGTCGAGGCCATGGGCGGTCGGATCGGCGCCAGCAGCAAGCCGGGCGAAGGCAGCACCTTCTGGTTTGCGATTCCCGCCTCGGCGCCGTTGCGGGATGAAGAGGCCGGCCCGGAGCCAGGGCCCTTGTTCGAGCCGGTGCGCTCTGGCGGACGCATCCTGCTGGCTGATGACAACGCGCTCAATCGCGAGATGACGCGGGCGATCCTCGGGGTGTTCGACGCCGAGGTGGTCGAGGCGCGCGATGGTCAGCAGGCGGTCGAGGCTGCGCGCGAACAGGCCTTCGACCTGATCCTGATGGATATCCGCATGCCCGTGCTGGACGGGCTGGACGCCACCCGCGCCATCCGCGCCGAGCCGGGCCCCAACCAGGGCGCGCCGATCCTGGCCTTCTCAGCCGACATGGACTTCCAGCTGTCCGACATCTTTGACGGTCTGGTGCGCAAGCCGATCACCGCCGCCCAGCTGATCCAGGCGGTGGCGGGGGCGCAGCGTTCGGTGGCGAGCTGAGGTCAGTCCAAACAAAAACGCCCCCCGCTCAGCGGAGGGCGTCTTCGATGTCTTCGGTAGAGCCTAGCCTTAAGCGGCCTTGACCAGCGACTTGGTCAGGATGCCGATGGCGGCTTCGCGGTCGATGCGCTCGATGGCGGCGACTTCGCGGGCCATGCGGTCCAGGGCCGACTCATACAGCTGACGCTCCGAGTAGGACTGTTCCGGCTGGTTCTCGGCGCGGTGCAGGTCGCGGACCACTTCGGCGATCGAGATCAGGTCGCCCGAGTTGATCTTGGCTTCGTATTCCTGGGCGCGGCGCGACCACATGGTGCGCTTCACGCGGGCGCGGCCCTTCAGGGTGGTCAGGGCCTGGCTGACCGTGCCGCCTTCGGCCAGCGGACGCAGACCGGCCGTCTTGGCCTTCTTGGTCGGGACGCGCAGGGTCATTTTTTCGTGGTCGAAGGTGATGACGTAAACCTCGAGCGACATGCCGGCCACTTCCTGGGTCTCGATCGCCTGAATGCTGCCCACGCCGTGCGCGGGATAAACGACGTGATCGCCGACCGAGAATTCCAGACCAGTCTTGCTCATGTTCGTCCTCTTCAATACGGACCCGCGGGGTCCGAACGCCGTCATTCCCAAACCAAAAGCGACAGGTTCCCACTCCGCGGAATACGGGACGCGGGGCTATGCCTGTCAGGATTTGGAATAGACCTCTAAGACACCCTTCGCCTTCGATCGGGCGGGCCGCTTCAAATGGGTTTTCTGAAACGGCTTCTTCGACAAGACGGACCGTCGCGAACGAGCGCGGCTGTCACGTCGTCGAAGACAATAGCATAAAATTAAGCCCCTTGAAAGGGTTGCGTCCGAGCGCGCGGAGAGACGCCGTCAAGCTTTCGCGCGGCGGTCAGGCTCGGGGCTTGAGAAATCGCGTTGAGATCAGGAGCCCTTGCCGGGCTTTTCGCTGAAGTACTTCTCGTACTTGCCCGTCTCGCGCTCGAAATCCTCGCGGTCGGCGGGCGGCTCGCCCTTGACCGTGATGTTCGGCCAGACCTTGGCGTAGTCGGCGTTGATCTTCAGCCACTTGCCGTCGGCCTCGTCCTCGGTGTCGGGCTTGATCGCGTCGACCGGGCACTCCGGTTCGCAGACGCCGCAGTCGATGCATTCGTCCGGATTGATGACGAGGAAGTTCTCGCCCTCGTAGAAGCAATCGACCGGACACACCTCCACGCAGTCCATGAACTTGCAGCGGACGCAGGCGTCGGTGACGATGTAGGTCATCGAAAACTCGGTTGAGAGCGGGCGGAGTTCGGCGGGCGCGTTTTCGAAGTCTGGCGGCCGCTTGTCAATGCGGCTTCCTCCCGTATTGGCTCAGGAATTCTGATCCACTCGCCAGAGCGCGCGCATTTCTGAGGCTGTGGCCAGCTTGCGCCATGCCGTCCCCGCGACATTCGGTTACCCCGGCGAAAACCATTTCTTATTGAACGAACGGAATTATGCCGCTCGGGAAACGCCCAATAAAAACAACGTCGGGAATCCGACTTTATGAAGATTGAAGCCTTGGCTGTCCGACGAGACGTGAAGGTCGAAGACGGTAACCGCGCCCTGGGGAGGGCGCGTGCGCGTGCGTTCGGCGAGTTCATCAGAGAAATTCCCTTCGCTGCGGCGTTGCTGGATCGTGACCTGACACTGATCGCGGTGAGCCGTGATTGGGCGGGACAAGGCATCGCGCCGGGGCTCTTGATTGGCGCCGATGCGACCGCCGGTGGCCTCGTGGCGTCTGAAGACGCGGCCGCCCTGCAGGCCTGCGCCGAGGAGGGGCTGGCCTTCTCGCGCTATCTGCCGGTGACGGACGAGGCGGGGGTCGAGCGGGTCTGGCGCACCGAGTTCAGCGCCTGCCGCGACGGCGAGGAGACCTATGCGGTGATGGTCACCGCCCGCGACGTCACCGGCTACGCCGAAAGCGTTCTGCGCGCCGAGCGTGATCGCCAGCGCCTGACCATGGCGCTGGAGCTCGATGATCTGCTGGTCCGCGAATACGACCTGCGCACCCGGCAGACCTTCTTTTCGGGCCACGCGCCCGAGCTGCAGAAGTACTGCACGTTCAAGGACGACCCGCTCGAGATCGTTCACCCCGAGGACCACCAGCGCTGCGCCGATCTGGTCGCTAGCCGCAAGGTGGGCGAGGCGAAGGTCTTCGAGTTCAAGCTCAAGCGCGACGACGGCGTCGAGACCTGGGTGCGTTCGGTCGGCAAGGTGTTCGTCGGCCAGGACGGCCAGCCCGAAAAGCTGGTCAACCTGTTCAAGGACATCACCGATCGCCGTCGCCAGACCGAGGCGATCGAGACCCTGGCCTTCAAGGATCCGCTGACCGGCCTGCCCAATCGGACCCTTTTCCAGCACCGCTTCCAGGAAGCGGTGTCGGCGTCAGAGACGCTAGGCGAGATGTTCGGCCTGATTATGATCGACGTCGATCACTTCAAGGACATCAACGACACCCTGGGCCACGACGCCGGCGATGCTTTGCTCAAGCGCCTGGCGGGCATGCTGCAGCACGCCTTCCGCGCCGGCGACACGGTGGCGCGCCTGGGCGGCGACGAGTTCGCGGTGATCCTGCGGGGGCTGCACAGCGAGAGCGACATGATCCGGCCGATCGAGGCGCTGCAGGACCTGTTGCGGCGTCCGATCCAGCACGGCGGGCGCAGTTTCACCGCCAGCGCCAGCATCGGCGCGGCCCTGCACGGCGATCCGGACGCCGATCCGGCCCACATGATCAAGAACGCCGACATCGCCCTCTATCGGGCCAAGGAGGCGGGACGAAACCGCAGCATTGTCTTTGAACCGTCGATGCGGTCCGAGGTGGAGCAGCGCCTGGAACTGCTGCGCGACGTCCGCGCCGCCCTCACCGAGAACGAATTCACCCTCTACTACCAGCCCGTGGTCGACATTCGTGAGAACCGGGTCGCCGGTTTCGAAGCTCTGATGCGTTGGGCGCATCCCGAGCAGGGCGTGCTGACCCCGGCGCGTTTCATGGCGGCGTTCGAGGATCAGGACCTTTCACTGAAGCTGGGCGACGTGGCCTTCGAGGCGGCGTTGAAGCAGATGCGGGCCTGGCTGGACGAAGGGGTCGAGTTCGGGCGCGTCGCCGTCAACATCAGCTCGGCCCAGTTCCGCTCGGGACGTCTGGCCGAGGAGATCCAGGAGCGCCTCGCCCGCTGGAACGTGCCTTGCGAGCGGCTGACCATCGAGGTGACCGAGAACGTCTATATGGGCTGGGGATCGGACCTGGTCAGCGACACGGTGCGCCGCCTGCACGAGGCGGGCGTGATGATCGCTCTGGACGATTTCGGCACCGGCTACGCCAGCCTGGCCAACCTGCGTCAGTTCCCGATCGACCGCCTGAAGATCGACAAGTCCTTCGTCCAGAACGGCGAGGACGAGGCGATCGTGAAGGCCGTCATCACTCTAGGCACGTCCATGGGCATGAAGGTGGTGGCCGAGGGCGTCGAGGACGCCGAACAGCTGCAAGCCTTGGCCAGTTATGGCTGCGACCAGATCCAGGGCTACCACTTCGGCAAGCCGATGCCGGCCGGTGAGGTGGCGGGGTTCCTGAAGGGGTTTGGCGGAGTTGACTAAGATGCTCCCCCGCGTTGCGGGGGAGCTGTCGCGGAGCGACTGAGGGGGCTAATGCGGCATAGGTCAAGCTCGCCCCCTCCGGCCCTCTGGGCCACCTCCCCCGCAGCGCGGGGGAGGAACTAGTAGGTCCTAACCCTCCACCGCCTCGTACAGCCCCCGCGCCTCCGACGCCGGGCCCCGGCGTTCGCCGCAGTCGAGAACGCGGACGGCGATCACCCGGCCGGCCAGGCCGAACACCAGCACGTCGCTGGGCTTGAGCGTGCGCGAGGGCTTGTCGATCCGGCTTTCGGTCCCGGCGCGGGTCAGGCGGATGCGGCCTTCCTCGACGAACCGGGCGGCCAGCGAGCGGGTCTTGAAGAACCGCGCCCGCCACAGCCAGACATCGGCCCGCACCGCGTCGTTGATCGCGTCGTCGTGTGTGGTCATGAAGCGGCCTGCTTCGGCGCCTTGGCCGCCGCCGGCTTGCGGCGACGCGGCTTCTTCCGGCGCGCAGGCGCAGGCGGCGGCTCGGTCAGCTTGGCGAGCGCCGCGAACGGCGAGTCGGGACGCGCCTTGACCGGCTTCTGTTCCAGCTTCTCGGCGCCACGACGTTTCCAGACGATCGGCTGGTCGGGCTTGGCGCGGATGGCGGGCGTGTAGTCGAGCGCGCGCAGCACGGCGGCGGCTTGTTTGTCGGTCCAGCTAAGATCGGCGAGGGCCGCCTCGGTCAAGACGACGCCCCCGTGCTGCTGGGCGGCGCGGAGCAGGGCGTCCAGCTTTTCCAGCTGCTCCACCGGGATGCTGAAGCCGGCGACCGCGCGCAGGCCGCTGGCCGACAGCGCGCGCGCGCTGGGCTCGGGCGTGGGGAGTTTCTCCAGCGTGGTCAGGGCGCCACGCCAGCCGGCCGGGTTCAGGGCCCGCGCGCAGGCGATCGCCTCGGCCTTAAGGACGCCCGGGCAGAACAGGCTGAACGCCCCGATCCTCACGCCCAGGCTCTTTAATGTGCGGCGTTCGCCCTGGCTCAGCGCCTTCAACTCCGGATCGACCGGCCGCTTATCGAGCACCCCGCCGGCCTCCAGCAGCCGGTGGGCGATCCCGCGCGGCAGGCCGCGAAGCTCGCCGCCGGCCAGCGCCCGCTCAAGTTTGCGCAGCGGCGCAAGGTGCCGGTCGACTTCGCCGGCCAGAAAGGCGTCCAGCCGCCGCTCGGCCCGTTCGCGCACGGCGGCGGGGCCAAGGTCACCCAACAGGCGGGCGCGCGGGGAGAGCAGGGGCTGGTCGCGGCGCACCGCGCCCGCCACCTCGCCACGCCAAAGGATCGCGCCGTCCGGCGTCAGGGCGAAGGCGTCGTCGGCCTCGCTGGCCAGCAGGCCCAGGCGCCGGGCGATCTCGGGGCCGACCGCCCGCTGGGCGGCGTTGCGCAGGGCCTTTTCCTCCAGCGGCGAGGCGCCCTTGGCCGGGGTGAAGGCCACGCCCGACAGGTGGCCGACCACATGGCCCTCGACCGTCACTTCACCGTCCTGACCCACGCCGGCGTAGAGGGTCTCGCGCTCGCCCAGTTGCTTGAGCAGCACACTGGTGCGCCGGTCGATGAACCGGGCCATCAGCTTCTCGTGCAGGGTGTCGCTGATCCGGTCCTCCAGCTGGCGGGTCAGGCCCTGCCAGTGGGCGGGATTGGCCACCCAGTCGGGACGGTTGGCGATGTAGCTGAGCGTGCGCACGCCCGACAGGCGCGCGGCCAGGCTGTCGATCTCGCCGTCGGTGCGGTCCAAGGCCTTGAACTGCGCCCCCACCCAATCCTCCGGCAGGCGCTTGCGGCCGGTGGTCAGGTCGTCGAACAGGGTCCGCGCCATGCGCTGGTGGTCGTCGTCGGTGGTCTTGCGGAAGTCCGGCGTCTGGCAGACCTCCCACAGGCGGATCAGCGCAGAGCGGTCGGCCTTGCAGCGCTTGATGACATCTTCCTGCTGGGCCAGGGCCCGCAGGGTGCGCTCGTCCAGCGCTTCGTCCGAAAGCTTGAGAGCGCCGCGTCCGGGCGTCTCGGACAGTGACCGCAGCAGGCCGGGCAGCGAGCCGAAATCAAGCTTGGCGTTGCGCCACTCGGCCTGGGTGATCGGCTCGAAGGTGTGGCTCTCGACGGCCTCCACGAGGTCCTCGTCGATCTCCTCGCAGTCGCCGGTGACGCCAAAGGTGCCGTCGCGCGTGTAGCGGCCCGCCCGCCCGGCGATCTGGCCCACCTCCTGCGGATAGAGCCAGCGCGTGCGCTTGCCGTCGAACTTTCGCAGGCCCGCGAAGGCCACGTGGTCGACGTCCATGTTCAGGCCCATGCCGATGGCGTCGGTGGCCACCAGGAAGTCGACCTCGCCGGACTGGTAGAGGGCCACCTGCGCGTTGCGGGTGCGGGGCGAGAGGCTGCCCATGACCACGGCCGCTCCACCTCTTTGACGCCGGATCAGCTCGGCGATGGCGTAGACCGCATCGGTGGAGAAGGCGACGATCGCCGTACGCCGAGGCAGGCGGGTCAGCTTCTTGGAGCCGGCGTAGGAGAGGTTCGAGAACCGCTCGCGGCTGACGATCTCGGCGTCGGGCAGAAGGCGGCGCACGAGCGGGGCCATGGTCCCCGCGCCCAGGAACATGGTCTCGAACTTTCCGCGCGCGTGCAGCAGGCGGTGCGTGAAGATATGGCCGCGCTCGGGATCGGCGCACAGCTGGATCTCGTCGACGGCCAGGAACTCGACCTCGCGGCCCAGCGGCATGGCCTCGACCGTGCAGACGAAATAGGCCGCTCGCGCCGGGACGATCTTTTCCTCGCCGGTGATCAAAGCAACGGCGGCCTTGCCGCGCAGCTTGACGATGCGGTCATAGATTTCGCGCGCCAGAAGGCGCAGCGGCAGGCCGATCATGCCCGAGGCGTGACCCAGCATCCGCTCGACAGCCAGGTGCGTCTTGCCGGTGTTGGTGGGGCCCAGGACCGCGGTCAGCTTCGAAGGGGCCAGGCCGGTCGAACGGTCACTCATGAGCCGAAGGTGGGGCGGGAATCGACATGGGGCAAGCGCTGCGGCGACGCAAGGCCGCCCGCGACCTGTCGTCGCACCCGATCAGAGTACACCTTTTCGTTCTGCCTTATCGGCAACACAGTTCAACTTGGTCCTCCACACGGGATTCCAGCGAATGACCACAGGCGCTAACGCCGACTCTTCGCCGAGCGGCAAACGCCGTCTCGAGACGCAGATCGTCGGCGTGGCGTTGCTGTCGACGATCGTCGCGCTTCTCGCCGCCTTCTCGGTCTATCAGTGGCGGAACTGGCGGGTCGACCGCGAGGCCTTGGCGCAGGAAACCCTGGTTCTGGCCGACGCCCTGGCGCGTTCGGCCCACGCCCATGTGGCGCGCGAGGAGGTCGCGGCGGTTGACACCATCCGGGAGCTGATCGCCGCCAGCGATCGAAAGATCGCGGTGACCTACGCCCCAGCCCAAGGGCGCGAGATCCGTTTCGCCAGCCAGGGCGCCACGTTCGGGCCGCCGGCGGTCAAGCCGGTGACGGCGCCGGAGTTCCGTTATCGCGGCGTCCAGCTCGAGGCCTTCGCGCCCATCCGTGTGGACGGCGAACAGGTCGGCGCCATCGCGGTGCTGGTTGACGGACAGGACCTGCTGGTCTCGCGCTTCGTCAACATCGCCATCGCCCTCCTGCTCTCCGCAGCGGCCCTGGCGGGCGCTGGCCTGATGGCCCGGCGGCTGACGCGCCAGGCTTTGGCGCCGCTCAGCGCGCTGGTCGAGGCGGTCGATCAGGCCGCCACCTCCAAGGATTTCAGCGCCCGGGTCCCCGTGGCGCGCCGCGACGAACTGGGCCTGCTGACCGAGCGCTTCAATCGCCTGCTGGCGACGCTGGAGGCCTATGACGCCGATCGCCAGACGGCGTTGCACGAGGCGACGCTGGCGCGGGAGGCGGCGGAGAACGCCAATCGCCTGAAGGAACGGTTCCTGGCCAATATGAGCCATGAACTGCGCACGCCGCTCAATGGCGTCCTGGGGATGAGCCAGTCGCTGCTGCGCGAGCCGATGGTGCCGTCCCAGCGCGAACGGGTCGAGCTGATCGTGAGCTCGGGCTCGGTTCTGCTGATGCTGCTCAACGAGATCCTCGATCTCTCGGACCTTGAGCGCGGCGCCATCCGGCTGGAGAACAAGTCTTTCGACCTCGCCACGACCATCGGCGAAGCGTGCGATGCGGCCGTCCTGATGGCCGAGGACAAGGGCGTCGCGCTGCAGATCGAGGTCGACGCCGAGGCCGAGGGGCGCTGGATGGGCGACGCGCGGCGCCTGCACCAGATCCTCTATCATCTGGTCGCCAACGCCCTGAAGTTCACCGCAGCCGGGCAGGTGCGCGTGACGGCGTCGGCCAAGGCGGGCGAGCTCATCCTGTCGGTCGCCGACACGGGCATGGGGATAGACGCCGAGGCGCTGCCGCGTCTGTTCGAGGCCTTCACCCAGGTTGACGACGCCTCGACGCGGGCCTTCGGCGGCGCCGGGATCGGGCTGAGCGTTTGCCACCGTCTGGTGGGCCTGATGGGCGGCCGGCTGGAGGTCGAGAGCCAGATGGGCCAGGGCAGCCTGTTCACCGTCATCCTGCCGATGAACCGCGACCGGGCGAGCGAGCGCGCGATCAGCCAGGACCAGATGCTGCGCGTGCTGGTGGCCGAGGACAACGAGGCCAATCAACGGGTCGTGCGGACGGTCCTGAACGCGCTCGGCATCGATCCGGTGATCGTGGCCGATGGCGAGGCGGTGGTGCGGGCCTGGCGCACCGGCGCTTGGGATCTGGTGCTGATGGACATCCAGATGCCGCTGAAGAACGGCGTCGACGCCACACTGGAAATCCGTCGCCTCGAGGCCGAGCGCGGCCTTCCCGCCACGCGGATCGTCGCCCTGACCGCCAACGCCATGCCCCACCAGATCGAGACCTACCACGCCGCCGGCATGGACGGCGTGGTGCAGAAGCCGATCATGATCGCCGATCTGCAGGCCGCGCTGGTGGGCGACCGCGCCGCCTGATCAGCGGACGGCTACTTCTCGAACACCACCTTGCCGTTCACCACCGTCAGCACCGGCTGGGCGGTGAGGATCGCCTTGGGCTCCACCGTCATGAGGTCGCGGTCAAAGACGGTGACGTCGGCCTTCTTGCCGACCTCCAGGGTGCCCAGCTCCTTTTCGCGGAACACGGCGTAGGCCGGCGCCAGGGTCAGCATCTTCAGCGCTTCCGCCCGGCTGACGGCCTGGTCGAGATGCCAGTCCTCGTTGGCGAAGCCGTCCAGGCTGTGGCGATAGATGGCGGCGTAGAACTCGATGCGCGGGTCGCCGACCTCCACGGGCGCGTCCGAGCCTGCCGCCACCACGACGCCGGCCTTCAGGAAGTCGCTCCAGCGATAGCCCTCGTGCAGGCGCGCCTTGCCCAGGCGCGCGGGGGCGAAGAAGAGGTCGCCGATGGCGTGGCTGGGCTGCATCGAGGCGATGACGCCCAGCTTGGCGAAGCGCGGGACGTCGGTGTCGGCGACGATCTGCGAATGCTCGTTGCGCCAGCGCGCGGCCTTGGCGTCTGCGCCCAGGCTCTGCTCGAACCAGTCCAGCACCAGGCGGTTGCCGCGATCGCCAATGGCGTGCATGGCGACCTGAGCCCCGGCGGCCTTGGCCCGCTTCATCAGAGCCAGACCTTGCTCAGGCTGGGTCAGCTGCAGGCCCAGGGTGTCGGCGTCGCTGTAGGGCTCCAGCAGGGCCGCGCCGCGCGAGCCCAGGGCGCCGTCCATGTAGAGCTTGATCCCGCGCACGCGGATCAGGCCTGTGGCGTCGGTCTGCGGCCCCTTGGTCAGCACCTCCTCGGCGCCGCTGGGATCCATGTAGTTGTCGATGCGGATGTGGAAGCGGCCTTGGGCGGCCTCGTCGCGCAGCAGGGCCAGGTCGTCGGCCATGACGCTCATATTGGCCATGCCGGTCCAGCCGCGCGCGGCGTAGATCTGGCTGGCCTTGCGCAGGGCTTCACGCTTGAGGGCCTCGTTCGGCGGCGGAATGACCGCGCGGACCAGGGACTGGGCGTGGTCGATCAGCATGCCGTCGGGCTGGCCGTCGGGACCTTTGAGGATGTCGCCGCCGGGGGGCGAGACCGTGGCGGCGGTGATCCCCGCCTTGGCGAGGGCCGCGCTGGAGGCGACGCTGGCGTGGCCGTCCGAGCGGCCCAGCACGATGATCCGCCCTGGCGCGGCGGCGTCGAGGTCGGCCTTGGTCGGGAAGCGCTTCTCGGGCCAGTGGGTCTCGATCCAGCCCCGTCCATAGATCGCGCCTTCGGGATGAGCGGCGGCGTAGGCCTTCACCGTGGCGACGAGGTCGGCCAGGGACTTGGTCTGGTCGAGATTCAAGGTCAGCTCGCGCAGGCCGATCCCGGTCAGATGAGCGTGGGCGTCGACGAAGCCCGGATAGGCGGCGGCGCCTTTCAGGTCGATGGCGCGGACATCCTTGGCGGCCTTGGCCTTGGCGGCGGCCAGCGGGCCGACGAACAGGATCCTGTCGTCGCGGATCAGCACCGCCTCGGCCTTGGGCGCGGCCTCGACGCCCGTATGGATCGGCCCGCCATGGATCAGGAGGTCGCCGGCCTGGGCCGTGGTCAAAGAGGTCGCGGCCAGCAGGGCGGCGAGAACAAGGCGGCGCACGGGCGGTCTCCAAACAGCAAGATCTGGAAAACGTACGGCGGCCGCCTGCCAAGTCGCAACAGGCCTGCTAGCTTTTGCCCATGACCACGCAGGGTTTCGCCCTTTTCGACACCGTGATCGGCCGCTGCGGCCTCGCCTGGGGCGCTGGCGGCCTGATTGGCGTGCAGTTGCCCGAGGCCACGCCCGGCGCGGCCTGGGCGCGGCTGCGCAAGCGCTTTCCCGACGCCGTCGAGACCGAGCCGCCGCCCGAGATCGAAACCGTCATAGACCGCATCCGCGACCTCCTGGCCGGCGGGCGCGATGACCTCGCCGATGTCGTCCTGGACGTGGAGGGGCAGAGCGCCTTCAACCTGCGGGTCTACGCCATCGCCCGGGCCATTCCGCCGGGCGAGACCTCGACCTATGGCGAGGTGGCCCGCGCCATGGGCGAACCCGGCGCCGCCCGCGCTGTCGGCAAGGCCCTGGGCGAGAACCCCTGGCCGATCGTCGTGCCCTGCCATCGGGTGCTGGGCTCGTCGGGCGGCATGGGCGGCTTCTCAGCGCCGGGCGGCTCGACGACCAAGGCCCGGCTGTTGACGATCGAGAAGGCCAAGACCAGCGCCGCGCCGACACTGTTTGATCTGGAGTTCTCGGTCGCCCCGCCGAGGGGGTAGGGGGCTTTGAGCCTGGGCGGACCGACGCCAACGGCCCAACAAGATCCCTCTCTCGAAGAGAGAGGGATTCGTGAACGGCTCCACCCCTCCCGGAAACCGCTGACAACCGCTTAACGCGTGCTAACGCTTCGCCGAACAGGGGCGAAACGAATCAGGACCGAATCGGCGACGTTCGCCAATTCGGTGTTTGTTCCCTACTATCTGTTGTAGCTTAAACCGCATTAACCACAAATCGGTTTCCGCGCGGCGGGCTATTTGGCCGCGGTCTGATCCGGCGGGCAGTCGGCCGACAGGCGCTTAGCGGTCATGGTGCCGGCCAGCGGCAGGCCGTTGATGGTCTTGATGTTGATGTTCAGCTTGAAGCGGTCGGGCGTGTAGCTGCCCTCGGCGGTCACCGGCGCGACGCGGTCCTTCTTGTCGGTCCACGAGCCCTTGAGCCGGATCTTGCCGTTCTGGACCACATTGGTGGTGTAGTCGCAGCGGTACTTGCGGGTGCAGATGCCGCGCGAGAACTGCTCGACATCGGCCGGCTTCAGGCAGCGGGTCTCGCTGCCGGCCGGGATCGGTCCGATCCTGTAGTCGTACTCCCAGTGACCGGGGAGAATCGTCGTCTTGCTGCTCGCGGGGGCCGCCGCCGGGGTCGCGACGCGACTCGCCGCGCTGGCCATCGGCGGGGCCAGGCTGAATCCGGCCACGGCGACGCCGGCGGCGAGGGCCAGGGCGGAGGCGGCGAGGGTGGTCGAACGCATGGGGCGGGTCTCCTTCAGGCGACTTCTATATAGGGCGCCAGATGAACCGTGCTTGAAGGCGGCGCGGGCGGGTGGGGTTCCTTCGCAATCGCAAAAGCCGACCCGCCCGACAAACCCAGACCAGCCTTGACTCAAGGGCGGGCCTTCGCCTATATCGCCCGCTCTCGCGCGGCCGGCTCGTTCGGTTCGCGTGTCCGAATTCATATCTTAGCGGGCCAGGCTCTTCTCAAGAGGGCGGGGCTTCGCCCAAGCCAAGGTAACCACCATGTCGCGCCGTTGCGAACTTACCGGTATCGGTCCGATGGTCGGCCACAATGTGAGCCACTCGAACATCAAGACCAAGCGCCGCTTCCTGCCGGCCCTGTCGCCCGCCACGCTCCAGTCGGAGTCGCTGGGCCAGAGCTTCAAGCTGCGCATCAGCAACGCGGCTCTGCGCACGCTCGACTTCAAGGGCGGCCTGGACACCTTCCTGCTGGGCGCCAAGGACGAGCAGCTGTCGCCGCGCGCCCTGAAGATCAAGGCCCAGGTGAAGGCCAAGGCCAAGGCCGCCGCTCAGGCCGCCTAAGGCTTCCAGCCCTTCAAGGCTGACGAGTTCAAAGCCCGCCAGGAGTAATCCTGGCGGGTTTTTCATCGTGGGGGCGGCAAGCGCGCAGGAGGGTCTCGGCGTGTGAAGACTCAGATCCCCCCCCCCCCCCCCCCTTTGATGGGGGAGTATAGGGTGGGGTGACGCAGTGGTGGACGCCGCGCGCAGACTCTGTCGACAGGTCCGCCTCCCCCATCCCCGCCCCTTCTTGCCCTATCAGGCGGGGATTCTTCCCCGTCCTAAGGCGTCCATCGCCAGGAGCAGCGCGGCTGGCTTGTCCTCGCCGACGACCTCCAAGGCTGCGCCCTTGTCGCCCTGCGTGGCGAAGAAAACTCGCGTGAACGCAGGCCGCAATTTCAATTGCAAATACTGATATATTTCGCGCTGTTGAATGAAATTTCGCTAGAAAATTCGCATCGTAAGTTGAAAAATACTCGTCAAAATTTTCGCCATTAAAACAAAAGATTTGCGCAAAACTTATTTATAGGTCAATATTGCTTTATTGAATATCGCACTGGCTCGGTTGCTCTCCACGCTTGTTCTTCGGATCGGGCTTCGAGCCTGCCAAGAACCTCTCCGACAATTTGATCGCAGGGCCTGCTTGAGGCCTCGCGTCCCCACATCTGAAAGATACAAACATGGCTACCGGCACCGTGAAGTGGTTCAACGCCGCCAAGGGCTTTGGCTTCATTCAACCCAGCGATGGCGGCGCGGATGCGTTCGTCCATATCTCAGCCGTCGAGCGCTCTGGCCTGGGTTCGATTGATGAAGGTCAGAAGCTCAACTACGAGCTCGAACGCGACCAACGCAGCGGCAAGATGTCCGCCGGGCAGTTGTCCGCAGCGTAACGAAAGAGGGCCGGTCAGCACACGCTGCCGGCCCTTTTCTCTCTTCAGGCTCACGGGCGTCTTCATCTGCCCGGGTGAGCGCCAGCCCACGCTGGCTCCGCCGCAGACAGGCAAGCCTGCCCTCAAGCCGCTGAAGGTTTCATGATCCCCACCTACGACACAAAATTCTCCAAGCGCCTCGAAACGGCGGCGGCCGCCAAGGCGCTGCTGGTCACCAAGCTACGCCCCAAGGCGGCGGTGACCGACCCGTTGTTTGCGCAGCGTGACGCCATGCGGGCTGAACAACTCAACGCGGTCCGGGCGACGCGCCTGCAGACACGCGCGAACGCCAAGCAGGCGATCGCCGACGCGCAAGACGCCGCCGTGCAAGCCCAGGCCGCCGTCGATGCCGACGCTCTGGCCGCCAAGCGCGGCGCCCGCAAGGAGGGCAAGGCGCTCAGCGCCGCCGAGGCCAAGGCCAAGCGAGACGCCAAGTACGCTGCGCGCCAAGCCCGTCGCTAACCCCGCCGCCGAGGCGGCCCAGATCTCGGAAGCGCGCTTGCGCGCAACCCAGGGCCATGGCGGCGTTCCAGTCTTTTTGCTCGCTCGCATTCAAGGACAGTCATGAACAAGTTTCTCGGTGAACGCATCGTCATCACGGTCCGCCGCAATGAGGGCCTTTGGGCTGCGGAGGAGGCCGGTGTCTATTTCGGCGCATCGGCGGACAAGGACATCGCCAAGGCGTCAGCCTCGAAACGGGCTCGAGAACGCATCGGTCAGGGTCACGCCTGCCAGATTCGGATATCGGGCGAGCATGGCTTCGCGATCTGACCTGTGTTGGTCAGTTTGGCCGCTCTAGAGCATTTCACGACCTGACTGCGTCAGGCCGTGAGCTCTAATCTTTTGTTTTGGCGCATTTTTCTTCACGCGAACCGGAACCACTTCGCTCGAAAAATGCTCTGGCCGGCTGACTGACGCGCTCCATCTGTCTTCCCATCGCCTCGACGCCCCGCAGGATCCAAATGCAAACGCCCGCCCAAATTCAGCAACGTTGGCGCTTTCTGCGCGACCTTCTTCAGGATCAGCTCGCCCGCTTCGAGGGGGGCACGCTGCACGTGCGTTCCAACACGGTCGATGTCAGCGCATCGGCTATAGCGACGCTCAAGCGGGAAGTTGCGGAATTCGACCGACTGATCCTGGCGGGTCCGACGCACGTGGCGGTCGTCCCATGACCCTCCCCTCCGGTCAGGTGAAGGCGCTGAGGAATCTATCGCGCAAGCGGTCCGGCGAGGATGTCGACTGGATCAATATCCGCGACGCCCGCGCGCTCACCGACCTTGGCCTGGCCGCGCGCGGACGGGCGGGTTGGATGATCACGGACGCCGGCGTCGACCTCGTCCAGCGACTGGATCAGGCTCGCGACTGATCTTCGGCTGGGTACGAGCCGATGGTGCGTAAACTTGGATCGGCGCCCGTCATCGCAACCCCGCATCTGACAAAGCAAAACCCGCCGCGACCTGTGCCGCGGCGGGTTTTGAAAGCTTGGTACTAAATAGGGTCGCTTAGCGCGAAACGACAGCCGGGTTGGCCGTGTTGTAGGCGGTCAGGGCCGGGCTGTTGAGCTTGGCGACGGCGTCGTTGACCGAGGCGCGGATGCAGGCCGGGTACAGGTAGCCGGCCAGGGCTTCGCCGCGGACGTCCTTCCAGCAGACGTTCGAAGCCGCCTTGACGATGTCGGCGCGGACTTCAGCGGCCGGGCGACCGGCGACCTTGATGCGAACTTCTTGAGCCGAGGCCGGAACGGCGACCAGGGTGGCGATGGCCGAGGCGGCCAGAACGAGCGAGCGGATCATGTCGAAGTGTCCAAAAAGGAGGTTGTGATCAACCCCCTCCAGACGCGTTCCTCTGACGGCCGGTCCCCGGTCTGTCGCCTGTTGGGCCGTCACTGAGCGTATAGCGTCGCTTGATTGAGTGATCAATGATTATGTTGCGGCGCACGCGTTGAATTTTTGCGGCGCCGTCATCAGCGCAACTGGCGCCCGGAGGTGAGCAGGTCGCATGAAAGGGCCCGCGAGACGGAGTCCCGCGGGCCAATTCTCGGCAACTGGCGCGCGCTTAGCGCGTGGCCAACCGCAGGTAGGCGGTGCGGCCCTGGCCCTTGTTGTAGGCGCGCAGTTCGGCGTTGTTGGCGCGGACCACGGCGTCGCGGGTGACCTCGCGGATGCAGAAGGGGGTCAGGTCAGAAGCCTGGGGATTGCCCGCCAGGTCCTCTTTGCAGAGCTGCCGGGCGGCGTCGACGATCTCAGCGTGGACGACCGGCGTGGCGCGGCCCCGAACCTTGACGGTGATCTCGCCGGCGTTGGCGGCGGTGGTGGCCATCAGGGCGGTGATGGCGATGACAAGCAGTCGGATCATGTTGGGTAGTCCCGGAAAGGAGGTTGAGTGCAACCGCCTCCCGACGCGTTCCTCTGACGGCCCCCAGGATCTCGCCTCGTCGTCCGTCGCTGTCATTTGTCTATGACAACGTTGTCTCTCGCAAGTGCGAAGAGCGCCATCTCACGAAAATGTTAGCGGTACCATTTCGTTGCCAACGAAACCAGTTGGCCGCGCTCAAGTCGGCTCAGCGCTTGCGGACGGGCTTCTTGGCGGGTTTGGGCGGCAGGGCCGGCGGCGGTGGGGGTGGGACCCAGTCAAACGCCAGCAGCAGGGTGCGCTGGCTCTCGGCGGCGTTGTCGTCCGAGATCAGGTAGAGCCGCGTGCCGCCCGACGGTGAGCGGGTCAGGGCCACGCCCTCGAAATTGTCGCGTGTGGTCGAGCCTTCCAGCCGCAGGGTGGCTGAGATGCGCTGCCGGGCCGCGGGCACGGTCGGGTCAGCCACGAAGCGGACCATGGCGCGCCAGCCGCGCACCGGGTCGAAGCCTCGATGCAGGGTGGCGACGGCGGGACCGGCGAACGGCGCAAAGCCCGACAGCCCCCAGGTGAAGTCCGGGCCGGACTGCGGCGGCAGGGCCTTGCAATCGGCCGACAGGCGGCAAAGCCAGACCTCTCCCTCCTCGCCGCCCACGATGTAGGCGTCGGGCCCGGCGGACGGATAGGCGGCGATCGCCTCCAGGCCCTCGTTGTCGGGCAGGACCGTGGCGGGCTTGGGGGCGGGGCGGGGCGTTCCCCAGCCGCCGTCCGGCAGCACCGGATAGAGCCAGATGCGGTGATCGCGCTCGAAGCTGACCAGCCGGTCGCCATTGGGCAGCACCGCCAGGCCCTCGGCGTCGGCCTGCTGCTTTCCCTGGATCGGTTGACCGTCGAGGCCGCGCAGCGGGCGCAGCTTGCCGTCGGTGAGGCCCGACAGACGACCGTTGGGGTCCAGCTGGATACGGGCCTCGAACAGATCGCCGTCGTCGGTAAGGGCCATCAGCTGGCCCTCCGCGCCGACCGCCAGGTCGGACAGGCCGTGCAGCCGCGTCGTGGTAGCGCTGGTCAGCACCAGCCCCCCGGCATACGTAAAGCCGCCATCCAGAGTGGTCTTGGCCGGGTTGGCGGCGTCCAGCGGGACGGGCGTGGCGGTGACCGCGATCTCAGGGCCGACCTTGACCGGCGCGGGAGCCGCCACGACCGGCGGACGACGCGGCGCGCACTGGGTGGCCATGCCGCCCAGGCCCGCGATGACGCCCAGCACCAGCGCCGTGCGCAGACCGATCACGCGAGAACCTTGCCCGCCGTCTTCGGCGCTTGGGGCGTGACGACCGGCGGCGGCGCCAGCAGGCCGCGCGTGCGGGCGATCTGCCGGGGCTCTTCCTCGAAGAGGGCCGCCAGCTGCTCGACCAGCACGCCGCCCAGCTGCTCGACGTCAACGATGGTGACGGCGCGGCGGTAGTAGCGCGTGACGTCGTGGCCGATGCCGATGGCGATCAGCTCGACGGGGCTCTTGCCCTCGATCTCGGCGATGACCTGGCGCAAGTGGCGCTCCAGATAGTGGCCCGAATTGACGCTGAGGGTGGAGTCATCCACCGGCGCGCCATCAGAGATCACCATCAGAATGCGGCGCTGTTCGGGCCGGGCGATGATCCGCTGGTGCGCCCACATCAGGGCCTCGCCGTCGATGTTCTCCTTCAGCAGGCCCTCGCGCATCATCAGGCCGAGGTTCTTGCGCGCGCGTCGCCACGGCGCGTCGGCGGCCTTGTAGATGATGTGGCGCAGGTCGTTCAGGCGGCCCGGCGCGGCGGGCTTGCCGGCCTTGATCCACTCGTCGCGGCTGGTCCCGCCCTTCCAGGCGCGGGTGGTGAAGCCCAGCACCTCGGTCTTGACCCCGCAGCGCTCCAGCGTGCGGGCCAGGATGTCGGCGCAGATCGCCGCCACCATGATGGGGCGCCCGCGCATCGAGCCGGAGTTGTCGATCAAGAGAGTCACGACCGTGTCGCGGAACTCCTGGTCTTCCTCCTGCTTGAACGACAGCGGCGCGGTCGGGTCGATGATCACCCGCGTCAGGCGGGCGACGTCCAGCATCCCTTCCTCGAGATCGAAGGTCCACGAGCGGTTCTGCTGGGCCAAGAGGCGGCGCTGCAGCTTGTTGGCCAGGCGCGAGACCACGCTCGACAGGGCCGATAGCTGCTGGTCGAGATAGGCCCTAAGCCGGGTCAGCTCCTCGGCGTCGCAAAGGTCCTCAGCGCCGATGATCTCATCATGGGCCGTGGTGAAGATCTTGTACTGCGGCTCGCCGCCCTGGCCGGCGCTGGTGTCGGGACGGGCCGGCTTGGCGCCGTCGCCCATCTCGGGGCTCTCGTCGGACTCCTCCGGTTCGCCCTCCTGGTCCGACTGGACCATCTCCTCGTCGCCGGACTCGCTCTCGCGGTCGGTGGCCTCGCTCTCCTGCGGGGCCGAGCCTTCCTGCTGCTCGCCTTCGCCCTCGCCCTGATCCTCGTCGGAGTTCTCGGTGGGGGCGTCGTCCTCGCCGTCTTCCTCGTCGGCGCTCTCGGTGGCGTCGGCCATGTCTTCGGAGAGATCAAGGTCGCGCAGGATCTCGCGGGTCACCTTGGCGAAGGCGGCCTGGTCGTCGATGGCGGCGGCGAGGCGATCGAGGTCCTTGCCGGCCCGAGCCTCGATGTCATGGCGCAGGATGTCGACCAGGGCCTTGGCGCCGTCGGGCGGGGCGTCGCCGGTCAGGCGCTCGCGCACCATCAGGCCCAGGATCTCGGCCATCGGCGCGGTCTGGCGGTCGGTGGCGACGGCGCGGGTCAGGCCCTGCTTCTCCAGCCGGGCCTCCAGGGCAGCGGTCAGGTTGGCGCGCACGCCGCCCAAGGCGTTGGCGCCGATCGCCTCCAGCCGCGCCTGCTCGATCGACTCGAAAGCGGCCTGACCGTCGGGCGAGCTGGGCCGCGCGCGGGCGTGGGCGATAGGATCGTGGTGGGCCAGGCGCAGGGCCATCTGGTCGGCCAGGCCGCGGATGCGCGCGGCCTCGCGGCTGTTGAGGTCACGCGGCGGATGCGGCAGGACCGCCCGGTTGCCCAGGAGCTGGGGACCATCGCCCGAGAACACGACCTCCAGATCCGGCGTCTCGGCGAGCGAGCGCGCGGCGTGCGCCAGGGCGCGCTTGAAGGGTTCGGTCGGGCTTTCGGGCTTGGAGGCCATGGGGTTCGAGTTAAAGGCGCCGGGCGGGGAAAACAAGGAACGCCGCACGCTGGGGCGACGTTGATTTGCCAACCGCGCCGTCGGCGCGCTCCTGAAGGAAACCAAGAATGCTCAAATGGGCCATCATCCTCGCCATCGTCGCCCTGATCGCGGGCGCCCTGGGCTTCACCGGCGTGGCCGGCGCAGCCGCTGGCGTCGCCAAGATCCTGTTCTTCCTCTTCCTGGTCGGCTTCGTGCTGGTGCTGCTGCTCGGCGGCACGCTGTTCAAGGCCGCGACGGGGCCGAAGTAGGGGGTAAACTTTCCTCCCCCGCATCGCGGGGGAGGTGGCCCAGAGGGCCGGAGGGGGCCAGCTGGACGCAGACCGCGCTCGCCCCCTCAGTCGCTCCGCGACAGCTCCCCCGCATCGCGGGGGAGCAGAAGGAGCCGCCTCACTTCACCCCGTAGGCCTTGGCCTGACGGCCGGCCAGGGCGACCAGGTCGCCCATCTGCAGGTTCACGTCGATCAGATGCAGGCCCCAGTCCTTGAGGGTCACGGGCCCGACGACGACGTCGCCGCTGATCTCGTCGGTCCGCGGGTCGGCCGGGTCGGCGTTCACCTTGACGGACAGATAGGTGAAGTCGCCCTCGGCCACGCACTTGGCCGACAGCAGGCCCGGCATCGACACGAACGGCGTCGACACCGTCAGGTCCTTGGCGAACGGCTTGGGCGGCGCGCCCGACACCGCGCCGAAGCCCTTGGCGCTGAGATAGGCCTGCAGCGGCGCTTCATCCGTTGACGCCCTGCCCGCCAGCAGAGCGGCGGGGCTGACGCAGGCGGCGCGGCGGCCCTCGGGGTCGGTCTTGCCAAACCGGCTGATGGGCGGCGGCGGGCTCGTCTCGCGGAACGAGACATAGCTGACCAGGCATCCCACCTGGTCGGCCTTGTCGCACAGCGGGATGGAGCCGTACTTGCCGCCCTCGACCGGGGTGTTCATGCCGATGATGTAGGCGGCGATCATCTGCTTCTGGACGGGCTTGCCGTCGATCTCGCTGGTCAGCAGCCCCTGCAGGACGCGCGCGCCCTGGCTGTGGCCCATCAGGATCACGCCCCGGCCCTTGTTCTCGTTTTGCAGGTACCAGTTCCAGGCGTCGCGTACGTCGCCATAGGCCAGGGCCGCGTTTCCGGGCGAGCCTTGGCCCATCATGACCGCGCGGAGGGCCGCCAGGGTCACCTGCCGGTACATCGGCGCGAACACCCGACAGGTCGAGGCGAACCGCGCCAGCTGCTGGTCGACCACCCGGCGCTCGGCCTCGTCGATGGTCATGTCGCTGTTGCCGCCCGGATCGGTCGACACTGTCGGATAGACATAGAAGCAGTCATAGGCCGGGGCGGCCGCGGCCTTGAAGGTCTCGACCGAGGTCTTGCCGTCGGCCTGGACGATGGTGGTGGTCTGGTCGACGGCGCAGGCGTCGGCGCGGCCGGGCAGGCACAGCCACGACTCGGGCTTGCCATAGTCGTTGGGCGCCGGCGCTGCGGTCTGCGCGTTCGCCGCGCTCGCCAGCCCAAGGACCGCCATCGCCGCGAGGCCCGTCAAAGTCCGCTTCATCCTGGTTCGCTCCCGCTCTCAAACGCTCGTTTGGTCGCGACAATGATCAAAAGAACGGCGGCCGCCAAGAGGGCTTGGCCTGATCATTGCGCGACGGCGAAGCCGCGTCCCGGTTCGGGACGGTCAGCCGGAGCCTGCGTGTGGTGATCAGCTTCAAGACCCTTTGCCGCCTGGGCGTCGCCATGCTCGCCGCGCTTTCGCTGGGCGCCGCGCCCGCCCTGGCCGACGGCTTCCCGGGCGCGCCGACGCGCAGCCCTGTCCCGAAACAGGCCGCCCCTAAGCCGCGCACCAAGATCGTCTATGTCGATCGCCCGGTGGTCTTCGAAAAGCGCGTCTATATCGACCGTCCCACCACCCAGATCGTCGAGAAGGTGGTCGAGAAGCCGGTGATCATCGAGCGCCCGGTGGTCGTCGAAAAGCGCATCGAGGTTCCGATCGAGAAGCTGGTCGAGGTTCCTGTCGAAAAGAAGATCTACGTCGACCGACCGGTCGAGAAGAAGGTCTACGTCGACCGTACGGTCGAGAAGAAGGTCTATGTCGACCGCGTCGTCGAAAAGCCCGTCGAGAGGATCGTCGAAAAGGTCGTGGAGAAGCCGGTCTATGTCGATCGGCCCGTGCCCAGCGAAAAGCCCGGCGAGGTGGTCGAGAAGATCATCCAGGTGCCGATCTATGTCTATGTCGACCGCCCGGTCCCGACGCCGTCGCCGGGCTGCGTCCAACCGTGCGGCTATGTCGAGCGTCCCTCACCCTGCGCCCTTCCCTGCGGTCCAGTCGCCCCGGCGCCCTGCGCCAGTTCCTGCGGTTACGCGCCGCCGTCGCCCTGCGCCAGCCGCTGCGACGTCCATTGGCGACCCGCGCCGCCGCCCAGCTGCGGCCGGCCTTGCGGACCTGTCCACACGCCGCCGCCCTGCGCCAACCCTTGCGGCTACAGCGGGGTGATCCAGCATCGCGACGAGCGCTATGAAGAGCGCTCGTCCTACTATGAAGACCATGACGGCTACGGCGAGCTTCCGCCCCTGCCGCTGGGTTATCTGGGCCAAGCCTCGGGCGGACGCGGCGGCGGCTATGGCGGGGTCGGGCTGGTGGGCGGCGGCGGCTGGCGCGGCGGCGGCTTTGCGGGCGGCTCAGCGTCTGCGAGCGCTTCGGCCACCGCCTCGGCGACGGCCTCGACCTCGATCCGCATTGGCGGGGGGAGCGGCGGCGGTTGCTCGGGCTGCGGCGGCAAGCGCCACTGACGCGTTACAGCGACAGCCAGCGGCGCGGGTTCTTGTCGCCCAGCGCCCGGGCCTCACCGGGCTTGAGGCCAAGATCGCGCATACGATAGGCGACGATCTCGCGCAGGGCTTCGACCGGCTCGTGGCCGCCGACGGGACTGGAGGCTACTGGCCCGGCGTTCATCGCCAAATCCACGGCGGTCCACTCGGCCTGGGCCCGGTCGGCCTTGCCGACGGCGAAGTAGTGGCGCACCGGCGCCCGCTCGCCGGGGACCTCGACCATCACGCCGATGACCCAGCCTTGAACGATGAGATCGGCGTCGGGGCGCTGGCGGAACATGCAGGCGGTGTAGCCGGGCGCGGCGACGTCTGAAAGGGGCTAGCCGATCAGCTGGAACGCCGCCTGGCTGATCAGGCCCAGCGCCAGCCAGGCGCCCAAGGCCAGAACCACGACCGACGCCCGTACGGGCCGCCGACGATGCTGGGTAGACTGCAAACGCACATACGCCATGGACGCCTCCATGTCCTGATTTCCGAACGGGAGGTTAACGCGGGACGGCGCGTTCGGCTCCGCGACCCATTGACCCGGCGGAGGGGGCTCGCCCTTCGACACGCTCAGGGTGAGGACGACTGTTGCTCTCGGTTCGCACAAAATCCTCATCCTGAGCTTGTCGAAGGACGAGGATTTCCAGCCGCGTTAGCGCCCACACTCAACGCGCATACAGCTAAGAAAAAGGGCGGAACCTTTCGGCTCCGCCCTCATCCATTTCAGCTCTTGAGCTTTATGGACTTCCTTAGAAGTCCATGTCGCCGCTCTGGATCGGCGGGGCCGATCCAGATCTCTTTGGGAGATGGGCGACTTTATGGACTTCCTTAGAAGTCCATGTCGCCCATGCCGCCGGGCATGCCGCCCGGGGCGCCGCCGGCCGAGGCCTTCTTCGGGGCTTCGACGATCGCGGCTTCCGTCGTGATCAGCAGGCCGGCCACCGAGGCGGCGTTCTGCAGAGCGGTGCGGACCACCTTGGCCGGGTCGATGACGCCGTCGGCGACCAGGTCGACATACTGCTCGGTCTGGGCGTTGAAGCCGAACGAGCTGCTGTCGTTTTCCAGGATCTTGCCGACCACGATCGAGCCTTCGACGCCGGCGTTTTCGGCGATCTGGCGGATCGGGGACTGCAGGGCGCGGCGGACGATGGCGATGCCAGCGGTCTGGTCATCGTTGTCGCCGGTGACGCCGGCCAGGGCCTTGGAGGCCTTCAGCAGGGCCGTGCCGCCGCCCGGGACGATGCCTTCGTCGGCGGCCGCGCGGGTCGCGTTCAGGGCGTCGTCAACGCGGTCCTTCTTTTCCTTCACTTCGACTTCGGTCGAGCCGCCGACGCGGATGACCGCAACGCCGCCGGCCAGCTTGGCCAGACGCTCTTGCAGCTTTTCCTTGTCGTAGTCCGAGGTGGTGTCTTCGATCTGGCGCTTGATCTGCGCGATACGAGCCTCGATGTCGGCCTTCTCACCGACGCCGTCCACGATCGTGGTGTCGTCCTTGGTGATCGAGACCTTCTTGGCGCGGCCCAGCATGTCGAGCGAGACGTTCTCGAGCTTGATGCCGAGGTCTTCGCTGACGACTTGAGCGCCCGTCAGGATCGCGATGTCTTCCAGCATGGCCTTGCGGCGGTCGCCGAAGCCCGGAGCCTTGACGGCGGCGACGCGCAGGCCGCCACGCAGCTTGTTGACGACCAGCGTGGCCAGGGCCTCGCCTTCGACGTCTTCAGCGATGATGACCAGCGGGCGGCCCGACTGGACGACGGCTTCCAGCACCGGCAGCAGCGGCTGCAGCGACGACAGCTTCTTTTCGAACAGGAGGATCAGCGGCTCTTCCAGCTGAACTTCCATCTTGTCGGCGTTGGTGATGAAGTACGGCGACAGGTAGCCGCGGTCGAACTGCATGCCTTCGACGACGTCGAGTTCGGTTTCGGCGGTCTTGGCTTCTTCGACGGTGATGACGCCTTCGTTGCCGACCTTGTCCATGGCCTTGGCGATCATCTCGCCAACTTCCTTGTCGCCGTTGGCCGAGATGGTGCCGACCTGAGCGATTTCAGCGTTGGTGGTGACCTTTTTCGAGGACGCCTTGATGTCCTCGATGGCGATGGCGACGGCCTTGTCGATGCCGCGCTTCAGGTCCATCGGGTTCATGCCGGCGGCGACCGACTTGAGGCCTTCCTGGACGATGGCTTGGGCCAGGACCGTGGCGGTCGTGGTGCCGTCGCCGGCCTTGTCGTTCGTCTTCGACGCGACTTCGCGGATCATCTGCGCGCCGAGGTTCTCGAACTTATCCGACAGTTCGATTTCCTTGGCGACCGAGACGCCGTCCTTGGTGGTGCGCGGAGCGCCGAACGACTTTTCGATGACGACGTTGCGGCCCTTGGGACCCAGGGTCACCTTCACCGCGTTGGCGAGGATGTTGACGCCGCGCAGCATGCGGTCACGAGCGTCGGACGAGAAATAGACGTCTTTAGCGGCCATGTTAGAGCCCTTCTAAAAGAGAGATAAGCGGAAAGCGGTGGTGAGCGGGAAGCCGATTAGGCTTCGACCACGCCCAGGACGTCGCTTTCCTTCATGATCAGGAGGTCCTGACCGTCGACCTTCACTTCGGTGCCCGACCACTTGCCGAACAGGATGCGGTCGCCAGCCTTGACGTCCAGGGCGACGACTTCGCCCTTGTCGTTGCGCGCGCCGGGGCCGACGGCGACGACTTCGCCTTCCTGCGGCTTTTCCTTGGCGGTGTCGGGGATGATGATCCCGCCCTTGGTCTTGGTTTCTTCTTCGACGCGCTTCACGAGGACGCGGTCGCCCAGGGGACGAAACTTCATGGTGTTCTCCGTCGGAACGGTTTGAAATAAGACTTCGTCGGCCATCGGGGAGCGGGACTGTTAGCAGTCGCTCCCTCCGAGTGCTAACGACGCTGGTGAGTTAGGCGCCGGCCCTCGGGGAGTCAAGGACGCCCTGGATGAAGTTTTTTCGGCGCAGGGAACGGGAGCGGCTTCGATGATCGACCATATGGGCGTGACGGTGCGCGATCTCCAGATCTCCAAGGCCTTCTATGACGCCGCGTTCGCGCCGCTGGGGATCGCCGTGGTGATGAGCGTCGGCGCCGAGGAGACGGGGAGCACGGCCTTCATCGGCTATGGCCCGACCGCCGATCGCCGCGACATCCAGGCGGGCAAGCCGAGCTTCTGGATCAGCCAGGGCGAGGCCGTGACCGGCCCCATGCATGTGGCCTTCCTGGCGGCGAGCCGCGCCCAGGTCGACGCCTTCCATGCTGCGGCCCTGGCGGCGGGCGGCCGCGATAACGGCCCCCCGGGGGTCCGGCCTCATTATCACCCCCACTATTATGGCGCCTTCGTTCTTGACCCGGACGGGCGGAACGTGGAGGCGGTCTGTCACGCGCCAGCCTGATCGCTGTTAGGAGACCCGATGTCGAGCTACGTCCTGTCGCTGCTTCTGGCCGTGATCGCCTGCGTGATCGGCGGAACCCTGGGCGGCATGATCCTGGCGCGGCCAGCCACGCTGCTGGAGGCCGCAGGTCTCGCAGGTGACGACACGCCCAAGCCGCCGCTGTTCGCCGAGGGGCGCGCTCTGGGCGGGGTGCTGATCGCCTCGCACGGCGTGGCGGCGCTTTATCTCGGCTATCAGCCGAGGATCGGCGCGGCCATGGCGCTGGCGCTGGCGCTTGCCTGGCTGGGCGCGGCGGTGGGGCGGGCGGTGTCCTTGGCTCTGGACGGCGACGCCGGGCGCTACAATCGCGGCGCGCTGCTGTTCAACGTCCTGATCGGGGTCACCCTGGCCCTGCCGTCGTTCCAGATCGGCAAGGTCGTGCTGCGCGGCGCGCTGGGGCTGGCCTAAAGCCTCGTGCGGAAAAGTGGGAACCGGTTTTCCGCAAAAAACGACGCGAAAACAGAAAGCTAAAGCGCGCCCTCGTGCGTCAGCAGCCAGCGCTTGCGGTCGATGCCGCCGGCATAGCCGGTGAGGGCGCCGTTGCTCCCGATCACCCGATGGCAGGGCGCGACCAGGCTGAGCGGATTGGCCCCGTTGGCCGCGCCCGCCGCCCGGATCGCCAGCGGCTTGCCGATGCGGCGCGCCAGCTCTGAATAGGGGATGGTCCGGCCGGCGGGGATCTCTGTCAGCGCCCTCCACACCGCCTGCTGGAACGGCGTGCCGCCCGTCTTCCAGGCCAGGGCCGTCAGGGCGTTCGTCGCCCCGTCGAAGTAGTGTGTGAAAGCCGTTCGGATCACCGTCGGCGCAGGCCCGGTGTCCAGGGCCAGATCGCCATAGTGCAGCCGCGCCAGGCGCCGCATCCGGGGCTCGAAGTCATGGAAGTCGACGGCGCGCAGCAGGCCGGTCTCGTCGGTGACGAGCAGGATCTCGCCGATCGGCGAGGGCAGGCGGTCGATAAAGAGGCGGGCGGGACGGGTCATGGGGCGAAGATCGCCGAGGCCAGCGCCGCTGTCCGCCCGGATTTTGCGGCGAAGGTTCCTCCCCCGCGGTGCGGGGGAGGTGGCCCAGAGGGCCGGAGGGGGCGTACGCTGTGTAGGTCCAGCGCGCCCCCTCAGTCACTCCGTGACAGCTCCCCCGCATTGCGGGGGAGCATCTGGGCTCCCCTACCTAATCCCCGGCACGTGCAGGGCGGCTTCCTTCTCGGCCTTCTGTTTGTACATCAGGTCGCCGTACTTGCTGTATTCCATGCGGGCGATCGTGCGCTGGTGCACCTCGTCCGGACCATCGGCCAGACGCAGGGTGCGGATGCCGGCATAGGCCTTGGCGAGGCCAAAGTCGGTGGTCACGCCGCCGCCGCCGTGGGCCTGGATGGCGTCGTCGATGATCTTCAGGGCCAGGCGCGGCGCGGCGACCTTGATCATCGCGATCTCCAGACGGGCCGACTTGTTGCCGGCCTTGTCCATCATGTCGGCGGCCTTCAGGCAGAGCAGGCGGCACATCTCGATGTCGATGCGGGCGTCGGCGACGCGCTCTTCCCACACCGAGTGGTCCGAGACGTACTTGCCGAAGGCTTTGCGGCTCATCAGGCGCTGGCACATCTTTTCCAGCGCGACTTCCGCCGTGCCGATGGTGCGCATGCAGTGGTGGATACGGCCGGGGCCGAGGCGCCCCTGGGCGATCTCGAAGCCGCGGCCCTCGCCCAGCAGCAGGGCGTCCTCGATCGGCACGCGCACGTCCTTGAGGATGACCTCGGCATGGCCGTGCGGGGCGTCGTCATAGCCGAACACCGGCAGCATGCGGACGATCTCGATGCCCGGGGAGTCCAGCGGCACCAGGACCTGGCTCTGCTGGGCGTGGCGGCTGGGGTTGTCCGGATCGGTCTTGCCCATGACGATGGCGACCTTGCAGCGCGGATCGCCCACGCCCGACGACCACCACTTGCGGCCGTTGATCACATAGTGGTCGCCGTCGCGCTCGATGCGGGTCTCGATGTTGGTGGCGTCCGAGGAGGCCACCGCCGGCTCGGTCATCAGGAAGGCCGAACGGATCTCGCCGTTCATCAGCGGGCGCAGCCACTTTTCCTTCTGCGCCAGCGTGCCGTAGCGCATCAGCACTTCCATGTTGCCGGTGTCGGGCGCCGAGCAGTTGAACACTTCCGACGCAAAGCCGACCTTGCCGAGCTGTTCGGCGATCAGGCTGTATTCCAGGTTGGTCAGCTGCACGCCTTCGAACTGGAAGGTGTCGTCGACATGGGTCTGGCCGCTGTGCGGCGGCATGAAGAAGTTCCACAGGCCCGCGGCCTTGGCCTTCTTCTTCAGGTCCTCGACGACCTGAACCACTTTCCAGCGCTCGGCGCCCAGGACGTTCATCTCGGCCTCATACGCCGGGATCGCCGGATAGACGTGCTCGTCCATGAACGCGGTGACGCGATCCAGGAACGCGCGTTGCTTGGGGGAAATGTCGAAGTCCATGGCCGTTCCCTCTACCCGCTTATTTCGGTGTCAAACAGTTGTTTGAAGCATTTGTAGACCGGCTTTCCGCGGGCGGCAAGCGGGCAGGACGACGTAGGTATCGGCCAGCGCGCGGCTTTCGGTTGTCTTCACGCCGATCATCGCCGACAACGTCGCCATGCTGAACCTGACCGCCGACATCCTGCAGGGCCGCTACGTCCGGCTCGAACCCGTCACCGTCGATCATCGCGACGAACTGAAGGCCGCCATCGACTGTGATCCCGAGAGCTGGGAGATCATGTCGGTCAACGGCTGTGGCGAAGGATTCGAAGATTTCTGGGGCGCGCTGCAGGGCGAGACCGACCGGGGCGAGCGTATCGGCTTTGCCATCCGGCGCCTGGCCGACGGCAAGGTGGTGGGGACCTCCAGCTATCTGAACATCCGGCGCCTGCACCGCGGTCTCGAGATCGGCGCGACCTTTCTCAATCCCGAGGCGCGGTCGGGCCCGGTGAATCCCGAGAGCAAGCGCCTGATGCTGGGCCACGCCTTCGACAAGGCTGACGCCATCCGGGTCGAGTTCAATGTCGACGTCCGCAACGCCCGCAGCCAGGCGGCCGTCGGCAAGCTGGGCGCCACGAAGGAGGGCGTGCTGCGCAACCACAAGGTCACCTGGACGGGCCATATCCGTGACACCGCCGTCTTCTCGATCACCGATTACGACTGGCCGGCCATTCGCGAGCGCCTGGAGTTCCGGCTCAGCGAGACGTTCGCCTGATCGCGCGCCAATCTGACGCGAAGCTCGCGTAACAACACTTTCGCAAAAGCTTGGCCATGAATGCTCGTCCATGGCTGGAAGGCGTCTCTACGCATTTGCATCGAGCACGGCGCGCGGAGCGTCTCCGTTGACCGCGTCACGCCGGCCAAGATCGACAGGGCCAGCAGGACCTGTGCATGCGGACCTTCGAGGGCGACCCCAGGCTCAGGGCTTGGGTCGGCGTGCGCCTCTGGAGCGTGGCGCGGGGAGGACTGCGCGAGGCGTTTAGCCGCAAGCGTGTGAAATCCACCGCCGCCCTAACGATTTGTCGAGGAATGGCGGCGCATGCTGCGCGCATGACGGCCATTGCCTGCCTTCGCATCCTGTTCACCGCCGACGGCGACATGCGCCCCGGCGATATGCCCAAGCACAAGGCGCAGGGCGTGGCGGACGCGTTTCTGAAGGCCAAGTGGCGCGCGCCCCGCAAGTGCGGCGCCGTCGCACCGCTGGCGTTCGTCCTGGCCGATCATCGCGCTGAGCAACTGGACCCGGCGGAAGTGCAGGGCCTGGCGGTCGAGCTGGAAAAGACCCTGTTTCCCAACCGGCCTATCGGCCAGATCGCCTTGATGACCTTCGAGGGCGACGAAACTGCGGTGCTGCACTTCTCGGCCCTCTCGCAAAAGGAACTGGCCGCTCTGATGGCCGGCGAGGGCTATGGCGGCGAACCGGGGCGGATCCACGTGGTGACCGCCGACGCGATCAAGCCGATGCCGGCCACGCGCGAGGAAGCCAAGGTCTACGCCGCCGAGAAGGCCAAGGCCGCTGAAGTTGAGCCCCCGCCCGCCAAGGCCAAGCCCGCGGCCAAACCCGCGCCCGCGGCATCGCCCACCGCAGCCGCCGCCAAGGTTGTCACCCCCGAGCGGCCGGCCGACACGGGCTGGTGGGGCGTCTACGATCTGTCCCAAGGTGTCTTCATCGGCTCCGCCATCGGCATGCGCGCCGATCTGGTCGAGGCGCCGCCAGAGGATGACACCAAGCTGCTCAAGCGCGACCTTGTGGCGCTGACCGACCTCCAGGCCGCGCTGAAGACCGCGTCGTTCGGCGAAATCCAGGCCTCGTTCGGGTTCTGGAACCTGATCACGCCCGCCTCGCAGGAGTCCTACAAGGCCCGCCTGTCGCGCTATCCGCTGGACGCGCGCCCCCGCCTGACCGCGTCGATCTACGGCGCTCCGCGCGAGGCCTCGATCGGCATGCTGCAGCAGATGCGCAGCCTGCTGGCGGGCGCGTTCGCGGCGATGGATCTTCGCATCACCGACCCGACCTTCCCGGTCCAGGGCCTGCCGCCGGAGCTTCTCGAGAGCGTGACCCTGGTGCTGTCGGGCGAGACCGAGCATGACCGTCTCAAGCAGATCCTCAAGTTCGTCGAGCGCAAGTCCGCCTATGCCGCCAAGGGCGTGATGCAGTGCGTGGCGAACGTCACCTCGCCCGTGGAGCTTGAAGCCTGCAAGGCCGCCGGCGTCGTCCGCGTTCAGGGACCGGCGGTCACCGACTTCATGGAAAAGCCTGTGGCCGCCGCCGACGGCGCGCCTGCGGCCCTGGCCAAGAGCGCGGCCTGACAGCGCAAATCCGCCGCTTGACCCTCACGCCACGTCAGACCTGATGGCTCTCGTCATTGAGAGGGAAGGTCGCGTTGAGCGTCTATACGGTCAAACAGATGGCGAGGCTTTCGGGCGTCTCGGTGCGCGCGCTGCACCATTATGACGCCATTGGCCTGCTGAAGCCCCGCGCCGTCGGGGCCAACGGCTATCGCTACTATGATCGCCAGGACCTGCTGCGCCTGCAACAAATCCTGTTCCATCGCGCCTTGGAAACGCCGCTGAAGGACATCCAGGCCGCCTTGGACCAGCCGGGGTTCGACCTGGCCGCCGCCCTGCGCGCCCAGCGCGCGCGGCTGGCGGCCGAGGCCGAGCGCTACGCCCGGCTGGTGGACGTCGTCGACCGCACCCTCGCCGACCTCGAAGGAGACGAGACGATGGATGACAAGATGCTTTTCGAAGGCTTCGACCCCAAGAAGCAGGCGGGATACGAAGCTGAACTGGTCGAACGCTACGGCGACGAGGCCGTCCGGCGGATCGCTGACGCCAAGGCCGGCATGAAGGACTGGGGCAAGAAGGACTGGTCCCAGTTCCAGGAAGAGGCCAAGGCGATCGAGCACGATCTGGCCAAGGCCCTGACCCAGGGCCTGCCCGTCGACAGCCAGCCCGTGACGGCGATCATGCGCCGGCACTGGTCCTGGATCGGGAGGTCCTGGAACCGTGAGCCCACGCCCGACGCCTTCGCCGGCCTGGCGCATCTCTATGAGGACAATCCGGAGTTCACCGCGCGCTACGAAGCTATCGCGCCGGGCCTGACGGCGTATTTCGCCGAGGCGATGCGGGTGTTCGCTCGAGCACGCTGATCCGTCGGCTCAAGCCGTGCTGTGCGCCTACGTCCCAAACTGAGTGAAGGGCACGCGGTTGAAGAATTCGCGCTCGACCCCGCGCGGGTCGTCCTCCAGCCGCGAGACGGTGTCGAACACCATCGTCTGGCGGCGGGGCAGGGTGTAGGGCTCCCACTTGGGGAGGCTTCCGCCGTTCGGATCGCCGCTGCGGGCGAAGGCGATGAAGGCGTCGCTCATGGTGTTGGACATCGCGACCGACTCCGGCCCCGTCCCGACGATCGAGCCCTTGGCGTCCAGCGTGCCGAACACCAGGCCGATGTCGATAGTGTGCGGCGCGCCGAAGATCCCGCCTTGGATCGGCGAGCGCCAGTTGACCTGGTAGGCGTAGGCCGGCGCGCCGGCCTTGGCCCGCTCCTCATCCTGGATGATCGCCGCCTTCCACGAGCGCCCCGCCGTCGAGGCGGCGAAGAAGACGTCTGCCGGCGAATAGCTAGGATAGGTCTGGCGGTAGAAGGCCACCACCGTCTCGGAATCGATGTCGATGCGCGCGGCGAACTGCCCGGGCAGGCGGGCGATCACCTCGTCCCAGGTCTGGGGGAAGGCCTTGGCGTCCCAGCCGATGAAGCCCTTGGTCTCGTCGTGGGTGTTGCCGACCATCATCGGGATCGACAGGCTCTGGGGCGCGGCGTCGGGGAAGAACGGGTGGCGGGTCAGCGACCGCTGGTCCAGCACCGGACCCATATAGACCCCGCCGGCCCCGGCGATCGGGTCGACCGCTTTAAGGCCCGCCAGCATCTCGGCGGCGGGCAGGGCGCGCAGAGCGGCCAGGTCCTTGATCCCCAGCTTGTCGAGGAAGGCTTTCGCGCGCTTGGTCGCGTTGAACGGGCCGCCGACCGTGACCTGCTGGCCGCTCATGGTGGCGACGCGATGGAACAGGCCCTTGGCGGCCGGCATGGCCATCAGGGTGGCGATCTTGGCCCCGCCGCCCGACTGGCCAAACAGCATGACGCAGTCGGGATCACCGCCGAACCTGGCGATATTGTCGCGCACCCACTGCAGGGCCAGCACCAGATCCAGTTGTCCGACATTGCCGCTGTCGGCGACCGACGGATCGTTGAACAGGCGCGCCAGATACAGATAACCGAAGGCGTTCAGGCGGTGGTTCACGGTCACCACCACGACGTCGCCGCGCTTGGCGAGCTTTGTTCCTTCATACCAGGGACTGGCGCCCGAACCGCCGTTATAGGCGCCGCCGTGGATGTAGACCATCACCGGCCGTTTGACCCCATCGGCCAATCCCGCCTTCCGCGAGGCCTTGGCCGGTGTCCAGACATTGAGGAACAGGCAGTCTTCCGAGAGGGCCTCGCCCTCCTCGCCCTTGCCGGTCTGCATTGAGGCCGGACCATAGGCGAGGGCGTCTTTCACGTCGGTCCAGGGCTCGGGTTTGGCCGGCGGCATGAACCGCCGCGCCCCGCCGGTGTCGGCGCCGTAGCGCAGGCCCTTGAAGACGCTGACCCCGTCCTGGACGTAGCCGCGCGCCTTGCCGTTGGTGGTCGCCACCACGGGCGAGCGCGCCTCGCCCGCGAAGCCCGCGCGGGGCAGGGCGGCGTAGGCGGCCACGGCGGCGGCGCCGGTGATCAGCGTGCGGCGGGTGGCGGTCATCGGGTTTCCTCCGGCGCTTTCTGACGAGCGGTCCGAAGCGGTATCATGAGTGACACCGGTGACAATCCCTTTATCGCCGGGTGGCTAGACCAGCGCCTTCACCGCCGCGGCGTGCGCAGTGATCACCGCTAGGGTCGAGGCGTCGGCGTCGAACACGCCGAACAGGCCCTGCTCCTCCTGGGGCGGATCGCCGACATAGCTCTTGTCGCCCTTCTTGAACCAGGCGTCCGGCTGCTGGGCGCGGCCCTCGCCGTTCCAGGCCCAGAAGTTGACGCCGGCGGTCGGCCCCCCGGCCTTCATGTCGGCCAGGGCGAGATCCAGCATCGTCTTGTAGAAGCGGTCGCGATAGGTGGTCGGCGAGCCGGGCGCAAACTGGCGGCCGTCGCGGATCAGGCCGAACTCCTCGATGGTCAGGGGCTTATTCAGGCGCTTGGCGAGAGCGATGTGCTGGGCGACATAGTCTCGGCACTTCTGCTCGCCGGCCTCATAGGTCGAGGGCTGGTCGGTCATGCTGATCCAGCCCCAGTTGTTGGGCCAGATGTGGATCGTCATGTAGTCGATCACCGGCGGGGCGTGGGCGTCGATGACGCAGGACTCAAGGCCCATGCAGCCCATGGTCCCCTCACTGCCGGTGGTGACCAGGTGCTGGTTGTCCAGGCGCTTGATCAGGCTGGCGGTGTCCCGGATCCAGGCCTGGTAGGCGGGCATGTTGCTCTTGCCGAAGGCGTCTGAGCCGCCGGGGCGCGGCTCGTTGGCCAGCTGCCAGGCCATGATCGTCGGATCGTCGCGATAGGGCTTGCCGGTGACGGTGCTGACCCGGCTGACGAGGCTCGTGACATAGTGGCGGAAGCGGGCGTTGGCCTTCTGGTTGGCGTAGAACCGCGCCGAATAGTCCGCGTACTGAGGCCACGGATGGGCGGGATCGCCCTGCTGGAACCAGGGCCCGTCGCCGACCCAGTTCAGATAGGCCGGCATGCCGCCTGACCAGTCCCAGAAATTGTTGACGTAGATGACCGCCTTCATGTCGCGCTGGGCCATCTCGGCCAGGGTGATGTCGAGGCCTTTCAGCAGGTCGGCGTTATAGTCCTCACCCGGGCCGCGGAAGGTCGGGTCCATGGCCACCTTGGCGGGAGACTGCTCCCCCGCGCCCAGGATCCGCAGGTTGGTCACGCCCATAGCCTTGAGGCGATCCAGTTCGCGGCGCAGACGGCCAAGGTCGCCGTAGCCGGCCGGCGCGCCCAGCCAGGCGGCGTACCAGACATTGGTCCCGGCGAAGCGATAGGGCTTGCCGTCCAGATACAGTCGGCCGCCCTTGACGGTGACGAAGCCCTTCGGCGCGCCGATGGGCTTAGCCGCGCCGATCGCAGGCAGGGCCGCTGCGGCGGCGATCAGGTGGCGGCGGGAAAGGGTCATGGCGTCCTCCGACGAACCTCTACGGGGTCTCGGGTCGCACCATGCCGCGTGCTGATAGCGCTAACAACTCACTTCTACCGCTGCTCAAGGCTATGCCAGATTCGGGTGACATAGACGTTGGAGCCGCTGAGACGGTAACGCATCACATAAGCGCTCTGACCAAAAGGTATGCTGATCTCGCGGGTGGTAGGACCAACCGGGCGGCCTCGTGATGGCGCTTCAGTCAAACTATCGATGGCGCTTTCCAGAAGTGGGCCCAGTCTCGCCGCCGCCCGGGCGTCACGCTCGAAAAGCCAGACGATGAGACGGTTGAAGTTTCTCTTGGCTCTGGCGGATACCGAAACCGTAAAGGTCAACCCAGGCCCGCAGTTACGCGACGTATGTGAGCGCGGAATTCATCGCGTGAGATGACCGGTTCGTCGCCCCGTTCGATGGCGTCGGCGATAGCCTCGTCGATGGTCGGGTCTGGATCGATTGTTTTAGGAACCGCGCCTGTCAGGCCTGCGTCGATCAACGCCACGGCGTACTCGGTCACGGTCATGCCCAGGCGGTCCGCCAGGACCTTCAGCCGGGCGGCCTGCTCCTGATCGATATGAATGTCGAAGCCATCGGCCATGGGCGGAGAGTCCCGCCGATGGCCGATGGCGTCAAGGGTTACAGGTTCAGCAGCGCCGGGTCGCCGCCCTGGGCGGTGATGTTGACGCTGACCGCGCGCTCGACCGCGAAGCGGAGCAGGGCGTGGGGGCCGCCGGCCTTGGGGCCGGTGCCCGACAGGCCCTCGCCGCCGAACGGCTGGACGCCGACGACCGCGCCGGTCATCGAGCGGTTCACATAGGCGTTGCCGGCCGGGACCAGGCGCTGGACGTCGGCGGCGAAGCTCTCGATCCGTGAATGGATCCCCAGCGTCAGGCCATAACGACGGGCCGCCAGGGCGCCGGCGACCTTTTCGAGGTTCTCGGGCTTGTAGCGCACCACGTGCAGCACGGGGCCGAACACCTCGCGCTCCAAGAAGTCGGCGGTCGGGATCTCGGCCAGGACGGGCGCGAAGAACGTGCCGCCGCCGGGCGCTGAGAGCGCGTGCAGCACCTTGGCCTCGCGCGTCAGGCGCTCCAGGTGCTTGTCGAGCGCGGCCTTGGCCTCGGCGTCGATGACCGGGCCGACGTCGGTGACGGCCAGGGCCGGATCGCCCAGCACCAGCGCGTCCATGGCGCCCTTGAGGCCGTCGATGATGTGGTCGGCGGTGTCCTGCGGCAGGAACAGCAGGCGCAGGGCCGAGCAGCGCTGACCGGCCGAGCCGAAGGCCGACACGATCACGTCGTCGATCACCTGCTCTCGCTGGGCGGTGGTGTCGACGAACATGCCGTTCAGGCCGCCGGTCTCGGCGATGAACGGCACGATCGGGCCCTGGCGCGTGGCCAGGGTCTGGTTGATCCGCCACGCCGTGTCGGTGCCGCCGGTGAAGGCGACGCCATCCAGGCCCTCGTGGCTGGTCAGGGCCGCGCCGACGGTCTCGCCGCGACCGGGCAGCAGGGCCAGCAGGCGCGGGTCAAGGCCGGCGGCGTGGTAGAGCTTCACCGCCTCGAAGGCGATCAGCGGCGTCTGCTCGGCCGGCTTCGCCAAGACGGCGTTGCCGGCCGCCAGGGCCGCGGCGATCTGGCCGGTGAAGATGGCCAGCGGGAAGTTCCACGGGCTGATGCAGACAAAGACGCCGCGCCCGGCCAGGCGCAGGCTGTTGGTCTCGCCGACCGGGCCCTTGAGGATCTCGGCCTCGCCGAACTGGTCCTCGGCCAGCATCGCGTAGTAGCGGCAGAAGTCGACCGCCTCGCGGACCTCGGCGACGCCGTCCGACAGCGTCTTGCCGGCCTCGCGCGACAGGATGGCGATCAGGCGCTCGATATTGGCCTCCAGCGCGTCGCCCATGGCGCGCAACACCTGGGCGCGGGCGACGCCGCCGGCGCGGTCCCAGGAGGCTTGCGCGGCGCGGGCCAGCTTGAAGGCCTCGTCGATCTGCGGCGGCTGGGCTTCCGAGACCACGCCGACCGTCTTCTGCGCGTCGGCGGGAGCGATCACCGGCAGCGGCGCGCCGCCGGCCACGACCTTGCCGCCGACCAGCGGGCCGGCCGACAGGGTCACGCCGTCCAGAGCGGCGACAGCGGCGCTCAGGCGATCGCGGTCAGCCTTCACCGAAAGATCGAGGCCGGCGCTATTCACGCGACGCTCGCCATAGACATGGATCGGCGTCGGGATCTTGGCGTGGCGGTCGGGGTGGGCCTCGACCGTGTCGATCGGGTCGGTGACGACCTTCTCGACCGGCACGCGCTCGTCCAGCAGGGCGTGGACGAACGATGTGTTGGCGCCGTTCTCCAGCAGGCGACGGACGAGGTAGGGCAAGAGGTCCTCGTGACCGCCCACCGGGGCGTAGGCCCGCAGGGTGATCCCGTCATAGAGGTCGTCGGCGGCCTTATAGAGCGCCTCGCCCATGCCGTGCAGGCGCTGGTGTTCGATCTTCACGCCCGCGTTCTTGGCCATGCGGACCACGGCCGCCAGGGTGTGGGCGTTGTGGGTGGCGAACTGGGCGTAGAGGTGCGGGGCGGCGTCGATCAGGGCCTTGGCGTTGACCAGGTACGACAGGTCCGTGGCCGGCTTGGTCGTATAGACCGGATAGTCCGGGCGGCCGGCGACCTGGGCGCGCTTGATCTCGCTGTCCCAGTAGGCGCCCTTGACGAGACGCACCATCAGGCGACGGCCGGTCTCTTCCGACAGGGCCTTCAGGCGCGCGATCACCTCGCCGCAGCGCTTCTGATAGGCCTGGACGGCGAGGCCCAGACCCTTCCAGTCGCCCAGCTCCGGCTCGCGGCACAGCTTGTCCAGCAGCTTCAGCGACAGGGCCAGGCGGTCGGCCTCTTCGGCGTCGATGGTGAAGTTCAGGTTGTGGCGCGCGGCGATCTTCGCCAGGCGCAGAGTGCGGGGATAGAGCTCTTCCCAGACGCGGTCTTCGTGGGTGGCTTCATAGCGCGGGCACAGGGCCGAGAGCTTGACCGACACGCCGTGGCCGGCCTCGGGACCGGCCCCGTTCGACAGCTTGCCGACGGTCTCGATCGCGTCGGCGTACGACTTTTCATAGCGCGCGGCGTCGGCGGCGGTGCGGGCGCCTTCGCCCAGCATGTCGAAGCTGCACATGTCGCCTTCGGCGGCGGCGCGCTTGATGGCGGCCTCGATCGTGCGGCCCAGGACGAACTGCTCGCCCATGATGCGGATGGCCTGGCCGACGGCGGCGCGGATCACCGGCTCGCCCAGGCGCCCGGCCAGCTTCTTGATGAAGCCCGGCAGGTCCTTCTGGGCCTCGGCGTCGGGCTCGACGATCTTGCCGGTCAGCATCAGGCCCCAGGTCGAGGCGTTGACGAACAGGCTGTCGGAGCCGCCCAGGTGCGAGGCCCAGTCGGCCGAGCCGATCTTCTCGGCGATCAGCTTGTCGCGGGTGTCGTCGTCGGGCGTGCGGAGAAGCGCCTCGGCCAGACACATCAGGGCCAGGCCCTCGCGGGTGCCCAGGCTGAACTCCTGCAGGAAGCTTTCGACCACGCCCTGTTTCCGAACGCTGCGGCGGGCGCCGCGCACCAGCGCCTCGGCCTCGGCGCGGACGGCCGCACGGTCTTCGCTGGAGAGCGGCTTGGCGGCGAGCAGGTCGGCGATCACCGCGGCTTCGTCGCGATACTTGCCGACGTCGAGGCTGTCCCAATCGGTCATGGTCGTTTCCGCTTGTTGGTATATCGTCGGTCTAACTCGGCTCTGACGGAAGGTGCTTCGTTTGTTGGTCTGCAGGGGCGAAACTTGTTCGGCCGAAATGCGAAAAATGTTCGTCTGCTCCAGCGAACGGCGGGGCGCAGGCCGGATGCGCGCGCAAGTCCGCGCGAAAGACGAAGATAAGGGGAAATGGGGAGGGAGGAAGGGACGCGTTCAGGGGGGGAGACGCTCGCGTCCCTTCCTCTCTAGCGCGACGCCCGGTTAGGGGGAGAAGGGCGAGCGTCGCGTCGGTTCCAGGCTACGGCGGCTGGCCGTTTCCGCAGGCGCCTTGAGGAGGAGGGCGGCGCCAGGCGGCGCTGGAACGATGCGGGGTATACCCCTGCATTCTCCGAATGTGCTACGTTTGTATTGTTTAATTTTCGAAGCTTCTTCGGTGAAAATGCAATATGGCCATTTCTGCTCTAGATGACACCGATCGCCGGCTGTTGAAGGTTCTGCAGGCCGACGGCCGCATCACCAACGCCGAGCTCGCCAAGCGCTGCAATCTGTCGCCGGCGGCCACCTTCGACCGCGTCCGGCGACTGCGCGAGCGCGGTTTCATCACCGGCTACGCCGCCTTGCTGGACCCGGCCAAGGTCGACCGGGCTCTGCTGATCTTCGTGGAGGTGGTGCTGGAGCGCACGACCGGGGACGTGTTCGAGGAGTTTGGCGCCGCCGTCCGCCGCGCGCCCGAGATCCTGGAGTGCCACATGGTGGCCGGCGGCTTCGACTACCTGATCAAGGCCCGCGTGCGGGACATGGAAGCCTATCGCGGTTTCCTGGGGGACATCCTGGTCAAGATGCCGGGCGTTCGTGAAACGCGGACCTACGCCGTGCTGGAAGAGGTCAAGAGCACCGTGCAGCTGCCGCTTTAAAGCGCGCCGTGGCTCGAGGCCGCAAAGGTCCAAGCCCGCTCGGGCGTCAGGTCCTGCGGCGGGCAGGCGGCCGCCAGCACGATGGCGGTGATGGCCAGCACCGTCGCTACGACGATGCCCATCAGATGGAACGCTTGCTCTCTTTCTTTCGAGGGCGACATGAGTCGACTCCGAGTCAATACCTGCGCGGAGTTTAACTCAATCGATTGCGTAAGTGTGATCACAGTAGAGTAAACCTCCCCGTTTCGAGGAGGCCGGGCGCGTCTGCGAAGGTGGAACGGGCGGCTCAGGGGGGGGGAGGAGCACGCCCGTTCCGTTCGCGACCATCGGGGGGATGATGGACAGCGAACTCCCCCGGCTAGGCCGGGGAAGCGGTTTAGCCTCAGGCTGCGGGCGCGCCGCCGCCGAGGGTCTTGTAGAGGGTCACAAGGTTGGTCGCCTGCGCCAGGCGCGCGCTGATCAGGCCCTGTTGCGCCGTATAGAGGCTGCGTTGGGCGTCGAGCAAGGTCAGCGCGCTGTCGAGGCCAGCGTCGCGACGCTGCTGCGACAGGCGGGTGCTGTCGGCGGCGGCGGCGGTCAGGCGCTCCTGGGCGGCCAGGCGATCGGCGACCGTGGCGCGCACCGACAGGGCGTCGGAGACCTCGCGGAACGCGGTCTGCACCGTCTTCTCATAGGTCGCCACGGCGATGTCGCGGTCGGCCTTGGAGATGTTCAGGTTCGCGACATTGGCGCCGCCGGCGAAGATCGGCAGGCTGATCTGGGGCGCGAAACTCCAGACGCCCGTCCCGCTCTTGAAGAGATCGCCAAGCTCGGTGCTGGCCGACCCCGTCGAGCCCGTCAGGCTGATGCGCGGGAAGAACGCCGCCCGCGCCGCGCCGATGGTGGCGTTGGCCGCTTGCAGTTGGCGCTCGGCGGCCAGCACGTCGGGACGACGGGCCAGGACGTCGGAGGGCAGGCCCGCCGGCAGGTCCGCCAGTACGCTGTCGGCGTCCAGCCTCCCCGAAGGCAGCAGGTCGGCGGGCAGCTCGCCGCCGGCCAGCAGGGTCAGGGCGTTGCGGTCCTGGGCGACCTGGGCGGTGTAGACCGCGACGTCGGCGCGGGCCGTTTCGGCCAGGGTCTCGGCGTTGCGCAGGTCCAGCAGCGAACCGGCCCCGCCGTCGACCCGCTGGCGCACGAGGCGCAGCGAGTCCTCGCGGGTGGCCAGGGTGCTCTGCGCCAGCGCCAGGCGCTCCTGGTCGGCGGCGAGGGTCAGCCAGGCGTTGGCGGTCTCGGCGATCAGGCTGACCTGGACCGAGCGGCTGGTCTGCTCGGTGGCCAGGTAGCTCTGCAGCGCCGCGTCCTTCAGGCTGCGGACCCGGCCGAACAGGTCCAGTTCATAGGCGGTGAAGCCGATGGTGGCGCTGTAGACCTCGGTGTCGAAGGCCTGGCCGGTCTGCGAGGTCGAGGCCGGGGTGCGGCCGCGCTGCTCGGAGACCGCGCCGTTGATCCCCGGGAACAGGGCGGCGCGCTGGACGCCGTACTGGGCGCGGGCCCGTTCGATGTTCAGCACCGCCACGCGCAGGTCGCGGTTCTGCTTGAGGGCCAGATCGACCACGCCCTGCAGGCGCGGATCGACCAGCACCTGGCGCCAGTCGAGGTCGGCGGCCGAGACGGTGGTCGCCGCCTCCGGCGTCGTCGTCGACCAGGTCTGGGCGACCGGGAGGACCGGGCGCTCGTACTTGGGGGCCAGGGTGCAGGCCCCGACCGCCGTCGAGGCGACCAGGATCAGGGTGAGGTTACGCAGCATCTCAGTGAGCCTCCGCCGACGGGGTGTCGCCTTGAGGGGCGTCATGACCGGCGTGCTTGGGTTTGAAGATCTTCTCGACGACCACGAAGAACAGCGGGACGAAGAAGATGGCGAGGACGGTGGCCGAGATCATGCCGCCGATGACGCCGGTGCCGATCGCGTGCTGGGCCCCCGATCCGGCCCCGTTGGAGATCGCCAGCGGCAGCACGCCGAAGACGAAGGCCAGCGAGGTCATGATGATCGGGCGCAGGCGCAGGCGAACCGCCTCCAGCGTGGCCTCGATCAGGCCCATGCCCTTCTCGTAGAGGTCCTTGGCGAACTCCACGATCAGGATGGCGTTCTTGGCCGCCAGGCCCATGGTCGTCAGCAGTCCCACCTGGAAGTAGATGTCGTTGCTGAGGCCGCGCAGGAAAGTCGCGGCCAGAGCCCCGACGACGCCCAGCGGCACCACCATGATCACCGCCAGCGGGATCGACCAGCTCTCATAGAGCGCGGCCAGCAGCAGGAACACGACCAGGATCGAGATCGCGTACAGGGCCGGCGCCTGGTTGCCAGACTCCCGCTCCTGGGCCGACAGGCCGGTCCACTCGAAGCCGACGCCCTTGGGCAGCTGGGCGGCGAGCTTCTCCATGGCGTCCATGGCCTGGCCCGAGCTCTTGCCCGGGGCGGGCGCGCCCTGGATGTTCATCGACGACAGGCCGTTATAGCGCTCCAGACGCGGCGAGCCGTAGGTCCAGGACGCCGTGGCGAACGCCGGGAAGGCGACCATCTGGCCCTGGTTGTTGCGCACGTACCAGCGGTTCAGGTCCTCCGGCGTCATGCGGAACGGCGCGTCGGCCTGCATGTAGACCTTCTTCACGCGGCCCCGGTCGATGAAGTCGTTGACGTAGGCGCCGCCCCAAGCCGCGCTGAGCGCGCTGTTGATGTCGGCGGTGGTCAGGCCCATCGCCCCGGCCTTGGCCTGGTCGACGGTGATCTTCAGCTGCGGGGTGTCGTCCTGGCCGTTGGGGCGCACGCCGACCAGGTTCGGATCCTGGGCGGCCATGCCCAGCATCATGTTCCGGGCCTGCATCAGGGTCTCGTGGCCCACGCCGCCGACGTCCTGGAGCTGGAAGTCGAAGCCCGACGAGGTGCCCAGTTCCGGCACGGCCGGCGGGACCACGGCGAACACCATGGCGTCGCGGATCTGGCTGAACGCGCCCATCGCGCGGCCGGCCACGGCGGGAGCCTTCAGGTTGGCGGCCTTGCGGTGCTCGAAGTCCTTCAGGCGAACGAAGGCCAGGCCCGCGTTCTGCCCAGCGCCGGCGAAGCTGAAGCCCGAGACGGTGAACACCGACTGCACAGCCTCCTTCTCGCCGACCAGGAAGTGGTCGCGGACCTTGTCCAGCACGGCCAGGGTCTTTTCCTCGGTCGCGCCGGCGGGCAGCTGGACGAGCGTCAGCATGGTGCCCTGGTCTTCCTCGGGCAGGAAGGCGCTGGGCAGGCGGACGAACAGCAGGCCCATGGCCACGATGATGGCGGCGTAGATCGCCATCCAGCGGCCGCTCTTGCCCAGGATCTTGCGCACGCCGCCCTGATAGCGCGACGACACGTCGTTGAAGCTGCGGTTGAACCAGCCGAAGAAGCCGGTCTGGTGGTCCTTGTGGCCCGCCGCGACGGGCTTGAGCAGGGTGGCGCACAGCGCCGGCGTCAGGATCAGGGCGACGACCACCGACAGGGCCATGGCCGAGACGATGGTGATCGAGAACTGGCGATAGATCACGCCTTGCGACCCGCCGAAGAAGGCCATCGGCACGAACACCGCCGCCAAGACGAGGGCGATGCCGATCAGGGCGCCGGTGATCTCGCTCATCGACTTGCGGGTGGCTTCCAGCGGCGAGAGTCCCTCTTCGGACATCACGCGCTCGACGTTCTCGACCACGACGATGGCGTCGTCGACCAGGAGGCCGATGGCCAGCACCAGACCGAACATGGTCAGGGTGTTGATCGAGTAGCCGAAGACCGCCAGCACGCCGAACGTGCCCAGCAGCACCACCGGCACCGCTATGGTCGGGATCAGGGTCGCGCGCCAGTTCTGCAGGAACAGGAACATGACGATGAACACCAGCACGATGGCTTCGATCAGCGTCTTGACCACTTCCTCGATCGACAGCTTCACGAAGGGCGTGGAGTCGTAGGGGACCACGTACTTGTAGTTGGCCGGGAACGATTGCTCGAGCTGGGCCATCCGGGCCTTGACGGCGGCGGCGGTGTCGAGCGCGTTGGCGCCGGGGGCCAGGCGGATGGCCAGGCCGGCGGCCGGCTTGCCGTTGAACTTGGCGACCGAACCGTAGTTCTCAGCCCCGAGCTCGACGCGGGCCACGTCCGACAGGCGCACGGTGGCCCCGCCGGCGGTGTTCTTGACGATGATGTCGCGGAACTGCTCGGGCGTCTGCAGGCGCGACTGGGCGGTGATGGTGGCGTTCAGGCCCGTGCCCGGCAGGTTCGGCGCGCCGCCGATCTGGCCGGCCGAGACCTGGGCGTTCTGGGCCCGGATCGCGGTGGCCACGTCGGCCGGGGTCAGGCTGAAGCTGGCCAGCTTCTGCGGGTCCAGCCAGATACGCATCGCGTACTGGGCGCCGAACAGCTGGATGTCGCCCACCCCGTCGACGCGGCTCAGCGGGTCCAGGATGTTGGAGGCCAGATAGTCGGCGAGGTCGGTGTTGGTGGTCTTCGGGTCCTCGGAGAAGAGGCCGACCACCATCATGAAGTTGCGCGCCGACTTGGCGACCGTCAGGCCCTGCTGCTGCACTTCCTGCGGCAGCAGCGCCGTGGCGGTCTGCAGCTTGTTCTGGACCTGGACCTGGGCGATGTCGATGTCGGTCCCGGCCTTGAAGGTCAGGGTGATGGACGCCGCGCCGGAGCTGTCGCTGGTCGACGACATGTACTCCAGGCCGTCCAGGCCCTTCATCTTCTGCTCGATGACCTGGGTGACGCTGTCCTCGACGGTCTTGGCCGAGGCGCCGGGATAGACGCCCGAGATGGTGACCTGGGGCAGGGCGATGTCGGGATACTGCGCGACCGGCAGGGTCCGGATGGCGAGCGCCCCGGCCAGCATGATCACGATGGCGATGACCCACGCGAAGATGGGCCGGTCAATGAAGAAACGCGAGAGCATGGGGAGCCGGCCTTAGCGCTGGGCTTGAGCGGGAGGGGCGGCGGTCGAGCCGGCAGGGACCGGCTTGATCGGCGCGCCGGGGCGCATCTTCTGCAGACCCTCGACGATGACCTTGTCGCCGGCGTTCAGGCCGCCGGTGATCAGCCACTTGTCGCCGACGGTCTGGCCCAGGGTGACCGGACGCGGCTCGGCCTGGCCCTTGGCGTTGACCACGGTGACCAGGGCGCCGCCCTTGGGGTCGCGCTGGATCGCCGTCTGCGGCGCCAGGATGCCGCCCGAGGCGACGCCCTGGCTGAGGACGGCGCGGACGTACATACCCGGCAGCAGCACGCCATTCGGGTTGGCGAACACCGCGCGCAGGCCCACCGCGCCCGTGCCCGGATCGACGGTGATGTCCGAGAACTCCAGGCGGCCGGGGATCGGATAGGTCGAGCCGTCCTCCAGCTTCAGCGTCACCTGGGCCGAGCCGCTGCGGCCGACCTTGCCTGAGGCGAACTGCGCCTGGAGCTTCAGGAGTTCAGCCGAGGTCTGGGTCAGGTCGACATAGACCTTCGACAGGTCCTGGACGGTGGCCAGGGCGGTCGCCTGGTTGGCGGTGACGAGGGCGCCGGCGGTGACGCTGCTCTTGCCGATGCGGCCCGAGATCGGCGCGGTCACGCGGGCGTAGTTGAGGTTGATGCGGGCGGTGTCCAGCGCGGCCTTCTGCACGCCGACGGCGGCGGCGGTCTGCAGCGCGGCGGCCTGGGCGTCGTCATTGTCCTGCTTGGAGACCGCGCCGGTCTCGACCAGGGCCTTGTAGCGGTCGGCCTTCAGCTTGGCGGCGGTCGCCTGGGCCTGGGCCTGGGCGAGGGCGGCGGCGGCGCTGTTGTAGGCGGCCTGATAGGTGGCGGGGTCGATCTGGTACAGCGGCTGGCCGGCGCGGACGATCGAGCCTTCCTCGAACAGCCGCGCCTTGATGACGCCGCTGACCTGGGGGCGCACTTCCGAAACCAGATAGGCCGAGGTGCGGCCGGCCAGTTCCGTGGTCAGGCCCACGGGCTGGGACTGCACGACGATGTAGCCGACCTCGGTGGGTCCGCCCATGCCCATGCCCCCGCCTCCGCCGGGCTTCTGGCCGCAGGCGGTGAGGGTGAGCGCAATGGCGGCGAGTCCCACGGTCGTCGCCGCGACCGAGCGTTGGAAGTGCATGTTTGACCCCGGGGAGGAGAGGGTCGCGTGGGCTATTACCCTTGACGCGGCCGGTATGATGAACAATGTGAGAATGAACGTTCATTCTCAAGCGGGCTGGACATAGGAGCGCGAGTGTCGCAAGTCAACACCCAGCCCCGACGGTTTGGCTGACCTAACGGAAATGTAATGGCGACCAGGATTTTCAATGGCTGACGAAACACACGCGGGGCGTCCGTCGCCTGAAACGCGCCGCCAGCAGATCCTGGATGCGGCCTGCGAGCGCGTGCGTCAGTCGGGCTTCCACGGCGCAAGCATGGCCGACATCGCCAAGGCCGCCGGTCTCAGCGTCGGGCAGATCTACCGCTACTTCGAGAACAAGGAGGCGATCATCGCCGCCATCGTCGCCCAGGACCTGGCCGAGATGCGCGACAAGTTCGCCGAGTTGGAGAAACAGCCGGGCACGCTGCGCGACTCCATCGATGACCACCTGCCCGAGGCGATCGACAAGTGTTTCGACCCACGCCGCGCGGCCCTGGCGCTTGAGGTGGTGGCCGAGGCGGCCCGCAACTGCAAGGTCGCCGCCATCGTTCGCTCGGCCGACGAGCAGGAGCGCGCCCTGGCCCGCGCCATGATGGAGCGCGACCGCAAGCCCGAATGGACCGAAGCCGAGTTTCAGGCGCGCTGCGAGGTGGTCGGCCTGTTGTTCGACGGCCTGCTGCTGCGGGGCGTAAACCACCCCGACCTCGACCGTGACGCTCTGACCTGCGTGCTTCGATCCACCGTGCGGCACCTGCTCAGCTAGAGCGTGAGGCGGACGCACAAGCTAGCGCAATACCAGTACGACCAATTTCTCGTCATCCCGGAAGCCTCGCAGAGGCTATCCGGGACCCAGGGGTTGCAGGGGCTCTGTGCGACCCGCCCCTGGGTCCCGGCTCTCCGCGCTGCGCGCTGCGGCCGGGATGACGACGGGAGATGTGGGCTCTAGGGCGTTGCAGGCAGCTTCAGCCCGCAGTCCACCAGCTTCTCCCAGACGCCTTCCGCGTCATCGGCGAAATGCAGCAGGTCAAGGTCCGACGCCGCGATCATGCCGTGCTCGACCAGGGCGTCGAAATTGATGATCGACCGCCAATAGGCCTCGTCGAACAAGACCACCGGGATCGGCGGCGCCTTGTCAGTCTGGCGCAGGGTCAGGATCTCGAACAGCTCGTCGAAGGTGCCAAAGCCGCCGGGGAACACCACCAGCGCATTGGCGCGCATGGCCAGGTGCATCTTCCGCATCGCGAAATAGTGGAAACGGAACGTCAGCTCCGGTGTGCTGTACGGGTTGGGGACCTGCTCGTGCGGCAGGGTGATGTTGAAGCCGATCGACGGCGCGCCGGCTTCAAAGGCGCCCCGGTTGGCGGCCTCCATCAGGCCCGGTCCGCCGCCGGTGGCGATGACGTTGTCACGGACCTTGTCGCCGTTCTGATGCTTGGCCCCGCCGCGCTCGGAGACGATCTGGCCCAGCCGCCGCGCCTCGGCGTACCAGCGGGCGCGCTGGGGCGGTCCGTCCTCACGCACCCGGGCGCTGCCGAACACCACGATGGTCGAGCGCACGCCCCAGCGGCGCAGCGCTTCATCGGCCTTGGCGAACTCCAGCAGGAACCGCACGCCCCGCATCGAGTCGCCGAGCAGAAAATCCTGGTCCAGCGCCGCCAGCCGATAGGACGGCGAGGCCAGCTGCGCCAGGTTGTCGGGGCCGGAAGGGGGCAGGGGAACTTCAGTCACGATTGCGTCTCACGGTGGCGTCACGGCGCAGACTATGCGGTGATGGCCGCGCGGACTTGACCTAGATCAGGGCGGCGGGGGTCCGCGCAAGCCTTGGTGCGGGCCCGCGATGCGCAGGAAGAGACAATCGAATGACCATGACCTTGACCTTCCACGGCGCGGCCGGTTGCGTCACCGGCTTTTGCGCCCGGCTGGTCACCGACCACGCCACGGTGCTGATCGACTGCGGCATGTTCCAGGGCTCCAAGACCCTGAAGGCCTTGAACTACCAGCCCTTTCCGTTCGATGCGGGACGCGTCGACGCGGTGCTGCTGACCCACGCCCATATCGACCATTCGGGCCTGTTGCCCAAGCTGATGCTGGCCGGGTTCGAAGGGCCGATCCACGCCACGGCCGCGACGCGGGACCTGGGCGCGGTGATGCTGGTCGACGCCGGCGGCATCCAGGAAAACGAGGTCGAGAGCCTCAACCGCCGCAATCTGCGTCGCGGCCTTCCTCCAGTCGAGCCGATCTATACCGAGCGCGATGGCGAGCGGGTCGCGCGGCAGTTTCGCAAGGTCAAGCTGGGCGAGCCGGTCCGTATCGCCGAAGACATCGTCGCCACCTGGTGGCCGGCCGGGCATATGCTGGGCGCGGCCTCGATCTCGGTCGATGTTGGCCCGGAGGGCAAGACCAAGCGCATCCTGTTCTCGGGCGATCTTGGGCCCGGCGGCAGTCCGTTCCTCGACGATCCCGACGCGCCGGTGGGCGTCGACCACCTGATCCTGGAGTCGACCTATGGCGACCGCGACCGCGTCGGGATCGACAGCGCCGCGCGCAAGCAGCAGCTGGCCGACGAGGTCCGCGCCGCGCACGCCGCCGGCGGTCCCCTCTTGATTCCCGCCTTCGCGGTCGAGCGCAGCCAGGAGCTGTTGGTCGACCTGCTGGACCTGATGGACCAGGGCGAGGTTCCCCGGGGCGACATCTTCCTGGACTCGCCGCTGGCCATCGAGGCCACCAAGGTCTTCCAGGAACGCGGCTGGAATCCGCGCACCCAGACCAATCCCTTCGAGGTGCTGCGGCCCTCGCAGCATCTGCGGTTCCTCGACTCGCCCGCCGAGAGCGATGGGCTGGACCGCCTGAAAGGCTGGCACGTGATCCTGGCCGCTAGCGGCATGTGCGACGCCGGGCGAGTGCGCAAGCATCTGCAACGCCTGCTCTGGCGGCGCGAGGCGACGGTGCTGCTGTGCGGCTACCAGGCGACCGGCACGTTGGGGCGGCTACTGGCCGATGGGCGCAACCGGGTGACGATCCGGGGCGACGAGATCAGCGTCCGCGCCCGCATCCGGCAACTCGACGCCTATTCGGGTCACGCCGACGCGGCGGGGCTGGTGGCCTGGGCCAAGGACCGGCTGCCGGTGGCGGGCTCGATTTTCCTGGCTCACGGCGAGCCTGACGCGACCGAGGGCTTGCGGCGGCGACTGACCGAGGCGGGCTTTGCGCCCGAGCGCCTCGTGATCCCGGCGCTGGATGAGAGCTTTGCGCTGGACGGCGTCGGCGCGGCGCAGCCGGTCGGCGAGGCGCGGCCGCGTCTGCCGGCCGAGGCTCCGGGCAAGCTGGACTGGCACAATCAGCGCGTGGCGTTTCAGGTGGCGCTGGGCCAGGCCCTGGCCGCCGCGCCGGACGACCGCGCGCGCGAGGCGCTGCTTCGGGCGCTCACGGCGACGCTGGATAGCCGAAGTTAGGGCAGCAGGTTGCGCCGCAGCTCTGGCGCGACGTCCGCCAGCGCCTTGGCGACCATGGCCGAGAACAGCGCCGCGCCCTCGGGGCCCAGGTGGGTGTAGTCGAACACCGGCCTGAAGCTCCCCATCGCGCCGGGCGCAGGCGGCGGGGCGGCCGGCGGACGGGGCGGGGCCTCTGCCCCGGGAAGGACCGGCTCGTAGAACATCGCGCCCGTGGTGGTTCCCGACGCGGCCGAGGCGAGGATCTCGGGCGGCGGCGGGATCTCGGCGAGCCGCATCGCCGCCGCCGGCCCCATGGCCTGGACGGCGTCGCGGCTGAGCGCATGCAGGTCCACCAGCGGGGTGTTGGTCTCGGCGGCCAGCTTGCGGATCGCCTGCGCCCAGGGGGCGAGGTCGTCGAATACCTGGCCGTCCTTGAACTGCCGGCGGATCAGGGGTGTGACCAGCACCGGCTTGGCGCCCGCCGCGCGCGCCTCCTCGACGAAGCGCCGCATGTTGGCGGGGAACTCGGTGGCCAGGTCCGTCGAGCGCTCGGGGCGGCCGGGCTGGTCGTTGTGACCCAGCTGGATCAGCACGAAGGTCTGCTCGAAGCCGCCCGCGCTGATCTCCTTCAGGGCCAGGTCCCACGAGCCTTCCTCGCGATAGGTGCGGCTGGACCGGCCGCCGCGTCCCAGGTTCACGCAGGCGATGTTCGAGGTCACGTGCGTGGCGCAGAACGCCCCGCCCCAGCCACTGTTCACCGCCACGGTGGAGTCGCCCACCAGCACGATCTTGGACGCCTTGAAGATCGGTTCCTGGGCGTGGACGGCGATAGGCGCGACCAGCAGGGCGGCGGCGATGAGGAGGGGTTTCAGCATCACAATCTTCCGAGTTTCCCGGCGAATCCCGGGATCCAGATTCAGTCGGGGAGATCGGCGGTTCGGGCCTAGTCCAACGCCCGATACTTGAACCCCCGGAACCGCGCCGAGCCCTTGCCGGCGGCGTAGATCCCCGGCTTCAGCATCAGGAAGCCGCCGCGCACATTGTGGTGGTAGCCGCTGACCTCCATGCCGCGATCAAAGCGCTTCCAGGTCTTTCCCCCGTCACCGCTGGTGTGGAAGCTGACGATGTGGCGGTTGTTCCGCAGCCGCATCAGCATCCTGCCGCCGTGCGGATTGGCCGGACGGCCGCGCTCGATGCCGTACTGGTGGGTGACGAAGTTCTTCGTGTCGAAGCCCAGGCCGCAATAGAGCTGGCGGTCGTAGAACAGGATCAGGCCCGCGCGGGTCTCCGGTTCGATCTCGATCTCGCACTCGATCTCGTAGGCCTGGTCGCCGTTGACGAAGATCAGCGGCGAGCCGGTGGACGGCGCCTCGCCCGCGCCCTTCAGGATCAGGGCGCCGCCTTCGCGCTTGATGCGGTCTTGCTCGCCCGGCTTGGGATCGAAGAAGTTCCATTGCACGCCGTACTTGTCGGTCGACAAGTCGTCCGACAGCGCCATGCCGTGCGGGCCGGACTTGCCGCCCTTAGGCTTCTTGATGGGCTGCGAGAGGTCGCCGCCGCCGATGTCGAACCAGCCGTCGGCCGTCCAGGTGACCGGGGCCAGCAGCGTCTGGCGGCCCAGGGTGTAGTAGCCGTTTTCGTAGCCGTGATAGACGGCCCACCAGTCGCCGGGCGTGGGGCCCTCGACCAGGGTGGCGTGGCCGCGCGACCACCATTTCTCGGCGTTGTCGGCGGTGCGGACCAGCGGGTTGCGCGGGTGGTTCTCCCACGGACCGGCCAGCGACTTGGCGCGGGCGGCGATGACCATGTGACCGGTCGGCGGGCCGGCCGTGCCGCCCACGGCGGTGATCATGTAGAAGTACTCGCCCCGGCGCATGACCTTGGGCCCCTCGGGCGAGAATCCCTCGACGTCCCAGTCATCGGGATAGCGCCAGGGATCATAGACGTGCTCGGGCTGGCCCACGGTCGACAGACCGTCCGGCGCCAGCTTGATGCGGTCGCCGCCCGACAGGAACAGCCAGCGCTCGCCCGTCTCGTCGACGATGTGGCCGGGGTCGATATAGCGCGGCAGCTTCAGGTCGATCGGCTCGGACCACGGCCCTTCGATCCTGTCGGCCCAGATCACATAGCTGGTGTTGTTCCCCGGGAACTTGGCCGGCAGGTAGATGTAGTAGCGGCCCTTGTGCTTGCAGAGCTCGGGCGCCCAGATCGCGCCGACATTGGTCTTCAGCGTTGTCGTGACCGGCGTCCAGTTCACCAGGTCACGCGAATGCCAGATCAGCAGGCCCGGATAGGCGTCGAACGAGCTGTGGGTCATGTAGTAGTCGGCGCCGTCCTTCAGGATCGACGGGTCAGGCCGGTCGCCGGTCAGGATCGGATTGAGGAAGGTCCCATCGCCCAGGTCGGCCTTGCGCTGGCCTTCGATCCCCTTGGCCCAGGTCGGTCCGCTGGTCGGCTTGGCGGGGAGCAGGCCCATTTGGGCGGCCTCGCCGGACGCAGGCAGGGCGGCCAGGCCGGCGCCGGCCAGCAGCGAGCCCAGCGCGCCCCGGCGGTTGATGTCGACCATGGTGTTTCTCCCGAACGCGGACTTGTTTTGTTGTCAGCAAGCTAGCGGCTGGGACGGTTTTGTCCACCGGTGTCATTTTGAATGAGGCGCAAAAGAAAACGCCCGGAAGCGAGGGCTCCCGGGCGGTTCTTGAAGATGCTCCCCCGCGATGCGGGGGAGCTGTCGCGGAGCGACTGAGGGGGCGGGTTGGAGGTCGGCCGAATTCGCCCCCTCCGGCCCGCTGGGCCACCTCCCCCGCGACGCGGGGGAGGAACGACCGTGGTCACCCCTGCATCGCTTCCAATTCCTTGCCGCGCGTTTCGTGGACCAGCTTCTGGACCAGGAAGAACGAGACGACCGCGCTGAGCGCATAGAAGCCATAGGTCATCGGCAGGCTGGCCGCGGCCAGGGCCGGGAAGCTGACCGAGATGACGAAGTTGGCGATCCATTGGGCGAAGCCGCAGACGGCCAGGGCCGAGCCACGCATCTGGTTGGGGAACATCTCGCCCAGCATCACCCACATGACCGGACCCCAGGAGAGGTTGAAGAAGATCACATAGAGGTTGGCGGCGATCAGCGCCGTCAGGCCGACCTGATCGCCCAGGGTCAGCACGCCGTTGACCGTGGTGGCGGTCGAGAAGCACCAGGTCATGACGCCGAGCGTCACGGCCATGCCGGCCGAACCGATCAGCAGCAGCGGCTTGCGGCCGATCTTGTCGATCACGGCGATGGTCAGCAGACAGGCCAGGATCGACAGCGTGCCCGACAGGATGTTGATCTTCAGGCTGTCGTCCTCGGTGAAGCCCACCGACTGCCACAGCACCGAGCCGTAGTAGAAGACGATGTTGATGCCGACCAGCTGCTGGAACACGGCCAGGACGAGGCCCGCCCACAGGATGACGCGCAGCTTCTTGGTCGTCGGGTCCAGCAGGTCCGAGAACTTCGGCTTGTGGTCGCTGCTCAGCGAGGCGCGGATTTCCTCGACCTTCTTGGCGCCTTGACCCGCGCCGAACAGGCGCGAGAGGATCGCTTCGGCCTGGGCGTCCTTGCCCTTGGCCACCAGGTAGCGGGGGCTTTCCGGAATGCCCAGCAGGCACAGGAAGAACACGCCGGCGGGGATGACCTGCATCCAGAACATCCAGCGCCAGGCCGGCAGGCCCAGCCAGAACTCGGCCGTCGAGCTGCCGGCGGTGTGGGCCAGCACGTAGTTGGCCACGAAGGCGCCGGTCAGGCCGGTGATGATCATGATCTGCTGCACGGACGACAGGCGGCCGCGGATGTTCGCGGGCGTCACTTCCGAGATGTAGACCGGGCACAGCACGCTGGCGGCGCCGACGCCCAGGCCGCCGATCAGGCGGAAGATGATGAACACGATCGAGCTCTCGGCCGCGCCGGTGCCGATGGCGCTGATCACGAACAGCAGGGCCGAGATGATCATCACCGTGCGGCGGCCCCAGACGTCGGCCAGGCGGCCCGCTGCGAACGCGCCGATGGCGCAGCCGATCAGGATGGCGCCGACGTTCAGGCCGGTGCCCAGCTTGCTGAGATTAAAGGCGCTCTCCAGGCCCTCTTGCGTGCCGTTGATGACGCCGCTGTCGTAGCCGAACATGAAGCCGCCGATCGTGGCGACGGCGACGATCGCGGCGACGAAGGTCATGTTGACCTTCCCGCCGTCGGCGCTCATGCCGGCGCTGGGACCGGCGTTGGATACTGAAGCCACAGGTTTCCTCCCCATGGGGCCGGACCGGCCCGTTGATGCCCTACTGATCCTTGTCGGACCTTTGGTTGCCGGCGACCTTAGTGTTACCGGTATCAGCGCGCAAGCGGTGGTTCTGACGACCACATCGACTGCGCGCGGGACTCGCTCCTGCAGACGCATCGATAGCAGACAGCGGCCGGCTTCCGCGACGTTAGAGTGCCGAGGTGGGGTGCATACGCCTGTGGCGCGAATGCCACTCGGAGTCCCCGACCAGCAACATTGCCGAAAAGAAATTTGTCCCGGCGCGCGGGAACGTCTTTACGGCTGTCGGTCGAGACCGCGCGGACGTCCGCGGCGTAACGCTCGACGCTTGATGTTGAGGTCTGCCTTGCGACTGAAGTTCGCCCTCCTCGCCGCCGCGGCCGTGATCGCGCCGCCGGCCCTCGGTCTGGCCCAGACGGCCCCTGCGCCCTCCGCGCCCGCCCAGACCACCCCGGCCAAGCCCTCGGATGCGCCGACCGCCGTCGAAGGCGTGGTGATCCGCAGCGACGCCACGGCGATGCGCACCGACATCGACCGCCGCAGCTACAGCGTCGCCAACGATCTGAGCGCCAAGACCGGCTCGATCAGCGATGCGCTGCGCAACGTCCCCTCGGTCGAGGTCGACGTCCAGGGCAATGTCAGCCTGCGCGGCGACTCCAACGTGACCATCCTGATCGACGGCAAGCCGTCGGGCATGTTCAACGGCGACAACCGCGCCGACGCGCTGCAGCAGCTGCCCGCCGACCAGATCGACCGCGTCGAGGTGATGACCAACCCCTCGGCCGCCTATCGCCCGGACGGTTCGGCTGGCGTCATCAATCTGATCACCAAGAAGACCCAGAAGGCGGGCGTCACCGGCACGGTTCGCGCCAATGTCGGCCCCGACGGCCGCTACAACGGCGGGATCAGCGCGCAGCGCCGCGAAGGCAAGGTCACGCTGTCGGGCGACGCCAGCTATCGCTATGACCGCCAGGAAGTGACCTCGATCGTGGACCGCCAGTCGCTGAACGCGGCCGGCGCTGTCACCCTGGACGCCGACCAGACCGCCGAGGTGTTGAACAAGGGCGGGGCGCTGTCGCTGCGCACGGGCGTCGACTACGACCTCGACAAGAAGACCCGCCTGTCGGCCGAGGTGCGTTATCGCGGCATGGACTACGAGGGCGACGGCCGCGAGACCTATCTGTCGCGCAACGCCGCCGGCGTCACCCAGCAAGCCTATCTGCGCGACAGCACCGGCGTGATGATCCGCGACAACGCGGCGATCGCCGGCGACTATCGCCGCCAGTTCACCGGCGCGGGCCACGAGCTGACCTCGCGCGCCGAGTACGAGATCACCCGGTTCAAGCGCGGCGGCGAGGCCTTCGCCGACTACACCGCAGGCGCGCCCGACCTCTATGAAGGCTTCAGCTTCGGTTCGGAGCAGAAGCGCGCCAACTGGAAGCTCGACTACACCAAGCCGCTGGCCGACCAGGCTAAGCTGAAGACGGGCCTGGATTTCGAAGCCGCCGACAACGACTACAACAACTACGGCGCGCGCGGGACCACGCTGAACGGCCAGACCGTCGACCCGGCCCGCACCAACCGCTTCACCTATGACCAGGACGTGTTCGCGGCCTATGTCACCTACGAGCGCCCGTTCGGCGACCTGACGGTCCAGACCGGTCTTCGCGCCGAACAGGTCGAGATCCGCACCGACCAGATCACCTCGGGGCAGAAGGGCGAGAACGACTATCTGCGGCTCTATCCGACGCTGAACGCGGGCTACCGCATCAACGACGCCAACAGCCTCAGCGCCGGCTTCAGCCGCCGGGTGGCCCGTCCGGGCGCACAGGATCTGAACCCTTATCCGATCTACCAAGACCCCTATAACTTCCGGGCGGGCAACCCGAACCTGAAGCCGCAGGTCACCGACTCGTTCGAGCTGGGCTGGCAGTATCGCAAGGGGCCGACGACCTATCTGGCCACCGCCTTCTATCGCGACACCCGCGACGGCGTGACCGACGTGGTCAAGGACCTGGGCGGCGGCGTGTTCCTGACCACCCGCGAGAACCTGGCCAAGAGCCGCAACGGCGGTCTGGAGTTCGTGGTCGTCGGCCGCCTGACGCCGAAGCTGACCTACAATGTCAGCGGCCAGGCGTTCTGGAACGAGATCGATGCGGCGAGTCTTGGCTTCACCGGCAAGCGTTCGGACACCAGCCTCTCGGGCCGGGCCAATCTGAACTATCAGGCCACCCCGAAGGACTTCTTCCAGATCAACGCCTTCACCTCGGGCCGTCGCATTACGCCGCAGGGCTATCGCGAGCCGTTCGAGATGATCAACCTGGGCTATCGCCGCAAGGTCAACGACAAGCTGAACTTCGTCGTGACGGTCAATGACGTGGTCGACAGCTTCAAGATCGCCGGGGTGACCAACGCCGCGCGCCTGCGCGACCGGAACGAGACCAAGGTCAATGTCCGCACCGCGTTCATCGGCTTCAGCTACGCCTTCGGCGGCGGCAAGCCCCGCCCCGAGCAGTTCGACTTCAGCACCGGCGGTCCGAACTAGGGGGCGGCGCAAAATGTGGTGTCATCCCGGCCCTAGCGCGCAGCGCTTAGAGCCGGGACCTAGGGGCGGCGCGCACCGTTCCTTGTCACCCCTGGGTCCCGGATAACGCCTTCGGCGTTTCCGGGATGACACGGGCTTTAGAGGGATCGTTGATCCGGCTAAGCCGCCACGCGGTCCGGTTTTCAGTCACCCGTCAGCCCCAGATGCCGCTCGGCCTCCGCCAGCCCGGCGGCGATGTCGAGCTCGGCGTAGAGATCGCCGGCCTCGCGCCAGGGCTGAAGCGCCGGACGGCCCAGCGCCTCCAGCGCCAGGGCGGTCAGCCGCAGGGCGTTGGCGAGATCCAGCCGGTGCTCGCGTCCCAGCGCGCCGTAGAGCGTGGCGGCCTCCTCGGCGGCGGCGAGGGCGGCCTCGAAGCGGCCCGCCTCGCGGTCGATGTCCGACAGGTGACGTTGGGCGTTGGCGAGGGCGGCGGTGTCCTGTTCGCTTCGGGCTTTGTCCGCAGCTTCGGCGTACAGGGTTCGGGCCAGGGCGGCGTCGCCGCGTTCGCGCAGCGCGTGAGCCTCGGTCAGCAGCCAGTCGATATCCCGCATCCGCCCTCCCTGGGACCCGCGTATAGTGGCGAGGCGCGTGTTCCGCGCCAAGGTTTCAAGAGCCGATGGGACGCTTGACCCTTGAGGGTCGAAAGAAGCCGCAGGCTGTCTTGACGAGCAAGAGCGTTAACGCCGCCAGCGCGGCTGGGACTAGCGCCACCAACCAAACCAGCACGACCAGGCCCAATTGAAGAGCGGTCGTGGCGACCACCAGACTGGGCGACTCGGGACGCTGACCTAGGGCTCGGTTCACCGACAACATCTTGTCCGCGCTCAACAACTGCCCCGACGATGTCTTTTCTACACCCGAAATGGGTTTCAACCCAGGGAAGAATTTTACAATTCGCAACGTTGTTCTTAAGGCTTTTTCAGCCTTCGGCAAATGGCCACGGTTGTTTGTAGCCGCTGCCGGCGTGACGTGCTCAAGCCCCGAGCAAAAGGGCCTCCGGATCGCTCCGAAGGCCCTTTGTCTTAGTGGTTGTGCCGGGGCAGCTTGGCCGCCAGGTCCTGGTACTTGACCGCGAACTCCAGCACCCCGCCGGTGTCGAGCTGGCTGGCGTGGGCGCGGTAGATCTCCTGCCAGGGCGTCATGGTCGCCGGCACGGCCGGGATGCCCTCCTGCTTGCGCGCGGCGATCGTCGCCTCGTCCACCAGGGCGTCGCAGCGGCCGGTGTTGAGGTCGATGCGGATGGTGTCGCCGGTGCGCAGCCACGACAGGCCGCCGCCGACCGCGCTCTCGGGCGAGGCGTTCAGGATCGAGGGACTGTCGGCGGTGCCCGACTGACGGCCGTCGCCCAGGGTGGGCAGGCTCATGATCCCCTTCTTCAGGAGGTGATCCGGCGGCTGCATGTTGACCACCTCGGCCGAGCCTGGCCAGCCGATCGGACCCGCACCACGGATGACGAGGATGCAGCGCTCGTCGATCTCCAGGGCGGGGTCGTTGATGCGCTTGTGGTAGTCGTCCGAGCCGTCGAAGACGACGGCGCGGGCCTCGAAGACGCCTTCCTGGCCGGGCTGCGACAGGTAGCGCTTGCGGAACTCCTCGCCGATCACGCTGGACTTCATGATCGCGAAGTCGAACAGGTTGCCCTTCAGAACCAGGAACCCGGCCTTCTCGGCCAGCGGCTGGTCGTAGGGGAAGATCACCTCGCGGTCGGACGTCTCGCGGCCCTCGAGGTTCTCGCCCATCGTCTTGCCGGTGACGGTCAGGACGTCGCCGTGCAGGCGGCCTTGCTGCAAGAGCTCCCACAGCACCGCCGGCGCGCCGCCGGCCCGGTGGAAGCGCTCGCCCAGATACTTGCCGGCCGGCTGCATGTTGACGATCAGCGGGATATCATAGGCCGCGCGCCAGTCGTCGGCGGTGATCTCGACGCCGGCGTGGCGGGCCATGGCCACGATGTGCGGCTGGGCGTTGGTCGATCCGCCGGCCGCCGCCACCAGGGCGATGGCGTTCTCGAAGGCCTTCTTCGTGAGAATGTCGAGCGGTTTGACGTCCTCATAGGCCAGGTCGACGATCCGCTGGCCGGTCTTGTAGGCCATCTGGCCGCGCTCGCGGTACGGGGCGGGGATCGCCGCGCAGCCGGTCAGCGACAGGCCCAGCGCCTCGGCGACGGCGTTCATGGTCGAGGCCGTGCCCATGGTGTTGCAGTGGCCCGCCGACGGCGCCGAGCTGGCGGCGCGGTCGATGAACTCTTCTTCGGTGATCTCGCCGGCGGCCAGCTTGCGGCGCGAGCGCCAGATCACGGTGCCCGAGCCCACCAGCTCGTTCTCGTGCCAGCCGTCCAGCATCGGACCGCCGGAGAGGACAATGGCCGGGATATTGACCGTGGTGGCGGCCATGATCCCCGCCGGAGTGGTCTTGTCGCAGCCGGTGGTCAAAACGACGGCGTCGATCGGATAGCCGTGCAGGGTCTCCACGAGACCCAGGTACGAGAGGTTCCGGTCCAGCGCCGCCGTCGGGCGACGGCAGTTCTCGAAGATCGGATGGACCGGAAACTCCATGGGGATGCCCCCGGCGTCGCGGATCCCGTCCCGCACCCGCTGGACCAGGTCCAGGTGGATGCGGTTGCAGGGCGAGATGTCGCTGCCGGTCTGGGCGATGCCGATGATCGGCTTGCCGCTGCGCAGCTCCTCCGGCGTGATCCCGTAGTTCATGAAGCGCTCCAGATAGAGCGCGGTCATGTCGATATGGTCGGGGTTATCGAACCAATCGCGGGACCGGAACCGGCGGGGCGTGCGGTTAGACAAGGCGGACCTCATGCTGGGGTTGGCCGGCGATGGGGACCTCGACAGCGAACACCCCGCCGGCCAGCGGATACTGGGCCAGGGTCTCGTCGCTCAGGCCCTTGCGGGCGGTGGTGAAGTAAAGGGTCTTCAGGTCAGGCCCGCCGAAGCAGGGCTTGGTGACGTTCGGCGCGGGCAGTTCGATGCGCGCCACGGCCTCGCCGGTGGGGGCGAAGCGGATCGCGCCGAAACCGCCCCACAGGGCCGTCCACAGATAGCCTTCGGAATCGACGACCGAGCCGTCCGGGTAGACGTCGTCGCCCACGGCGATCTTCACGAAGACGCGCTTGTTCGACAGCAGGCCGTCCTCGGACAGGTCGAAGGCGTAGATCGTCTTTTCCAGGGTGTCGGTGTGGTAGAAGGTCTTGCCGTCGGGCGAGACGCACGGGCCGTTGGTGATGCAGATGTCGCGGTCCATGCGGGCGACGCCGGTGGCGTCCATCCGGTACAGCGAGCCGCTCTTGTTCTCTTCCCCGTCATGCATCGTGCCGAACCACAGGCGGCCCTGGGCGTCGACGGTCGCATCGTTGGGACGATTGTCCAGAGCGGCGTCCTCGACGACCGTGATCGGATGGAAGCCCGCCAGCGGGTTGAACCGATAAAGTCCCGACTTCAAGCCGGCGACGAAGCCGCTGCCATCGGCCAGGGGCGCCAGGAAGGTGACCTGCTCAGGCGCGGCGATCGTCAGCGCCTCGGTCGTGACCGGGTCGTAGCGATGGATGCTGTGGCCCTTGATATCCACGAACCACAGGGCGTTGTCGCTCCAGATGGGACCTTCGCCCAGAGTGGCCTTGAGATCCCAGACGCAAGTGACGGCGGTCATGCTCAACCGTTCTCCGTAAAACTGATGTTGGCCGTTCGATAAGGCGTGGCGCATTCCCAGGGAAGCCCCCGCCCGTCGCACGGCCGACCTCAGCCTCCTAACGCCAGCCCGCGTCGATCCAGTATTCGTGGCCGGTGCACAGCGACGCGTCGTCCGAGGCCAGGAACAGCACCAGCGAGGCGACGTTCTCGGGCAGGATGCGACCCTTCAGGCACTGGGCCTTGACGATCTCGGCCTCGCCCTCGGGCGTGTACCACTTCTCCTGGCGCTTGGTCTTGACGTTGCCCGGCACCACGCAGGTGACGCGGATGTCGTCGGGACCCAGCTCACGGGCGAGAGCCCGGGTCATGCCCTCGATACCGGCCTTGGCGGTTTCGTAGAGGACGAGGTCCTCCAGCCCCAGGTGCCAGCTGATCGAACCGAAGTTGATCACCGCGCCGCCGCCGCGCTTTTTCATGCCCGGCGCGACGGCCTGGGTGCAGAACAGCATGTGGCGCAGGTTGACGTTGATCCGCTCGTCCCAATAGGCGCCGGTCACGTCGGCCAGGCTGTGGCGGTCGTCATTGCCGGCGTTGTTGACCAGCACGTCGACGTCGCCGATCTCGGCGAAGGTCGCCTTGATCGCATCGAGGTTCATCAGGTCGCAGCGCTTGTAGACCGGCGGGATCGGCGAGCCGGCCAGCTCGGCCTCCAGGGCCTTGGAGTCTGCGTCGGCGATGTCGAGGAAGATCACTTCCGCGCCCTGGCGCGCGAAGCCGGCGGTCAAGCCGGCCCCGATCCCCGAGCCGCCGCCGGTGATGACGACGCGCTTGCCCTTCAGGCTGGGATAGATGGCTGAGGACATGCTGCTTACGACCACGAGTAGGAGGTTTTGGTCTGGGTGAAGAACTCGACCGCCGCGAAGCCTTGTTCACGAGCGCCGTACGAGCTGCTCTTCGTGCCGCCGAACGGCACGTGATAGTCGACGCCGGCGGTGGCCAGGTTGACCATGGTCATGCCCGCGCGGGCGTAGCGCTGGAAGTGGCGGGCGTGCTTGAGCGAGGTCGTGGCGATGCCCGCCGACAGGCCGAACTCGACGCCGTTGGCGATCTCCAGGGCTTCCTCGTAGCTCTTGATGCGGATGGTCGAGGCGACGGGGCCGAAGACCTCTTCGTTGTTGATCCGCATGCCGGCCTCGGTGTCGGCGATCAGGGTCGGACGCACGTACCAGCCCGGATTGTCGAGCTTGATGCGGTCGCCGCCGGTGACCACGCGGCCGCCTTCGGACGTCGCGATGTCGATATACTTGTAGCTCGTCTCCATCTGGTCTTCGGAGACGGCTGGGCCGATCTGGGTGTTGGGGTCCAGAGCGTCGCCCACGCGCAGGGCGGCGACCTTCTCGGCCAGCAGGGCGACGAACCTGTCGTGGATGCCGTCCTGAACGATCAGGCGCGAGCTGGCGGTGCAGCGCTGGCCCGTGGCGAAGAACGAGCCGTCCAGCGCGATGGCGACAGCGCGCTCCAGGTCGGCGTCGTCCAGCACGATCAGCGGGTTCTTGCCGCCCATCTCCAGCTGCACGCGGGCCTGACGGGCCATGGCGGCGGCGGCGACCTGCGCGCCCACGCCCTGCGAGCCGGTGAACGAGATCCCGTCCACGTCCTTGTGCTTGATCAGGGCGTCGCCCATCGAGCCGCGACCGAACAGCATGTTGAACACGCCGGCCGGGGCGCCGCACTCGGCCATGATGTCGGCCAGCACATTGGCGGTGGCGGGCGTCGGGCCGGCCGGCTTGATCACCACGGTGTTGCCGAAGGCGAGCGCCGGGGCGGCCTTCCAGGCCGGGATGGCGATGGGGAAGTTCCAGGGCGTGATCAGGCCATAGACGCCGACCGCCTGGCGGTAGGTCTGGATCTCGACGCCCGGACGGGTGCTTTCCAGGTTCTGGCCGTGGCGGCGCAGGGCTTCACCCGCAAAGTACTTGAAGATGCGGCCGGCGCGGACGGTTTCGCCGACGCCTTCGGCCAGGGTCTTGCCCTCTTCGCGGGCCAGCAGGCGGCCGATGTCGGCGCTGCGAGCGATGATGGTCGAGCCGACCTTGTCCAGCAGGTCCGAACGCACTTCCGGCGAGGCGTCGGCCCAGGCCGGGAAGGCCTTGCGGGCCGCGTCGACGGCGGCGTCGACCTCGGCCTGGCCGCCCATCGGGACCTTGGCGACGACGTCGTTGGTGTTGGACGGGTTCAGGCTCTCGGCCGGCGCGTCAGCGGCGACGCGTTCGCCGCCGATATAGTGGCGCAGGGTGTCGGTCATCGCGGGAAGCTTCTCCAAGCATTTTCGAGCGAAGTGGGTACCGGTTCGCGCGAAGAAAATGCGTTAAAACAAAAAGTTAGAGGAGGCCGCGGCCGGCCAGGTTGCGGATCAGGGCCGAGATGCCGAACGTCCACGGCTTGGCCTTGTCGCAGGTGGTGACTTCGTTCTCGAGCACGCCCAGCTTCGGCGTCGAGACGCGGACGCGGTCGCCGACCTTGTGGGTGAAGCCCTGACCGGGCGTATCCCGGTCCTGGATCGGCGCGAACATCGTGCCCAGGAACAGCGCAAAGCCGTCCGGATACTGGTGCTGCTTACCGTAGGCCTGGCCGGCCAGCACGGCCGGATCGCGGCTGATCAGGCTCATGTTCGACTTGCCGTCGAGCACGAAGTTGTCGCGGCCGGTGATCTTCAGCTCGACCTCGGCCGAGCGGACGTCGTCCAGGCTGAAGGTGTCGTCGAACAGGCGGAAGAATGGACCGATGGCGCAGCTGGCGTTGTTGTCCTTGGCCTTGCTGAGCAGTAGGGCCGAGCGGCCCTCGAAGTCGCGCAGATTGACGTCGTTGCCCAGCGCCGCGCCGCGGATCTGGCCCGAACCGTCGCACAGCAGCACGACTTCCGGCTCAGGGTTGTTCCAGTGGCTGTCGCTGCGGACGCCGACCTGGTCGCCCCAGCCCATCGACGAGAGGGTCGGGCCCTTGGTGAAGATCTCGGCGTCGGGGCCGATGGCCACTTCCAGGTACTGCGACCAGAGACCGTCCTTGATCAGGGTCTGCTTCAGGCGCTCGGCGCCTTCCGAGCCCGGGTTCACGCTCTTGAGGTCGCCGCCCATGCTGGCCGACAGCTGCTCGCGGATCTTCAGGGCGGCGGCGGCGTCGCCGCGCGCGCGTTCCTCGATCACCCGCTCCAGGGTCGAGACCGCGAAGGTCACGCCGGCGGCCTTCAGGCATTGCAGGTCGACGGGGGCCAGCAGCTTGACCGGCGCGGCGCCGTCCGGGTCTTCCCAGACCGGGCGGATGTCGAGCGCTTCCAGCGGGCCCTTGTCCTCGCCGCGCGGGATCGCCGCGCCGGGGCCAAAGGCGTTCATCAGGTCCGCCAGGGTGGGGGCGATCTTCGAGACGTCCTCGACGCGGCCGCCGCGCACCAGCACCGGCGTCGGACCTTCGCCGAAATCAATACGCCCCAGCAGGGTCGCGTCTTTCCAGTCTTCCGGAAGGAATTCACTCACGCCCACGGCGTCCGTCTCCCCAAATCTCGAGCGTCTGAAGCGCCGACACCGTCGGCGGCGCGCGTTCGTCGGCACTTGGTAGCGCTAACATCAAGCGACGGCAAGTAGGTTGTCTGACCAGTCCCCGGAATTGGTCGCGTCCCCGGCCAAAGCGTTCCGTGCTAGAAGCCGCCGACGAACCACGCACCGGAACATCGCTCCCATGACCGACCTCACGCCCGACCAGGAAGCCGCCCTGCTGTCCGCGCTCACCGACACCTGCCGCGCGGCGGGCTATGTCGTCGAAGCGATCGACCGAGGCCTGGAGATCTCGGGCGAGGACCAGGACGAGGGGGCCTTCTATCTTCTGCCCGACCACGGCTGGCTGCAGATCCGCTGTCTGGTGCTGGACCATGAAGACCTGGACGCCGCCCGCGACCTGACAGCCCTGTTCGAGACCATGGCCCGCGCCCAGTTCCGTCTGATCGGCTGCCGCTTCGCCTTCGATCCGGGGGCCGGTCTCTGGCTTGTGGAAGACCTGTATCCGGGCTTCGATCCGGCCAGCGTCCCGACTGTGATGGAGCAGATGACCTTCATCTGGTCGTCGCTGGAGGACTTGTTCGACGCCGCGCTGGGCGGGGCCACGCCCAATGACGACGCCTTCGACGCGGCGTTCGATCTGGAAGCCGGCGGCCCGCCGAACTAACTTGCACGCTGAGGGACTTGCGACGGGAACCGGCGGCGAGGCTTGCCGTTCCCGCAGCGTGTTTTGTCGGGAAGGCGTTGCGATGTCGAAGAAGCTGCTGATCATGGCCGGGGCGGCCGCCCTCCTGCTGGCCTCTGCGGCCCACGCGCAGGTCAAGCCGCCGGCCAAGCCGGACGAGCCCTCCGGCCGCTGGGGCGAGGCGGGCAAGAAGGCTGTCGACATCGGCACCCAGCCGGTGCGCGACGTCGGCCTGTCCAAGCGCGACATCCCGCCGGTCCTGGTGAAGGCCTTCGACGACCCCTACAGCCTCAAGGGCCTCAAGTCCTGCCAGGCCCTGGCCAACGAGGTGAAGGCGCTGAACGTGGTGCTGGGCCCCGACTACAAGGTCGGCGCCGAATACGCCGAGAACCGCGCCGGCAAGCTGGCCGAGGCGGGCGGCAAGACGATCATCAACAGCATCATCCCGTTCCGCGGTCTGGTGCGCGAAGTCACCGGCGCGGCCCCCGCCGACCGTCAGATGAACGCCGCCGTCGACGCGGGCCTGGCCCGTCGCGGCTTCCTCCGCGGGGTGCATCTGAAGCAGGGCTGCAAGACGAAGTTCTGACCTCTCTCCCGACGTCCCCGGCGAAGGCCGGGGTCCAGATCGAACCCTCCGGCGTCGCTGGGTCGGCGGAGGCTGTGGGCGGGCCCACCCCAAACGTTCCGGATGAATCTGGGCCCCGGAATTCGCCGGGGAGGTCGGGTTTGGAGCCTCAGTTCACGTCCGTCTTCTTCGGCGGTCCGGGCGGCAGCGGGGCGACCTTTACGCCGTCCTCGACCAGGGCTTTCACCTCTGAGGGCGAGGCCTCGCCGTAGATGCCGCGCTCTTCGGACTTGCCCTCATGGATGGCGCGGGCCTCCTTGGCGAAGGCGTCGCCGACATAGTCGAAGTTCTCCTCGACGTGCCGGCGGACCTCGCCCATGGCCGTCATCATCATCTCGCGCATCTTGGGATCGACGGCGGGCTCGGCGGAGCGCTGCGCCTTGGTGCCGGCGACGGCCGGGGCCATGATCTGCTTGGACACGCCGGTCGAGCCGCACACGGGGCATTCGACCAGACCGCGCGCGGCCTGATCGTCATAGTCGGCCGAGGAGCCGAACCAGCCCTCGAATTCATGAGTCCGGTCGCACCGGAGCGCGTACTTGATCATGGGATTGAAATGGTGACGCTCACGGGCCGGTGAAAGCCCGGGCGTTCTTCAGGGCGGGGATCGCCGCGCGGGCCCTGTCGGCGGCGGGCAGGTCGAGGTCGGCCAGCAGCACGCCGGGTTCGTCATGGTTGAGCGCGGCGATCACCTCGCCCCACGGCCCCACCACGATCGAGCGGCCCCAGGTGCCGCGCCCGTCCTCGTGGAACCCCCCTTGCGCGGCGGCCAGCACGAACGAGCCCGTCTCGATGGCGCGCGAGCGCAGCAGGATCTCCCAGTGGGCCTCGCCGGTGGGGCGGGTGAAGGCGGCCGGAACCGTCAGCACGGTCGCCCCGGCCAGGGCCAGGGCCCGGTGCAGAGCGGGAAAGCGCATGTCGTAGCAGATGGTCAGGCCAAGCCTGGCCCAAGGCGTGTCGACCACCACGGCCGCCTCGCCGGGCTCATAGGCCGAGGACTCCCGAGCCGTCTCCCCGGTCGGCAGATCCACGTCGAACATGTGCAGCTTGTCATAGGTCGCCACGATCGCGCCGGTCGGGTCGATGACGACCTGGCGGTTGGCGGCCTTCTCGCCGGCTTCGCGACGCACCAGGGCCGAGCCGATGTCGATCCAGGTTCCCGTCTGGGCGGCGATCTCGCGCAGGCCCGACACTACCGGATCCTCGTCCAGGGTCTTGAGCGCCGGCAGCAGCAGGCTGCGGTCCTTCTGGACGACGTTGGTGCATTCGGGCGTCAGCACGAACTGGGCGCCGCCCGCGATCGCCTCGCGCACCAGCGGCGCCACGTGGTCGAGCGCGGCGGCGTGGGTGGCGGGGGTGCGGGTCTGGATCAGCCCGACGCGGAGCGGCGCGGTCTGGCTCATGCGTTCAGCAGCGCGTCCAGCTTGCCCTCGCTTTCCAGGGCCATCATGTCGTCGCAGCCGCCGATATGCTGCTCACCCACGAAGATCTGCGGGAAGGTGTTGCGGCCCGAGCGCTGCATCATCTCCTGGCGCAGCGCGGGATCCATGCCCGCCTCGATCTCGGTGAAGTCGGCGCCCTTGTCGTTCAGCAGCGCCACCGCGCGCGAGCAGTAGGGGCAGAAGGGGCGGGTGTAGATGGTGACCTTGGCCATGAGGTGACTCGCTGGTGTTTCGCCGTCCTCATATAGGACGCGCCTGTTGTTCTGTAACGCGCGCGACGACGGATAGGGTCACGCTGGCCGCGCCAGCCGTCAGCAGCGCCCGCGCGCAGCCCTCGGCGGTGGCGCCGGTGGTCAGGACGTCGTCAACCAGCAGGATCTTGCGCCCCTCGACGAGCTGTCGGCGGGCAGGTGGGACGACGAAGGCCGCCGCCACGTTGCGTCGCCGCCCCGAGGCGGACTTGCCGCCCTGGCTGGCGGTGTCGCGTCGCCGCACGAGCGCGTCGGGGAGGTAGGGGCGCTCCGCCAGACGGGCGAGCGGCCGGGCGATCTCGGCGGCCTGGTTGTAGCGCCGCGTGAACATCCGGGATCTGTGCGTAGGGACGGGGGCGATGGCGTCCGCCTCGTCCAGCAGGTCGACCGCCGCGCGCGACAGCCAGCGGGCGAACAGGCCCGCCAAGTCGACGCGGTCGGCGTGCTTAAGCATCAGGATCAGATCCCGCGAGTGCTCGTCATAGACGCAGGCCGCGCGGGCCCGCGCGAACGCCTTGGGCTTGGCCTGGCAGGCCAGACATCGCTCGGCCGCCGCGTCGGTGTAGGGCATCGCCAGGCCGCAGCCGTCGCAGACTGGATCGTCGATGAAAGTCATCTTGGCGAACGCCGCTGGCGACAGGCCGCCGGTCAGGGCGCTGGCCCCGTCCAGGCTGGCGGGCGGCAGGATGAGGTCCAGCAGACCGCGCCCCAGGCCGCGCAAATGCGGGACGATCTGGCGGGGAGCGGCTTTCCATGTCGGTTCGAAATCGCCATGTTCCGCCCGCATGACCGCTTCTCCGCTCCTGTTCGACCGCGCCCTGCATCGCCAGCGCCTTGACCGCGCCGCGCCCGACTTCGCTGCGGCCGACTTCCTGAAGGCCCGCGCCGCCCAGGACGTGGTGATGCGGCTGGAAACGATCCTGCGACGCTTTCCGGTCGCCGTCGACCTCGGCGCGAGAAATGGTCATTTTTTCAAGGCGTTGAGCGACAGCGACGCGCGCGCCAATATCGATACGCTGCTCGAGACCGACCTTTCGGGCCGCATGTTGGCCGGGCGCGAGACCCTGCGCGTCGTCGCCGACGAAGAGCGACTGCCGTTCGGCGACGCGTCCCTGGACCTGATCGTCTCGACCCTGTCGCTGCACTGGACCAACGACCTTGTGGGCGCTCTGATCCAGATCCGCCGGGCGCTACGGCCTGACGGCCTGTTCGTCGGGGCCATTTTCGGCGGGGCGACCCTGACCGAGCTGCGCCAGTGCCTGCTGGCGGCCGAGGCTGAGCTGTCGGACGGGGCGTCGATGCGGGTCTCGCCGTTCGCCGACGCCATCGACGCGGCGGGCCTGTTGCAGCGGGCGGGCTTCGCCCTGCCGGTGGCGGATGTTGATCGGGTGAAAGTGCGCTACGCCCACCCGATCGCGCTGCTGCGGGACCTGCGCAAGATGGGCGAGACCAGCGTGCTGCTGGACCGCGCGCGCAAGCCCCTGACCCGCAAGGTGCTGTTCAGGGCGATGGAGCTCTATGTCGAACGGTTCGCCGAGGCCGACGGCAAGGTGCCGGCCACCTTCGAGATCGTCTCGGTCACCGGCTGGGCGCCGCACGACAGCCAGCAAAAGCCCCTCCGGCCCGGCTCGGCCAAGATGCGGCTGGCCGATGCTCTGGGGACTCAGGAGCAATCGACCGGCGACAAGGCGGGTTAAGGGGCGCCTCTAGCCGCCCATCGCGTCGGCGGACTTGGTGAAGGCGGTCTTGATGCCGTCGCTCAGCACGGTCATCGCGCCGATCAGGGCGATGCTGATCAGCACCACGATCACGCCGACCTCGACCGCCGTGGCGCCTGACTGGTCGCGCCAGAACGCGCTCAGAGGACGTCGCGTAGCCACGCCACCAGAGGCTCGTCGGCCGGCGGCATCGGATAGTCGCTCAGCTTGTCCGGTTTTACCCATGCCAGCGCCTCGTGCTCCTTGCGCGTCACTTGGCCTTCCCAGCGACGCAGCAGGTAGAGTGGCATCAGGAGGTGAAAAGACTCGTAACTGTGAGACGCAAAAACAAACGGCGCCAGGCAGGCGTGCGCGACCTTGATCCCGAGCTCTTCCTGAAGTTCGCGGATCAGGCATTCCTCAGGCGTCTCGCCGGCCTCGACCTTGCCGCCCGGAAACTCCCACAGGCCCGCCAGCTGCTTGCCCTGCGGGCGCTGGCAGATCAGCACGCGGCCATCGACATCGATCAGGGCGGCGGCGGCGACGAGGACGATGGGCTTGGTCATGGGCGCGGTTTGGCGCGGCGCGGTTGCGTTGTCCAGATGCTCCCCCGCGTTGCGGGGGAGCTGTCGCAGAGCGACTGAGGGGGCTAGCCGAAGAATAGCCGCGTTCGCCCCCTCCGGCCCTTTGGGCCACCTCCCCCGCGTTGCGGGGGAGGAACTGGCCGGATTTTCCACAAAACTTGACTTTCCCGCTAGGATAACCCATATCCGCCTCGCGCCACTTCGGCGCTATTGGCGCTCCAGCCGCGTGAGGGTCCGTTTTCGGACCAGCCTGTCGAGCGCCTTGAGAGCTTTTCTCACCGATCGCCCGTGCACGCGGGGCGCTCCCCGAACGACAGCCGATGGGCCAGCCGTGCGAGGAACGCATGCGCTGTCTTTCGGCGCATGAAAGACACAACACACGTGACTCAATTTTCCGACCTTGGCCTGGCCAAGCCGCTGCTGAAGGCGCTTGCTGAAAAGGGCTACAAGGAGCCGACCCCGATCCAGGCCCAGGCCATTCCGGTGGTGCTGCAAGGTAAGGACCTGCTGGGCATCGCCCAGACGGGCACCGGCAAGACCGCCGCCTTCGCCCTGCCGATCCTGCAGCGCCTGGCCGAGGACCGCAAACCCGCCCCGCGCCGCGGCTGCCGCTGCCTGGTCCTCTCTCCGACGCGCGAACTGGCCACCCAGATCGCCGAGAACTTCAAGGCCTACGCCGTTCACATGGGCCTGTCGGTCCACACCATCTATGGCGGCGTCAAGTACGGCCCGCAGATGAAGGCCCTGGCCGGCGGCATCGACGTGCTGGTCGCCACGCCCGGCCGCCTGATGGACCACATGGCCGAGAAGTCGGCCATCGTCTCGGGCACCGAGATCTTCGTGCTCGACGAAGCCGACCAGATGCTGGACCTGGGCTTCGTGGTGCCGATCCGCAAGATCGCCGCCCAGCTGACCAAGAACCGCCAGAACCTGTTCTTCTCGGCCACCATGCCCAGCGAGATCGGCAAGCTGGCCGGCGAGCTCCTGAACAACCCGGTGCAGGTCTCGGTGGCCCCGCAGGCCACCACGGTCGAGCGCATCGACCAGCGCGTGCTGTTCATCGAGGCCCAGCGCAAGCGTCCGCTGCTGGCCGAGCTGTTCGCGGACTCGAGCTTCTCGCGCACCATCGTCTTCACCCGCACCAAGCGCGGCGCCGACCGGGTGGCCAAGTACTTGAACGCCGCCGGCGTCGAGGCCGCCTCGATCCACGGCGACAAGACCCAGGGGCAGCGCGAACGCGCGCTCGCCGCCTTCAAGGCGGGTGAGATGCGGGCTCTGGTGGCCACCGACATCGCCGCGCGCGGCATCGACGTCAACGACGTCAGCCACGTCATCAACTACGAGCTGCCCAACGTGCCGGAGGCCTATGTCCACCGGATCGGCCGCACCGCTCGCAAGGGCAAGGACGGCATCGCCATCAGCTTCGTCAGCGATGACGAGCGCAACCTGCTGAAGGACATCCAGAAGGCCACCCGCCAGACGATCCCGTCCTTCGACCGTCGCAACGACAAGCAGCTGGCCGCCGCCGCCGCCGTCGCCGACAAGCTGGTTCCGGCCGAGAAGTATGTCGATCCGCGCAAGGCCGACCCGCGCAACGACGTCCCCTCCGAGCTGCGCCGCAAGCGCCAGCGCAACCGCAATGGCGGCGGCGGTGGTCGCCCCGAAGGCGGGCAGAAGGCTCAAGGCCGTGGTCCGGGTCAGGGCAAGGGCCCCGGCAAGCCGGGGCAGAAGTCCGGCGAGGGCCAGAACGCGTTCCGCGGTCCCAAGCGCCAAGCCGCCGTGGCGGAGAAGCGCTGGTCGCCTATCGATTGATCCTTCGGGATTACAATAGGTTGTAACTTGGGAGGTGAAGAGGCTTCTTCGCCTCCTAAGGCGACGTTTCGTCACGCCGACGCTTGAATACGCCTTCGCTATGGGTTCACCTTACGGTTAAGGCCGGTCGGGGGGCCGGATGGGGGATCTTGCGGATGGGCGAGGGCGGCCACAAAGCCACGCCTGCTTTGACGAGGATCGTGGGCGGCGACATGGCCGCGCGCGTCGCCGCGTTCGACTGGTCCAAGACCCCCCTCGGCGAGCGAGAAAACTGGTCGCCGGCGTTACGCCTGGCGACCGACATCGTTCTGGCCAGCAACTTCCCGATGGCCCTGCGCTGGGGCCCCCAGCTAGTCCTGATCTACAACGACGCCTATGCGCCGGCCTTGCACGAGCGCCATCCCAGCGCGCTGGGCCAGAGCTTCTACGACACCTCGCCAGGTTTCCAGGCTGCGTTGCGCGGGTTGCACGAAGACATCATGACGGGATCGAGCCGAGGCCACGCCTTCGAGCGACTGCCGATGAAGGTGTTGCAGAACGGCGCCCTTGAGCTCGCCTACTTCTCAGTCAACTACAGCCCGGTGCCCGACGCCAGCGCGCCTACAGGCATTGGCGGGGTGCTGGTCGCCGCCGTCGAGATCTCGCAGTCGGTCGAGGCGGAAAAGGCGCTGCAGGTCACCCAGGAGCGCTATGAGATGGCGCGGTCGGTCGCCGGGGTGGTGGGGGCCTGGGAGTGGGACATCAAGGCTGACAAGGTCTATGCCGACCCGCGCTACGCCGAATTGCACAACGTCGATCCTGAACTGGCCGGACTGGGCCTGCCGGTCCAGAAGTTCGTCCCAGCGATCCATCCTGATGACCGCAGCCGGATCCAAGCGGTCGCCACGAAGTCGGCCGCGACGGGCGATATTTTTTCTGAAGAATACCGTCTGATCCAGTCGGACGGTTCGATCCGCTGGATCTACACGCGCGGTAAGGCCTATCTGGATGAGGCTGGCCAGCCGTCGCACAACACTGGCGTCATCATCGACATCACTGAGCGCAAGGCGGTGGAGGCCGAGCTTGCCGCCGCCCGTTTTGATCTCGACCTCGCCGCCCAGGCGTCGGGCATGGGGCGATGGGTCTTGCGGCCGCAGCTTGGCCAGCTGTACTGGGACGCGCGCGCGCGCGCGATACTTGGCCTCACTGAAGACGAACCTGCCAGCACCGAACGCTTCGCGCAGCTGTTGCATCCCGATGATCGCGACGCGGTGATGGCGGAGATGCGCGCCGCCATCGAGCCGCACGGTCCGGGGACAATCAATCGAGAGTTTCGTATCGTCAGAGCCAACGATGGCGCCCTCCGCTGGAACGAGGCGTTTGGTCAGGCCTTCTTTGAAGACGGCGTCTGCACGCGGTTCGTCGGCGTCGTATCGGACGTCACCGAGCGGCGGGAGTCGGTGGAACGCCTGCTGCGGCAGGAGGAGACCTTGCGTCTGGCCCTGGAAGCCGCGGACGTGGGAACCTGGGACCATGACCTTGAAAGCGGCCAGGTGCGGCTCTCGGACCGCTGTTATGCGATGTTCGGGGTGCCGATCGGCGAGCCGGTCACGCTGGAGCAGCTCCTGCCGCTCACCCACGAAGCCGATGCGGCGCGCGTTCAATATGCGATCGAGCGCGCCCTGAGCCCGGCTCTACGCGAAGACTACGCCGTGGAGTTTCGGGTGACCGGTCGGGACGACAATGTCGAGCGCTGGCTGTCGGTGAAGGGCAAGGCGTTCTTCGACGAAAATGGCGCCCCCGTGCGCTTCATCGGGGCTGCGGTCAACATTACGGAGCGAAAGCGCGCCGAGTTGCACCTGCGTCTGCTGGTCAATGAGCTGAACCATCGCGTGAAGAACAGTCTGGCCACGATCCAGGCGATCGCGGCGCAGAGCTTCAAGGGGCAGTCGTCTCTGGAAGAGGCGCGCGCAGCGTTTTCGGAGCGGATCATCGCACTGTCCGAAGCCCATGACCTGCTGACGCGGGAAAACTGGGAAGGCGCTGACATGCACGCCGTCGCCGCGCGCGTCGCCGCGCTCCACGGTGGGGATAGTCGCTTTGATCTCAGCGGCCCCTCCGTTCGTCTGTCGCCCAAATCGGCGTTGTCGCTGTCCATGGCGCTCCACGAACTGGCCACCAACGCGGTGAAGTACGGCGCCTTGTCCCTGCCGGACGGGCGGGTCCATATCGCCTGGGGGCTCGCCCCCGAACCCGGCGCGCCCCGCCTCGACCTCACATGGACCGAACGCGGCGGTCCCGTCGTCAAGCCGCCCGAGCGGCGCGGCTTCGGCTCGCGCCTGATCGAGCGCGGGCTCGCCGCCGAGCTGGCCGGCGCGGCGGTGATCGACTTCCAGCCCGAGGGCGTGGTCTGCCGGATCCGGGCGCTGCTCGAGGCTTGAACTAGTTGGACGCCGCTGAGGCGGCGCGCAGGGTGGCGGCGATCTGGTCGTCCGTGCGGCGCATCGCGATCGTCAGCGCCCCGGCCACGATCAGCGGGATCACCGCCCAGACCAGCAGGCCCGCCACGGCCAGGGCCGTGGCCCCGCCGATCAGGGTGGCGATGAACACCCCCGCCAGGCCGGCCAGGAATGAGCCGCCGTGACGCCGCTTGAAGTCCGCCCGCTTGCCGGGCCTCTGATGCCACACGCCGATCAGCCCGGCCGCCCAGGCGGTCAGCGCCGCCCCGAGCGCGGTCCACAGCCCCGCCAGCGGCGCATACCAGGTCAGGACCGCGATGGGGACGACCAGCAAGAGCGCGACGGGGATCAGGGCGGCGGCCAGCTTGGCGCGGTTCAGCACGCGCATGGGCGTCGGCGAAATGGCCAGCAGATCAGGGGTGTCTTCGGCCGACACGGTGATCCAGACCAGGCTTGCGGCCACCTGACCGGCTAGGAAGGTGACCGCCGCCGCCGGACCCGCCAGGGCCCAGGCGGGCATGTGCTCGGCGCTGCGGGCCATCACGAAGGCCAGGGGCACCATGTAAAGAACGCGCAGCAACACCTGCGACAGCAGCGCCGCGTCACGGCTGACCAGGCGCAGCTCCTTGCGCAGCGTGGCCTGGAAGGCGCCGCCGGCGAAGTCGCGGGCCGGGCCCTTGGCCGCCTTGCGGGTCTCGGCCCCTTGGGTGGCGGCGGCTGCGTCGGCGAAGCGCCGGCCCAGAACGCGGGCCGCGAACAGGAACACGCTAAGGCCGATCGCCATCAGGATCAGCAGCGGGATCGGTTGGCCCACCGCCGCGCGCAGCGGCAGGTCGGCGAACGGCGGCGGCTGGATGCGGCCGTCCCGCACGTCGAGCGCGATGCGCGCGAACAGGCTTTCCGAGGCGTCCTCGCCCATCAGGTTGCGATACTGGCTGGCCAGGAAGAAGGCCGCGCCGATCAGCGCCGCCAGGACCTGGGCCACGGTGCGGGTGCGACGCGGGCCGATCAGAGCGAACAGCGCCATGGCCAGCAGGAGACCGATCCCGGACGCGCCCAGCGCCGCGGCGATCAGCACCCCGAACACGCCAGCCCAGTGCGGATGACCCATGAAGAGCGACGGCGCCAGGATCAGCGCCGCCGGCAGCAAGAACCATAAGCCCGCGCCGACCGCCAGGCCCAGGGCGCGGACGAACAGCACCTTGCGCGGCGACAGCGGCGAGGAGAACAGCAGGTCCAGATCGCCGCGCTCATAGAGCGCGTTGGCGGCGGCCGCCAGGGTGTTGGCGAGCATCAGCGTCAGGATCACCGCCAGCGCCATGTCGACGATGATCACCGAGAACGGCGTGATCGGGACCTCGTAGCCCCGCGTCGCGAACGCCAGCGCTGCGCCGCCGAGCAGCGCGAAGGCCCCCAGCACGCCGAAGGCGATGATCGAGCCGACGCCGCTGGACTTGCGGCCCGCCGAGACGCCGCGCCAGGCCAGACGTATTTCGTGGGCCAGGAGCCAGGGCGTGCTGGCCGGCTTGAACGGCAGGCTCACGCGGCGGCCTCGGCCGTCAGTTGCAGGAAGACGTCCTCAAGGGTGCGGCCGCTGGCCTCGCCGGCCCGGCTGCGCAGTTCGTCCAGCGTGCCTTCGGCCAGCAGACGGCCGCCGGCGATGATGCCGATGCGGTTGGCCATTCGCTCGGCGACTTCGAGGATGTGGGTGGTCAGGATCACCGTGCCGCCCGCGTCGACGCGGGCCTGCAGCATGTCTTTCACGAGACGCGCGGCGGCGGCGTCGAGGCCCGTCAGCGGCTCGTCCAGGATCAGCAGCTTGGGGTCATGGATCAGGGCGCCGGCCAGGGCCACCTTCTGCTTCATGCCGCGCGAGAAGCCCTCGCAGCGGCGGCGCGCTTCGGAGGCCAGGCCCAGGGTCGTCAGGAGCTCCTCGGCCTTGGCCTTGGCGGTGCGCGGATCGATGTTCCAGAGCCCGGCGACGAACTCCAGATATTCCAGCGGCGTGAGCTTGTCGTAGATCATCGCCTCGTCGGGCGCCCAGGCCAGCAGCGCCTTGGCCGCCGACGGGTCCTTGCGCGCGTCGACGCCGAAGATGGCGATCTCGCCTGCGTCCGGTTGGGTAAGGCCCGCCACCATCCGCAGGGTGGTGGTCTTGCCCGCGCCGTTGGGTCCCAGAAGGGCGTAGAGCTCACCGGCGCGGACCGTCAGGTCCAGGTCTGAGACCGCAGGCTTGGCGAACGTCTTGTTCAACCCGCGAATGACCAAGGCTTCCGTCAACACCGCCCCCAAAGCACAACACAGAGTCGGCTATTGAGCCTGATGCGGCCCCTCAGGCAAGCAGAGCCTCTAGCGGGCGCGTCGAGACGCATACGCAAAGGGCGCCGGACTTGTGTCCGACGCCCTTGCTGGCCTTCCGAAGACCGAACCGCCTTAGCGGTAACGGTACTCGTAGTGGCACTTCTTCTTGCTCTTGCCGATCTCGTGGCCAGCCACGGCGCCGACCGCGCCGCCCAGGAGGGCGCCTTCGGTCTTGTTGCCGCGGGCCGCGACGGTGTTGCCCAGCAGGGCGCCGCCCAGGCCGCCGATGATGGCGCCGTTCTTGGCCTTCGACTTCTTGCAGACCAGTACGCGATAGCGGCTGTTCGACTGAGCGTCGGCGGTGGTCACGGCCACGGTGCTGGCGGCGAAGCCGACGGCGGTGGCCAGGATGATGGCTTTCAGGGGCGCGCGCATGACGAGCTCTCCGTTTGTCGTTTCTTGTTTCGATCCCTCGGAAGTTCAACGCTCAGGCCGGCGAGCGGTTTCCAGATCGCCGGCCCGGCGTGAGACGAGGATCAGCCTTGGACGCGGTAGCGACCGTCGGCGTCGGGGCAGACGCGGACGTAACGGGTCTCGACGCGACCGTTGTATTCCGTGGGGGCCGGCGCCAGGCGGCAGCGCTCATCGGCGGCGGCGTAGCGGCCGTCGCTGTAGCGATAGGGCTGGGTCTGCTCGTAGGTGTAGTAGCTACCCTGCGTGTCGCATTTGGCCGAGGCGTTGCCGACGGCCGCGCCGACGCCCGCGCCGACCAGGGCGCCCAGCACCGTGCCTTCCGGACGGGCGTTGCGGGCGGCGACGTTCGAGCCGAGGGCCGCGCCGGCCAGGGCGCCGATCACGCCGCCGACGGTGGCGTTGCGCTTGGCGTCCTGACGGCAGTCGGGGCCGTAGTTGGTGTTGGCGCCGATATTGGTGCTTGTGTCGATGCTGTAGCCGCCGGCGTACGGCGCGCCATAGCGGCTGGCCTCGCCCGGATAGCGGCGGTCATAGCTGCCATAGCCGTTGCGGCGATCATAGGCGTCGCGGGCGGCGATGTAGCGGTCGCGGTCGCGCTCCCACTGGTCGCGGTTGGCGTCATAACCGGCGTAGCTGACGCCGCTCACCCGAAAGCGGGCGGCTTGGCTGGGATAGCGGCGGTCATAGGCGCCGTCGCCCTTGCGGCGGTCGTAGTTGTAGCGGGCGCGCTCATAGTTGGCGCGGGCGCGTTCGAACTCGGCCTGCTCGGCGTAGTAGGCGGCGCTGTCGCGATACTGCGCCACGCGGTAACGCTCGGCGTAGCTCGGATAGCGGCGGTCATAGGCGCCGCGCCCATAGCGGCGGTCATAGTCGTCGCGAGCGCGCACATAGTTGGCGCGGTCGCGCTCATAGGCCGCCTGGCGCTGCTGATACTCGGCCACGCTTTCATAGTAGTTCGAACGCTGAGCGTCGTAGCGCTCGAGGCTGCGCTGATAGGCCGGGTCCTGCGCGAAGGCGGGGGCGACGGCGCCGCAGGCCACGGTGGTGGCGAGCAGCGTGGCCAGGAGTCTCGAAGTCATGGTGGTGGTCTCCGTTCAGATCGAACGGATCGACGGCCGACCCCCGATAACCAGGTCGCCAATCCGGGGGCGTCCGCCCCTGCGGAGACGATAAGCGCCAGTGGGCGCAGAGGTTCCCTGAGGCCGTCCTCAGTCCCTCGTCACCGTCATCATGTAGTTGATGTCGGTGTCACTGGACCGGCTCCAGCGGCCGGTCAGCGGATTGTAGGCCACGCCGAACGGGCCCTGCATGGCCACCGGCTCGCCGGCCAGGAAGGCGCGCAGCTCCTCGGGTTTGAGGAACTGCTTCCAGTCGTGGGTGCCCGGCGGCACCCAGCGCAGCACGTATTCGGCGCCGATCTTGGCCAGGGCCAGGGCCTTCAGCGTGCGGTTCAGGGTGGCCACGACCATGATCCCGCCGGGCTTGAGCAGCTTGGCGCAGGTGCGCAGGAACTCGCCCGGATCGGCGACGTGCTCGATGACCTCCATGGTCAGGACCACGTCGAACGGCCCCGCGCCCTCGGCCAGCAGCTGCTCGGCGGTGGCGGGGCGGTAGCCGATCTCCAGACCCTGTTCGGCGGCATGGGTGGCGGCGGTCTTGATATTCTTCTCCGAGGCGTCGATCGCCGTGACGTCGAAGCCCAGCCGCGCCATGGGCTCGCTCAGCAGGCCGCCCCCGCAGCCGATGTCGAGCAGGCTGAGGCCCTCGAACGGCGCGCGGGCGGCGCCATCGCGGCCGAACCGCGCCAGGGCCTGCTCGCGGATGAAGGCCAGGCGGCAGGGGTTGAACACATGCAGCGGCGCGAACTTGCCCTTGGGGTCCCACCACTCGGCGGCGATGGCCGAGAAGCGGGCCACGTCGGCGGGGTCGATGCTCCAGGAGGGGGCGGCGGAGGCGGGCGCGGCGTTCGTCATGATCCGCGTATCAGCACGACTTCCACCGGCAGGTCCAGATCGGACCACGCCGTATCGGCGGTCAGTAAGGGCAGGCCCTCGCGCATCGCCAGGGCCAGACAGGCGCGGTCGCCCGGGGAGAGGCCCTTGTGGCGGGTTGTCTTGCGCAGCAGGGCGGCCTGAATGGCCAGGTTGCGATCGAAATCCGCCACGGCGAGCGATAGCGCGTCCAGTTGGCGGTCGATCCGCTCAGGTGACAGGCCGCGATCGAGCATCTTCGACATCACCTCGGCGAGATTGACCGCGCTGATCGACGCGCCGGGCAGGGCGGGGGCGACGGATTCCCGGCCCCTTTCCTGAAAGACCACAGCCAGGACGGCCGAGGCGTCGACCACCACCCTAGTCGTCACGACGAAGCCCGGCCTCGTCCATCTGGGCTTCAAGTTCCTCGATCGCGGCTTCGCGCCGGCGCTCTTCGATCAGCTCGAGCGAGGCCAGCGCACCAGGCGGCGGCGGCTGCGCCAGCCGCGCCTTCATGAGCTGGATGCCGGCCTTGCCGCTGACCAGGGTGAAGCGCTCATCCTCGAGGTCGGCGATGATAAGCCCCCCCGGCCGCGCCCCCAGGGCCTTCAGCACTTCGGGGGGCAGGACCACCGATCCATTGGCGCCGACACTCAGGAAATAGGTGTGCGGCGGCGTGTATTGGAAGAAGGCCGCGTCGGCCTCGGCCATGCCCTCCATCGCCATCGCCAGCGGTTCCGTAGTGGCCAGCTTGGGCGGCCCCGGCTCCTCCAGCACGTTCCTGACATGCTGGTAGCGCTTGCCCAGCAGGCGGGCGATCTCGGCGCGCGGATAGCCGGCTGCGTCCAGGGCGCGGATCTTCGCCGCAACGGTCTTGCAGCCCGCCAGGGTTTTCTCGAGCTCGGGCGACATGCAGTCCTCCGGCGTGGGAAAAAGGACATTAGATAGTTAGGTAGGTTGCATGGGGAGTCAAGGCGAGCGCCTCATCCGTCAAAAAAGACACCGCCGCGACATTGCCGTTGCGCCATCGGCTCGCTAGAAGGCGCGGGCTTGCGCGAGGGGGAGCGATCCGGCCGCGCGGGCGCAAGAAATAACCAAGTGTCGAGGTACCAGGGACGTGTCACGTCTGGTGATGAAGTTCGGCGGCACGTCGGTGGCCGACCTGGAGCGCATCCGCCGTGTGGCGCGCCTGGTCGCCGCCGAGGTCGCCACGGGTAAGCAGGTCGCCGTCGTCGTGTCGGCCATGTCGGGCAAGACCAACGAGCTGGTCGCCTGGACCGACGGCGCCGGCCGCGCTGCGGCGGGCCTGCCGGAGTCGGACGACGAGTACGACGCCGTCGTCGCCTCGGGCGAGCAGGTGACCGCCGGCCTCTTGGCCATGACCCTGCGCAACATGGGCCACAAGGCCCGTTCGTTCCTGGGCTGGCAGGTGCCGATCCTCACCGACGAGGCCCACGGCCGCGCGCGGATCGAGGAGATCCCGCCGGAAAACCTCGAGGAATGCTTCGCCAACGGCGAGATCGCCGTGATCGCCGGCTTCCAGGGCGTGACCCCGAACCGCCGCATCACCACCCTGGGCCGGGGCGGTTCGGACACCAGCGCCGTGGCCATCGCCGCCGCCGTCAAGGGCGACTGCGACATCTATACGGACGTCGACGGGGTCTACACCACCGACCCGCGGATCGAGAGCAAGGCCAAGCGCCTGGCCAAGATCTCCTACGAAGAAATGCTCGAAATGGCCTCGCTGGGGGCCAAGGTTCTGCAGACCCGCTCGGTCGAGATGGCCATGGCCCATCGCGTCCCGGTGCGGGTGCTGTCCAGTTTCGTCGAACCGGGCGAAGCCCCGGGCCAAGGTACGATCGTCTGCGACGAGGAAGAAATCATGGAAAAGCGCATCGTCTCGGGCGTCGCCTACAGCCGCGACGAAGCCAAGATCACCCTGCTGGGCCTGCCCGACCATCCGGGCGTGTCCTCGCAGATCTTCGGCCGCCTGGCCGACGCCAATGTGAACGTCGACATGATCGTGCAGTCGCGCGCCCGCAGCGCCGACACCGCCAACATGGAGTTCACGGTCGGCAAGCGTGACGCCACGCGCGCCGTCGAGATCGTCCAGGCCGCCCAGAAGGAGATCGGCTTCGAGGCCGTCGCCGTCAACGAGGACGTCGCCAAGGTGTCGGTCATCGGCGTGGGCATGCGGTCGCACGCCGGCGTGGCCCAATCGATGTTCCAGGCCCTGGCTGAGAAGAACATCAACATCCAGGTCATCTCGACCTCGGAGATCAAGATCTCGGTCCTGATCGACGCGGCCTACACCGAACTGGCCGTCCGCGCCCTGCACGCGGTGTACGGGCTGGATCAGCTTTAGTCCTTTAAACTGTCATCCCGGCCAAGCGCGAAGCGCGCCGAGCCGGGACCGCCGGAAGCTGAGTTCGTGGCGGTCCCGGCTCTTCGCTTCGCTGCGGCCGGGATGACAGCTTAGATGAAAACGTCGCGTTCGGACGTTATGAGGGCGTCAGCCCAAGAGAGTCCCATGCCCGACGTCTTCAAGTTCGACCCCGACGCCAAGACCGTCACCTTCCACGGCGACGCCGGCCTGGAGCTGCTCTACGACCTTTTGCTGCGCGCCAAGTTCGGCGACGGCTATGAGAAGCCGCTGCTGGTCAGCCCCTGGCTGGCGTCGCTGCTGAAGCAGTTGGACAAGGCCCTGCCCGACGATGGCCAGTGGTTTCCCGAAAAGCCAGGCCAGCCGATCTTCGACACCGACGACCTGCTGGCCATGGGCGACGCGGTCATCGAGGAAGGCCATACCGTCGGCTGGTGGTCGATGAGCGAGGCTGAAAAGCGCATCTATCTGCGCGAGACCATCGCCGCGCCGCACCCGCTGACCGACCTTGAGGTCGAGTTCATCGAGAACGACATCGACGCGGCGCTTGAGCAGGCCCGTCGCCTGGTGGCCGACGCCGACGAGCCCCTGGCGATGCCGGGGCACGGCTGACCGTTGTCGCAGATGTCCCCTTAAGGGGACGAAGCGAAGCCGTTAACGCTGCTTGGTCACCGATCGACAGCCAAGTTTGGAATATTCGCCGCTCAGTGAATTTGAGTTGCGAGGTACCTCATGGATTTCGACGCCGCCATCGCCGCCCACGCTGACTGGAAAGTGAACTTCCGGATCGCCCTGGCCACCCACAGCACCGTGGACGCCCAGCGCGCCTGCTCGGACAGGAACTGCGCCCTGGGCCACTGGCTGCATGGCGAGGCGAAGGCCAAGCTGTCCGGCGACAAGACCTATCTGCAGTGCGTCGAGGCCCACCGCGACTTCCATGAGGCCGCCGGTGAGGTGGCCAGCGCCATCAACCGTAAAGACTTCCAGCGCGCCGCCGACATGATCGACGTCGGCTCGAAGTTCCATGACGCCTCGATGCGCGTGGCCGTGGCGGTGCGTCGCCTCAAGACCATGGCGCCGGTCTGACTGCTAATTCGCGGCCGGCCTCGGCTTGGGATACCAGAGCGCGTTGACGATCACCCAGCGCTCGCCGAACCGGCCAAGGCTCAGGTGATCGACGAACCAGGGCGTCTCGACACGCGCGATCGCCACATCGCCGGCCACGTCCAGCACCCGGACGGTGCGGTCCCACTGATCGCGCGGGGTCTTCAGGGCGCCTTGGCGCGTCAGGTCGATCAGTTCGTCGCGGCTCATCCGGCGCAGGGCCAGGACCTCGTCGGGATCGGCCTTGGCGCGGACGGCGCGCTTGGCGAGGTCGGGATGCAGGGCGCGGGTGACGCGGGCGGTGTCGCCTTCCAGCTGACCGTCGACATAGTCGAACGCCACCGCCTCCACCGCCTTGACGGTCGCCGGGTCCAGCGCCGGGGGCGGGGCGGCTTGCAGGGCCAGGGCGGTCAGCAGGGCGGCGATCATGCGCGTCTCCGGTCGAGTCGTTTGCGGCGCCGCAAGCTCGCGACGAATCGTGACGCTTACGTGGCGAACCGGCGTTCTTTCAGTCGTCCCCTAGCGTCCCTCCCGCCGGTAGCGCGAGAGGAAAGCCCACAGGGCGTCGTTGTCGGCGAGCCAGGTGTGGCCGCCCCCGACCGTCATGCGCCCCACCACGTCGGCGTCGCTCCGACAGCCGGAATAGCGCTCCTCATAGACGCTCGGCGCGACCCATTGCGTGGTCGGCGGCGCCTGGCAGCCGTTCAGCGCCGCCCAGCGCTGCTCGGCCGCGTGCATCGTGTACTGCCAGTAGCCCGCGCCGCCGCCCTGGGTAGGATTGGTCGTGTCGGTGTCACCGGCGAAGGCGATCACCGGCATCGGACGCGCCGGCTGGCAGGTGGCCGGATCGGGCTCGTCCGGCTTCTCGCGGCGCGGATTGCCCGCCCGCAGGCCCACCACCGGCGCGATCGCCGCGTAGCGGTCCGAGGCCACGCAACCCAGCCAGGATGCCATGCGTCCGCCGCCCGACAGGCCGGTGACATAGACGCGGGCGGGCTCGACGCAGCCCGCCGCGACCAGACCGTCGACCAGCGCCGCCAGATAGGCCACGTCGTCGGCGTCCGAGGCGTCGGGGATCTTGCCGGTCACGGTCGGCACGCCCGGGATGTTCCACGCAAAGCCCTTGCCGGCCGATATGGCGGCGGTGGGCGCGGCCACCAGGAAGCCGTGACCCTCCGCCGTCGCTTCCAGCCGGGAGGCGGCCAGCATCCGCGCGCCGTCGCCGCCGCTGCCGTGCAGGAGGATCAGCAAGGGCGCGGGCTGGTCCGCTGCGAGGCCGGCGGGACGCCGCAGCAGGAAGGGCCGCCCGGTCGCGCCGGCGTCCACGCTGACGGTCGCGCCCGGCGAACCGACGGCGCAGGCGGCGTGGGCCGTCGCGGCGCCTCCGAGCCCCGCCAGCACGGCCAGCAGCGCCACAAATCCGCGCTTGAACGCTCCCGCCGTCATTGGTCGTCTCCTGCCCTTGGTCTGTGCGGGCAGCTTAGCCATCGGGCGAAGGCTTCGAAACCGCGTTGTGAGACCCTGTCGGCGCGAGCCAAGCCGGCGGCGGACTGCTATGCGGGCCTCATGACTCCCTCGCGCAACCTCCTGCTTGGCCTCCTGTGCGGCGTCATCGCCGGGGCGTTCTGGGGCGGGGTGTTCCTGGCGCCCAAGCTGCTAGCGGACTTCACGCCGCTGCAGGCGACGGCGGGGCGGTATCTGGCCTATGGCCTAGCGGCCGCCGTGCTGCTGCTGCCCAGCTGGAAAGCGGTCATGGCGCGGATGGACGGACGCGACTGGCGCGACCTCATCCTGCTGAGCCTCTTGGGCAACCTGATCTACTATGTGGGCCTGGCGCTCGCCGTGCAGAGCGCGGGCGTAGCCCTGGCCTCGCTGGTCATCGGCCTCTTGCCCGTGACCATCACCCTGGTCGGCGCGCGGCCGGGGGAGGGCACGCCCTTGCGGCGCCTGATCTGGCCGCTGGCGCTGATTGTCGCCGGCGGGGTCTGCATCAATGTCGACGCCTTCGCCGCCGCTGGGCGAGCGGGGATGGGCCGAACCCTGGTCGGCTTGCTGGGGGCCTTGCTGGCGCTGGCGGTCTGGACCGCCTACGCCGTCTGGAACGCCCGGCGCCTGGCCGCGACGCCCAAGTTCAACAGTCACGAGTGGTCGCTGCTGACCGGCGTCGCCACGGGCCTGCTGTCGCTGGTCATCGTGGTCCCGGCCTTCGCCCTCGACGGCAAGGCGCATCCGGCCAGCGCCTGGGGCCTCTTCTGGGGCGTCAGCTTCGCTGTGGCCGTCGGCGCGTCGGTGATCGGCAACGGCCTGTGGAACGCCGCCAGCCGCCTGCTGCCGTTGTCGCTGTCGGGGCAGCTGATCGTGTTCGAGACGGTGTTCGCCTTGCTGTACGGTTTCCTGCATGAGGGCCGCTGGCCGCGCGCGCTGGAGAGCGTGGCCATGGCGCTGATGCTGGCCGGGGTGCTGTGGTCGGCGCGATTACATCGGGGACCTACCCGAGAGACCGGCTAGGCGCTGCGTCCTTCGAGGCGCGCTTAGGAGCGCGCACCTCAGGATGAGGGGTTCATGGCTGTAGCGTCCTCATCCTGAGGCGCCCGCGCAGCTGGCCTCGAAGGACGCACGGCCTCCCCCCGAACCTAAACCCCACCTGAACGACCGGTCCCGATCTCGTTCAGGGCGGCGGGTCTACAACGCCTATCAACAGAGATAGGAGACCCGCCATGAAGACCCTCGGCACGTTCACCAAGACCGCCATCGCCGTCACCGTCGCCGGCGCGCTGGTCGCCCCGGCCTCCGCCGCCTTCGCCGGCGAAAAGACCGAGCGCGCCATCATCGGCGCGGTGATCGGCGGCATCGCCGGCGCGGCGATCGGCGACGGCAAGACCGACGCGGTCGCCATCGGCGCCGTGGCGGGCGCGGCCCTCGGCGCGACCACGGCTAAGGACAAGTACGACCGTCGTTACAGCCAGTCGTACCGGACCGCCCCGCGCTACGGCTACGACAACCGCTACGCCTACGACAGCCGCGCCAACAGCCGCTACGCCTACGATCGTCACGGCCACCGCTATGAGCGCCACGATCGCTATGACAGCCGCTACGCCTACGGCTATCGCCGCTAACCCATCGCCGCTGGAGTTCTGATCCCTCCTCCAGCGTGCCAGACTGCGCCGCCCGGCTCCCCTCCGGGCGGCGCTTTTTCGTGAGCGCGCACCTAATCGCCGTTCGGTTGACGAGCGCGACTGGTCCCCGGGCGAAATCTGCTGTAGCCCCCATCTTGGAGGTAAGAGCCGTCTTAACCCTTGGCGTCCGACGCTGGGCTAGGAAGGCTCTAGGGACAGGGAGCGCGTACAGGCGTCATGGCGGCATCCGGCATCGCCGTTCGAGGACCACGCAGCCTGCTGCGGCAGATCCGCGAGGCCATGGCCGGCGCGGGTCCCGCTCAGGGCAAGCTGGACATGGTGGTCCGCACCATCGCCATCTCGATGGTGGCCGAGGTCTGCTCGATCTATCTGCGCCGCGCCTCGGGCGATCTTGAGCTGTTCGCCACCGAAGGCCTGGCCCGCGAGGCCGTCCACGTCACCCGCCTGAAGCCGGGCGAGGGCCTGGTCGGCGAGACCATGCGTCTGGGCCGGCCGCTGAACCTGTCGGACGCCGCCAGCCACCCGTCGTTCTCATACCGCCCGGAAACCGGCGAAGACCCGTACCACGCCTTCCTGGCTGTGCCGCTGCTGCGCGGCGGTCGCGCCATCGGCGTGCTGGTCGTCCAGAACCGCACCGAGCGCAACTATGACGAAGAGGAGGTCGAGGACCTCCAGATCATCGCCATGGTGCTGGCCGAGATGGTCAGCTCCAGCGAGCTGCTCGGCGCCGACGAACTGAAGGACGTCGAGCTGGCGCCGCACAAGCCCGAGCGTCTGAAGGGCTCGCGCTTCGCCGAGGGCCTGGCCTATGGCGTGGCGGTTCTGCACGAGCAGCCGGTGGCGCCCGAGACCCTGCTGTCCGACGACGCCCTGGCCGAGGAAGCCCGGCTCTCCTACGCCATCGAGGCGCTGCAGACCCAGATCGACCAGATGCTGGAGGGCCAGCACGGCCTGGTCGGCGCCTCCTACGAGGTGCTGGAGACCTATCGCCTGTTCGCTCATGACCGGGGCTGGAACCGCTCGCTGCAGGAGGCGGTGCGCTCGGGCCTGACCGCCGAGGCCGCCGTCGAGCGCGTCCGCTCCGAGCACCGCGCGCGCCTGGGCCAGGCTCGCGATCCCTATCTGCGCGAGCGGCTGCACGACCTGGAAGACCTGAACGACCGGCTGCTGCGGCACCTGTCGGGCGATGTGCACCATGTGCGCCAGCTGCCCGAGGACGCCATCCTGATCGCCCGGAACCTGGGTCCCGCCGATCTTCTGGAATACGACCGCACCAAGCTGAAGGGCATCCTGCTGGAGGAGGGCAGCGCCGCCAGCCACGCCGGCATCGTCGCCCGCGCGCTCGACATCCCCTGCGTGGGGCGCCTGGCGGGCCTGCGCGACCGCGTCAACGAGGGCGACCCCGTGGTCGTCGACGGCGAGACGCAAGAAGCCTGGCTGCGCCCGCGTCCGGACGTGGTCAAGGCGCTGAAGGCCCGGATGGAGGTCCGCGCCCAGCGCAAGGCCGAGTTCGCCCGTCTGCGTGACACCCCGCCGATCACCAAGGACGGCTCGAAGGTCACGCTGCTGATGAACGCGGGCCTGGCTGTCGATCTCGACATCCTGGGCGAGACGGGCGCCGAGGGCATCGGCCTGTTCCGCACCGAGTTCCAGTTCATGGTGGCCGAGGAGCTGCCGCGCCTGGAGGCCCAGACGGCGCTCTACGAGAAGGTGCTGGATGCGGCCAACGGCATGCCGGTGACCTTCCGCACGCTGGATCTCGGCGGCGACAAGCTGCTGCCGTACATGGAGCTGGAGCGCGAGGACAACCCGGCGCTGGGCTGGCGCGCCGTGCGCATGGGCCTGGACCGTCCGGCCCTGCTGCGCATGCAGATCCGCGCCCTGATCAAGGCCGCCAACGGCCGGCCGCTGCGGATCATGTTCCCGCTGGTGGCCAATGTGGACGAGTTCCGCGCCGCCCGTTCGTTCGTCGACCAGGAAGTGGCCTGGGCCCTCAAGCGCGGCCGGCCCGCGCCGGCGCGCCTGGACGTCGGGGCCATGGTCGAGGCGCCGTCGCTGCTGTGGCATTTGGACGCGCTGCTGCCGATGACCGACTTCGTCTCGGTCGGCACCAACGACCTGATGCAGTACCTGTTCGCGGCCGACCGGGGCAACCCGCGTGTGTCCGACCGCTATGATCCGCTGTCGCCGGCCGCGCTGCGGGCGCTGAAGACGATCCAGCAGGCCTGCGCCGACACCGGCACCCAGGTCTCGGTCTGCGGTGAGATGGCCGGCCGCCCGCTGGAGGCCTTCGCCCTGGTGGCGCTGGGCTTTGATCGACTGTCGATGCCGCCGGCCGGTATCGGGCCGGTCAAACAGATGGTCCTGTCGCTGGACCGCGAGGCCGCGCGCCGCAATGTCGAGGCTCTGCTGAAGGGCTCTGGCGGATCCTTGCGCGGCGAGATCGAAACCTTGGCGCGCAAGCTTTACGTCGCCGTGTGACAAAAGCTTGGCCGTTAACCAAGCGTCACCGTTTAGTACATTGAATCCCGCTACTTAGTTTGATATTCACAAACACATATTAAGAACTCCGTATAACCGGGGTGGGGGAGTGCGGCGCGCTTCGCGTGCGGCGCGATTTTCGGGGGCGTTTAGCCGATTATGCCGCTGGATACGGGGAACGTGAGGCGTTTGCACCTCGTGGCCGATGTCGATACGGACGAAGCGCCGGTCGCCGTGGGTCAACCTTCGCTGGAAGACGGCGCGGACATTGGTCTGGCGCTGAAGGCCGCCCGTGAGTTTCGGGGGCTGACGACCCAGGACGTCGCCGACGGCACCCGCATTCGCCAGAGCTATATCGAGGCGCTCGAGGACATGCGCCTCGATGATTTGCCCTCGCGGCCGTTCACCATCGGCTATGTCCGCGCCTATGCCGGCCTGCTGGGCCTGGACGCCGAGGCGGCCGTGGCCCGCTTCAAGAACGACGCGCCCGACGAAGGCGCCGAGCTGCGTGCGCCGGTCGGCGTGCGCCGCGAGCGCGATCCGCGCCTGGCGCTGATCTTCGCCGGCGGCCTTCTGGTGGTCGGCGCCATCCTGCTGTGGAACGTCGCCCAGCGCGCCATCACCAAGGACGACCCGCCGCCTCAGGTCGCGCCGGAGTCGGCCCAGGTTCGCGTCGCGCACGGCGGAACTGTTGGTCCCGGCGGCTCGGTGTCGCTGGGCGCGCCGCTGCCCGCGCCGGTCGAGTCGACGACGCCCGAACCCTACAAGACGCCCGGTCTGGACGACGCCGCCGCCAATGGCGGTTCGGTCGACGCCGCCAAGATCGCCGCCAAGGCCCGCGCCGAGGCCGAGGCCGCCGCCGGGATCACCGACACCACCAATGCGGTCGTGATCGGCGCGCCGTTCAAGCCCAAGGGCCAGATCCTGGGCGCCAGCGCCGCCGACGCCTCGGGCGTGCTGATCCAGGCCCGCAAGGCCGGCGCCCTGACCGTCCGTCGCGCCGACGGCGGCATCGCGATGACCCGCTGGCTGTCGGCCGGCGACGCCTACAGCGCCCCGCGCACGCCCGGCCTGATCCTGGACGTGGTCGAGCCGTCGCTGTTCGATGTCTATTACAACGGCCGCCTGACGGGGCGTCTGTCCTCGAACCAGACCTCGGTCGCCAAGCTGATCCCGGCGGCGCCGGTGGCGGCGCCTCAGGCCGTGGCGCCCGCAGCGCGGTAATTTTCCTTCTCCCCTTGCGGGAGAAGGTGGCCGCGTAGCGGTCGGATGAGGGGTGGAACACCCTCTCGGCTGACTCAGCGCGACCCCTCATCCGTCGCCTGACGGCGACACCTTCTCCCGCAGGGGGAGAAGGAGAGGGAAGCCCCTTCTATCCCGCCCCAACACCCTCTAAATTAGCGCCATGGCCGCAGACCACACGCACGTCCGTCCCTGGCGCATGATCACGCGCCGGCAATCGCGCAAGATCCGCGTCGGCAATGTCGAGGTGGGCGGCGACGCGCCGATCTCGGTGCAGTCGATGACCAACACCCTGACCAGTGACGCCAAGGCGACGCTGGAGCAGATCCGCCAGCTGGAGGAGGCCGGCGCCGACATCGTCCGCGTCAGCTGCCCGGACGTCGAGAGCACGGCCGCGTTCAAGACCATCGCCCGCGAGGCCAAGGTCCCGCTCGTGGCCGACATCCACTTCCACTACAAGCGCGGCATCGAGGCGGCGGAGGCCGGCGCGGCCTGCCTGCGGATCAATCCGGGCAACATCGGCAGTCCCGATCGCGTGCGCGATGTCATTCAGGCCGCCCGCGACCACGGCTGCTCGATGCGGATCGGCGTCAACGCCGGCTCGCTGGAGCGCGAACTCCTGGAAAAGTACGGCGAGCCGTGCCCCGAGGCGATGGTCGAGAGCGCGCTGAACCACGCCCGCATCCTGCAGGACCACGACTTCCACGAGTTCAAGATCTCGGTGAAGGCGTCCGACCCCTTCATGACTGTGGCCGCCTATTACCAGCTGGCCGAGGCCATCGACTGCCCGCTGCACCTGGGCGTCACCGAGGCCGGGGCCACGCGCACCGGCACGGTGAAGTCGGCGATCGGCATCGGCTCGATGCTGTGGGCCGGCATCGGCGACACCATCCGCGTCAGCCTGGCCGCCGATCCCGTCGAAGAGATCAAGGTCGGCTTCGATATCCTCAAGTCGCTGGGCCTGCGCCACCGGGGCGTCAACATCATCGCCTGCCCGTCGTGCGCGCGGCAGGGCTTCAACGTCATCAAGACCGTCGAGGCCCTGGAAGAGCGGCTGGCCCACATCGCCACGCCGATGTCGCTGTCGATCATCGGCTGCGTCGTCAATGGTCCGGGGGAGGCGCTGATGACCGACATCGGCTTCACCGGCGGCGGGGCCGGGGCGGGCATGGTCTACATGGCCGGCAAGCCCGACCACAAACAGTCCAACGAGGGGATGATCGATCACATCGTCGACCTCGTCGAGAAGAAGGCGGCCGAGATCCAGGCCGCGAAAGCCGCGGAGACCCTCGCGGCGGAGTAGGGAGATCACGTCCATGCGCGTTAAGCTGAACGGACTTGTGGCCTTGCTGGCCCTCTCGGCGGCGAGCGCGGCGAGCGCGGCGACCCCCAAGCCGCCGCCGGAACAGGTCTTGGCCAAGATGCTCGACGGCCGCACTGCCGGCGCGCCGGTCAACTGCATCGACCCGCGGGGCGTCGAAACCGTGGACATCGTCGACAAGACCGCGATCGTCTATCGCCTACGCGGCGGACGCGTCTATGTGAACCGCCCCAGGATCGGCGCCGAGGCCCTGCGGCGCGATCAGATTCTGGTGACCAAGACCTTCGGCACGCGGCTGTGCAATTTCGATCCCGTGAACCTGCTGGAGTCCGGCGGGCGGTTTGACGCGGGTTTTGTCAGCCTGGGAACGTTCACCCCGTACGACAGGCCCAAGGCGCGCTGACCGCGCGCGGGTTGAGCTGAGGCGTAATTGCCCGGTTTGACAATCTGAGGGTGTGTGTCATCGTTGCCCTCAAGCGTGGGTGAACGATGGGTTCGGCCCGCTCGCAGGGAGGGTTCGATGGCGATGTTCACCCTTGGCGCGAAGCTTCGCAGCGCCGGCGTCCTGGCCGTGGCGGCCATGATCGCGCCCGGTCTCGCGACGGCGGGCGACCCGCGCGCCGACGCCTATCCGAGGGGCGAGGTCAGCCTTGTCCGGGAACTGAACGGTCGTGTGCCGGGGCAGCCGGTTGCGTGCATTACCCGTCGCCTGGTGGTTGAGACCCGCGTGATCGATCGCACCGCCATCTTGTTCCGCATGCCGGACGGCACGATGTTCGTGAACCGGCCGGCCAAGGGCGCGGAGTTGTTGCCGCGCGAAGGCGTTGTGAGTGAGATCGGCGCGACGCCGCGCGCGATCTGCCAGAACGACTTTGTGGCGGTGAATGAGCCCGGGGGCTCGACGGTCTATATCCGCGGCGACAAGGGCCTGCGCCGTCCGGGCGCCTCGACGCAACTGGGCGCGTTCGTTCCCTACTTCGAGCGCTGAACATGACCCGCAGGGTCTGTAGCGCCCTGGGCAGCGTCGTCCTGGCGCTGGCGATGACGTCGGCCGCGTCGGCGGCCGACGACGGCGCCCGCCCGGGGGAGGCCAGCCTTGCGCAGGAGCTGAACGGTCGCGCGCCCGGTCAGCCGGTCAGCTGCATTCTCGGCCGCAAGGTCAGCGATGTCTGGGTCGTCGAGCAGACGGCGATCCTCTACCGCATGCGTGACGGGACCGTGTTTGTCAGCCGCCCGATCATGGGCGCCCAGGGGCTGGCCCGTGATGCGGTGCGCACCTCGGTTGGTCCCCGCGTGCTGTGCCAGGGCGATGGCGTGGCGCTGACCAGCCCGGGCGGCAAGGGCGTTCGCGGCCACACCGCCATACGCCTGGGCGCGTTCACGCCGTACACGCGCCCCTGAGGCAAGGCGCACCTCAGGGCGCATGCCCCAAGAGACCCGGGCGGCGATCCCTGGAATGAGTTCCCGCGATCCCGTCGGCGCCGGTTTTGGCAGATCCGTTGCAGAGGGCGCAGGAGAACCATTCGAGTCTCCGTCCGATGCCTTTGCGTCCGCCCATTCCGTCCCAGGCTGAGACAGCCGAGCCGCAGCCTGGGAGCTCCAGGCGTGTCGTCCTGGACAGTCTGAGGTTTCTGACCGCGGGCCTGATCGTGCTGTTCCACTACCAAAGCGAGGGGCCACGGTCGTTGGAGGGCTTTAGCCCGCTCTTTCAGCGGGGCTATCTGGCGACCGATTTCTTCCTGATCCTCTCGGCCTATGTGCTGGGACGCGCCTACGGCCGAAAGGTCCTTTCTGGGGCGGTCAGCGATGAGCGCTTCCTGGCCAAGCGGGTGCTGCGCGTCTGGCCAGCCCATCTCATCGTCCTAGCGGCGTTCGCGGTGGTGGTGGGGCTGTCGGCGACGGTGGGGCTGACGACGCATGATCCAGCGCAACTGGAATGGCGCAACCTTCCAGCCCAGGCGCTGCTGATCCACGCTTGGGGTCTGGACCTGGGCGCGGGCTGGAACCTTCCAACCTGGTCGCTGTCGGCCCTGGTCGTTTGCTATGCGGCCTTTCCGACGCTGTGGCGCAAGCTCAGCCGCGTCAGCGGGGCTTTGCTATTGTTCGGTGGCGGCGTCGCAGTCATCTGGGCGGCCAACGGGTTCAGCCAGAGCCTCTACGGTCGCGCGCTGTATGATCTGCCTTTCAACCTGGGGGTTCTGCGGGCGCTGCCGTTGTTCGCGTTCGGCGCCTGCATCGCTCGCGCCAGCGAGCTGAACTGGCCCAGCGAGCGGCTGGCGCCGGTGGTGGCCGTCGTCGCCGGGGTAATGGTCACCGGGCTGCAGTTCGTCGGGCGCTTCGATCTGCTGAGCATGATCCTGCTGGGGCTGCTGATCGCCGCCGGGGGCGCGATCCGGGTTCCGCAGGGCGGGGCGGTCGCGGCCCTCGCCGGCCGGATATCCTTCGCGCTCTATATCACGCACATTCTGGTGGCGATGATCTGGTTCCGGCTCACCCACATCGTAATCGCCCGCCTCGACCTGTCCGAGCCCACGCAGTGGGCGCTCTGGGCGCTGGCCTTTCCGCTGGCGGTGGCCACGGCTTTCGCGTTCGAGCGCTGGATCGACAGTCCCATACAGGCGGTGGTCACCCATTGGGCTGATCGGTTGACCTTCCGCAGGGCCCCGCAGGTCGCGCGCGAGGCGGCCCCTCGCTAGAGCATTTTTCGAGCGAAGTGGTTCCGGTTCGCGTGAAGAAAAATGCGCCAAAACAAAAGATTAGAGCTCACGGCCTGACGCAGTCAGGTCGTGAAATGCTCTAGAGCCTCGCGCGTCGAAACGGCGTCGTTTCAACGCGATAACGAGGCTCTAAATCAAACACTTAGAGCGTGTCTCGCACCGAAACCGGTTCCCACTTTCGGCGTTACGCTCCAGCGCCGCTCGAGGCAGCCTGTTGCCGAGGGCTGCGACGCTGCGCCGCTAGCCCGCCACCAGCGCCGCCCGCTCGGCGGCCGTCAGTGGACGCCAGTGGCCCTCGGGCATGTCGCCCAGGTCCAGCGGGCCGACGCGCACGCGGAACAGGTCGACCACCTTCAGGTCCACCAGCTCGCACATCCGGCGGATCTGGCGGTTGCGGCCTTCGCGCAGCACGAAGCGCAGGCGCTGGTCGGAGATGACCTCGACCTCGGCCGGGCGCAGTTCGCGGCCGTCCAGCTCCAGGCCAAAGCGCAGAAGCTCGAGCTTGTCCTCGGTCAGCTCGCCCATCACCGCGACGCGGTATTCCTTCTCCAGCTCCGACTGCGGGCCGATCACGGCCTTGGCCACCACGCCGTCCTGCGACAGCAGCAGAAGGCCGCGGGAGTCCTTGTCCAGGCGCCCGATCGGCGGGATCAGGTCGCCCGACTGCGGGATCGCCACGCCGCGCGCGTCGCCCCACAGATTGGCCCGCGTCAGCAGGCGCGCTGCCGGAACCTGGCCCGGATCGGGCTGGGATGAGACGACGCCGCGGGGCTTGTGAACGAGATAGGTCGGGACGGCGTCCAGCTTGGCGGTGGCGCGGTCAGCCAGGGTCAGGGTCTGGCCGGGCTGGATCTTGCGACCCACGTCCTCGACCACCTCGCCGTCGATCGACACGAGGCCGTCGCTGATCAGCTGCTCGGCCTCGCGGCGCGAGCACACCCCGCTCTGGGCCAGCCACTTGTTGACCCGCTGGGGCTCGGCCTCGTCATAGGTGCGGGTGAAGGCCATGACCTAGCTGAAGCTTTCTTCGAGGCTCGCCAGACGCTCGGCCTGGTCCTCGGCGATCAGCGGGTTGATCACGTCGTCGAGGGCGTCGCCCTCCATGATCCGCGCCAGGTTGTAGAGCGTCAGGTTGATGCGGTGGTCAGTCACCCGGCCCTGCGGGAAGTTGTAGGTGCGGATGCGCTCTGAGCGATCGCCGCTGCCGACCTGGCTCTTGCGAGCCTCGGAGCGGGCGCTGTCCAGGGCCTCGCGCTGCATGTCGTACAGACGCGCCTTCAGGTTCTTCATGGCCCGGGCGCGGTTCTGGTGCTGCGACTTTTCCGAGGAGGTGACCACCACGCCGGTCGGCAAGTGGGTGATGCGCACGGCCGAGTCGGTCTTGTTGACGTGCTGACCGCCCGCGCCCGACGAGCGGTAGGTGTCGATCCGCAGGTCGCTTTCCTTGATCTCGATCTCGACGTCCTCGGCCTCGGGCAGCACCGCGACGGTGGCGGCCGAGGTGTGGATGCGGCCTTGCGCCTCGGTGGCCGGCACGCGCTGAACCCGATGGACGCCGCTCTCGAACTTCAGCCGGCCGAACACGCCCTCGCCGGTGATCGAGGCGACGATTTCCTTGTAGCCGCCCATTTCGCCTTCCGAGATGCTGTCGATCTCGACGCGCCAGCCCTGGGTCTGGGCGTAGCGCTGGTACATACGGAAGAGGTCGCCGGCGAACAGGGCCGCCTCGTCGCCGCCGGTGCCGGCGCGCACTTCCAGAATGGCCGAGGCGTTCTCGTCCTTGTCCTTGGGCGCCAGCATCAAAGCCAGCTCGCGCTCCATCACCGGCAGCTTTTCGTCCAGCGCCTGGATCTCGTCGCGGACCATCTCGGCCATCTCGGGATCGGCGGCCATGACGTCCAGCTCGGCGCGTTCGGCCGACAGCTTGGCCAGCCGCTCGACGGCCTCGGCCACGGGGCGCAGCTCGGCGTGCTCCTTGGAGAGCTTGACGATCTCGGCGCCGTCGGTGGCCGCGCCCATGCGCGCCTCCACTTCGCGGAAACGGTCGAGAACCTGGTCGAGGCGGGCCTGGGGCAGTCGCAAGGGAATTTCGCACGGCTGGAGGGACGGGCGGTCTCTCTAAAGCCTTTCCCGATCAAAGGGAATGTTCGCTGGACGCTCAGCGCGCCTGGCGTGGCGCAGCGGTGCGACAAGTTGCCTCAGGCGCTGTTAGCCCGAGCTTAGCCATGGCTTGCGAGAACAGGCTTTGTCTTCCGTCCGGGATTGGACTTTCACGACGATGAAGGGTGTCGAGGCCCGACTTTCCGCGCCCCTGGCGGCCATGGCGTTGCTGACGGTCGGCGTCCTGGTGGCGGTGCTGTTCATGATCGCCGCCCGCGTCGATGGCGACGCCCTGCGCCATGAGCAGGAGCTGGTCGGGCGCGGCGTCGACTCCAAGATCGCCGACATACAGCGGGTCGTCTCGCCGCAGGTCCTCTGGGACGAGGCGGTCAAGAACCTCGATAACCAGTTCGACCTAGGCTGGGCCGAGGAGAATATCAGCGCCTACCTGATGGGTCAGGCCGGCTTTGACATGATTTTTGTGGTCGACGGCCAGGATCGCCCTCGGCTCAGCGCGCGGGTCGGGCAAACGACCTCCGCGGCGAACTACGAGCGCCACTCGCCCCGGCTCGCGCCGCTGATCGGCAAGCTTCGAAGGCTGGAGGCGGCCCGGCCAAGGGTTACGGGACCCCGAAGCGACGGTGGCCTGGTGTCCGCGCCGCTGCAGGTCAGCTCCATCGAGTCGCTCGATGGCGAGGCCTATATCGTCACGGCCAGCCTGGTGCAGCCCGACTTCGGCAAGGCGGTCCTACGTCAGCCCCGTGCGCCGGTGGTGATCACCGCCTTGAAGATCGACGCGCTGTTCCTCGAGGCCTTCTCCAGCCGGTTCCTGCTCGCCGGCATCCATCTGCACAAGGGCGACATGCGGCCCGAAGCCGAAGACGCCCATGTGGCGCTGCGCGATCACACGGGCAAGGTTGTGGCGACGCTGGACTGGACCCCGCCTCATCCTGGCCAGCGGCTGCTTCGCAAGGCGGTGGTTCCCATTCTGCTGGCGGTGGGGGGCCTCGCGGCAGTGGCCCTGATCTTCGCGCGGCGCAGCCGGCGGATCGCCGAGGGGCTGCTCGCCAGCGAAGCGCGCGCCAAGCACATGGCGATGCACGACGCCCTGACGGGCTTGCCCAACCGGGTCCTGTTCGAGGAACGCCTGCGGCAGGGCGTCGATGGTCTGGCGCGTCGCCGCGGCGCGCTGGCGGTGCTGGCCATCGATCTGGACCGCTTCAAGGCGGTGAACGACACCCACGGCCACGCGGCGGGGGACGAGCTGATCCAGGTGATCGGCGCCCGACTGGCGGGCCTGTGCCGGACCAGCGAGACCCTGGCCCGGCTGGGCGGCGACGAGTTCGGCGTCGTGGCGGCCGATATCGACCCCAATGGCGCAGCCGCCCTGGCCGAACGGCTGGTGGCGGCGCTGGGCGCCCCGGTCGAGCTGTCGTGCGGCACGGTGTTCGTCGGCGGCTCGGTCGGCGTGGCCATCATCACGCCGGAAGAGGCCTATGTCGGCGCCGTCGAGGCCGCACGTCGGGCCGACGTGGCCATGTATCGCGCCAAGGACGAGGGACGCGGCCGCTACTGCTTCTTCGAAGCCGAGATGGACGCCGCCCTGAAGGCCCGGCGCGGGCTCGAGGCCGACCTGCGCAAGGCGCTCAAGGACGGCGGGGTCTGGGTGGCGTATCAGCCCCAGGTCGACGCCGCGGGCCAGGTGCTGGGCGTCGAGGCCCTGGCCCGCTGGACCCACCCGGAGAAGGGCGCGATCTCCCCGGCCGCCTTTGTGCCTCTGGCCGAGGATTGCGGGCTGATCGACGATCTGGGCCGGTTGATCATGCGCCGCGCCTTCACCGACAGCCTGCGCTGGAAGGACCTGAAGGTGGCGGTCAATGTCTCGGCTCTGCAGATGCGTCAGGTCGGCTTCCCCGATCTCGTCGCCGAGATCCTGGCCGAGACGGGCGCCCGCGCCGACAAGATCGAGCTGGAGATCACCGAGGGCGCGCTGCTGGGCGACGACGAGGCGACGCACGACGCCATTCGCCGCCTGCGCGATATGGGCTTCTCGCTGGCGCTTGACGATTTCGGCACCGGCTACAGCTCGCTGAGCTATCTGCGGCGCTATCCGATCGACAAGATCAAGATCGACCGCAGCTTCATCACGCCGCTGGGTGGAGACCAGGAGGCCAGCGACGTGGTCGCGGCCATCGTGCGTCTGGCCAAGGCGCTGCGGCTCGCGGTCATCGCCGAGGGCGTCGAGACCAACCAGCAGCGCGAGCAGCTGCAGGAGATGGGCTGCGTCCAGGCCCAGGGCTTCCTGTTCAGCGCGCCGGTGACGGCCGATGCGATCGACAGCATCGTCGACGATGGCGGCCGCATGCACCTGGCGGCGGTGGCCTGACGATCCCGACTGCTGACGCCTATTGTCATCCGTCGTCATTGAAAACGGACATAGGCGCGCTTAACTCGCCCTACAGCTTGGCTGGAGCGTTCCGCCGAGCTTAGCGAGGAAACACCATGTCCCTGTCCCTTCACGCCGTCACCGTGACCCCGGTCTCGCGCGGGCTCAACATGTTGCTGACGGTGCTCGAGAAGGCCAGGGCGCACGCCGAGGCGACGGGCGTTGATCCCGACACCTATGTCTCCGCCCGTTTGATTGACGACATGCTACCGTTGTCAGGCCAGATTCAGCGCGCTTCAGACGCCGCCAAGGGCGCTGTGGCGCGTCTGGCCGGACTGGAGGCGCCGGCCATGGCCGATGATGAGACCACGCTGGCGCAACTTCGCGACCGTGTGGCCCGCACCCTGGTCTATGTCGACAGCGTGGCCTCTGACGCCTTCGCCGGCGCCGAAGGGCGCATGATTGTCGTGCCGGCCGGCCCGGGCGTCACGCTGGAGTTCGCCGGCCTCGACTATCTGTTGGAATTCGCGATCCCCAACTTCCAGTTCCACGCCGTCACCGCCTACAACATCCTGCGCCACAAGGGCGTGCCGGTGGGCAAGCGAGACTTCCTGGGCATCGGTCCCGAGCGGCTGAAATCGGCGGGGTAAGGGCTAGCGCCGCCGGAACTCCGTCGCGGCCGTCGAGGTCTGGGCCGCCAGCGCGGTCCGGGCCTCGGCGTCGCCCAGCACCGCCGCCTTCAGGAAGGTGATGCTGAGCGCCACCGCTTGGGGAAAGGCGGGGTTCTCCGGATGGTGCGCCAGGCCATGGTCGACGCTCTTGCAGATCCAGGCGTACTTGTCGCCCGCCGGGCTTTCCTCGAACGCGCGGAGGTGAGCGCGCCAGTCCGGCGCCATGCCCGGCACGACGTCCTGTTCGCCGGTGAGCATCAGGGTGGGGACGTTCAGCGTCTGGAAGGTGGCCGGACCCATCAGGCCCTGGATGGTCCCGGGGCTGGAGAAGCACAGCACGGCCTTGGCCTTGGGGTCCCGGGCCGGGATCATGGTCTCCAGCGCGCCGCCGCGCATCAGCGACATCAGCGAGCCGTATGAGTGGCCCGCATAGGCCAGCGGCAGGCCCGGGGCCTCGCTCGCCGCCCAGCCGGCCGCTGCGCCGACATCGGCGAGCCGCACCGGGAAGGCCGATTGCAGCGTGTACGCGGACTTGCGGGGGTGCTTCAGAGAGTCGACGTGCAGCGGCGCGACCACCAGGAATCCGGCCTGGCTCCAGGCCTCCAGCAGGGCGGCGTAGTTCTCCGCCGATCCGCCCGCCCCGTGCGAGAACACGATCACGCCCTTGGGCGCGGCGGGCCGGAAGACGGTGAGCGCCAGCTCGCGGTCGCCGACGTTGATGGTGGTGGTCGCCGCCGCGCGCGCCAGGCTGGGCGCGACGACGGGCGTCACCGCCAGGGCCAGGGCGCCGGTCAGCAGGGCGCGGCGGTGAAGAAGGCGTTCGGTCACGGGACTCTCTCAACTGCGGTCAGCCCACGGTTGAATGCTTCGTCGCGGCTGTCCAGAGGCCTCAGCGCCGGACGTCGACGGTCAGCAGAACGGCGGGCGCGCTCGCCGTCGTCTGCGCGGGGCTCGCCAGGCCGTGACCGCCGCCCGCCACCATCGGAACCAGTGAGGCCACCAGCAGTACGGCCATGGTCACGTTGAACGTCCTCAGCACCGCCGGGCGGTCGAGGAACGGCCGCAGGCCCTGGCCAAAGCCGGCCCAGGCGGCGCTGCACGGCGCGCCCACCAGCATGAAGGTCCCGGCCAGCAGCGGCACGATCGTCCAGCCGGAGTTCTCGGGGGCGTAGGTGGTCACCGCGCCCAGCGCCATGGCCCAGGCCTTCGGGTTCACCCACTGGAAGGCCGCGGCCTGCAGGAAGGTCATGGGCTTGCCCAGCGCGCGGTCGGTGACCGTGCTGGAGGTCGCGATCTTCCAGGCGAGCCACAGCATGTAGGCCGCGCCGACCCACTTCAGGATCTCATGCAGCACCGGATAGGCCCTGAACACCCCGCCCAGGCCCAGCCCCATGGCCAGCACCATGAAGCCCAGCCCGCCGCTGATGCCCAGGATGTGCAGGACCGTGCGGCGGAAGCCGAAGTTCGCGCCCGAGGCCAGCAGCATCATGTTGTTGGGGCCCGGCGTGCCCGCCGTGGCGAAGCAGAACACGACATAGGCCAGCATCAGTTCCGGAGTCATTCGGGCCTCCTTTGTCTCGGAGAATGGGCTTGAATGTCACCGTGATGATTTTGATTGTATCGAGAGTCAAAGGTCATATTGTTCTCGTGACAATATAGGACCGCCCGTGTGATCCCGACCTGGACGCCCGTCATTCCCGCTGGTGAGGCGCCGCTGTACGAGCGGCTGGTGGCGGCCCTGCGCGCCGACATCGTCTCCGGCGCCCTCAGCCCCGGCGTGCGCCTGCCGCCGCAGCGGGACCTGGCCTACCGCCTGGGGCTTGGGCTGGGCACCGTCACCCGCGCCTATGTCGAGGCCGAGAAGGCGGGGTTGGTCAGCGCCCATGTGGGGCGTGGCAGCTTCGTCAACGCGCCCGCCGAGCATCGCCCCTACGAGCGGGAAGGGCCGATCAACCTGGCCCAGAACATCGCCCCGGCCTCCGCCGCCGCCTCGCGGATCGCCGAGGCCCTGGCGCGCCTGCGCCGCCGGGCGGACCTTTCCGAACACCTGGCCTACGCCCCGCCGGCCGGCCACGAGGCCCAGCGGCGGGCGGGCGCAGCGTGGCTGGCCCGCACCAGCAGCTATGAGGCCGTCGACTGGCGGCGGCTGATCTGCTGCGCCGGCGCCCAGCAGGGCCTGGCGGTGGCGCTGAACACCGTGCTGCGGCCCGGGGACGTGCTGCTGACCGAGGCTCTGGCCTATCATGGCCTGAAAGCCCTGACCCGCTACAACGGCTGGCGCACGCGCGGCCTGCCGATGGACGCCGAGGGCCTGCGCCCGGACGCCTTGGAAGACGCGGTCCGCGCCACCGGCGCACGGGTGCTGGCGATCCTGCCCACCCTGCAGAACCCCACTGGCCGGATCATGAGCCGCGCCCGCCGCGACGCCATCGTCGAGATCGCCCGCCGCTACGACCTGACCATCGTCGAGGACGACATCTACGGCGCCTATGCGGAAGACGCGCCGCCGCCCTTCGCGGTGCTGGCGCCCGAGCGGACCTTTCACGTCTCGGGGGTGTCCAAGACCCTGGCCCCGGGCCTGCGCGCCGGTTTTCTGGTGGCCCCCGCCGCCGAGACCTTCGAGCGCGCGGTCGAGGCCCTGCGCATCGTCGCCTACGCCCCGCCGGCCTTCGGCGGGCTGATCGCCACCCAGTGGATCGAGGACGGCTCGGCCGACGCCATCCTGGCCGAGACGCGGGACGAGGGGCGGGCGCGCCTGGCTCTGGCCCGCGAGATCCTGGGCGACGCCGTCGAGACCCCGCAATCGCCTATGGCCCCGCACATCTGGCTGCCGATGAGCGAGCTGGAGGCCGAGCGCCTGGCCGGCCGCGCCCTGCGCGGCGGCGCCGAGGTCACCGCCCCCGACGCTCCGGTCGTCGAACCCGGCCACGAAAGCGGGGTCCGCGTGTGCCTGGGCGCGGTGGCCGACCGCGAGGCCCTGCGGCGAGGCCTGGAGATCGTGGCGGCGGCCCTGTCCAGCGAGGTGGGGGAGCGGTCGCGCGCGGTGATCTAGGGGGCTATCGCTTCGGCCCAGCGGGCTTGCGCGGCGACAGCGTGATCTCCGCCAGCACCGGGAAGTGGTCCGAGATCACGCCGGCGTCGGACATGTCCGTCGGCACGGCGAAGCGCGCGACGTTCAGTCGGCGGTCCACGAAGATGTAGTCGATGGGCGGGCCGATCGACGCCGGCGTGAACCGGTTGAAGGTGCCCGTCATCGGTGCGAACACGCTGGACGCGGCCGCGCGGGCGTCGCGATAGGGGGCCTTCGGCGCGGTCAGCAGGCGATAGGGCGCATCGTCGGGCGCGCTGTTGAAGTCGCCCAGCGTGATCAGCCGCGCGCTGGGCCAGGGGGCGAGATTCAGGATCTGGGCGGCGCATTGGGCCCGGGACTCAACGCCCACATGGTCCAGATGCGCGTTGCGGACATCGAAGGTCACGCCCGTCAGCCGGTCTTTCAGGACCAGCCGCGTGACCGTGCGGGGAAAGGCCGCGTCATAGGCCTTGCCCGGCGTCTCGGGCGTCGGCGAGCACCAGTAGGTCTTGGCCAGCACGCGCTGGAACCGGTCGGCCCGATAGAAGATCGTGGTGGTCTCGCCGCGTCCGGCGCCATCGTCGCGGCCGACGCCGTAGCGGGCGTATCCCGAAAGCCCTCCGGCCAGATCGTCGACCATGGTCGGCAAGGCCTCCTGCAGGCCCAGGATGTCGGGCGCGAAGAAGCGGATCTGCTCGACCATAGGTCCCCGCCGCGCCCGCCAGTCGGGTCGGTCGTCGGGGCTGTCATAGCGGATGTTGTAGCTCATCACCCACAGGGCGTGGCCGGCCTCGGCGGCCTGCGACGCGGTGGCGGGCGAGAGGCTCGCGAGGACGGCGGCGGCGAGGGCGACGGACAGGGATCGTGCTTGGCTCATGTCGGGCCCCTTAGGATGCGATCGCGACGGTTGCGCGACGCGAGAGCAGGGCCGCGCGGCGAAGCCGGGTCGCCCGCCTACCACAATAACGTCTTCACCCACATGGAACCATCCGGCGCGGGGGAGGCGTTCTTGATCACCACCTGGCTGTCCTTGGCCAGCCAGAACGTGGTCGGCTTCCAGTCGGGACGGTTGTAGTCGGTAGTCACCACCCAGCAGTCGACCTTGCCGCCGGCCGAGCTGGTCAGCACCTCGGAGCCGACCACCTTGAACACGTAGGGCGCCGGCGCGCCGCCGCCCGGATGGTGAAAGACGATCTGGGCCTCGTAGCCCTTGGCCAGCGGCAGGGCCTGGAGGAACTCCATGTCGGTCTCGAAATTGAAGGTCGGCTGCGGCGAGGCCACGTCATAGGCGGCCTGGCTGTTGCCCTCCAGGTCCGCCAGTCCCACCGTGCGGTCAGGCTTGAAGTCGAAGCCTTCGATCTTGGTCACGCCGTCCTTGCCGGTGGTGCGGCGGACGTGGGTGAACGGTCGGAAGGTGCCAAGCTCGAACCAGCTGTCCAGGGTCTTGACCGTCCCCGGCGTCGCGCCGTCCCAGTGCTGGACGATGCGCAGCCGTTTGACGCCGGCCTTGTCGGGCTCGATGCGGATCTCGCGCGTCCAGACGTCCAGCGGCGTTATGGTGTCGCCCACCTGCTTGTAGCGCAGGTAGCGGTGCGTGGCGGGCTTGAGCTTGTCGAACCGCGCCAAGGGCTGGCCGACGGGCACGGGCGTGACCGCCGCCTGGGCCGATCCGGCGGCGACGAGAACGAGGGCGGCCAACGCGGCCGCGCGAAACTTGAACGCCATGAGGAGCCCCTGACCCTAAGACGCGGCATCTGAACGCGCCGCGCGAGGCGAGGCTACTTGAGCTTCGGTAATGGGGTCCCTACAGCCCCTTCTCCATCACCACAAACGCCAGGTCGTCGCGCTGGGGCAGGCCGAACCGTTCGTCGCCATAGGGGAAGGGCTGGGTTTCGCCGGTCAGGCGGTAGCCGCGCCGTTCGTACCAGGCGATCAGGGTGTCGCGCACCGAGATGACGGTCATGCGCATGACCTTGCCGCCCCGGGCGCGGGCGTGGGCTTCGCAGGCCTCCAGCACCGTGCGGCCCATGCCGCCGGCCTGGCGGGGCGGGGTGACGGTGATCATGCCCACGTACCAGACGTCGTCGGCCTGCGGCTCGAGCCAGGCGCAGGCGAACGGCTTGGCGTCCGGTGTGTCGCGGAAGGTCAGGAGGCTCGCACCGGGCTTGGCGGCGAGATCCTCGCGCAGGCTGTCTTCGTCGGTGCGCTGACCGCCGAGCAGATAGCTTTCGCTGGTCCAGCCCGTCGCCGCCAGCTCGCCGCGATAGGCCGAGTTCACCAGGGCGGCGACGTCGGCCAACTCGTGGTCGGCGGCGGGGGCGAGGATCGGCATGGCGAGGGCTTCCAGACAGCAAGGGCCGCCAAGCTAGAAACCCGCCTTGGCCGCAACAACCCGATTTCGCGATCGTCGCTCACAAAAGCTCAGCGCCCGCGCATCCGTTTCCACGCTCCGCCGGTCACGCGCCGCATTGTGCCGGCCTCGCGCCGGATGACTTCCCAGGGGTGGAACGCCAGGCCCACCGTGTCGGCCATGGCCGCGCCGCGCGCGCCCATCGGCTGTTCGGGGCCGGTGGTGGAGTCGACCGCGGTCTGGTGTTCGATCTCGGCGTTCAGCTCGGCCCCGACCAGGATGGCCATGATCGAGAACCAGACCCAGACCATGAAGGCGATCACCGCGCCCAGCGGTCCGTAGGTGGCGTCGAAATGGGCGATGCGGTTCACGTAGACGGAAAAGCCCAGCGAGCCGATCAGCCAGCCCGCCGCCGCGAAGGCCGCGCCGATCCACACCCACCGCCAGCGCGCCTGGGCCCGGCTGGGCGCGAAGCGGTAGAGCACGGTGAAGGCCACGGTCGTCATCACCAGCACGATCAGCCAGCGCACGGGCGCCAGCAGGCCTTCCAGGGCCGAGAGGCGGGCGGCCTCCAGCAGCAGCGGCGTGGCGATCAGGACCCCGGCCACGGCGACCGCATAGACCAGGGCGCAGAGGGTGAAGGCGTAGGTCAGCAGCAGGCGCGGCGCGAAGGGGCGCTTTTCGTCCTCATCATAGGCGATGTTGAGGCCATCGAAGAGGGCGCGCATGCTGGCGTTGGCGCTCCACACCGACAGCAAGAGGCTGGCGACGAAGGCTGCGCCCAGCTCGCCGTCCTTCTGCTGGGCCAGGCGCAGCATCTGCTCGCCGACAATCTGGATCACGCTGGGCGGAAAGACCCCGACCATGCCGCGCAGCTGCTGCTCGACCGCGCCGACGTCGGCGAACAGGCCGTACAGCGCCACGAAGGCGCCGATGGCCGGGATCAGCGCCAGCAGGGTGTAGAAGGTCACGCCGCCCGCCACGGCCGGCAGCCGGTCGACGCTGATCTCCCGCACCGTGCGCCAAGCGATGTCGCGCCAGCCACGCCAGGGGATATGGGCCGGATGGGCCGCCGCGCGGCCGCGCAGCGGCTCGACCGTATCAAACGCGTCCGGCGGCAGAACGCGGTCTTCGGAGAGGCCCGGCGGGGGCGTGGCCGGCTCTGCGGGCGGCGGCGGGGCGCGACGCGGGAAGGCGAACGGCGCCAGGGCTATAAGCATGATCCAGGGGGTCAGGTGATAGGGCCGGGATTTCAGCCAGGACCGGACCTGACGCGGCGCTGGTTTGGTCATGAAACGCTCTCCAGGCCCTCAACAACCCGGCGCGGCGCGGGGCGTTCCGCATCACCGCGAGCTTGGCCTTGCCTTCGCCCGAGTCGAGACCGATGGTCCCGGCCCATGGAAGCCCGGATCGTCTCCCTCTACCGCCATCCCGTGAAGGGTTTCACGCCCGAGCGCCTGGCGCGCGCCGATCTTGTGGCCGGCGCCTGCTTTCCCTGCGACCGGCTCTATGCGGTCGAAGATGGTCCCAGCGGTTTTGATCCCGCCGCGCCGCAGCACGTCTCGAAGATGAAGTTCACGGTGCTGGCCAAGATCCCCGCCGTGGCCAAGGCGCGCACCGCCTTCGACGAGGCCAGCGGCGTGCTGACCGCTCGCGCTGAGGGTCGCCCCGACTTCGCCGGCGACCTGCGCGCGTCCGCTGGACGGGCCGGCTTCGAGGCCTGGCTGGCCGACCTGTTGGGCGATGAGGCGCAAGGGCCGCTGAAGGTGATCGAGGGGCCGGGCGCGCACCGGTTCATGGACAGTCGCTCGGGCTATGTCTCGATCGTCAACCTGGCCAGCGTGCGCGATCTTTCGGCCAAGATCGGGCGGGACCTCGATCCCCTGCGCTTCCGCGCCAACCTCTATGTCGAGGGCTGGCCCGCCTGGGCCGAAAACGACATGACCGGCCAGACCCTGAGCGTCGGCGCCGCCAAGGCCGAGGTGATCAAGCCCATCGTCCGCTGCGCCGCCACCCATGTGGATCCCACCAGCGCCGCGCGCGACGTCGATCTGGTCAAGGCCTTGTTCGACCACTACGGCCACATGTTCTGCGGCATCTATCTGAACGTGACGCAGAGCGGGGCGGTGGGTGAGGGGGATGCGGTGGTGGCGGGGTGATCAGCCAAGGTACGCCTTGGCGTTCATGCTTTGGTGCAGCACGCGGATAATCTCGACCCTGGCGCCCACCCGGTAAAAGACCACATGCGAGCCGGTGGCGCATCGCCTGTAGCCATACCGAAGACTGTCATCCGGCTGGCCCATGCCGGGATGCTCCGCGATCATCTCGATGGTGGCCTGGAGGTCGCGGGCGTAGTCGGCGGCCTGCTCAACGCCCCATCGCTTCTCCGAATAGGTCCAGATGTCATCGAGGTCGGCTTTGGCGCGACGGGATATCCGATAGGGCTTCATTCCTCGTGGAAGCCCTTCGGCACAGACTCCCTTGATCTTTCCTCAATGAAAGCGTCGAAGTTGAAATCCTCGATGAAGCCGCTCTCCTCGCCTTCGATCAGGGCGGCGCGAAGGGCGGCTAGTTTGGCCTCGTTCTCTTCCAGAAGCCTCAGTCCCGCACGGATGACTTCGCTGGCTGAGCCGTAGCGCCCGTCAGCGACCTGACTGTCGATGAACGCCTGGAAGTGATCACCCAGGACAACGGAGGTGTTCTTGCTGGCCATCCCGCAAACATACCAAAAACTGGTACCGCATTCAATCTCGCCTCCTGACCGCCGACGCGCTAAATCCCCGGTCATGACCCTGACTCTCGTCAAAGCCTGGACCGCCGCCAAGGATCGCCTGAAGAACGCGGGCATCGACCAGCCGTCGATCGACGCGCGCCTGATGCTGGAAGTCGCCGCCGGCGTCACCCGCACCGAGATCGTCACCGATCCCTATCGCGAACTGACCGACGAGCAGATCGCGACCCTGGACGCCTACCTTGAGCGCCGCGCCCGTCGCGAGCCGGTCAGCCACATCATCGGCCGCAAGGGCTTCTGGAAGATCCTGCTGCAGGTCAACAAGAACGTCCTGACCCCTCGTCCCGAGACCGAGGTCATTGTCGACGAGGTGCTCAAGGCCTTCCCCGAGACCATGGCCTTCTCGATGCTGGACCTGGGCGTGGGCTCGGGCACGATCCTGCTGGCGGTGCTGGCCGAGCGTCCGGCGGCCAAGGGGCTGGGCATCGACGCTTCCAGCGAGGCGCTGGCTGTGGCCCGCGAGAACGCCGCCAATCTGGACCTCAACAATCGCGCGGCCCTGCTGCACGGCGACTGGACGACGGGCCTGGGCAGCGAGAGCTTCGACCTCGTCGTCTCCAACCCGCCCTATATCCCGACCGCCGTCATCGACACGCTGGAGCCGGAGGTCCGTGACCACGAACCGCGTCTGGCCCTGGACGGCGGCCCCGATGGTCTGGCCGCCTATCGCGACCTCGCGCCCGAGATCCTGCGGGTGCTCAAGCCGGGCGGCCTGTTCGCCGTCGAGATCGGCTACGACCAGTCCAAGGACGTCGAAGCGCTGTTCCGTGCGGCGGGCGCCACCGAGGTTCGGACGGTCAAGGACCTTTCGACGCACGACCGCGTGGTGCTGGGGGTGAAAAATCCCTTGGAAACCCCTGCGTGAACCGCTAGACGAGTCTCGTCTCCTTCCAGATCGCCGGGTGACGGGAAAAGCAGTCGTCGAGGACGCTTCGGTGTCTGACGTTTGCGAGGCTCCCCTGGCAGGCGCGCCCGGTCCGCCGGTCGCCGCGCCGAAAGAGCAGGATGGGGGCTCTACGGAAACCAGAGTCTCTGACACCGACCAGGGTTAGACCCGCCCAGAGACCAGCAAGGCCGGACGCGCCAGCGCAAGACTGACCTCCGGACAGGTTCAGAAGAGAACATGAGAGATTTCAAAGGCATGAAGCGCCAACGTGGCCGCAACAATCGCGGCGGCAATGGCGGCAAGCCTCAACAGCACAACGCCAACCGCGCGTTCGACTCCAACGGCCCCGAGGGCGTGAAGGTCCGTGGCGCGGCGCAGAGCGTGTACGAAAAGTACCAGCAGCTGGCCCGCGACGCCTCGTCGTCCGGCGACCGGGTGCTGGCCGAGAACTATCTGCAGCACGCCGAGCACTATTTCCGCGTTCTGCGCGCCATCCAGCCGAATCGTCCGGTGGCCGACATCGTCGGCAAGGACGTCTACGCCGCCTACGAGATCGACTTCGAGGCCGAGCCGCCGGAAGAGCCGGAGGTCGTCGAGACCCCCGCCGAGGGCCAGGCCGAGGGCGGCGAGAGCGGTGAGGGCGGCGAACAGCGCCGTGATCGCTTCGAGAATCGTGACCGCGACCGCAACCGCGATCGTGACCGCAACTTCGAAGGCCGCGACCGCGACCGCAATCGCGACCGCGATGACCGCCCCCGCGACGGCCGTGACGGCGAGGGCCGCCGTGACCGCTGGCGCGACCGCGACGATCGCCCGCGCGATGACCGTCCCCGTGATGACCGCCCGCGCGATGATCGCCCCCGGGATGATCGTCCGCGCGAGGACCGTCCCACCGCCGAGGGCGACCAGCCGCAGGGCGAGGGCGAATACCGCGAAGGCCGCCGTCGTGACCGCAACCGCAACCGCGATCGTGACCGCGACTGGCAGCCGCGCGGCGAGCGCGACCCGCTGGCCGTGATCGAGCCGGAAGCCTCGCCGCTGACCGCCGAGGCTCCGGCCGGCGAAGGCTCGCCGATGCTGCGTGGCCAGGACGGCGCCGTCAGCCACGCCCCGGCGTTCCTGGGGCGCAAGGCCGAGCGCGCTGAAGCCGCCCCGGCGCCGGAAGCCCCGGCCTCGGATGACGGCGAAGAGGTCAAGAAGCCCCGCCGCCGCCGCGCCCCGCGCAGCTTCGAAGCGGGCGAAGGCGCGCCGGCCAAGCCGGAAGCCGAAGACGCGTAAGGTCGACTTTCAGCCGACAGATCAAAGCCCCGTTCCTCGGTTGAGGGACGGGGCTTTTTGTTACGGATTCGCAGTTATTCTTCCTTGGGTTGAGTTGTGGCCTAGCAAGGCGACAACTCCGGCGTTAGGGTTTCGGTCTCAGAAGCCGAGTCCTTTGCATGGCGAGTAAGCTTAACTCCCCTTCCAAGACGACGGCGAAGCCGGCCGCGGCGGACGCGCGCTACCGGGCCATCGTCGATACGGCGGTCGACGCCATCGTCGTGATCGACGAGCGCGGGAGGGTCGAGGCCTTCAATCCCGCCGCCGAGCGCCTGTTTGGCTATGCGGCCGCCGACATGGTCGGCCAGAACGTCAATATCCTGATGCCCGAGCCCTATCACGGCGAGCACGACGGCTATCTGTCCCGCTATCGCGAGACCGGTGAGCGGCGGATCATCGGGATTGGCCGCGAGGTCGAGGGACGGCGCAGCGACGGGACGACCTTTCCACTGGAGCTGTCGATCGCCGAATGGAACGACGGCAAGCAGCGGTTCTTCACCGGCGTGATGCGCGACGTCACTGATCGTCGCCGCGCTGAGGAACTGCAACGGCTGATGATCAACGAGTTGAACCACCGGGTGAAGAACACCCTGGCCACGGTGCAGTCTGTGGCCGGCCAGACCCTGCGCAACGCCGAGAACCTGGACGACGCCCGCGACAGCCTGACCCGGCGGCTGCTGGCCCTGTCGCGCGGCCATGACATCCTGACCCGCGAAAGCTGGGATGGGGCGGCCCTGACCGACATCGTGGCCACCGTCGTCGCCGCCCACGGCGAGGCCGAGCGGTTCGCCCTCGACGGGCCTTCCGTGCGCCTGGCGCCGAAGGCGGCGCTGGCCCTGTCGATGGCGCTGCATGAGCTGATGACCAACGCGTCAAAGTACGGCGCGCTTTCCAACACGGCGGGCCAGGTGCGCATCACCTGGCGGCGTGAAGCCGAAGTCGGCGACGCGCGCCTGAAACTGATCTGGGAGGAAACCGATGGGCCAACTGTTGCGCCCCCGACCCGCCAGGGCTTTGGGACCCGCCTCATCACCGGCGGGCTCGCCCGGGAACTCGGGGGGGAGGTTCGCCTCGGCTATCCGGCGAGCGGCGTCGTCTGCGAGATCGACGCGCAACTCGGCAAGACCGGCGAGTCTAACCGCTTCTTCCGAGGCGCGGCCTGACGCGCTGCGGATCCTGGTGGTCGAGGACGAGCTGTTCGTGGCCATGCTGGTCGAGGACCTGCTGTACGACCTGGGCTGCGCGGTTGTGGGCCCCGCCGCCTCGGCCCGCGAGGCGGTGGCGGCGGTCGAGGCCGACGGCTTCGACCTGGCCTTGCTGGACGTGAACCTGGGCGACGGCGAGACCTCGTTCCGCGCCGCCGAGATCCTGCGCGAACGCGGGGTGCCTTTCGCCTTCGTCACCGGCTATGGCGACCAGGGCGTGCGTCCCGACCTGCGCGACGCGCCGATCCTGTCCAAGCCGATCGATCCGCGCCAGCTGGCCAAGGTCATCGCGCGGCTCGGAGAGGCGTAAGCGTTACGGTTGCGTCGGCGGCGTGCGCCGGAGATAAGGCATGTGTCGACTTCGAAACACAGTTCGCCGAGCCCATGACCCTGCCGCGCCTGATCCTTCCGCTGCTGATCGCCGCCGCCTGCGCCCTGGGCGGCTGCGCGTACAACGCCGATCTGGGCCGCGACCAGCTGCTGATCGTCAATGACAACAACCTGGCGGCCCAGGGCGAGAAGGCCTGGGCCGAGACGCTGCGCAACAGCTACGTGTCGAAGGAGCCGCGCAAGAACGCCCGCGTCCAGGCCGTGGGTCAGAGGGTGATCAGCGCCGCCGGCCTGGCCAGCCGGCCGTGGGACTATGCGGTTTTTCTGGACGAGGCGCCCAACGCCTTCGTGCTGCCCGGCGGCCATGTCGGCGTAACCGTGGGGCTGCTGACCCTGGTCGAGAACGATGACCAGCTGGCCGCCGTGATCGGTCACGAGGCCGGCCACGTCGTCGCCCGCCACGCCGCCGAGCGCGTCTCGCAGGAGACCACCTCCAAGGTGCTGCTGGGCATCGCCAAGGCCGCCGCCGGCGGCACCGAGTTTGGCAAGCTGCTCAAGGACCACGGCGACGACGCCACCCGCTATGGCCTGCTGCTGCCGTTCTCGCGCAAGCAGGAGCTGGAGGCCGACAAGCTGGGCGTCGATTTCATGCAGCGCGCCGGCTACCGCCCCCGCGAGGCGGTGAAGCTGTGGCGCAACATGCAGGCGCTCGATGGCGGCAAGTCGGGGGGCGAGCTGGGCTCGACCCACCCCTCGGACGCCGTGCGGATCGAGGAGCTGGAACGATATCTCAGCAGCAAGGGCTGGTGAGCCTTGTGTGGCTGATGGGCCACACCTACATCCCCTTTCGGAGCGCCAGGGTCAGGCCGATGGCTGACCCGCTCGAAGCGTTCCGCAACGTCTGAAGCCGGACGCCTTGTGCTTGATCAAGGCAGCGCGTCCTGATCCGCCTAGTTGAGGGGACATCATGAATATCGACCTCTATTCCGATCGCGCCAAGCAGGCGGTCCAGTCGGCCCAGAGCCTCGCGCTCGCCCGCGGTCACCAGCAATTCGCGCCCGAACACATCCTGAAGGTCCTGCTCGAGGAGAAGGACGGGCTTTCCCGCGCCCTGATCCAGAGCGCCGGCGGCCGCCCCGACCAGCTGGACGGCGGCGTCGAGACCCTGCTGGCCAAGACCCCGCGCGTCGACGGCGCCGGCGGCCAGCTCTACATGAAGCCCGACACCGCCCGCGTGTTCGCCGAGGCCGAAAAGTCGGCCAAGGGCGCCGGCGACGCCTTCGTCACGACCGAGCGCCTGCTGATCGCCATCGCCAAGGAAGGCGGCGACGCGGCCAAGCTCTTCAAGGAGGCCGGCGCCAGCGCCCAGGCCCTGGAGACCGCCGCCAACGCCCTGCGCAAGGGCCGCACCGCCGACAGCGCCAACGCCGAGGAAGGCTATGACGCGCTCAAGCGCTACGCCCGCGACCTGACGGCCGCCGCGCGCGACGGCAAGCTGGACCCCGTGATCGGTCGCGACGAGGAGATCCGCCGCACCATCCAGGTCCTGTCGCGTCGCACCAAGAACAACCCTGTCCTGATCGGCGAGCCCGGCGTCGGCAAGACCGCCATCGTCGAGGGCCTTGCTTTGCGCATCGTCAACGGCGACGTGCCCGAAAGCCTGAAGGACAAGAAGCTCCTGTCGCTGGACATGGGCAGCCTGATCGCCGGCGCGAAGTATCGCGGCGAGTTCGAGGAGCGGCTGAAGGCCGTGCTGAACGAGACCACGGCCGCCGAGGGCTCGATCATCCTGTTCATCGACGAGATGCACACCCTGGTCGGGGCCGGCAAGGGCGACGGGGCGATGGACGCCTCCAACCTCCTCAAGCCCGCCCTTGCGCGCGGTGAGCTGCACTGCGTCGGCGCCACCACGCTGGACGAGTACCGCAAGCACGTCGAGAAGGACGCCGCGCTCGCCCGTCGCTTCCAGCCGGTGTTCGTCAGCGAGCCGACGGTCGAAGACACCGTCTCGATCCTGCGCGGCCTGAAGGAAAAGTACGAGGTCCACCACGGGGTGCGGATCAGCGACAGCGCCATCGTCGCCGCCGCGACGCTGTCGAACCGCTACATCGCCGACCGCTTCCTGCCCGACAAGGCGATCGACCTTGTGGACGAGGCCTCCAGCCGCGTGCGCATGGCGATCGACAGCAAGCCCGAGGAACTGGACGAGATCGACCGGCGCCTGGTGCAGCTGAAGATCGAGCGTGAGGCCCTCTCGAAGGAAACCGACGCCGCCTCCAAGCAGCGGCTGGAGAACCTGGAGGTCGAGATCGACGACCTGCAGTTCCGCAGCGACGAGATGACCGCCAAGTGGAAGGCCGAGAAGGAGAAGGTCGGCGGCGCGGCGCAAGCCCGTGAAGCCCTCGACCGCCTGCGCGCCGATCTCGCCAACGCCCAGCGCGCCGGCGACTTCGCCCGCGCCGGCCAGATCCAGTACGGCGAGATCCCGGCCCTGGAACGCCGCCTGGCCGAGGCCGAGGCCGGCGACACCCAGGCGCTCACCCCGGAAGTCGTCGACGCCGAGCAGATCGCCGCCGTCGTCAGCCGCTGGACCGGCGTGCCCGTCGAGAAGATGCTGGAAGGCGAGCGCGAGAAGCTGCTGAAGATGGAGGACGAGCTGCGCGGTCGCGTGGTCGGCCAGGACGAGGCCCTGGAAGCCGTCTCCGACGCCGTCCGCCGGGCCCGCGCCGGCCTGCAGGATCCGTCCAAGCCGATCGGCAGCTTCCTGTTCCTGGGCCCGACGGGCGTGGGCAAGACCGAGCTGACCAAGAGCCTGGCCGAGTTCCTGTTCGCCGACGAGTCCGCCATCACCCGGATGGACATGTCCGAGTACATGGAAAAGCACTCGGTCAGCCGCCTGATCGGCGCGCCTCCCGGCTATGTCGGCTACGACGAGGGCGGGGCGCTGACCGAGGCCGTTCGCCGGCGTCCCTACCAGGTCGTCCTGTTCGACGAGATCGAAAAGGCTCACCCGGACGTCTTCAACGTGCTGCTGCAGGTGCTGGATGACGGCCGCCTGACCGATGGCCAGGGCCGCACGGTCGACTTCCGCAACACGCTGATCATCATGACCAGCAACCTGGGCGCGGAATACCTGGCCAACCAGGAGGAGGGTGAGGATGTCGAGGCCGTCCGGCCGATGGTGATGAACACGGTGCGCGGCCACTTCCGCCCCGAGTTCCTCAACCGGATCGACGAGATCATCCTGTTCAAGCGCCTGTCGCGCCACAACATGGGCGATATCGTCCGCATCCAGCTGCAGCGCTTCGAAAAGCTGCTGGCGGACCGCCGCATGGCGCTGGCCCTGGACGCCGAGGCCCTGAACTGGATCGCCGACAAGGGCTACGACCCCGTCTACGGCGCGCGCCCCTTGAAGCGCGTGATCCAGAAGGAGCTGGTCGACCCGATCGCCAAGAAGCTCCTGGCCGGCGAGATCGAAGACGGCGGCGTCATCGCCGTCGGCGTCGAGGACGGGCAGCTGTCGTTCGGGAAAGCGGTGCTGCAGTAGGGCGTATCGGCCCCTCTCCCCTTGTGGGAGAGGGTGGCCCCGGCGAAAGCCGGGGTCGGGTGAGGGGTTGAAGACAGTATCCGCCGCGATCGGCATTCCCGCTGGTCGCGGCGGTTTTCGTATGCGCGACCCCTCATCCGTCGCTTTCAGCGACACCTTCTCCCGCAAGGGGAGAAGGGGGAGGCTTTTTCTCCGCCGCCCTTCGCGGTATCTCCCCGCATGGCCAAGACCACCAAACTCATCACCGAATTCGACATCGAGGTCGACGGCGACCCCTATGTCTGGCGGCTGCACCGCCTGCCGCAGTGGTCGTATGACCCGTCCGAACGCCACGGCAAGGTGATCGCCGCGCGGCACAAGGAAGGCCAGCGCGAGGCGCTGATCGAGTTCCCGCCCGGCCCCAAGCCCAAGTTCAGCGCCCCGCCGCTGAAGCCCTCGCAGATCCCCGTCCGCATCGTCGCCAAAGCCATCGCCTCGGCCATCGAGGCCGGCTGGGAGCCGCTGTCCCGCGGCAAGCCGGTGGTGATCTATGTGGACGAGGAGGGGGCTTAAGGCCCCTCTGGCCGGCGAGGCCTCCACGTCGCCGGCAAAGAAAAGGGCGCTCCACCAAGGGAGCGCCCGTTCACGGCTCGTCCGGCGGGGGACGAGGTCTACCCGTAGTGAATGTCGTAGCTGCCCGCGCCCGTGCCGACGGTCAGGCCGGTGACGCCGACCAGCTTGATCAGGCCGTCGCCGCCGCCGGCCTCGAGGGTGTTCATGGTGACACCCACGATGTGATCCTGGTTGTAGATGTAGGTGTCGCCGTTCCAGGTGAAGATGGCGCCCGTATTCACCGCCACGTGGGCGGAGACGGCGATCAGGGCGTCTTGCAGTGACGTCTTGCCGTCGGCGTACTGCTGGACATTGGCGGTCAGGCTGTGGATCTGAGCGTCTAGCACGAAGTGGTCGACGCCCTTCTGGAAACCGATGATTTCGGGCGGGGCGCTGAGGATGGCGCCGTCCTTGATATGCAGATTGGCCAGCCGGCTCTCCGGTGCGCCAGCGTAGTCGCTATAGCTGAGGCTGATCGTGTCGACGCCGGCGCCCAGATACACCTTGGACACCGCCGGCGCCAGGTTGGGGCTGACGTTGTACCCGAAGTGGAGGGCGAGCTTGTTAGTCCCGTCGCCTAGGCGGAAGGTCTGCGCGATGTCGGACACGGCGATCGAGTAGGTCAGGTCCAGGTCGCCGGCCAGGGTGGCGTCGACATTGGTGAAGGTCCCGCTGATCTGAGCCTTGAGTTTTCCCGGACCCACGATATCCAGATTGGGTAGCGGGCCACGATAGTTCGGGCCCAGGGCCGACGATGTCGAGTAGCCGTAGATCAGGCCAGCCGTACTGTCGGTGTCGACATGGAGGATCAGTTTGCCGTTGTTGTCCAACTGATCGGGCGCGTTGACGTAGAGGCCGATCGCGCCGCCATTGGGCACGAAGTATCCGCGTCCGACTTGGGCGTCGGTCGTCGGCGCGCCCTGGAAGTTCTGCAAGTGCAGGTCAACCTTGGCGCCGCGCGCGGGGTCGGCCGATGAATAGAGGACGCCGGCCGCGCCATTGTCCTTGAAGACCAGCGTCTGGCTACTGTCGATTGAGAACGATCCGCCCGCCATCGCATAGATCGTGCCGGCGCCGATGACCTTGGGAAGGCCGCCCGAGTGCAGATAGATCGTCTGGAAGCCGCTGATCTCGCCGTCGTAGAAGGTTGTGTCCGTGGCCCCGGTGCGGTCGATGTGCAGCACATTGCCCGTGCCCGCCGCCGTCAGCTTCGTGCCTTGGGCCATGCTGCCCTTGAGCGTCACGACATTGTTGTCGCCCGCCACGGTGACGGTCCCGTACTGGGCGGGGACGCCCAGGGTCGGGGTTGTGGACAGCAGATGGCCCAGGGTGAGCGTGTCGCCGCCGTCGCTGGTCCGGATCGTGCCGAAGGTTCCCAGCGTAACCGTGATCGTGTCACGACCGGCGCCGGCGTCGATGGTCACCCCGCCCGTGATGTCGCCGGTGACGGTGATGGTGTCGTTGTTGGCGCTCGACTTCAGGCCTGCGTCCGCCGCGGTCGGCGAGACGGACTTGTCGCCGGCGACCGTGAGGGTGAGGCCCGCCGTGCCCGGCGCCGGCGGCGAACCGTAGGCGACCAGCAGGTCGCTGCGGAACTGCGCCACGCCGTCGTCGCCGAGGTCGGCCAGGAAGGCGTTGTTGGCCGTGGCGTAGGGCCCGATGTTCTCCTTGGCGGCCACCGACAACAGCCAGCCGACGATGGCGGCCTTGGTGCCCTGGCCCTCCAAACCATCCCGGGAGAAGGCGGCGAAATACGCCTGGCGCGTGAAGGTCCCGCCCTGGCCGTCGGGCACCATGTCGCCCAGCAGGCTGTCGACCTTGGTCGGGCTAGGGACGACGCCGAAGATCTCGGTATAGGCCTTGATCAAGCTGTCCCGGGCGCTCAGCGCGCCGAAGTTGGCGTTGAACCAGGCCGCGCCTTCGCCGGCCTTGCCCAGGTTCATGGCGAAGTTGATGAACCGGTTCTCGACGTTGAACGTCTTGTAGTAGTCCGAATTCAGGTTCGTCGTGTTCGGCCCGGTCGGCGAGACCAGGTAGTCGAAGCCGCCGGCCCCCGGCACGCCGGGCGTGAAGAAGCTGTAGGCCATGCTGGCCACGGTGGTGGTCTCCAGGGCCAGCCTGGCGATCTGGGTGCGAGCATCCGCGACGCTGAGCGCACCGCTATCGATCTGGCCCGAGAGGTTGGTCAGCAGTGTCTGGTGCGCCGCCGGAATGTGCGCGGCGTCCGTCCGCAGGATATTGCCGTAGTAGATCTTCAGGGTCTGCAGGGGCGTGACCATGATGCGCGAACTCCAATCCCTCGCCTTTCGACGAACTCAGCCCCCCGTCGCAGCCTATATAGAGTTTACTAAACACCCTCAAGCTGAGCTGTGGAAAATATAGCCCTTGGGTGGAGGATGGCGTGGCAGACCTATCGCCGCTTCAGCTTCCGCAGCGCCGCCTGCATAGCCACCGCTTGAGCCGCCATCGGGGCCGCCGGCTGGGCGGCGCGGTGTTTCTGGGCTTCGGCGACGAGAGGGCCGGTGGTGGCCTCCAGGCGGTCGAAGGCTTCGCGGATCGCGGCGGGCGGCTTGCTGGGTTTGTCCGGCTTGGGGTCCAGGGCCAGCACCTTGCGGGCCTCGCTGGCCAGTTGGCCGCAGGCGCGGGCCCGGTCGCGGGCCTTGGCCAGCACGGCGGGATCATCGCTGGCCTCCACCATCGCCCAGGCGGCGTCGATGGCGTCCATCAGCTTCTGTTGCAGGCGATCGCACCAGGTGCGGGTCGAGGATCGGGTCTGGCTCATGCGCTACAGCATGGGGGCGTCGGCGCGGGCGGGGATAAGAAACGTGCGTTTTCGTGTAAGTCGCCGGTTTTCAACGGAAACGTCGGTTACTGAGCGGGGATAGACGCCGCCATTCACCGCTCCGACCTCCCCGGCGTTCGCCGGGGAGGTCGGGTTTGTTGCAAGGGCTGTGGATAACTTCGCGAAGGGCGAGGATTTCCGGCCAAACCAGCCTCGCTCCGCCGCACGGATCCGGACAAAAAATTCGCGGAACCAAACGCGCCGTCGAGCGATCGCGCGCGGTATAAATGTGTTTGAAGTTCAATGGTCTAGCTTGTCCCGGAAGCGTCGGAATCGCGCCTCGCTTTGGCCCCTTTCGGCTGCGCGTTTGGCAAGGGCGAGCGTTGCAGGACGTCTCGCGCCCCTACCACGGACGAGACCCGAACATGATAGCAAGCAGGAAGACCTTGATGGTCGCCGCCGCCCTGGTGATGGGCGGCCTGACGGTCAGCGGCTGCGCGACCAAGAAGTACGTCAACACCCAGGTCGGCGCGGTCAACGAGCGCGTCAACACGCAGGGCGCCCAGATCGGCGAACTGGACAAGACCTCGAAGGAAGCCCTGGACCGCGCCATCGCCGCCGGCAAGCTGGCCGAGGGCAAGTTCCAGTACGCGCTGGTGCTGAGCGATGACTCGGTGAAGTTCCCGGTCAACGCCTCGACCCTGTCGCCGGAAGCCGAGCAGCGCCTGGGCGAGTTCGCCGAGAAGCTGAAGGCCGACAACAAGAACGTCTATCTCGAGATCCAGGGCCACACCGACAATTCGGGCGCCCCGACCTACAACAACGAGCTGGGCGAAAAGCGCGCCGAGGCCGTGCGCAGGTTCCTCAGCCAGCATGGCGTGGCCCTGAACCGTATGGCGACGATCTCGTATGGCGAGGACGCGCCGGTCGCGCCGAACGAGACGCGCGAAGGCCGGGCCCAGAACCGCCGCGTCGTCGTGATGGTGCTCAGCTAGTTTCGCGTTCCGGCGCGGTCGTCCTGGTCGGCATCAAGCCGGGACGACCGCCTGGACGGACTCGTCGGCGCGGTCGTGAGCGCCGCGCCGACGAGGATCCGTTCACGCCTTGCGGGCTGGATCCGGGACGGACGATGGGAAAATGGCTTGCGCGGCGCGAGCTTGGCCTGAAACCTGCGCGCCTTGGATTTCCCGCTCGTCGGAGCCCTCATGCGCCTGACTCTCGCCCTCGCCGCCGGCCTCGTCTTCGCCAGCGCCGCCCACGCTCAAGCCCCCGCCCAGCCCTCCACCGACCAGCCGCTGCTGCGGACCCTGGCCGCCGAGGTCGATCCCAAGGCGCTGGAGAGCACGATCCGGTCGCTGGTGGGCTTCGGCACCCGCCACACCCTGTCGGACACCAAGTCGGACACGCGCGGCATCGGCGCGGCCCGCCGCTGGACCAAGGCGCGCTTCGAAGCGATCTCCAGGGACTGCGGCGGCTGCCTGACCGTCGAGACGCCGTCCCAGGTCGTCACCGGCCGCCGCGTGCCCAACCCGACCGAGGTGATGAACGTTCTGGGGATCCAGAAGGGGACCACCGACCCCAACCGGGTGATCATCATCGCCGGCCACATCGACAGCCGCGTCACCGACGTCATGGACTTCACCAGCGACGCCCCGGGGGCCAATGACGACGCCTCGGGCGTGGCGGCGGTGCTGGAGGCCGCGCGGATCCTGTCCAAGCACAAGTTCCCGGCGACGCTGGTCTATGCGGTGCTGTCGGGCGAGGAGCAGGGCCTGTTGGGCGGCAAGATCCTGGCCGACTACGCCAAGGCCAACGGCTGGAAGGTCGAGGCCGACCTCAACAACGACATCGTCGGCAACAGCCGCGGCCAGAGCGGGCTGATGAACAACACCCAGGTCCGGGTGTTCTCCGAGGGCACCAAGGCCGTCGAGACGCCCGAACAGGCCAACAGCCGCCGCTACAACGGCGGCGAGGTCGACAGCCCCTCACGCAACCTGGCCCGCTACCTCGATGGCCTGGCGGACCGGTACCTGACCAATTTCGACGTCGTCATGGTCTATCGCACCGACCGCTACGGCCGGGGCGGCGACCAGGTGCCGCTGCTGGAGGCCGGCTATCCGGCCGTGCGCGTGACCGAGGCCGTCGAGAACTACGACCGCCAGCACCAGAACCTGCGCACCGAGAACGGCAAGGCCTATGGCGACACCATTGAGGGCGTGGACTTTGCCTACCTGGCCCAGGTCACGCGCCTGAACACCGTCGCCATGGCCAGCCTCGCCTCGGCCCCGCCGCCGCCGTCGGGCGTCAAGATCGAGGGGGCGGTCAGCGCCGACACCAAGGTCTCCTGGACCCCCACGCCCGGCGCGGCCGGCCACCGGGTCTGGTGGCGCGTGACCACCGACCCGCAATGGCGCCTGAACCGCTGGGTCCCGGGCCCCGCCGCCACGGCGACTCTGAAGGACGTGGTGATCGACGACTACTTCTTCGGCGTCTCGGCGATCAGCCCGGACGGCTGGGAGAGCCCGACGGTGTTCCCGGGCGCGGCGGGCAGCTTCGAGAGCGTGGTTCCGGCGGCGCCGAAGTAGTCAGGCCGCCCGCCGGCTCTTGCGGAACGCCTGGGGCGTCACGCCGGTCTTGGCCTTGAACGCCCGGTTGAACGGGCCGATCGAGCCGAAGCCGCAGTCATAGGCCAGGGTCAGGATCGGCAGGTGGTCGAACGCCGGGTCGGCCAGCCGCCGCTTGGCCTCCTCGATCCGGACGTGATTGACCATCTGGTTGAAGTTGCGAAAGCCCAACGGGCCGGTCACGCACTGGGTGACCTTGTAGTCGGGCTCGCCCAGGCGGCGGGCGAGGTCGGCCACCCGCAGATCGGGCTGGGCGTAAAGGCCGTCATCGACCACCGACCGCACGATCTCCTGGGCCAGGTCCTCAGCGTTGGCGGGTAGTGGCGTCTGGCGGGTGGGGCGCGCGGGCTCCAGCGGGTGGCGTTGGCGGTAGGCGACAGAGATCCCCATTCCGACCAGGGCGGCGAGCGCGCAGAACGGTTTGATGAGGGGGCTCCAGGGCGCGATTGGCGCGCCGTTGGCCCAGAGCACGGACACGGTCAGCAGGGCCGCGTAGCCGCCGGTGAACGCCAGGCGAAACCGCCGCTCGGCGTGCAGGGTCCGTGCGGACAGTCCCTTCAGCGGCTCCAGCGTGGCCATCAGCAGCATGGCCGAACTGATCAGTCCGCCCAGGTTCTCCGCCATCCGGGAGAGCGGCGTGGTCAGGTCTCCCGAGGCGCGCAGAAGCGCGCCAATCGCGACGAGCGTCAGGACCAGAAACAGGGGCCATCGCGCCCGCTGCGTCTTGGGAGGCTGGAACAGGGCGCGCACGAGTAGCCATGACCAGCCGCAGGTCGCGTCGCCCGCGATCGCCACCAGGGCGGAGGCTGGGCCCAGTCGCGGCCCAAGCCATTGGGCCAGGCAGAAGGCCATGATCGCCGCCGTGAACAGGCCGCCATAGAGATAGGTCTCGGGCCAGCGCCCGTCGGGACGGTCCATCGCGGTCTGGATGTGGGCGCGCATGCGCGGCTACTCCTCGGATAGGCCCTGACGCTTCTGGAAATAATCCATAGCCGATTTCCAAATCGGCAAGACCCCGCGTTGCGCCTGCGTCACGCCCTGTCGCCAGACGAGCGGACATGGGAGCGACCGGCGCGTGACGATGACAGACACTCAACCCGCCAAGAGCGGGGACCCCGGCGCGGCGCGGCTCGCGGCCGACCGTATGCTGCGGCGCGCCGCCCAGGCCTGGTTCTGCGTAGCCGCCATCGGGCAGACGGCTTTCGTCTGGATGATCCTGGCCCACTACGGCCGCAAGACCGTGTCAGGCGATATGGCGGGCTGGAACGACAAGCCGATCATCAAGGGCTATGTGGCCGGGGACTCGCTGGGGAACCTCCTGTTCGCCGTGCACGTGCTGCTGGCGGTGGTCGTCACCTTGGGCGGGCTGATGCAGCTGGTCCCGGCGATCCGGGCGAAGGCGCCGGCGCTGCATCGCTGGACCGGACGGGTGTTCTTCGTCACCGCGTTCGTCATGGCCCTGGGCGGGCTCTGGCTGACCTGCGGGCGGCCGACCTACCTGTCGCTGGTTTCGGCGGGGCTGGTGTCGCTGAACGGGGTGCTGATCCTGGCCTTCAGCGTCCAGGCCTGGCGGATGGCCGTCGCGCGGCGGATCGACGCCCATCGCCGCTGGGCGCTGCGGGCGTATCTGGCGGTGAACGGCGTCTGGGTCCTGCGCGTGGCCCTGATGGTCTGGGCGCCGCTGACCCGGGGCTGGGGCATGGACCGCACGCTGTCCGGACCGGCGGACATCGCGCTGCAGCTTTGCGCCTATGTCCTGCCGCTGGTGGTGCTGGAGTTTTACCTTCGAGCCCAGGAGAGCGTGAGCGCCAAAGCCAAGCGCGCGGTCGCCGGCCTGCTGGCGCTCGTGACGGTCCTCACGGCCCTGGGCGTCGTCGGCGCCGTGGTCATCCTGTGGGGACCGTACATGCTCTGAGCGGTCAGGCGATCAGGTCCGGATCGTTCCGCTTCAGCCACGCCGCCGCGTAGGAGCAGAGTGGGGTGATCCGCATGCCTTCGGCGCGGGCGGTCTCGGCGACCTTGGCCATGAGACGGCCGGCGGCGCCCTGGCCGCGCAGGGCCGGATCGCTCTCGACGTGGGGGATCACCAGGCGGTGTCCCGACCGCTGATAGTCGGCGAAGGCCAGGAGGCCGTCGACCTCCAGCTCGTAGCGGCTGAGTTCGGGGTTGTGGCGGAAGGTGTCGGTCATGGGGTTTCCAACGCTTGATCCTCCCCCGCGTTGCGGGGGAGGTGGCCCAGCGGGCCGGAGGGGGCCAGCGCGGCTCATGCAGCATGAGCCCCCTCAGTCGCTCCGCGACAGCTCCCCCGCATCGCGGGGGAGCATCTCGTTGGCCTCAGACCAGCTCCACCGCCATCGCCGTGGCTTCGCCGCCGCCGATGCAGAGCGAGGCTAGGCCCTTCTTGCCGCCGCGCGCCTGCAGGGCGCTGATCAGGGTGCAGAGGATGCGCGCGCCGGATGCGCCGATGGGGTGGCCGAGCGCGCAGGCGCCGCCGTTGACGTTGAGCTTGTCGTCCGGGATGCCCAGCTCCTTCTGGGCGATCATGGCCACGACCGCGAAGGCCTCGTTGACCTCGAACAGGTCGACGTCGGCGACGGTCCAGCCGGCCTTCTTCAGGGCCTTCTGCATGGCCGGCACCGGGGCGGTGGTGAAGAGGCCCGGCTCGTGGGCGTGGGCGGCGTGGCTGACGACCTTGGCGACGATCGGCAGGCCCAGGGCCTTGGCGACGCTCTCACGGGTCATGACCAGGGCGGCGGCGCCGTCGCTGATCGAGCTGGAGTTGGCCGCCGTGATCCCCCCGTCGCGGCTGAAGGCCGGACGCAGGGTCGGGATCTTGGCCGGATCGGCCTTGCCGGGCTGCTCGTCGGTGTCGACCACTTCGGTCCCCTTGCGGGTGACGACGCTGACCGGTGTGATCTCGGCCTTGAAGGCGCCGCTCTCGACCGCCGCCTTGGCCTTCATCAGGCCCTTGGTGGCGTAGTCGTCCATGGCCTCGCGGGTGAACTGGTAGGTCTGGGCGCTGTCCTCGGCGAAGGCGCCCATCAGCTTGCCGGGGGTGTAGGCGTCCTCCAGGCCGTCCAGGTACATCGAGTCCCACATCTGGTCGTGGCCGATGCGGGCGCCGGCCCGGTGCTTGGACATCAGATAGGGGGCGCCGGTCATGCTCTCCATGCCGCCGGCCACGACGACATCGACGCTGCCGGCCGCCAGGGCGTCGTGGGCCATGATCGCCGCTTGCATGCCGCTGCCGCACATCTTGTTGACCGTGGTGGCCTCGACCGACAGGGGAAGACCCGCGCCCAGCGCCGCCTGACGGGCAGGGGCCTGGCCAAGGCCGGCGGGCAGCACGCAGCCCATGATGATCTGCTCGACCTTATCGCCCGCGACGCCCGCGCGCTCGATCGCGGCCTTGACCGCGCTCGCGCCCAGCTCGGTGGCCTTCACGCCGCCCAGCGCGCCCTGAAAGCCGCCCATGGGCGTGCGCGCATACGAGACGATGACGACGGGATCGGCGGCGGACATGGATCAAGCTCCCTGAAGATATTTTTGGGGTGGGATAGGCCCTCATCGCGTCTGTCCGTGCAAGAGGGTTGCGGAAACGTGATGCGAAAGGGGCGAGCGGCGCCGCCGGAAAAGCGGGCCGCCCGCCAGTTGGCAATGAACCGAGAGAGTCAATTGCGAAAAAAAACCTATGCCGGTTCATCTTCAAACGCAACGCTCTCTTGCTTTCCCTCGCGGAACGCCTCACCCTCGCGAAATGGGCCGCACAGCTGACTATACGAACGAACGTTGCTCGGTCGCCGCCACGCTGGAAGTCGTCGGCGACCCCTGGACGCTGCTGATCCTGCGGGACGCCTTCGCGGGCGTGAAGCGCTTCGAGCAGTGGCAGGAGCGGCTAGGCGTCGCCCGCAACGTCCTGGCTGCGCGGCTGAAGACCCTGGTCGGCCATGGCGTCATGGAGACCCGGCGCTATTCGGAGCGTCCGCCGCGCCACGAATACTGGCTGACCGAGAAGGGCCTAGCTTTGTCGCCGGTGTTGCTGACCATGGCCGAGTGGGGCGATCGCCACGTCTATGGCCGCGACAAGTCGCCGGTGCTGTTCCGTCACAAGACCTGCGGCTGCGCCTTCCATCCGGTGCTGGCCTGTGAGGCCTGCGGCGAGGTGGTCGATCGGCGGGATATCGAGCGGGCCGGCCCTCAGGACCTGACCGCGCCGACCGTGGGCGAGGCGCTGGACGCGGTGAAGATCGCCGCCGAATAGGGCGGGACGGAAACTCCGCGACAATCCGCCACACCCTGCCCCGTGGCCGGATTCGGGAAGGGTTCACCGTTCTCTGAACAGGGTTTGGGCATGTTCGGCGCCTCAACCCTGTCTCGACGGATCAAGAGTCTCTTCGCCATTCGACGGGATCAGCCCGAGCTGGTGATCGCCCAGGCGCGGGCGCTCTCCTGGCAAGTGCCGCTGATGTACGTGGTGGTGCTGGGCAACGCCTATGCGCTGGCGGCCACCCACCTGCACGTAGCGCCGCTGTGGCAGACCATCGGCCTGCCGATCGCCCTGACCCTGGCCTGCGCGGTCCGGAGCGTCGGCTGGCTGAAGATCGGCGGCAAGGACGTGGATCCCGATCAGGCCGCCCGGATGCTCACCAGCACGCTGAAGACCTCGGGTCTGCTGGCGGCGCTGTTCGCGGGCTGGTCGCTGTCATTGTACCCGTACGGGAACGCCTATCAGCAGTCCCACATCGCCTTCTACATGGCCATCACGGTCATCGCCTGCATCTTCTGCCTGATGCATCTGCGCGGCGCGGCGATCCTGGTGACCACCGTGGTGCTGGGCTCGATGGTCGCCTTCTTCGCTACGACCGGCCAGCCGGTGTTCCAGGCGGTCGCCGTCAATATCCTCGTCGTCTCGGCGGTGATGATCGTCATCCTGCTCACCCAGTACCGCGAGTTCGCCGACCTCGTGCGCTCGCGCGTGACCCTGACCCAGAAAGCCGAGGAAGCCCGCCGCCTGAGCGACGAGAACGATCGCCTGGCCAATCTGGACAGCCTGACCGACCTGCCTAACCGCCGCCGCTACTTCGCCGAGCTGGACGCCCGCGTGGAGACCGCGCGCGCGCGCGGCGAGGGGTTCGTGGTCGCGGTCATCGATCTGGACGACTTCAAGCCGATCAACGACGCCTTTGGCCACGCCACCGGCGATCGCCTGCTGATCGAGGTGGGGCGTCGCCTCAAGGCGTTCGACGGACCGCCGATCCTGGCCGCGCGCCTGGGCGGCGACGAGTTCGGCCTGATCATCGACGCGAGCCTCGATACGGACGCCCTGCGCGCGCTAGGCCGTGAACTGTGCGCGGCCCTGAACGCCACCTACGATCTGCGGGGCGTGCGCGCGCAGGTCGGCGCCTCGATCGGCTTTTGTCCGTTTCCGTGTGGCGGCGACAGCAGCGAGCAGCTGTTCGAGCGCGCCGACTACGCGCTCTATCACGCCAAGCAGAGCATCAAGGGCACGGCCGTGGTGTTCGACGAACGCCACGAGGCGGCGATCCACGACATGGCGGTGGTCGAGCATTCGCTGCGCCACGCCAACCTCGACAAGGAAATGAGCGTCCACTTCCAGCCGCTGGTCGATATCGTCGCCCATCGCACGGTGGCGCTGGAGGCCCTGGCCCGCTGGACCAGTCCCCAGATCGGCCTGATCCGTCCGGACGTCTTCATCCGGGCCGCCGAGCGCTCGGGACAGATCGTCGAGATCACCCGCCTGCTGGTCGCCAAGGCCCTGCGCGAGATGCGCGCCTGGCCGATGGACGTGCGGGTGTCGATCAACCTTTCGGCCCGCGACATCGCCTCTATGGAGAACGTCGAGCGACTGCTCGACATCGTCCGCGAGAGCTGCATCGCGCCGCACCGCATCGATTTCGAGATCACCGAGACAGCGATCGTCTGTGACTTCGACCAGGCCCGCGACGCCCTGGCCGCCTTCCACGCGCTGGGCGTGCGCACGGCGCTGGACGACTTCGGCACCGGCCATTCCAGCCTCAGCCACCTGCGACTGCTGCCGCTGGACAAGCTGAAGATCGACGCCAGCTTCGTCTCGGACATCGAGCACAACCAGGTCAGCGAGGACATCGTCCGCACCGTGCTGCAACTGGGCCGCAACCTGCGCATGGAGTGCGTGGTCGAGGGCGTCGAGACCGAGGTCCAGCGCGACCGCGTGGCCGCTCTGGGCGCGACGGTCATGCAGGGTTACCACTTCGCGCGGCCGATGCCGGCCGAGGCCGTGTCAGGGTATCTGAGCGGCGAAGCGGTCACCGCCGCCCGCCGTCGACGTGACCGCGGGGCGGGAGCGGCGGAGTGGGGCGGTGACTTCTGCCGCGAGGCTGGCTGAGGCCGGTCAGGCCGGCGCCAGATCCACTGTCCGGGTCGTGCCGGCGATGAAGCCGCCGCCCAGCACCCGGTCCGGATCGGCGGGGTCGTAGAGCACGCAGGCCTGACCCGGCGCGACACCCTCTTCGGCGCCGTCGAACACGACCGACAGCGCGCCGTCGATCAGGGCCAGGCGCCCCGGAACCGGCTCGCGGGTCGAGCGCACGCGGGCCAGCACCCGCTGTCCGTCCTCGGCGGCGGCCTCCAGGCTGTCCTGGCCGCCCAGCCAGCTGCCCTCCTTGAGGGTCAGGGACGCGGTGAGCAGCGCCTCGCGCGGGCCGACGATCACTTGGCGCTTGTCGGCGTCGATGCGGACGACGAACAGCGGATCGCCGACGGCGATGTTCAGGCCCCGGCGCTGGCCGATGGTGTAGCGGGTCACGCCCTCGTGGCGGCCCAGAACCCGGCCGTCCAGATGCACGATGTCGCCGGCCTCCGCGCCCTGCGGCCGGATGCGGTCGATGACGGTGGTGTACTTGCCCTCGGGCACGAAGCAGATGTCCTGGCTGTCGGGCTTGTCGGCGATCGACAGGCCAAGGCCGGCCGCGACGGCGCGGACCGTCGGCTTGTCCATCCCGCCCAGCGGGAAGCGCAGGAAGTCCAGCTGCTCGCGCGTGGTGGCGAACAGGAAATAGCTCTGGTCCTTGGCCGGATCGGCGGCGCGGCGCAATTGCGGACGGTTGCCGCCATTTCCGGGCATGGCGCGCTGCACATAGTGGCCGGTGGCCATCGCCTCGGCCCCAAGGTCACGGGCCACGTCCAGCAGGTCGCGGAACTTGACCGTCTGGTTGCAGCGCACGCACGGGATCGGCGTCTCGCCGCGCAGGTAGGCGTCGGCGAAGTCCTCGATGACCTGCTCGCGGAAGCGGCTTTCGTAGTCGAGCACGTAGTGCGGGATGCCGATGCGCTCGGCGGCCATGCGGGCGTCCAGGATGTCTTGTCCCGCGCAGCAGGCGCCCTTGCGCGAGATCGCCGCGCCGTGGTCGTAGAGCTGCAGGGTGACGCCCACCACGTCATAGCCGGCCTTGGCCAGCAAGGCGGCGGTGACGGTGGAGTCCACGCCCCCGGACATGGCCGCGACGATCCGCGTTCCCTCGGGCAGGCCGACAGCGGCGCGCACCTGCTCGACCGCGCGCGCGATCAGCGTGTCGGAATCGGAAGCAGGGGTCGTGTCGGTCGTCGCCAGGTCCATCGCCGCCATATAGCGGCTCGACCCGGATTTTGCGAGGCGAGGGCTATAGCAGGGTGGGTTGGGCGTTTGGCCGCAGGTCCAGTTGGTCCAAGAGGCGCGGGATCCGCTTCTTGAGCCCGAAGAAGCCGCCCCGGCCATGCGGCCAGGTCAGGGCGTCGTAGCGGCGGGCCAGGCGCTTTATGGTCACGCCCCGCGCGGCCAGTTGCGGCGCCAGGACGTCCAGCCGCTCGCGTGTTGGTCCGACAGGGGCGTAGGCGGTGACGACCGTGCTGACCCCGGCGGCCGAGGCGGCCGGCGCCAGGGTGTCAGCGTCAAGCGGGCCGCGATGGACGGGCCTATCGGGCCAAATTAGCCGGACGCGGGCGGCGACGTCGTCGAGGGCCTCGTTAGTGAAGGCCCGGACGAGGTCGGAGCGGGGGCGCCCCTGCATCTCCACGGCGTCAACGACCTGGATCGCCGCCACGGCCGCGTCGGCGGGCAGCAGGCTTTCGGGATGCAGGTCCTCCTCGGTGATCAGCAGCAGGACCGGCCCCTCAGGAGGGGTCAGATCGAGCGCTGCCGACGCCCAGGTCTCGGCGAACGGCGGCTCTTCCAGCGGCGGGGCGTCGCTCGCCAGGCCTTTGGGCTGGAACCGGCCTTCGGTGTAGCGCGCGATGTTGTCGGCTCGGGCCAGATAGGTCTTGCCCGGCGTGTGCAGGCCCACCACCCAGCGCCATGACAGGGTGTTGGCGGCCGGATCGCCGTCCAGCAGCCGCGCGTGCATGAACGCTGCGCCCAGCGCCCACGGCAGGCCAAGGGTGTGGGTCCAGATCGAGGCGAACCACATGCGGGCGTGATTGTGCAGGTAGCCGGTCGCCTCAAGCTCGCCCACCCAGGCGTCGAGCGCGTCGATCCCGGTGCGGCCGGCCACGGCGTCGGCGTAGCGGCGGGCGAGGGCGGGGTCGCGGTCCAGCGCCGCCTGGCCTTGGACGAGCGCGGTCTGGTAGCGGGTCCAGATCTCGGGCTGGCCCTCCAGCCGGCCCTTGAAGTGGGCGCGCCAGAACACCTCGTCGATGAACTTCTCGGCCGCAGTCTCGCCATGGCGCGCCAGGACGCTGGCCAGCACCTCGCGTTCGGTCACCATACGGCGGCGCAGGTAGGGCGAGAGGCCGGATACGGTCGGCGCGACGACCGCGTGGTTGCGCCGCGCGGCGTACGCTCGGCCGGCGTGCGGCAGGAAACCGTCCAGGCGAGCGAGGCCGGCGGCGCGCGTGGCGGGCCAGGTCGAGAACAGCGAGCTCATGCTTGCGCTTACGGCCAGGCCGGCCGGACGGATGGGCTCGCTTACTTCAGAACGTTCAACAGCGAGGAGGCCTGCAGGCTGGTGAACACCTGGGCCGAGGCCTGAACCGCCAGCTTGGCGGCTTCCAGGCGCGTGACCGCCTCGGCCATGTCCACGTCGACAATGCCGCCGACCATGGTGGTCAGGGTGTCGGCCTGGTTGGAGAGATCGGTCTCCGCGGCCTCGAAGCGCTTCTGGTTGACGCCGTTCTTGCCCTGGATGTCGACCACCGACTTGTAGGCCGCATCGAAGGTGGGCAGCAGGCCCTTCAGGAAGTTGACCTGGGTGTCCGTCAGATTGCCGGTGAACGGGCCGTTGGCGTCGATATAGGCCTGGACCTGCTTGAAGGCGTCGAAGGTGCCCGTGCCCAAGGCGTCGCCCAGCACGCCGGTCTTGGCGTTAGTCTGTTCATCGACCCGGTTGGTGGTGATGTACTGGTCGTTCTGGAACAGCGACGCCGTCGACGGCGCCAGGGTCAGGTCCGCCATGGTGGTGGCGGTGGTGGTCGCGGTCTGGGTCTGGGCGCCGGAAAACACGTAGAGCCCGTTGGACTTGGTGTTGACGCCCTGGACCACCTCGCTGAACGCCGCCTGCAGCTGCTGCATCAGGGTGGTGGCGTTGCCGGCGGCCAGGGAGTTGGCGATCGCCTCGCGCGCGTCCTTGGTGGCGTCGGCCACCCGGCCGATGCCGGTGTTCTGCATATCCAGCCGATTGTTGACCAGCTTGATCTGGTCCAGCAGGCCATTGATCTTGGTCTGGGCGCTGCGCATGGCGGTCAGCACCTCGGCGTTCTTGGCGTAGCCGCGCAGGTCGGTGGCGACCTTCTGGCTGGCCACCTGGGCGCCCACGTCATTCTGGCGGATCTGCGCCTTCATGAGGTTGGACGTCATGATGTTGTAGTTCTGGACGGTCGAGACGCGGGTCATGGCTTACCCCAGGATTCCGGTGAGCACGTCGAACATGTCCTTGGTCGCCTGGATCAGGCGGGCCGAGGCGTTGAAGGCTTGCTGGTAGGTGGTCAGGTTGATCAGTTCTTCGTCCAGGTTCACGCCCTCTTCGGACTGGCGCTGGCTGTCGACTTCGCTGGACACCGCCGCGGCGGCGTCCTTGCGGCTTTCGGCGGTGGCGGCCTTGCGGGCGATCGAGCCCCCGAAGTCGGCGGCGTAGCGCGCCACCGTCATGGTCACCGAGGCGGCGCTGCCCGCGACGCCGAACGTCGCGGTGTTCTCGCCGGCGTTGGCCAGGGCCAGCGCGCCGCGACCGTCGCCGATCGCCAGGGCGGCGGCGCCGCCCACCGCCTGGGTCAGGTCCAGCTTGGCGAACGGCAGAAGCTTCGGGTTCTGGTCCATCGCCGTGTTGAGGAAGAACTTCTCACCGCGCGTGCTGCGTTCGGCGGGGCCGATGCCGAACAGCTGGCTGGCCGAGGGACCGCCGGCGCCGCGCTCGGTGCTGTCAGCCACGATCGACATCGTCACCGGTGTGTTGGTGTTCGACGTGAAGCTGATCTGGCCCCGAGCGTTCATCGAGAACTGGCCATAGAGGCCGACCCCGGACGCGCGAGAGTTCAGCGCGTCAAGCATGTTCTGCATCGTCCCGCCCACAGGGGGCGTGAAGGGGATGTCGCGGATGCGCCCGCCCTCGACATCGGTCAGGCGGATCGTCATCTCGCCGGCCGTGAACCCGTGAGGGTCCGCCGCCGTCAGGCCCGTTTCATAAGGCGAGTAGCCGCTTGTGCGGACGATGTCGTTGAGGCCGAAATAGTGGCTGAAGCCCTTGCCGGCCTTGTTGGAGGGCGTGGTGGCGTCATCGGCGATCGCCACGCCCAGGCCGCCGACGCCGTTGATGCTCAGCGCGCCGTTCGAAAAGCCCGCCGCCCCCTGACCGCCCAGGGCGGTGTTCAGCTGGGTGATGAAGTTGGCCGGGGTGAAGGCCGGACCGGCCGCGCCGTTCACCGTCATGGTGCCGGCGGTGAAGTCGATATCGATCCGGCGCTGGATCACGCCGCTCGCATTGGTCAGGGCGATCGTGGTCTTGCCCGTGAAGCCGGTCATCGCCGCCTGGGCGTCTAGACCGGTGTCGCGGCCCGTCAGGCTGGTGGGCGCTGGCACCGACGAGGCTGCGTTGGCGGCGCGGTTGATCTCTTCGGTGGCGCGCGAGGTGAACTCACCCAGCTGGTCGGACAGATTGACCAGCTCGATATTGCGCACGTCCATCAGGCCGCGGATCTCGCCGCTCGAGATGTTCAACGGGACCGGATAGTCCGAGCCGTTGGCCAGCTGCACCGTCAGGAAGCCCGTGGCGGTGGCGGAGGTCTGGTAGGTGACCTTGGCCGCGCCGTCGCCCGCCAGGTTCAGACCTTCGGTCGAACGCACCACGATCCCGCCCAGGGTGCGCGGTGAGATCTGCACGTTCATCAGCGTGGACAGTTCGTCGACCAGCTTGCTCTGGACGTTCTCGGCGCCCGTGGCGTCGGCTCCGGCCACCTTGGCGCGCGTGATGTCGGTGTTCAGCGCGTCGATCTGGCTGAGCAGGTCATTGACCCGGCCGACGTCGGCGGCGATCCGCGTATCGGCGTCCTTGCCCAGCTTCGACAGCGAGGCGGTGATGCGGCTGGACTCGCTGAGAAAGTCGTCCAGCCGGGTCAGCGCCTGGGTGCGCAGCAGGCTGGAGGAGGGGTCGTCCTGCGCCGAGGAGAACGCGGCGTAGACGTCGTCCAGCACCGTGAAGAAGCTCGTCGAGCCGCTCGGGTCGCCGAACAGCTGCTGGGCGCTGTTGAGCGTGCTGGCGACGATCGACGCGCGGCCGCTCTCGGAGGCGGCGTTCAGGCTGGCCGACTGCAGGAAGGCGTCGGTGGCGCGCTTGATGGCGTCGATACTGACGCCCACGCCCATGCCGTTGGACAGCAGGTTCGACTGGCTGACCGTCTTGCGGACATAGCCGGTGGTGTTGACGTTGGCGATGTTGTCCGACGTGACGCGCAGACCCGTCTGCGCGGCCATCATGCCGGACGTCGCCGTGCTCATGATCGCATTGAGCGACATGGATCAGGCCTCCTTCGGCTCGGCAAACCGCGCAACGCACGACGCGCCCTTGCCCGGCGAAACTTGCCGGGTCGCGGTGGGGCATGATCCCCGGTGATGTGCCAAGCCATTGAAATTCATGGCGATATGTTCCGGCGGTCGGAAATTCGACGAGAGGTCTTCCGCAAGGACGGCGCCAACCCGGGGCGTGACGCGGCGACGCGGCAAGTCCCGTCCCTTACGGTCCTTCGAGCTCGGCAAAAAGCGCCGCATCCGGCGCGATTTTGGTTCGTAAACAAGCCATTAAAATCATTTAAAACAGTGTCTTAGGGGGTATTCTCCGAGTTGGCCCGACCGTTGCTGAGGGAAGCGGCGAAGGCGTGTCCGTCATGGACCGCCGCCAACCGAGCAACGACTGCGCATGACCGCGATCGCCGCACCCACCGCCGCTCTTCCCGCCGCGCCGACCCCGGCCGCCGGCGGCAAGGCGTCCGCCGACGGCTTCGACGCCCTGCTGGCCATCGCCGGCCGGTCGGATGACACCCCGTCTCCGCGTCCGACGGCCAAGCGCGCCGAGTCCAAGAACGAGGACCGCGACGTGAAGGCGGCCGACAGGCCCGCGCGTTCGGACGCCAAGGTCGCCGAGCGGAGCGATGAGCCCCGCGCCGAGACCAATGAGGCCGTCGACGGCGTTCGTGACGCCAAGGCCAATGACGACACGAACGCTGACAAGGCGTCCGGCGCCGAAGCCGAGGCCGTCGAGGCGGACGTCGAGACCCCGGTCGCGGCGGACACGACGCTCGCCTCGGCCCAGGTCGCCGCGACGCTAATCGCCGCGATGTCGGCCGAGCCCGCGCCGACGGCGCCGACGGAGATGTCGGTCGAGCCGGCCCTGACGACCGCCGCAACCTCGGTCGAAGACGTCGCAACCTTCGCCGCCGCCGTCGAGGCCGCCGCGGACGCGACGCTGGCGGCGCCGCAAATGGCGTCGTCTTCCGCGACTGCGCCGGAGGCCGCCGCGGCTCCGGCGCCGCAAGCCGCTTCGGCGCCGACGACGGCTGCCGCCGGTGCTCAGGCGCTGGACGCCGCCGCACTCGACGCTCTGACCACTCTCGCCGGAGAGGCCGAGACACCGATCGACGCCGCGAGCCTGGCCGACGCGCCGACAGCTCCGAGCGCGCTGGCCAAGATCGCCGAACCCCCCGCCGCGGCCCCGCTCGCCATGGCCGCTAACACCGGCGCGCTCGCGACGCCGCCCGCGCCGAGTGCGCAAGTCGCCACGCTCGTCGAGGCGGGGATCGTCGCCGACACCACCCCCGCTGCGACCGACGCGGGCGCGGACGCCGCCGCGGACGTCCCGGCTGTCGTGACTCCCGAGGTCGCGACTGTCGTGGCCAAGTCTGCGGACACGACCAAGGCCCAGGCCGCACCCGGCGCCGCGCCGACCGCGCTGCCAGCCGCCGAGGCGGTCGAGACTCCCGAAGCCGTAACAGCGGTCGCCGCGAGCGCCGGCGGCGGCGATGCGGGCGTCAGCGGCGACGCTTACGCCAACGCCAACGGCTCGGAGGCTTCAGCCGGCGCGATCGTCACTCCCGAAGCTTCCGCCGCCGGCGCGAGCGTCGCTGAAGCCGCGCCGTCCTCGACCCCCGCGCCGCCGGTCCAGTTGCGGGCCGCCAACACCGCCACGCCCGCCGCCGCGCCGGCCCCGGTGCGCGGCTCTCCCGAGACCGTCGCGGCCCTGTCGGCCGAGATCCTCAAGAAGGCCGACGCCAAGACCACGCGCTTCGACGTGGCCTTGACCCCGGACGGTCTGGGCAAGGTCGATGTGCGGATCGAGATCGGTCGCGACGGCGCCCTGACCGCCTCGATGCGCTTCGACACCGTCCACGCCGCCCAGGAGCTGCGCGGCAAGGCCAACGAGCTGCGCCAGGCGCTGTCCGACGCCGGCTTCAACGTCGCCGACAACGCCCTGAGCTTCGACGTCTCCAGCCAGGGCGGCCAGAGCCAGAACCCGTTCTTCGCCTTCGAGGGTTGGGGCGACCAGGGACAGCGCGCCTTTTCGGGCCGCGCCTTCCAGGCCGCGCTGACGGGCGAAGAGGACATCACCATCACCCCCGAACTGCTGCCCGGCCTGAAGACGGTCGCCGACAGCGGTCTGGACATCCGGATCTAGGAGAGACCGACATGGCCACCGCCGTCTCGTCACAGAACACCTCGTCGGTCCTCGACAAGATCAACAACTCGCGCACGTCGCTGGCGACCAACAAGGAGACCTTCCTCCAGCTGCTGACCACGCAGCTGAAGAACCAGGATCCCCTGGCGCCGACCGACACCACCCAGATGACCCAGCAGATCACGCAGATGACGGGTGTGGAGCAGCAACTGGTCACCAACGACCTGCTGGCCGCGCTGGTGGGCATGAACACCGGCACGGGCCTCTCCGAGGGCGTCGCGATGATCGGCAAGCAGGTTTCGGCGATCAGCGACACCTCGACCCTCAAGAACGGGACGGCGACCTTCTCCTGGACCCAGCCCAGCGCGTCGGCCTCGCTGAAAGTCGAGATCAAGAACCCGGCCGGCAAGGTGGTGCGCACCCTGACGCCGGATGACCAGAAGAGCGGCGACCACATCATCACCTGGGATGGCAAGGACGACAGCGGCGCCAAGCTGCCCGATGGCGGGGTCTACGGCATCGTCGTGACGGCCAAGACCGGCGACGGCAAGGAAATCAAGGCGACCAACATCAAGGGTCGCACCGAGGGCGTCGTGACCGCGGTCGACAACGCCACCGGTCAGCCGATGGTCGTCGTCGATGGCAAGACCATCCCTGTCGACAACGTCGTCGGCATCAAGGCGGCGGCCTAGACCACCCAACAGGCCGAGGCGGCCTGATCCCCCATCGACCGGGCGTCAGAAAGACGCCGACGCGGTCCCCGGAAGACGGTCTTCCCGCGGACCCAAACGCAAACAGCGCTGAACCCTCGTCCCCCCTTTTTGTAGGAATTCAGTCATGAGCATCAACAGCGCCATGCTCGCCGGCGTTTCCGGTCTGGTCGCCAACTCGTCGGCCCTGGCCGCGATCTCGGACAACATCGCCAACGTCAACACGGTCGGCTTCAAGCGTTCGACCTCGAACTTCTCGACGCTGGTCACGTCCGGCAACAAGAACCAGACCTACAGCGCCGGCGGCGTGAAGGCCCAGACTCACCAGTTCATCAGCCAGCAGGGCCTGACCCAGTCGACGACCTCGAACCTGGATATCTCGATCTCGGGCGCGGGCTTCTTCGTCACCACGGAAAAGCCTGAGAACCTGACGGCGACCGATACGCGCTCGTTCACGCGCGCCGGCTCGTTCCAGCTCGACAGCCTTGGCTATCTGCGCAACGACGCGGGTCTCTATCTGCAGGGCTGGCTGGCTGACCCGGTCAGCGGCCTGATCACCCCCGACCCATCGGACCTGACTCAACTGGCGTCGATCAATGTCGGCAGCGTCGGCGGTACGGCCGAGAAGACCACCCGCGTCGGCGTCAACGCCAACCTGCGCTCCGAGCAGCCCGTGGCGGCGGCGGTGTCGTACAAGGTCGGTACGGCGGGTTCGCCGTCCAAGACCAACGTCGTCGACTCGGCGTCAAACTCGCACAACTATGATGTCATCTACAGCTCGACGGGCATCGCCAATCCGGTTGGCGGCAACAACGAGTACCTGGTCGACATCAAGGAAAACGGCGTGATCATCGCCACCGGCAAGGTGGCCTACGACGCCGCGACGAATGAGATCGTCAGCTCGACGATCGACTACAAGGGCGCCTCGCCGGTCGTCGGCTCGACCACCACCACCCGGATCAACGCCGCCGGCGACACGATCGACCTGGAAGACCTGGGCATCATCGACACCGCCGGCGCCGACGACGCCGAGGTCGTGGCCGGCAAGCTCTATGATCCTTCGACCTGGTCGATGTCCGACTACGCCAAGGACAACAGCAAGGGCGTCAAGCCGGACTTCGAAGTCCAGATCCCGCTGTCAGACTCCAAGGGCGGTCAGCGCACGGTGACGCTCTCGCTGCTCAAGGGGCCGGGCCCGAACCAGTGGTACGCCGAACTGCGCGCCAAGCCGGGCGATCTGGCCAACAACGGCAACGGCCAGATCAGCACCGGCATTGTCGAGTTCACCACCGACGGCAAGCTCAAGAGCACCGGCAATCTGTTCGGCAACACCAGCCCGACGGCGATCACGATCAAGAGTTCGGGCTATATCGCACCGGCGGTCGTGCCGCCGGCCGTGCAGCCCCCTGCGCCGCCGACCTGGGCCGACGGCCTCGGCATCGATGAGCAAGAAGTCCAGATCGATCTCGCCAGCGCCGCCGGCGGGCTGACCCAGTACAACAGCCAGTCGGTGGTCCAGTCGGTGAACACCAACGGTACGGCCTTCGGTAACCTGACCAATATCGAGGTCGACGAGAACGGCTACGTCTCGGCCATCTTCGACAACGGCGTCACCCGCCGGATCGCCCAGGTCGCCATCGCCACCTTCTCGAACCCCAATGGTCTGAAGGGCGTCAACGGCAATGCTTATCGCGTCACCAACGAGAGCGGCACCTACAGCCTGAAGGCTCCGTCGCAAGGCGGCGCCGGCGCTCTGGCCCCCTCTACCCTTGAAGCCTCGACCGTTGATCTGTCGCAGGAGTTCACAGGTCTGATCACTACTCAGCGCGCCTACTCGGCTTCGTCGAAAATCATCACGACAGCCGATCAGATGCTTGAGGAGCTCTTGAATATTAAGCGCTAATAACGGGGCTTAACATTCTTTAATTCTTGTGTTTCACACTGAGACACTACGGACTGCTAAGGAGCCATCTTGTTTAGGCCTTTCTTTACTATTGGAATTAAGCCGCTGTTATTAGGCGGCGCCTATAGTGGCCTTCAACAGTGATGGTTGTGGGAAAGGCGTAAAGCCATGTTGCAGCAGCAGCGCACCAACAGCCGGGGTGAAAAGTACGTCATCGGTCCGACCGGTGCGCCTCTCACTCTGGCGGATTTGCCGCCCGCGGAGACCCAGCGTTGGGTCATCCGTCGGAAGGCCGAGGTCGTGGCCGCCGTTCGCGGGGGTCTGCTCTCGCTGGACGAGGCGTGCGATCGTTACAAGCTGACGAACGACGAGTTCCTCAGCTGGCAGCAGTCGATCGATCGGCACGGCCTGGCGGGCCTGCGGACCACCCGGATCCAGCAGTACCGTTAAGACGGGGCGGGGTGTGTTGATGTGACCGCCCTTCCTCGCCTTGAAAACCCCAAGGGCTATGCGCCGCAAGGGTTTCACGATGTTCAGCGGCCGCGCCCGAGAGGGCGCGGCCGCGACGTTTTGGCGCCCGCGGAACGCACGGCGGCCGGCAGATATAAACGCCTCGTTTACCTTGTACTGGGTAAATCCTGCCTACCGGCGAGCGCTTCGTATGCGTTTGGCGGGCTTCCCCTCGGGGATTGTTGACGCAGGGGATGGGGCTTCGTGGAAAGCTTTCTGGGTTCAATCAGGCAGTTCGGCGTCGGGCGTCTCGCCGCGATGCTGGGTGTCGGCGCGGGCGTCGTCGCGGTGCTGGTGGCCCTGGTCATGTTCATGGGCCGGGAGCCCAGCGAGCTGCTCTATTCGAACCTGGACCTCAAGGAAGCCTCGGAAGTCACCCAGGCCCTGGACCAGGCCGGCATCAAGTATGAAACTAAGGGCGACGGCTCGACCATCATGGTGCCGCGCGACAAGGTCGCCAGCGCCCGCCTGATGGTGGCCGGCAAGGGGCTCGTGAGCTCCGGTTCGATTGGTTACGAGATCTTCGACACCAGCAATGCGCTGGGCCAGACCGACTTTGTCCAGCAACTGAACCGCCAGCGCGCCCTGCAAGGCGAGCTGGAGCGCACGATCAAGGCGATGCAGGGCGTCAACAGCGTCCGCGTGCACCTTGTTCTGCCCAAGCGCCAGCTGTTCGAGGAAAACGCCGAGCAACCTTCGGCCGCCGTCACCATCGGCGTCGGCTCGCGCGAGCCGTCGTCTGACATGGTCCGCGCCATCCAGAACCTGGTCTCGTCGGCGGTGCCGAACATGAAGGCCGAGAAGGTCGCGGTCATCGACCAGCACGGCAAGACCCTGTCGGCTCCCAGCGACGAGAGCCTGGCCGGCAAGATGGCCCAGGACCGCAAGTCCGAGGTCGAGGCCCGCATCGCCAAGACCGTCAAGGACATGATCGAGGGCGTGCTCGGCCCGGGCAAGGCGCGTGTGAACGTCACCGCCGAACTGGACCTGAACCGCGTGACCACCCAGGAAGAGCGCTTCGACCCGGATGGCCAGGTGGTTCGTTCGGAAAGCACCACCGAGGCCTCCAGCCAGGAAAACAAGAACGACGACAACGCCGGCGTCACGGCGGCGGCCAATGTGCCGGGCGGCCAGGGCGCCAACGGCTTCCAGCAGCTGGGTTCGCGTTCGGGGCAGAACGACAGCGTCACCAACTACGAGATCTCCAAGTCGGTGAAGACCACCGTCCAGGAGCCGGGCACGATCAAGAAGGTCGCTGTGGCGGTCGCCATCGACGGCGTCAGCGCGCCGATGGGCAAGGACGGCAAGCCGGGCGCCTACACGCCGCGCACCGCCGAGGAGATCCAGCAGATCGAGGAACTGGTGAAGACCGCGGTGGGCTTCGACGCCGAGCGTGGCGACCAGGTCAAGGTCACCAACATCAAGTTCCCGCAGCCCGAGGACCAGGGCCTCGAAAAGCAGGGCCTGCTGTCGGGCTTCGACAAGAACGACATCATGCGTGTCGCCGAACTGGGCGTGCTGGCGGTCGTCGCCCTGCTGATCCTGCTGTTCGCGGTCCGTCCGTTTATCAAGAACCTGTCGGCGCCGGCGCCGGGCCAGATGGCCTTGGCCGCGCCGTCGGGCGGTCAGCCCGTCACGCGTCTGGTGACGCTGTCGGATGGCACCCAACAGCAGGTGGTGGTCGATCAGTCGGGCGAGCCGATCGCGCTCGCCGGCCCCGCGCCCAGCGACATCGACCAGCGTATCGACATCGCCAAGATCGAGGGCCAGGTGAAGGCCTCGTCGATCAAGCGCGTCTCCGAATTCGTCGAGAAGCATCCCGACGAGTCCGTCGCGATCCTGCGTAACTGGCTGCACGAGTCGACCTGATGGCCATGAAAGTCGCCGTCTCCGACGTGAAGAACCTGTCGGGGCCCGAAAAGGCCGCGATCGTTCTGCTCGCCCTGGGCGAGGAGCACACCAAGATCTGGGAAGCCCTGGACGACGAGGAGATCAAGGAAGTCTCCCAGGCCATGGCGGGCCTGGGCACCGTCTCGGCCTCGGTGGTGGAAGACCTGCTGGTCGAGTTCGTCTCGGGCATGAGCTCGACGGGTGCGATCATGGGCTCGTACGAACAGACCCAGCGCCTGCTGGCCTCGTTCATGCCGGCCGACAAGGTCGACCAGCTGATGGAGGAGATCCGTGGTCCTGCGGGTCGCACCATGTGGGACAAGCTGGGCAACGTGAACGAAGCGGTGCTCGCCAACTATCTGAAGAACGAGTACCCCCAGACCGTCGCCGTCGTGCTGTCCAAGGTGAAGAGCGACCACGCCGCGCGGGTGCTGGCCTGTCTGCCGGAAGACTTCGCTCTGGAATGCGTCACCCGCATGCTGCGGATGGAGCCGGTTCAGCGCGAGATCCTCGACAAGATCGAGATGACGCTGCGCACCGAATTCATGTCGAACCTGGCGCGCACGTCCAAGCGCGACAGCCACGAGATGATGGCCGAGATCTTCAACAACTTCGACCGTCAGACCGAAGCCCGCTTCATCGCCGCCCTGGAAGAGCGCAACCGCGAAGCCGCCGAGCGTATCCGCGCCCTGATGTTCGTGTTCGAGGATCTGTCGAAGCTCGATCCTGGCGGCATCCAGACCCTGCTTCGCGGCACGCCCAAGGAGCAGCTGGCCCTGGCCCTCAAGGGCGCCTCGGACAAGCTGCGCGACATGTTCTTCTCCAACATGTCGGAGCGCGCGGCCAAGATCATGCGCGAGGATATGGACAGCATGGGTCCCGTGCGCCTCAAGGACGTCGACGCCGCCCAGGTGGGTATGGTGCAGGTGGCCAAGGATCTCGCCGCGAAGGGCGAGATCATGCTGGCCGGCTCCGGCTCCGATGACGAACTGATCTACTGAGGGGCATGCGATGACCGACATCCCCCACCGCAAGTTCTCCTTCGACACCGTCTTCGACGACCACGGCGGCGTGGCCTACACTGCGCCGCGCGTGAAGAAGAGCTTCACGCCCGAGGAGGTCGAGGCCGCCAAGGCGCAGGCCTATGCGGAGGGCGAGCGCTCGGCGGTGGCCCGCGCCGAACAGGAAGCCGCTCACGCCCTGGCCGAGGTGGCGCAGGCCGTGCAGCAGGCGTTCCATACCCTGGCCCATGTGGCGCACGAGCATCGCGAAGGCTCGGCGATGCTGGCCCTAGCCTGCGGCCGCAAGATCGCCGACGCGGCCTTGACCCATTTCCCCGAGGCTCCGGTCACGGCGGCGCTCGAGGCCCTGGCCCGCGAGGTCGAGGCCCAGCCGCGCATCTTCGTGCGCGTCTCGCCCGAGCTTGAGGAGCGCACCCAGCAGGCGCTGGAGAATGTCGCCGCGCAGATCGGCTTCCAGGGCCAGATCGTGGCGCGCGCCGACGGCGCCATGGCGCCGGCGGCTTTCACCTTCGACTGGGGCGACGGCCGTGCGGCCTTCGATCCCGACGGCGCCGCCCAGCGCGTCGCCGAGGCGCTGGAGGCGGCCATCGCCGCCGAAGGCCTCCACGCCGAACCCCTGTTTACCTAGGAAGGCTGACGAACGATGGCCGAAGACAATCTCCCGCTCGACGAATTCGGAGGCGCCATGCTGGCCTCCGAGATGCCGATCGAGCTCAGCGACAAGACCGCTGCGGACCTGGCGCCGGTCTTTGACGTGCCGGTCAACATCTCGGCCGTGCTGGGCCGCGCCAACATGTCGGTGGCGCAGCTGCTGCAGCTTGGCCAGGGCTCGATCCTGGAGCTGGACCGCAAGGTCGGCGAGGCGATCGATATCTACGTCAATAACCGCCTGGTCGCCCGGGGCGAGGTCGTCGTCGTCGATGAGCGCCTGGGCGTGACCATGACGGAAATCATCAAGGACGGCGACCAGAACTAAGGTTCTGAGCGCCAAGGAAATTCTGGGATTTGGGTTCTTCCCTCGGAAGGGCTTCGGGAGAGTAAGAGATGCGGCTTCTGGTCGTCGGAAAACTGAACGGGCAGCTCTCGGTCGCCGTGAAGATGGCGATGGGCGCGGGCGCGAAGGTCTCGCACGTCGAAACGACGGAGCAGGCGACCAACGCGCTGCGGGCGGGGCAGGGCGCCGACCTTCTGATGGTCGACTACGCGCTCGACATCGCCGGTATGATCGCCGCCAACGAGGCCGAGCGGATGCGGGTGCCGGTGGTGGCCTGCGGCGTCGACGCAGACCCGATGCGCGCCGCGAACGCCATCAAGGCCGGCGCCAAGGAGTTCATCCCGCTCCCGCCGGACGCCGAGCTGATCGCCGCCGTCCTGGCCGCCGTCACCGACGACGAAAAGCCGATGGTCGTCCGCGACCCGGCCATGGAGCAGGTCATCAAGCTGGCCGACCAGGTCGCGCCTTCGGAAGCCTCGATCCTGATCACCGGCGAAAGCGGTTCGGGTAAGGAGGTCATGGCGCGCTATGTCCACGGCAAATCGCGCCGGGCCAAGGCGCCGTTCATCAGCGTCAACTGCGCCGCCATCCCCGAGAACCTGCTGGAAAGCGAGCTGTTCGGACACGAGAAGGGCGCCTTCACCGGGGCCATGGCCCGCCGCATCGGCAAGTTCGAGGAGGCCGACGGCGGCACGCTGCTGCTGGACGAAATCAGCGAGATGGACGTGCGCCTGCAGGCCAAGCTGCTGCGCGCCATCCAGGAGCGCGAGATCGACCGCGTGGGCGGCTCCAAGCCGGTCAAGGTCAACATCCGCATCCTGGCCACCAGCAACCGCGATCTGGCTCAGGCGGTGAAGGACGGGACATTCCGCGAGGACCTGCTCTATCGCCTGAACGTCGTGAACCTGCGCCTGCCGCCGCTGCGCGAGCGTCCCGCCGACGTGATCAGCCTGTGCGAGTTCTTCGTGAAGAAGTACTCGGCCGCCAACGGCATCGAGGAAAAGCCGATCTCGGCCGAGGCCAAGCGCCGCCTGATCGCTCACCGCTGGCCGGGCAACGTCCGCGAGCTGGAAAACGCCATGCACCGCGCGGTGCTGCTGTCGACCGGTCCGGAGATCGAGGAGTTCGCCATCCGCCTGCCCGACGGTCAGCCGATGGCGCCGGCGCCGGACGTCGCGGTGGCCCGCGGCGCCCAGATGGCCGCCGACGCCGCCTCGCGCGCCTTCGTCGGCTCGACCGTCGCCGAGGTCGAGCAGCAGCTGATCATCGACACCCTGGAGCACTGCCTTGGCAACCGCACCCACGCGGCCAACATCCTGGGCATCTCGATCCGCACCCTGCGCAACAAGCTGAAGGAATATTCCGACGCCGGCGTATCGGTGCCGCCGCCGCAGGGCGGGGTGGGGGCTGCGGCTTGATGTCTTGTCCTGTCATCCCGGCGAAAGCCGGGACCGTCGCAGGCTCTGCGCTTGCCGTGGTCCCGGATCGGCCTTTGGCCGTCCGGGATGACAGAAAGAGGGGCAGCGCCGCCCTTTGGGCGAAACGGGCCGCCGCCGCGACCATCGGTCCGGCGCCGCGACACGCAAAGTTTGGTTAACAAGATGGCGGCGGGCCGCAAATCGCTTCAAGCGAAAGCCTAGCCTTCCATCCACGGTTCAAGGTTCCGAATGGCCGACGCCGCCGCCCCGACCGCCAGCGCCATGCCCAGCCCCAAGTCGTTGCTCGACGGGCTGATGCGCGGCGAAATGGGCCTGGCCCTAGGCGTGGTCGGCATCATCGTGCTGCTGATCCTGCCGGTCCCGGCCTTCCTGCTGGACCTGCTGCTGGCTATTTCGCTGACAGGATCGGTGCTGATCCTGATGACGGCGATCCTGATCAAGAAGCCGCTGGAGTTCACCTCGTTCCCGACCGTTCTGCTGGTCGCGACGCTGTACCGGCTGGGTCTCAACATCGCCTCGACCCGCCTGATCCTGGCCCACGGCCAGGAGGGCACCGGCGGCGCCGGCGCGGTGATCGAGGCCTTCGGTCACCTGATGATGCAGGGCAACTTCGTCATCGGGGTGATCGTCTTCATCATCCTGATCGTCGTGAACTTCATGGTCGTGACCAAGGGTTCGGGACGGATCGCCGAAGTGGCGGCCCGCTTCACCCTGGACTCCATGCCCGGCAAGCAGATGGCGATCGACGCCGACCTGTCGACCGGCCTGATCAATCAGGACGAGGCCAAGATCCGCCGCAAGGAGCTGGAGCAGGAGAGCACGTTCTTCGGGGCCATGGACGGCGCCAGCAAGTTCGTGAAGGGCGACGCGATCGCCGGCCTGATCATCACGGCGATCAACGTCATCGGCGGCATCATCATCGGGGTCGCCCAGCACAAGCTGCCGTTCGGCGACGCGGCCGCGACCTACACCATCATGACCATCGGCGACGGCCTGGTCAGCCAGATCCCGGCCCTGATCATCTCGATCGCCGCCGGTATGGTCGTCTCGAAAGCCGGTGTCGAAGGCTCGGCCGACAAGGCCCTGACGACCCAGCTGGCCATGAACCCGGTGGGCCTGGGGATGGTCTCGGCCTCGTCGGGCGTCATCGCCCTGATCCCGGGCATGCCGATCTTCCCGTTCGCGGCGATGTCGCTGGCGGCTGGCGCCCTGGCCTACAAGCGCATCCAGGACGCCAAGAAGCCCAAGCCGATCGATCCCGCCGATCTTGAGGCCGCCGCGCCGTCCGAGCCGGAAGAGGAGCCGATCAGCGCGTCCCTCGCCATCGACGACGTCAAGATCGAGCTGGGCTATGGCCTCCTGACCCTGATCAACGACCTGGACGGCCGCAAGCTGACCGACCAGATCCGCGCCCTGCGCAAGACCCTGGCCAGCGAGTTCGGCTTCGTCATGCCGCCGGTCCGGATCCTCGACAACATGCGCCTGGCCAACCAGGGCTACGCCATCCGCATCAAGGAGATGGAAGCAGGCGCCGGCGAGGTCCGCCTGGGCAGCCTGATGTGCATGGACCCGCGCGGCGGTCAGGTCGAACTGCCGGGCGAGCACGTGCGGGAGCCGGCCTTTGGCCTGCCCGCCACCTGGATCACCGACGACCTGCGCGAGGAAGCCACCTTCCGCGGCTACACGGTCGTCGATCCGGCCACGGTGCTGACCACGCACCTGACCGAGATCCTCAAGGAGAACATGGCCGACCTGCTGTCCTACGCCGAGGTGCAGAAGCTGCTGAAGGAGCTGCCCGAGACGCAGAAGAAGCTGGTCGACGACCTGATCCCGGGGACCGTGACCGCCACGACGGTGCAGCGCGTGCTGCAGTCGCTGCTGCGCGAGCGCGTCTCGATCCGCGACCTGCCGCAGATCCTGGAAGGCATTGGCGAGGCCGCGCCCCACACCGCCTCGGTCACCCAGCTGGTCGAGCAGGTCCGCGCGCGCCTGGCCCGCCAGCTGTGCTGGGCCAATCGCGGCGACGACGGCGCCCTGCCGATCATCACCCTGTCGGCCGACTGGGAGCACGCCTTCGCCGAGTCCCTGATCGGTCCGGGCGACGACAAGCAACTGGCCCTGCCGCCCTCGCGCCTGCAGGACTTCATCCGCGGCGTCCGCGACAGCTTCGAGCGCGCCGCCCTGGCCGGCGAGGCCCCGGTCCTGCTGACCAGCCCCGGCGTGCGCCCCTATGTCCGCTCGATCATCGAGCGCTTCCGCGGCCAGACCGTGGTGATGAGCCAGAACGAGATCCACCCCCGCGCCCGTCTGAAGACGGTGGGGATGGTCTAGAGCATTTCACGACCTGACTGCGTCAGGCCGTGAGCTCTAATCTTTTGTTTTGCCGCATTTTTCTTCACGCGAACCGGAACCACTTCGCTCGAAAAATGCTCTAGGAACGGGTTTGCGTCCTTCGAGGCGCGCTCAGGAGCGCGCACCTCAGGATGAGGTGTTCAGCAAACAGATTTCCTCATCCTGAGGTGCGAGCCGCAGGCGAGCCTCGAAGGACGCACAGGGCCCTCAACGCGCTTCACGCCGCGGCCTTGGACCCCGCCGCTGGCCGGTACTTTTCCGCGTCCGATGTGAACTCGGCATGGCCATAGCGCGCCAGCTGCTTCTTCAGTCGGGCGACCAGCCGACGGTCCGCCAGTTCGGCGACCCCCGGCACATTCCGCGCCAGCCGGTAGGCGGCCAGTTGGCTGCTGACCAGCAGGGCCACCAGGCCAAACAGCATGAAGTCGCGCGGGCCGATCTCGACGCCCATCCGCCGCGCCGCCGCCCGGTCGCCGTTCAGGAAGTTCTTCAGGAAGAACACCTTGGCGAAGCCGCGCTCGACCTTGTCGAACAGTCTGTTCTCAGGGCTCTCGTTCGGCGGCAGGTAGGCGTTGAGGGTGGCGCGGACCAGCTCGCCGCAGGTGGCGTCGTCGAAGCCGGCGCGCAACGTGGCGCTGCGGGCGTTCATGGTGTCGACCACGCCCTGCGGGGTGTCGGCCAGCAGGTCCTCGGGCAGGCCCAAGAGGAAGCAGCGATAGCGGGCCAGCTCCACGCGGGCGCGCTCTTCGGGCGTGAACACGGTCCGGCCCGTGGCCACGATCTTGTAGCTCATCAGGAAGATCGGGATCAGGCCGGCGGGCATCTGGTCGACCTGCGGGATCGGGATCCCATAGACGCCGACGTCCCACAGGTTCGAGCGCTTCAGCGCATTGAACCGCACCATCGAGTGCATCAGCCGCACCATGGCGGCGGCCTTGAACCCCGCGCCGTGACGGTCCAGCGATCCCGGCAGCAGGGTGGTGGTGAAGAAGGTCGCCGTCTCGTTGACCCGGCGCGCGGCGGTGTCGTTCGACAGCGTCCCGGTCAGCGCCATCGGCAGGGCGGCGTACTTGTTCATGAAGGTGGCGATGAACGCGCCCCGGATCGCGAACGGCCCCAGATTGGCGGCGGCGTTGCGGTCCAGCTTCTGGCCCTCGCGGACCAGCTCCATGTCCAGCCAGTCGGGCACGCGCTCCATGTCGGCGATGAAGGCCGCCAGCTCCGGCGGCGCGTCGGGCACGGCGGCGATCCCCTTGTCGCAGGCCGTGGTGAGCATCTGGATCAGAGGCCGGAAGCCGTACCTGGGCATCAGCGCCGCATAGGCGTCGGCCACGACGTCGCCCAGCATCGTATAGGCCTTGATCAGGGCCAGCTTGTCGGGATCCAGCTTGGCGCGGGCCAGCTTCGGCGCGACGCTGGCCTTGGCATCGTCGGTGAACCGCTCGGGCGTGATGTCGAAGTCGACGTCGCCATACAGGGCGGGAAGGGCCTCCTTCTGCGAGGCGACCTTGGCGCGAACCTTCTCCAAAGCAGCGGTCATGCGATCCTCGTCCGGCGGCGGTCCGACATGGACCCTCGTGTGGGATCAAAGCCTATGTAATCGTCGTTCATCGGCCTACTCGCCTTGCCCGCCGGGCGGGGCAATGCAGGAGCGACGCGGCAAGTGACTGAAAAAACAAGGCGAACGCCGCGCCAGCCGCGGTCCGAGGCGACGGTCGAGGCGATTCTCGAGGCGACCTTTCAACTTCTGGAGCAGGGCGGGGTCGAAGCCCTGACCACCAACCACATCGCCGAACGGGCAGGGGTGAGCGTCGGCACGCTCTACCAGTACTTCGAGGGCAAGCAGGCGATCCTGGCGGCGCTGGCCCAGCGTCAGGCCGCCGCCGCGCGCGACCGTATCGCCCGCATCGTCATTGATGGGCCCCGGATCAGCGCGGTTCGCCTGATCGTCCGCACCCTGGCGACCGCTTTCGAGGGCGCGCCCGCGACGCGGCGGGCGTTGCTGGACGCCTTCGCCGACCAGGCCGGCGACGCAGCCGTGATGCGTCATCACCGCCTGTTCTTCGACGCGATCGCCGGCAAGGCCCGCTTCGACTTCGACATGACCCCGGAGGCGGGGTTCGTGCTGACCCACGCCGTCATCGGCCTGTTGCGCGCGGCCACCGTGGAGAACGAGTTGGCTCTGGACCCGCATCGGCTGGAGGATGAGCTGGTCCGGCTGATGGAGGCCTACATCCTGGCGCTGGTCGAGGTGAAAGGCGCGTCCGCATAGCCCTCGTGTCGGATCCCCGACGGAACCCCGCCCAACGGGTCACGTTATTCTCGTCCGGGAGGGGCCCTCGACGGAGAGTTCCAACATGACGCACAAGCTTGCCTTGCTCGCCGCCGCCGCGTCCCTGACGTTCGCCGGCGCCGCTATCGCCCAGACCACGACCACGCCGGCCAATCCGACCGGACCGATGCCGCCGGCTCAGACCGCGTCGCCGGCTCAAGCGGCGACCCCGCCCTTCAGCTCGCCGCCCGCCAACCCAGCGGATCCCGCCGCGCCCGCCCAGCCCGGCATGAGCCCCGCCCAACCCGCCAATCCGGCCCTGCCGCCCTCGGCCAACCCGGCCGACAGCGCCGCGACGCCCAGCTCGGCCAATGTCGCGGCTGCCTTCAAGGTTGGCATGGCGGTGAAGGACTCACAGGGCGTGTCGGTCGGCCAGATCACCGGAACCAGCACCGGCGCGGATGGCTCGACCAACGTGATCGTGACGAACGGCGGCGTAAAATTCGCCCTGCCCAGCGCCAGCCTGAGCGCCACCACCGACGGCGGCGTCCAGACCACGGCCACCAAGGCGCAGATCGACGCCACGGTCGCGGGCGCCAAGCCCCAGTAAACGCGTGGGGTAAATGCGTCGGGTCGCCGACCCTGAAAACGACGAGGCCCGCTTGGCATTGCCGAGCGGGCCGGTCGCTGGTAGCGATGGGGCAAAGAGGCGCTTTTCGCCGTCTTGGGGTGACGTATGCCTCCGGCCAATAAGACCAAGCGTGGGTCCAGCTCGCTGCTTTGGGATCTCCTGACCTTCGATCGCCTGGTCACCGGGCCGGTGATTCACTTCATCTATTGGGCGGGCCTGGGCGTCGTGGCCCTGTTCGGCTTCTCGGTCGTCGGCGCCGCCGTCGGCCTGGCGTTGAAGGAGCCGGGCGTCGGCTCGCTCCTGCTGGCCTTCCCGGTTCTGGTCGCGGGTCTGCTGGTCGCGGGCGCCCTGGTGCTGCTGTGGCGCGCCTTCTGCGAGTTCTATGTCGCCATCTTCCGGATCAGCGAGGACCTGCGGGCCCTGCGCCAGACCAGCGACGCCGACCACGCCGCGCACCGGGCGCGTCAGGCCCAGAAGGCCGCCGCCGAGACGCACTAGAGCATTTCACGACCTGACTGCGTCAGGCCGTGAGCTCTAATCTTTTGTTTTGGCGCATTTTTCTTCCCGCGAACCGGAACCACTTCGCTCGAAAAATGCTCTAGCTACTTCGCCAGCACCTTGAGCCGATCGCGCAGGGCGCCCACAGCGTCCAGCGGCATGTCCAGCGCGCAGAACAGTTTTTCCGGAATGCTCACCGCCTGATCGCGCAGGGCGCGACCCTGGTCGGTGAGGGACACGATCACGCGCCGCTCGTCCTCGGGATCGCGGTCGCGGGTGACCAGGCCACCCGCCTCCAGCCGCTTGAGCAGCGGGGTCAGGGTGCTGGAATCAAGGTCCAGCGCCTCGCCCAAGGCGCCGACGGTCCGGGGACTGGCCTCCCACAGCACCAGCATCGCCAGATACTGCGGGTAGGTCAGGCCCAGGGCGTCGAGCATCGGGCGATAGAGCCGCGTCATCCGGTTGGCCGCGCCGTAGAGGGCGAAGCACAGCTGGTTGTCGAGACGCAGGATCTCGACGGGCTGGTCGGATGACGCGGGCTTCTGAGTCATGGGAACCCTGTTAGGCGGCCTTGACGCTGATGGCCACGTCGATGTTGCCGCGCGTGGCGTTCGAATAGGGGCAGACGGCGTGGGCGCTGGCGACCAGGGCCTCGGCGTCAGCTTGCGACAGGCCTTGGGTCTCGACCTCAAGCGCCACTTCCAGGCGGAAGCCGACCTCGGCGGTCGCCAGGCTCACCTGGCCGGTCACGGTCGAACCGGTCAGAGCGATCTTCTGGGTGCGGGCGACATGGCCCATGGCGCTCTGGAAACAGGCGGCGTAGCCGGCGGCGAACAGCTGCTCGGGGTTGGTGCCGGTTTCCTTGCCGCCCAGCGACTTGGGCATCGACAGCTGAACGTCCAGCAGGCCGTCCTCGGTGCGGGCGTGGCCTTCACGGCCGCCAACGACGGTGGCGCGGGTGGTGTAGAGGGTGGTCATCCGGAAGCTCCTTGGCTTGAAATCGTACGAACGATTTAATCGTGCGCGATATGATTTCAAGGGCGAGGCGGCGAAAAAAGATCGTGCGCGATTAATTGTCCCCCTAGCGGGGGAAGCGGCGCGAAGCGCCGGAGGGGGAAGTAAAGCTGAGATTGCGGAGAGGGCTTCCCCCTCCGTCGTCCCTTCGGTCCGACACCTCCCCCGCTAGGGGGAGGATTTGGGAGAACGCGCTAAGCCGCCCAGGCGGCCGCGAAGCGCTTCAGCAACGAGCGGGCCGGGCTCTCGCCGCGACTTTCGGCGGCTTCCAGGCGCAGGAAGAGGTCGCCGGCCTTGTGGTTTGCGCGGGCGGGCAGGCCCTGGCCGGGCAGGCGGACCAGGCCCCTGGCGGCCGCCTTGGTTGAGATCCAGGCGGGGCGGGGGCCCAGCGGCGTGTCGGCGTCGACGCGGCCGCCTTCGGCCAGCACGCGCGGATCGACCTTGCCGGTCAGCCACAGATCATCGCCGCGCACCAGGGCGCCATCCTGGCCGCGCAGGCGGACCTCGAAACAGACCCCTTCGACCCGCACCTTGTCGCCCTCGCGCAGGCCGGCGGGCAGCTTCAGGCGCAGGCGTCGACCGTCGATGGCCAGCTCCTCGGCCCCGCCCGTCAAGGCGGTGGCGATGTCGATCTCGAGAAAGACGCGGTCGGCGATCGGCGCCGGCTGGGCGACCGCCGGCGGATAGTGATGGCGAACGATCGGCGTGTCCTGCAGCAGGCGATAGGCGGCCAACACGTCGCGGAACAGGGCCGCGTCGCCGGTCGGACGGTCTGGATGGGCCCGCTTGGCGGCCTCGCGATAGGCCTTGCGCAGCTCGCGCTCGTCGGCGTCGGCCGCCACGCCCAGCAGGGCTCGGGCGGCGGAAAGCGTCAGGGCGGCATGCCGGGCGGTCATCCCGGGACCCTGCCGCCGGGATGGTCAACGCCCGGTTAAGTTAAGACTTTCGCTTTGGGGCGCTGGGTGGTGGTGGCGCCGCCGCTTGAGGACTATACCCACCCCATGAGCGCCGACCCGACCCTGATCCCCGCCTCGCCCAGCGAGGACGACTATGTCCGCCAGGTGCGGGAGGCCACGCCGCCGCCGCTGCTCAGCGAGGAGGACCCCTTCGCCCTGTTCGCCGAATGGCTGGAGGAGGCGGGGAAAAAGGAGCCCAACGATCCCAACGCCATGACCGTCTCGACGGTTGACGCCGACGGCATGCCCGACTCGCGCATGGTCCTGCTGAAGGACTTCGACGCGCGGGGCTTTGTTTTCTACACCAACACCCAGAGCGCCAAGGGACGGGCGCTGAACGCCCATCCCAAGGCGGCGCTGCTCTTTCACTGGAAATCGCTGCGCCGTCAGGTGCGGATTCGCGGGACGGTCGAGCCGGTCACTGAGGCCGAGGCCGACGCCTATTTCGCCAGCCGCGCCCGCCACAGCCAGATCGGCGCCTGGGCCAGCGACCAGTCGCAGCCTCTGCCTGATCGCCTGGCGTTGGAGAAGCGCGTCGCCGAGATGGGTCTGAAGTTCGGCCTCGGTAAGGTGCCACGCCCGCCGCACTGGTCGGGGTATCGGATCGTTCCGGTGACGATCGAATTCTGGCGCGACCGGCCCTTCCGCCTGCACGAGCGGCTGGTGTTCGACCGCGCCGAGGGCGGCTGGACGACCAGGCGGCTGTTTCCGTAGGCGGCGGACCGCGCTTCAGCGCGCGCCGTAGCGGGCCAGGAAGGTCTCCACCGCGTCATTGGCGATAGCGCGCACGGGCCGACGAGACTGAACGTCGTCGCCGGCCGACAGGCCCAGCACCAGGGTCACGTGATCCAGCATGCCCATCAGCTGGCCGGCCGCCCACGAGGGCTTCTCGACCCTAAGCTCGCCGGTCTTCACCAGGTCATTGATCACGGCGATCGCCGCGCCGCCCAGTTCGTCGCGGGCGCTTTGCAGGACGTACTCGGCGACGTCCGGGAAGCGACGTCGCTCGGTCGTCACCATCCTGAACAGCGCGCGGGTATCGGGACGCGAAAAGAAGGTGACGTAAGCCGTGGCCAAGCTGGTCAGGCGCGTGCGGGCGTCGCCCTTGACGCGAACAGCCTCGCGCACGGGCGCGGCGACGCCGCTGATCGTCTCCATGACGATCGTCCGGAACAGGTCGGCCTTGCTGGGGAAGTAGGCGTACAGCGTGGCGGTTGAGATCCCGGCCGTTCGCGCCATCACCTCCATGCCCGCGTCCGCGTAGCCTTCGCGCAAGAACATCGCCCGGGCCGAGCCGAGGATCGCCTCACGCTTGTCACCCACTCGCTTCAGACCCACCCCGATCAGCATGCCACAACTCGCGTCAGCCACTCGATGCAATCTAGCCGTGAATTTTACATGAGATCAAGGGAGGCGCGAGAGGACTTGCGGGCGGCTTTGGGCTATGGAGCCCCGGCGCTGCGTTCTGCGCGCGAAGAGATGGGAATGTCGGCGTGATCAAGGACGCGGAAGCGGCGCGCGAACAGGAAGTAGCCGCGTGGTTTGGCGAGCGGGCGGAAAACACGATCGAGACCTCGTGCGCGCGCGTGTTCCTGATCGGCGAGTCGGCGTTCAAGGTGAAGCGTCCGGTCGATTTCGGCTTTCTCGACTATTCGACGCTGGAGCTGCGCCGGTGGGCGCTGGAGCGCGAGCTGACCTTCAACCGCGCCGCCGCGCCGGATATCTACCGGGAAGTGCGCCGCCTGACGCGAGCCGATGACGGCGGCATCGAGATCGACGGCGACGGCGAGATCGTCGAGTACCTGCTGGAAATGCGCCGCTTCGACCAGAACGGCGTGCTGGCCACCCAGCCGTGGGCCATTGACGACGCGCTGGAGGACTCGCTGGGCCGCACCGTGGCGCGCTTCCACGCCGGCGCGGCGCCGCGCCCGCAGGGCGGAGGCGTCTCGGCCCTGGGCTACACGATCCGCTCCAACGCCAACCTGCTGCGGGGTCTGGCGCCGCGCCTGGGCAAGCAGGCCGTCGAGCGCCTGGTGCATGAGACCGATCTGGCGCTGGAGCGCCTGGGGCCCCTGCTCGACGCGCGAGCCGGCGAAGGCTTCGCGCGCCACTGCCATGGCGACCTGCACCTGGGGAACATCCTGATCGAGAACGGTCAGCCGATCCTGTTTGACTGTATCGAGTTCAACGACACCCTGTCGGACATCGACATCCAGTACGACCTGGCCTTCCTGCTGATGGACCTGGATTTCCGACGCCGGCGCGATGCGGCGGGTCGTGTGCTGAACGCTTATCTGGACGAGGCCGCCCGCACCTTCGGCGACGGCCTGTGGACGGGTCTGGCGGCGCTGCCGCTGATGCTGTCGGTCCGCGCCGCCGTGCGCACCCACGTCTGGGCCTACACCGGCGATGACGAGGCCGCGCGCGCCTATCTGCAGACAGCGCTTGAGCACCTGGCGCCCAAGCCGGTCAGCCTGGTGGCGGCCGGCGGGCTGTCGGGCTCGGGCAAGTCGACCTTCTCGCGCGTCTGCGCCCCGGGCCTGGGCTCGGCGCCCGGCGCGGTGGTGCTGCGCACCGACGAGATCCGCAAGCGCCTGTGGGGCGTGCCGTCGCTGCAAAGGCTCCCGCGCGAGGCCTATACCCCGGAGATGAGCGCCAGGGTCTACGACCAGCTCTTCCATGACGCGGAGCTGTGCCTGAAGGCCGGTCGCTCGGCGGTGCTGGACGCGGTGTTCCTCAAGCCCGAGGAGCGCGCCCGCGCCGAGGCCCTGGCCAAGACCTGCGACGTCGCCTTCCTCGGCGTCTGGCTGGAGGCGCCGCCCGAAGTGCTGCGCGCCCGCGTGGCCGCCCGCGTCAACGACGCCTCGGACGCCGACGTGGCCGTGCTGGAGACCCAGCTCACCCGCGACACCGGCGAGATCACCTGGCGCAAGGTGGACACCGTCAGCGCCTTTGAAGACGAGGCCCGCGCGCTGGCCGAGGCGATGGGATAGGGGCGGCGGCGACTGAGCTGACGTTTGGGCCGTCTGGACGGGGTGGAGGCGGGCGTTAGATGCTCCCCCGCGATGCGGGGGAGCTGTCGCGGAGCGACTGAGGGGGCAAGCCGGGCGAGCCCCGCATTAGCCCCCTCCGGCCCTCTGGGCCACCTCCCCCGCATTGCGGGGGAGGATCTGTCCTCTAACGGTCGCGAGCGGCCTTAAACGCCTCTCCACAAACCCGACCCCAAGCCGCCTCAGGCCGCTCGGCGCCCCGCGTTCGGCGGCTCCGGGTTCACAGCCTTCGCGATGGCGGTGATCAGGTCGACCGGCTTGACCGGCTTGCCCAGGTGATCGTCGAAGCCGAGCCCTAAGAAGCGTTCGCGGTCGCCGGACATGGCCGAGGCGGTCAGGGCGATCACCGGCATGGCGGGATTTCCCGTCCGGCCTTCGCGGATGGCCTCCAGGGCCGTAATGCCGTCCATCACCGGCATGTTGATGTCCATCAGCACACAGTCGAACCGGCGCTCGCCCATCGCCTTGAGGGCCTCCTGGCCGTTATCGACCACGGTGAGGGCGACGCCGAGCGGCTCCAGCATGGTGCGGACGACCAGCTGGTTGATGGCGTTGTCCTCGGCCATCAGAACCTGGATCTGCTCGAGGTCCTCCGCGTTCGGTTCGACGTTCTGGGCGAGCGCGATGGGCGCGGCGCAGGCGGGGGCTGTGAACGTAAAGTCAAAGCACGCGCCGCGCTCTGACGGCGCCAGCACCAGATCGCCGCCCATCTGGCGGGCCAGGGCGCGCGCGATCGACAGGCCAAGGCCCGCGCCGCCATGCTCGCGCGAGATCGTCTGGTCGGCCTGGGTGAAACTGTCAAACACCCGCTCGGCGGCGCCGGCCGGCACGCCCGGGCCGGTGTCTGCGACGGTGATCGAGACATGCTGTTTTCCTTCCGCCCCCGACGTCGCCGTGACCCGCAGGCTGACGCCGCCTTCGACGGTGAACTTGATGGCGTTGGAGACGAGATTGGTCACGACCTGACGGATGCGCAGCGGATCGGCGTGGACGCCTGGCGGCAGGTCCGGCGCATAGTCGACGGTCAGGGACAGGTTCTTGAACACCGCCGCGTCGCGCCAGGCGTCGACGACCTCGCCGACCACGTCCTGCAAGGTCATGTCGATCGGCGCCAGCTCGACCTTGCCGGCCTCGACACGCGAGAGGTCCAGGACGTCGTTCAGCAACTGCATCAGGCTGTCGCCGGACTTGATCATCAGCGCGATCTGCTCGCGCTGGACGGGATCGAGCGTTGAGCGTTGCAGCGCGTGCGCCATGCCCAGCAGGCCGTTCATCGGCGTGCGCAGCTCGTGGCTGGTCACGGCGATGAAGGTTGACTTGGCGCGGGTCGCCTCCAGGGCCTTTTCGCGTTCCTCGCGCAGGCCGCGCGTCAGTTCGTCCATCCGCTTGGCCGCCGCGCGGTTCTGGGCCATCACATTCAGAGTGGTCCCGACCAGCAGGACGAGGCCCCAGCGTGCGGTCTGCGCGGCCGGACTGGCGTCGGGCATGAAGAAGATCGGAAAGATCAGGAGGCTCGCCAGGGGGGCCAGTCCGTTCAACACCAGCATCGGCACGGACTGGTGGCGGAAATTCTGGGTGTAAACGATCTGGCCCGCCCAGATGGAAACGGCGGCGATCTTCAGCAGGTCCTGGCCCTCGAACCAAAGCAAGGTCGCCAGCGTCGACCAGCTGATTGTGATCGGTATGGAGGCCCAGACGAACCAGGCCCGCTCACGCGGCGTGCCTGCGCGCCCCTTCCTGAAGCGGCGTGTCGCCAGAAGAGCCAGGCCCTCGCCCATGTAGAGGCTGAGCAGCCACAGGAAGGCGACTTCCGCGCGAAGCACGAACACCATCAGCCCCGCCACGAGGGCGGCGATCACCAAGCGCGAGGCGGTCAGCCGATAGGTGTCGGCTGCGACCTCGTCCAGTCGCTCATCGGACCATGCCTTGGCTAACCAGCCCAAGTCGCCTCACAGGTTTGAATTCAGGGCGCGCGAAGCACGCCCACCGCACGGCGAAATATCGGCCGTCCGCAACCAAAAGTCCCTGAACGACGCCTGCGACCGATGATCGCGCCGTGTCGGCTGATCGACCCACGATCACATTCCTGCTCGCGTGGCGAGCGCGGCGCGTTGCGTGTTGCGCCGCACACCGATAGCCTTGTCTTAACAACGATAAGCAGACGGGAGAGCTGAGGGCCGATGCAGGGGCTGATGCAGCACGGGGCGCTGACCCTCGACAAGATCATCGATCACGCCGCGATGTGGCATGGCGGCCGCGAGGTCGTCAGTCGCTCGGTCGAGGGGCCCATCGTCCGCACGACCTATGGGGCGATCCGTGAGCGGGCCAAGCGGGTTTCCAACGCCCTCCTGGGCATGGGGATCAAGCCGGGCGACCGGGTCGGCACCCTGGCCTGGAACACCGGCCGCCACATGGAGGCCTGGTACGGCATCATGGGCATCGGCGCGGTGTGCCACACGCTGAATCCGCGCCTGTTCCCCGAGCAGATCGCTTGGATCGCCGATCACGCCGGTGATCGGGCCATCTTCACCGACCTGACCTTCCTGCCGATCATCGCCGCGATCCTGCCGCGTCTGCCGCATGTGGAGCACGTGGTCGTCTTCACCGATCGCGCGCACATGCCGGCCGATTTCGCACCGACGGGCGAGGCGCCGCACTTCAAGGGCCTGCTCTGCTACGAGGAGCTGGTCGAACAGCACCACGCCGACTGCGCCTGGGGCGGCTTCGACGAGGGCACGGCCGCGGGCCTTTGCTACACCTCGGGCACGACCGGCGATCCCAAGGGGGTGATGTACTCCCACCGCTCGAACTTCCTGCACACCCTGATCACCCTGCAGCCCGACGTGATGGGCCTGTCGCAGAAGGACGTGATCCTGCCGGTGGTGCCGATGTTCCACGCCAACGCCTGGGGCGTGGCGTTTTCGGCGCCGGGGTCGGGCGCGAAGATCGTGATGCCGGGCGCCAAGATGGACGGCGCCTCGATTTTCGAACTTCTGGACACCGAGGGCGTCACCTTCTCGGCGGCCGTGCCTACGGTCTGGCAGATGCTGTTGCAGCACCTGGAAGCGACGGGCGCCAAGCTGCCCAACCTCAAGAAGGTGGTGATCGGCGGCGCGGCCTGCCCTGAAAGCATCATCCGCGCCTTCCACGACAAGTACGACGTCGAGGTCGTCCATGCCTGGGGCATGACCGAAACCTCGCCGGTCGGGACCCTGTCTGTGCTGACCGACGACCTCGCCAAGCTGCCCTATGACCAGCAGATGGCCTGGCGCCTGAAGCAGGGCCGTCCGCCGCTGGGCGTCGAGATCTGCCTCAAGGACGACGAGGACAAGCGCCTGCCGCACGACGGCAAGGCCTTCGGCCATCTGAAGATCCGCGGCCCGATCATCGCGGCCGAATACTTCCGGGGCGCCGGCGGCAAGATCCTCGACGACGAGGGCTTCTTCGACACCGGCGACGTCGCCACGATCGACGAGCACGGCTTCATGCAGATCACAGACCGCGCCAAGGACGTGGTCAAGTCGGGCGGCGAGTGGATCTCGACCATCGAGATCGAGAACATCGCCGTGGGCCACCCCAAGGTCGCCCTGGCGGCGGTGGTTGGCCAGCCTCATCCCAAGTGGGACGAGCGCCCGGTGCTGCTGGTCAAGCTGAAGGACGGCGAGACCGCCACGCCGCAGGAGTTCATCGACTACCTGCAAGGCAAGATCGCCAAATGGTGGATGCCCGACGACGTGCTGATCGTCGACGACATCCCGCTGGGCGCGACCGGCAAGATCGACAAGAAGCTGATCCGCAAGCGCCTCGCTGACGACGGCTACACCCTGCCGGCCACGCCGCTGCAGCCCAGCCCGCCTGCGCCCAAGCCGACCCTGGCGGCGGCGGACGGAAGCCAGGCGACCAAGATCTATGCGCCCGAGCCGGTCAAGGAGGCCGACCAGCAAGAGGAGACCCAGCCGGCGGGGGAGCCCCTGGCGGCGTCTGAGGCTCCGTCGCCTCAAACGCCGCCCGAAGCCAAGCTGATCGCGGTCGAGCCTGAGGTCGAGGCCAAGGCCCCCGAGGCGTCCCCGCCCGAGGCCAAGCCGCTCTCCGCCGCCGACGCCATCATCGCCGAAGCCGCCGCCATCGCCGCCGCTGGGCCCAAGCCTGCGGACCCGGTGACCGTCGTCGAGGCTAAGGCGCCGGAGGCCAAGCCCGAGCCTGAGGCCCCGCTGCGCCTGCACGAGCCGGACAAGGCCGACGCGCCGAAGTCTCCACCGCAGGCCAAGCCGGTCTCGGCCGAGGCGACGCCTTTCGCCGTGCCGATCACGCCGGGGCGCAAGGCCAAGGCGAAGGCGAAGGGCGAAAAGTCCAAGCCCGGCTGGGCGTCGACCTATCTGGACTTCGCGGTCCTGGTGGCCCTGACCCCGGCGATCCTGGCCGGCGGCGGCGCGCTGGGCGTCAAGCTTGGCCTGATCGACCTGCCGTTCGGCTACAACATGATGACCCTGGACTGGGCGCCCCGCGCGGCCCAGGCCAGCGTCGCGACGGGTCTGATCGGTCTGGTCATCGCCCTGTTCGCCGGCTTCGGACGGTTGTGGAAGGCGGCGCTGCTGGCCCTGCTGATCACCGGGGCGACCTTCGGGGTGATGTTCGGCGCCAAGGCGCTGTTTGGCCAGGCTCCGCCGATCCATGATGTGGCGACCGACTGGAAGACGCCGCTCGGCTTCTCCGATGCGGCGCTGGCGGCGCGGGGTGGGGCTGCGGCCTTGGTCGACGCCGACCCCAGCCTGCCGGTCGGATCAGCCGCCTTTGCGGGTCGCCGCATCGCCGAGATCAACGCCGAGACCTGCCCGGCGGCGCGACCGCTGGTCAGCAGTCGAACCCCGGCCGACGCCTATGAAGCGGCCAAGGCCGCCGTCCTGGCGTCGGGCATGACCCTGATCACCGACGATCCGATGGATGGCCGGCTGGAGGCGACCGCCCGTAGCTTCTGGTACGGCCTGACCGACGATGTCGTGGTGCGGGTGCGCCCGGACGCGGCGGGTTCGCGCTTGGACATGCGTTCCATCGGCCGTGACGCGGGACCAGACCTTGGCCGCAACTGCGACCGGATCGGCGCTCTGCTGACGGCGATCAAGGGGGGCTGAAGCTCCGTCAGGCGAGCCGGTACTCGGCGTCGAGGCTGGCCTCGCCGGCCGTGGCCACGCGGCCCTCGCGGACCAGCTGGATCATGTGGGCCAGCACGGACAGGGCCGCCGCCGGATGCAGGCGCGGATCGACCGCCGCATAGAGGCTGGGCACCATCGCCTTGATGGTTGTGAGACCCGCGCCAAGGGCTTCCAGGATTTGAGCCTCGCGCGCCCGGCGGTGGGCGACATAGGCGTCGATGAACGGCGTCACCTCGCGCACGGGCGCGCCGTGCGTCGGCCAAAGCGTGTCGAAGCCTCGCGCCCGCACCTTGGCCAGGCTGGCGAAGTAGTCACCCATGTCCCCGTCGGGCGGGGTGATCACCGTGGTCGACCAGCCCATGATGTGGTCGCCGCAGAAGAGGGCGTTCTCCTCGCGCAGCGCAAAGCACAGGTGGTTGGAGGTGTGACCCGGGGTGGCCACCGTCTCCAGCGTCCAACCCGGTCCTGTCAGCGCCTGCCCATCGGCCAGCACGACGTCTGGCCGGAAGCGCGCGTCAGCGCCTTCTTCCAGACCCGGCGCGGCCGCCTCGCCGTGATCGGCCGGCGCGGGCAGGCCGTAGACCTTCGCGCCGAACGCCTGCGCCAGCGGGTGGGCGAGGGGGCTGTGGTCCAGGTGGTGGTGGGTGACCAGCACGTGCGTGACGCGCTCGCCGACCAGCGCGGCCTTCAGCGCCTCGAAGTGCTCGGGCAGGTCGGGACCCGGATCGATCACCGCCACCTCGCCCTGGCCGACGATATAGACGCCGGTGCCGGTGAAGGTGAACGGCCCCGGATTTCGGGCGATCACCCGCCGGATCAGGGGGCTGACCTGGTCGCAGCGGCCGTATTCGAACTCGAGCTCGCGGACGAAAGGAATCATCGGATCGCTCCTCAGCTAGAGCCTCGCGCGTCAAAACGGAATCGTTTTGACGCGATAACGAGGCTCTAAATCAAACACTTAGAGCGTGACTTGCGCCGAAACCGGTTCCCACTTTCGGCGTCACGCTCTAGGACGGCGCCGGTCTTGCGCTGCGGCTCTCCAGTACCCGAGGGAGAACCGGCCATGGCGGCGGACGCGGCGATTTTTGTGTCAAAACGGCTTCAGCGCGCAGCCTTCGCCATCCTGTGTATCATCCTGGCCCAGTTCGTCCTCGCCAGCTGCGAGGCCGAACCGACGCCGATGGCGGCACGCGAGTCCGCCGCGTTCTAGAAGATCTCGACCGGCAGAACGCCAGAGAGGTCGTAGCCCGCTTGGCGGCCCTGGGCGATCAGGGTCTCGCGATCCGCGCCCGCCAGGGCCTGGCCGACCGACCAGGTCACGATCGATCGGGTGCCCGAGCGACAGAAGGCCAGCACCGGACCGCCCGCGGCGTCGAACGCCGCGCGCATGATCTCGACCTGCTCGGGGGTCGGCCCCCCGCGCACCGGCACGTGCAGATAGTCCATCCCCGCAGCCCGCGCCGCCGCCTCGACGCTGGCGCTGGACGGCTGGCTGGGATCCTCGCCGTCGGGCCGATTGTTGATCACCAGCACGAACCCCTGCGCGGCGGCGCGCGCCATGTCGGCCGGATCGACCTGCGGGCTGACGGACAGAGATTCGGTGACGTATCGGAAGTCGCTCATACGGGTCTGAGTCTCAGGAACGCGCGGCGCGATTTCGCCGCCCGATATCTTCGCGAGGGCGCAGCGCCTACGCAATGGGCGTTGGCCGTCTCCCCCTGCTCAAGCATCAGGCTTTCAAGCAAGAACATTGCTCTTTCGGGGGTTAAAAATAAAACAGATTTATGAAAATCGTGACCTTCCAAGCAAGGAATTGGCAGAAGTCAAGGTGTGCGAGCCCGTGGCTTGCGCGTCGATCTTCGAAAAAACGATCGGGCGAACACCGTTTTCAAAGCCGCAAATAGCCGAGAAAAAACAACCTGCTGGTTGCGTCGCCGCGCCAGATTCGACGCTAGCGCATCCAGATTAAGCAATGATTTTCCGAAAAGTGTCCCGCCTGTGGCGATTTTGCGACAGGGGGGTGCGGATAATGATTACTTTTTTGCAATCACAATTGACCCTCGCCCGACGCACCCCCTAACGTCGGTGCAACCGGAAGAGTTTGTTCCGGGACACAAGTGATTGCGTGGTGGGGCTACAGCGGGTTTCGGCTCGAATTCGGACAAGACGCTAGAGGGGCTTCTTGTTCGTCTTACCGCTGCCAGCGCGTTCAGAGGGGACTAAACAGCATGAATTCGACCAAAAGCAGCGCGCGCGCGCGCCTGCTCTCCAAAGGTGCTAGCCGCCTGGCTCTCGGCGTGGCGCTCAGCGTCGTCGTCGCCGGCTCGGCCTTCGCGCAGTCGCAAGGCGCGCTGCGCGTCACGATCACGGGTTCGAGCGGCCAGCCGGTCGCCGGCGCGACCGTGGTCATCAAGTCGCCGGACAGCCTGGTGAGCCGCACGGCCACCACCGACGCTGAAGGTAAGGTTCGCGTCAGCGGTCTTGACCCGGCCACCAACTACTCGGTCTCGATCGTGTCGTCGGGCTACAAGGACTTCAGCGCCAGCAACGTCGCCGTCTCGGCTGGTAAGGACCTGTCGGTCGGCTACGCCCTGGCTTCGGACGAGAACGCCGTTGAGCAGATCGTCGTCACCGGCCGTTCGCTGGCCGCCGTCGACGTGACCTCGGCCACTGTCGGCACCACCCTGACGCTCGGCGTTGTGGAATCGCTGCCCACCGGCCGTAACTATCAAAGCTACCTGCAGCTGGTTCCGGGCGTGAAGCCCTCGAGCGGCGGCAACCCGGCCTCGCGTTCGGGCGTCAACTATTCGGACGTCGGCGGCACGATCGGTCAGTCGACCGACAACGTCTACTACCTGGACGGCGTCAACGTCACCGACCCGCTGACCGGCACCTTCGGTTCGAACTTCAACTCGGAAATCATCCAGGAACAGCAAGTCACGGTCGGCGGTCTGCCGGCTGAATCGGCCGGCGGTTCGGGCCTGGTGTCGCGCGTCGTCACCAAGTCGGGTTCGAACGAGTGGCACGGCTCGATCAACTACTACCTGCAGAACGACAAGCTGGTCGCCAAGGACAAGCACTCGACCTCGGGCGGCTTCAAGACCTACGACACCGCTTTCACCCTCGGCGGCCCGATCATCAAGGACAAGCTGTGGGTCTTCGGTTCGTACCAGAAGAAGCACCGTTCGGACGAAGTGCTGGATCCGACGACGGGCGCGGTTCGTCGTAACGTCACCAACGACGCCAAGTACGCCTTCTTCAAGACCACCTGGCAGATCACCGACAACGACCGTCTGACCGGTACGTTCTTCAACGACCCGACCGAGATCAGCGGTTCGCGCTCGGCCTCGACGCTGAATAACCGTGACTCGGCGACCAAGCAGGGCGGCGACAACTACAAGATCGACTACAGCCGCACCTGGGGCGACCTGCTGATCAACGCCTACTACTACAACCACAAGGCCGAGCTGACGACGCTGGCCGCTGACCAGTCCATCCGCAACACGGTCACCTTCCGTGGCGCGGGTTCGACCCAGGCTCAGCGCGAGCTGGGCGGCGCCGGCGCTAACAGCGAAACGCACCGCAACTCGGAAGAGTGGGGCGCCAAGCTCGAATACTACCTCGACACCGACTTCGGCAGCCACACCTTCAAGGGCGGCTACTCGATGACGGACAACATCTACAAGCGTAACGCGACCGTCCCGGGTAACGCGACCTACACCTCGATCGCTTCGGCGTTCTCGGGCCGCACCTACCTTGACTACACGACCGCCTCGTCGGGCTGGACCTCGCGTCCGTTCGCCTCGACCGACATCCCGCGCATCCAGGCGGCGATGGCGGCAAGCGCCAACGCGTCGTATTTCCGCGGTCTGCTGGACACCAACAGCGACGGCACGATCTCGGCCGCCGAAGTCAACGCGCTGACCTTCACCAGCACCGCCGGCAACCCGGGCGGTCAGATCAACGCCTACCGCGCCCTGCGTACGGTGGACGCGCCTTACTCGATCAAGAGCGAAGGCCAGACCGCCTACATCCAGGACACCTGGACGCTGAACCAGCTGACGCTCACCGCCGGCCTGCGCGCCGAAAAGTGGAGCCACTTCAGCTCGGCCGGCGACAAGCTGTTCACGTTCGACTGGGAACTGGCCCCGCGCGTCAGCGTCGTCTACGACGTCAAGGGCGACGGCCGCAGCAAGGTCTATGCGTTCTACGGCCGTTACTATGACCCGATCCGTTCGGACATGGCCAACTTCGCCGGTAACCTGACCGGCCCGGTCACCGAAGAGCAGATCTATATCGGCAACCAGTGGTTGACCTTCCGTACCCGCGGCGGCGCCGTGGTTCCGGACTCGGTCTTCGGCCCGGCGACCAAGACGCCCTACACCGACGAATTCATGGTCGGTGGCTCGACCACGATCGGTTCGAGCATCGGCGTGTCGACCTCGCTGACCCGTCGCGTCACGAAGGACATCTTCGAAGACTACGATCTGGCCATCTACTCGGATCCGAACTGCACCGTGGCCACCTGCGCGGCCCTCGGCCACGCTTCGCCGGGCACGGCGTTCTACCTGCCGTACTCGTACTTCGGCTTCTCGTCGGCTCCGAACGCGAACTACGTTCTGGGCACCCTGGCGGGCGGCAAGCGCGAATACACGGGCTTCGAACTGTCGGTCACCAAGTACAAGACCGGCAACTGGCAAGGCCAAGCCTCGTACACCCGCAACTGGGCCGAGGGTAACACCAACTCGGACGGCAACGCCGACTTCCAGGGCGACTGGATCGCCATCGATCCGCGCGCGCCGAACATGTGGGGCCCGCAAGCTGGTAACATCAAGCACCAGTTCAAGGCCTACGGCTCGTATGACTTCGACTTCGGTCTGCAAGTCTCGGGCGTGTTCAACTGGAACAGCGGTTCGCTGTTCACCCCGGCTGACCCGGTCTCGGGTCGTTACTTCGCGCCGCAAGACGCCGCCTACACCTACGCAGGCGTGACCGACACCTACACCACGGCAGGTACGGTCGGCAGCGAGAAGAACCCGTCTTACTACACGTTCGACATGCGCCTGCGTTACCAGCACGAAGTGCCGGGCCTGGGCGGCAAGGTCGAGTTCTTCCTCGACGCGTTCAACATCCTGAACAAGCAGTCGACGACGAGCGTGCAGAAGCTGCTGGCTGGCGACGGCACCTACGCCTTCAAGCAAGCCAACGGTTGGGTTGAACCCCGCCGCTTCTACCTGGGCGCCCGCTACTCGTTCTAATCGAACGAGCAGACCGCTCTGAAGTTGAGCGCCGGTGCGAAAGCACCGGCGCTTTTCTTTTGGCTGGTCCGGCCGTCAGCTTTCCGCGGCGGACGTCGTACCCTTCTCCCCTTGCGGGAGAAGGTGTCGGCCGAAGGCTGACGGATGAGGGGTCTCTCGCGAGCTTTGTCGGGTCGGGCTTTCAACCCCTCATCCGACCTGCTTCGCAGGCCACCTTCTCCCGCAAGGGGAGAAGGGACGAGGTCGGCACGGGGGGGCGGCGACTGCCGAGTGTCCGACGTGTCGTCGCGGGCTTTCAAGGGCCCACCGAAGCGGCCTTTTTCCGGAGCATCTGCGGGTTATTGGAGCCATCACCGCCGCCCCGCCGCCCACGAAAAAGCCGCCCGGGTCGCCCCGGGCGGCTTCGTCGTTGCGCGGCGTCTAAGTTCTACCGCACCGGCATGTCGGCCAGCACCGAGGCGCCGCCGGGGGCGGAGCGGAGGCGGGCCTTGGCCATCTCGTCGAGGATCGCCTGCGAGCGCGGGTCGCCCAGCACCCAGGCGGCGGCCGCCAGGGTCTTGGCCGAGGTCTCCGACACGCCGAGGAACTTCTCGAACGCTTCGAACGGCGACTTGCCGCTGTCCATGTGCTTGATGCGGATGTCGCCCTTGACCTTGGCCAGGGCCTTGGCCTTCTCGACGGCCTCGTAGTAGCCGCCCAGATCGTCGACGAGGCCCAGCTGCTTGGCCTGCTCGCCGGTCCAGACGCGACCCTTGGCGATCTCGCGGACCTTGGCGGGCGGCAGGTTGCGACCCTCGGCCACGCGGGTGATGAAGCCGGCGTAGATCCGGTCCATCCAGCCGGCGAACTTGGCGCGCTGCTCGGGCGTGAAGCCCTCGGCCGAACCGAAGGCCTGCGAATAGGCTCCGCCCACGTGCAGGTCCTTGGTGTCGACGCCGAAGCGGGCCAGGGCGTCGCCGATGGCGAACTTGCCGCCATAGACGCCGATCGAACCGGTCAGGGTCGAGGGCTGGGCGATGATCGAGTCGGCCTGGCTGGAGATCCAGTAGCCGCCTGAGGCCGCATAGGTCCCCATGCTGACCACGACCGGCTTTCCAGCCTTCTTGGCCCCTTCCAGGGCCGCCAGGATCTGCTCCGAGGCGGTGTCGGAGCCGCCGGGCGAGGAGACGCGGAAGACGATCGCCTTGACGTCCTTGTCCTCGGTGGCGTTGCGGAAGGCCTGGGCCACGTCGTCGGAATAGACATTGCTGTCGCCGCCGAACGGCGAACCGCCGCCGTCCGTGCCCGTGACGATCGCCCCTTCGGCGCCGATCACCGCGATCGCCGGGCCGCCCTTGACCGCCGGCGGCTTCGAGCGCGAGGCGTAGTCTTCGAAGTCCACGAGCTTGGCGCCCTTGCCGGCCTTCTCCAGAGCGAAGGTCTGGATGTCGCTGACCTGACCGACCTTGTCGATCAGGCCCTTGGCCTGGGCCTCCTGGGCGATGTAGGGGCCGTTCTCCAGCGTCTTGAGCAGCTTGGCCGGATCCTGCTTGCGATCGGCGGCGGCGCTGGTCAGGGCGGTGCGATAGACCGAGCCCATCCACGACAGGGTCGATTCCCGGTGGGCGGGCGTATAGTCGCTGTAGAGATAGGGATTGACGGCGTTCTTGTACTCATAGCGCTGCTCGTACTCGGCCTTGACGCCGTACTTGTCGAAGAAGCGCTTGAAGAACATCGACTCCGAGGCGATGCCGACCGCCTGGAAGCTGCTGTCGGGCTGCATCCAGAACTCGCTGGTCGCCGCGCCCAGCATGTAGGTCGAGGTGACCATGCCCGAGGGGTAGAGACCCTGGCTGTGGGCGTAGATCGGCTTCTTGCCGACCTCGCGGAAGTGCTTGAAGGCCAGGCGCAGCTCGTCGGCGGCGGCCGGGGCGACGCCGCCCTCGGGCAGGCGCACCAGGATGGCCTTGACCTTGTCATCCTTCTCGGCGCGCCGCAGGGTTTCGATCACCGAGATCACCGAGCCGCTGCTGGAGCCGAAGGCGGCGAACGGGCTCTTGGGCTCCTGGTCCGAGAGACCGTTGCGCAGGTCCAGCTGCAGGACGGCGTGCGCGGGCACGGGGGCGGGACGCGCGGCGCCGGCCGCCATCGCGATCAACAGGAAAGGCACGCCAACCAGGAACAACAGAAGGCCGACGAACACGCCGGCGACGGTCAGGAAGAACTGCTTCATCGGAGGTCCTGTTTGCGAACCGCCGACAAGCTAACCGGTGTTCGGGTTGCAACCAAATGAAGAGCGCGCAACGTGGGGGAGCTTTTCTTGCGCTCAACACCACGCACGCCGGCCAGCGCCGCTTTCGCGGCGCAGAGCGCTTTGATTTTCTGTGATTTTCCCGCTTCTGGTCAGCGGGGAGAAGTGGTCGGAGTGGCAGGATTTGAACCTGCGACCCCTGCGTCCCGAACGCAGTGCTCTACCAGACTGAGCCACACTCCGACTTGGAGGCCGGCCTTATAGGGGGGTGTTCCGGAGGGCGCAAGCGCCTTTTTTCAGGTTGTTTGGAAGCGCCGAAAAAAGTTCTGAAAAGGCCGTTGCATCCGTCCGAGTCGTGAGCTATCTCCACCGCCTCGCCGGGCCCCGAGGGGTCTCGCCGTTCCTGCTGGGGAATGGTGTAATGGTAACACTGCGGTTTTTGGTACCGTCATTCTAGGTTCGAGTCCTAGTTCCCCAGCCATCTCCTCCTTAACCTGTTGTAGACGTTGAAACCCTTACAGCGTAAGGGTTTCCGGAGCTGTATCTGCTACGGACGCCTGCTACGGAATGCGGTTTATGCAGAACGTCTGCACGCGCGGTAAGGGGCGCACATTTTACGTCAAGAAGGACATCCCTTCCGACGTCCGCCACGCGTTTGGCGGAAAGGCGCAGGTCTGGCGATCCCTCGGCACGGCTAGTAAAGCCGAAGCCCTGCCCAAAGCGGCCGCGATCTTGGCCGAACTTGACGCGCGGATTGCTGCCGCGCGTGCTCCGGCTGCTGTTTCAGCATCCCCCGAGGCGGAAGTTCCGAGCGTGCCCACTGTGCTGCCGGCTAAGCCTAATGTGCGGCGTGAACAGCTTCTTGAAGCGATCGAGGCTTGGAGGAACGCGACCATCGACGCGGCCCAGGACGCATTTTTCAACGGCGTCGCCGAAACCTTCGAAGATTTCAGCTTAGAGGATATGGCGACCTCGACGCGTCATAGTCGCCTTCAGGCTGGGCAATGGTCCGCGATCGAAGGCTTCGATGAGCATCTAGTCGATGCCCTTGGTTCGCGGGGTATCGCCCTACCGGTGAGCCATCCTGCTCTTGTTCACCTACGAGGTGCCTTCGGTTCCGCATGGTGCGATGTCGAGACCTTTATGCGCAGGTTCCGGCGTGGCGAATTCGACAGCTGGCCAGAGGACGCTGACGATGCCCCTCAGATTGCTCTACGCGCCCCTGCAGGTGTTGTTTCGCTCCCAGGTGCCCCTAATGAGTTGTTGACCCTTGGCGAGCTTGCCGAGCGCTATATTGTCTCGAAGCGCCCGTCCAACGCGACGGCAGTGCGGAGTTATGTGCGCCGTTTGAACGAAGCGCTTGATACGCCTCACGTGCATCAGGTGACGCCGGCGCAGATGGACGCCTTCGCGGTAGACCTGCGGCGCTTTCCAATTATCAAGCGCCCAGCACTCGACAAGCTGTCGTTCCGAAAAGTGCTGGACTGGCAGGCGCGGAATCCTAGCGCCCGCCTGCTGTCTAAGAAGACCCAGTGGAAGTGGTTTCTCGTCTACAAGAAGCTGTTCGACTATGCCGTTAGCGTCGGAGTGGTCGCCGCGAACCCCGTCACGCCTGTCATGCCCAAGGCTAAGGGCGAGGAGGAGGAGCGGCTGGCCTACGACGCCGACGACATCGCGCTGATTTTCTCGCAGCCCATGTTCCTGGGTTGTGCTCGGACGCACAACAGCGCCGGTCAACTTTGGGGCTATCGCGATGAGCTGGGCAGCTTGTTGCTGAAAGATGCGTACTACTGGCTCCCGATCCTTGGCCTATGGACGGGGTGCCGCCTTGAGGAACTGGCTGCCGCCAAAGCTGCCGATGTGAAGCTGGATGCCGAGGGTACGTGGTTCCTCGATCTTACGGGTCGCAAGCTCAAGAACCGTCAGTCGCAGCGACCTGTGCCAATCCACAAGGCGTTGATCGAGCTTGGCTTCGTGAAATACGCCCTGGATGTGCAGCGGCGCGGTGAAGTCTACCTGTTTCCCGAACTGCCTCACGATCCGGCTGAGGTTTTGTCGTCGTCCCGAACCTTCACCAAGTGGTGGGGCGTGTGGTGCGAACGCAATGGTGGGGAGGGGAGCGGCGGCATCAACGACCCGAACAAGACCTTCCATTCGTTCCGGCACTCGTTCAAGCGGGCCTGCCGGGATGCCGGATTGGGCGAGGAAATCCACGATCTCCTGACCGGGCATAAAGGAATGTCCGTTGGACGTGGTTATGGCCAGGGAGCTGGGCTTAAGATTCTGGCCGAAGCTATGGAGCGCGTCGCGTATCCGAGTTTCCCGGCACTGCCTTGATCTTTGGAAGCAGCGCGTGCTTTGGTGCGAGCACGACAGGATGGAAAGTTCCGCCTGTTAAGTATAATCTGAAATGATGATGCGAGTTTGCCGATGCTCCACTACGAAGCATCTGAATATATTCAAGGTTAACGATTATTTTCTGTTGCCAAAAGAATTTAAGGCGTATTATGGTTTGGGTCTTAATCGGGTGTGTCTCGATGACTTGATCTGGGCTGGTTAGCCGCTCCACGCAAAGGGTTCGATCCCCTTTCAGATTTCCAACGAACTGACCGACGGGGAATTCTCGTCGATCCGAGTAGGTCGCCGCAGTGGCCTTTCTCGCGGAATTTCCCAGTGTTCGTCGGGAGCAACTGCGAATGGAAGTTCTCATTTATGACCACGCGGCCGAGTTTTTCCCGGCCATATGCGCGCTAGAGGTCGAAGAGCATCTGAGCGGCGGGTACAATCTCGCCGAACAGCACCCCCCAAGTGGCCAAGTGGCTGGAAGAGTAAGGCGTCTCGGTTACTCTGCGCTTCGACAACTAAGTTTACGATGGCTCTAGCGGCCATCAAAACGGCTGGCTCTACCCAACGCGTTTTACTGTGTCTTCGATAATCCAGCGGACGGGGAAGCGTTTGCTGAGAAAATTGGGCCCCTCAATGATTTCGCGGTGGGTTAGTATTGCCTGACAGGTCTACTAGTAGCAGGTGTCATGAGATTCTCGATACCTGCTGCTGCAGGCTGAAGCTCTGCGGCCTTTTGCGTCGCGGTGGAGGCGCATCTATCTATCATCGCGACGCGTCGCAGTGATCTGTGCTGGGAGGCTTCGGCGCTCCTGGGTATCGTAACCCACCAGCATTCCTAGCAGCCCTTCGGGGTGGTTAGCGCGGGCAGACCCCGTGTTCATCAGCGACCTGCAAGGCGGGCCGCACCTAGGAATGCGACTTTGAGCAATAACCAAAATCACATCGCTATCGTTGAGGCCGCCACGGCTGCGGACGAACTCAACGGCCGCCTCAACCCCATTCGCGACACCGTTCTGGCTTTGGATCGAGACATCCAAGACCATGCCAAGGCCACCAAAAGGCTCAGCGGCCAAAAGACCAAGACGACCAATGAAACGGTCGCGGCGGTGGCGTTGCTGGCGAATGATTTCTCCAAGCCCGGACACCGTGCGGCGCTTTTGGCGGCCGTCGCGCAGGCAGGCATTCAGCGCGCCTTCCGTGAAGGGGATGATGAAAACGCCTCCTTCATGCTGCTTGCGACCCACCTCACGCACCCCACGGAGACGGTGACTGGCCCGGTTGGGCCGGTTCCCAAGCCTGTCGCCAACCGGTTGTTTGAGAAGCACACGCCGGCGGTCACGCAACTTCGCCATCTGATGACTGGGCCTATGGCACCTCAGTCAGGACAACCCATTACGGTCGAATACCTCGTTGAACTCATTGAAAACTACGTCGATCCGATCACAAGGGCGAAGGGCCTAACGGGCCTAGCTGACAGTCATCGTCAGGCCCTGCGCGACACCGAGCAGGAAGTCGAAGAGGTTGTTGCCGAGGCCTCGATCTTGGCCGGTGTCGAACAGGCCGTGACAAGTCAGGCCACTGTGATGGCCATTCCGGTCAGCGACCTGCCTGGCAGTGTGCCGATGACTGGTCGCGTCATCCAGCTCGTCGGGATTGTGGAGGGGGACGACATCGTCATCCGCGTGGCGCCGAGCCAGGATCTCGCGGCTCTCCACGCCAGCATCCCGACCTCGAACGGATCTGGCGCGCCGCTTGAGGTCAGGCAGGTCGCCGAAATGCTGTGTCTCGGCCAACTTGTGCCGGAGGGGCTGAGCGAGATTCCCGTTGATCCCACGGCCAGCAAGACGGACAACTCCAAGGGGAAGGTTCCCGCCAAGCGCCAGTTCATTCTCGTTGACGGCGTATGGACGATTACCCAAGCGCGCCAAGAAAGCCCGAACTTGGTCATCGAAGTGGTCCCTAATGGTGGCAGCGTCATTACGCCGGGCTATCCAGCGTTCATGAACTCGGGAATGCGTGCGAACGCGGACTTGTATTTCGCACCCGCGCATCTGCGTGAGCGCTTCAAGAGGCCCAGCGCGATCACCACGCCGGACAACGTCTTCGCCCTGGAGTTTGGTGTGCGAGATGGCGTGAAGGCAAAGACCGTCGCGATCAGTCTTCCGCCGATGACCGCCTTTGGTCAGGGGCGACGGGAAATGGCTGCGCACTTGCTGAACAAGGACCTGTTTAAGCCCTCGGGAACATGCGTGGTCAGTCAGTTGGAAGAGCTATCGACCAAGTTCGTGCGACCCCACTTGTCGAAGGCCATCGGCAAGGTCGCGACGGTGAAAGTCGAAATGGGCGGGTCGATCAAAGTGGGTTCCGCACCTGCCTATGACCTGGGTGGCGCGACGGATGGCACCGGCACGATTCAGGTTTCGGCCGAGAACCTGATCAAAGCGTTGACCGCTATCTTGGCCCTCAAGCCGAACGACCTGATTTTTGCGCTCGACCCTATGGGGCTGCTCGAAATCAAGTTCGGCACGGATGTGAACAGCTATCGCGTGTTCCTTCCGAGCGCTGATCGCAAGGGCGACATCATCGTGACGAACCACGGCGGTCGCCTGCTTCGCATCACCCGCGACAACTTCTCGGCCTAAGCGCCCGCCGACCCTTTCCCCGAAATAGTGGGGAAAGGGTCTGGTCCCTTCGGAAAATCATTATGAGCAACCAACCCCTCGGGCTGAACCGCGCCCAATATGTGTTTCGGCTTGCAAAAGTGACCCCCATCTCGGGGATATCGGCGTCCAAAAATGACCCCCTGTCCTTGAGGCTTTGATGGCCAGATCGGCGGC